>NZ_JBIVGP010000007.1:0-391258 GCF_044748725.1 Pseudomonas sp. NPDC089752
TATGGCACGGGCTACGCCCGTGTTCGCGGCTGAAGCCGCTCCCACAGCTCAATCCGCGCAGCTTTTTAAGTTTTGTGGAAGACAGTTGCTCCCACAGCTCAATCCGCGCAGCTTTTTAAGTTTTGTGGAAGACAGTTGCTCCCACGGGGATTGCATGCCGTCTGAGGCATTTCGCCTGGACTGTGCCCCCAGCGAAGGTCTAGATCGCCGGGCACTGGTGGGTGACGCAATGGATACCACCACCGCCTGCGGCAATTGCATCTATATCCAGCTGCACGATATCGCGCCCCGGTGTCAGTCCTGTGCAGTCTTGAAGCGCGTCCACACCCGCATGCGTGCGCGCATGTCGGCTTGCGGGATGTCCCGGCCCGGGATCAGGCGAGCATAGGTGGCTTCGTCGAGGTAGATATCGAGGTTGTCGCGCATCTGCGGGTCGACCGCCTGACGCGCCTTGGCACTGGCGGTGGGGTAGCCGGTGAAATTGCTGATCGCGGCCATGTTCGCCGGGCGCATGACGAAGTTGATGAAACGATAGGCGTATTCGGGGTGTTTGGCGTCGGCGGGGATGGCCATGGTGTCCATCCACACCGTGGTGCCCTGGCGGGGGACGCGGTACTGGAAGTCCAGCGCCTTGCCGGCAGCCGTGGCCGTGCGTTGGGCCTGGATCACGTCGCCGCTGTAGCCCAGCGACAGGCAGAGGTTTTCGTTGACCAACTCGGTCACCGGCTGGGACTGAAACTTGCGAATGTACGGCCGCACGGCCTTGAGCAGCGCGCTTGCTGCGGCCAGGTCTTCACGCTTGGCGCTGCGCGGCTCGCGGCCCAGGTAATGGAGGACCACGGCCAGCACTTCGTCGGGCGAGTCGATCACCGAGATGCCGCAATCGGCGAACTTGGCCGCCAGCTCCGGTCTGAACAGCAGGTCGAGGTCGTCCAGCGGCGCATCCGGCATGCGCTCGCGGACCTTGGCGGCGTTGACCGTCAGGCCGATGGTGCCCCAGGTGTAAGGCACGGTCGCCTGGCTGGCCTTGGGGTACTGCGCATGCAGCTTGCGCAGGCCTGGCTCGATGTCGTCCAGCGCCTCAAGCCGGCTCGGGTCGAGCGGCTGCAGGCTGCCGGCGCGCATCAGGCGCTCGGCCACGGTATCGCCGGGGAACACCAGGTCGTAGCCGCTGCGCCCGGACATCAGCTTGGCTTCGAGCACCTCGCTGCCGTCCATCACGTCATAGATCACCTGGATGCCGGTTTCGGCGGTGAACTGCTTGAGGGTGTCCTCGGCAAAATAGTCGGCCCAGTTGTACAGGCGCAATGTCGGTTGGTCGGCGTGAGCCTGGCTGGTACACAGGGCCAGGGCGAGCGCGGCCATCGCAGGCAGCTTCATGGTCAGGTCCTCGCGGTAGCGACGCGCAGCAGGCTCATCGGCAGACCTCCGGCTGTTGCTGGGTGATGCAATGGATGCCACCACCGCCGTGGGCGATGTGGTCGATGCGCACCGGCACGATCTCCCGGCCGGGGAAGGCGTGGGCCAGTTGCGCGGCGGCTTCGGCGTCGGCGGCGATGCCATAGGCCGGCATGATGATCGCGCCGTTGGCGATGTAGAAGTTGGTGTAGGACGCGCAGAACACCTCGGCGTCCTGATCGACCGCAGCGCTGGCCTCGTACAGATCGAGCAGCTCGAAGTGGCGGCCCTGGGCGTCGGTAGCCAATTCGAGAGCACGGCGGTTTTCCCGTACGACGTCGGCGTAGACCGAGTGGTGTTCATGGGTAGCGTCGACCAGCAAAACGCCGGGGCGAGCGAAGGCGCACACACCGTCGACGTGGCCATCGGTCATGTCGCCGGTGACGTACTGCGGGTCACCCGGCAGCCAGATGGTTTTGCTGACGCCCAGGTAGCGGGCGAAGCATGCTTCGAAATCGGCCTTGCTGATGCCGGGGTTGCGGTTGGGGTTGAGCAGTACCGACTCGGTGGTGATCAGCGTGCCTTCGCCGTCCACATGGATCGCACCGCCTTCGTTGCACAAGGACGTGCTGAAACCGTCCAGGCCCAGGTGGTCGAGCATGCGTCGGCCCAGGCTGCGGTCATGGCCATGCTGCGACTTGCCGCCCCAGGCGTTGAAACGCCAGCTCAGCCCGGCGAGGCCATGTTGTGGATGGCAGAGGAAGCTCGGCCCGCTGTCACGGCACCAGCTGTCGTCCACGGCCAATTCGATCAGTTCGATGTTGGCACCACACAGGGCGCGAGCGCTCTCTACTGCAGAGGGATCAACGACCATTTTCACCGGCTCGAAGCGGGCGATGGCGGCGGCGACGCGGGCATAGTCGCGCTGCACGTCGGCGAGGTTGACGTTCCAGCCGTTTTCCCACAGGGCTTGATTGTGTGGCCAGATCATCCAGGTAGCCGCGTGGCAGGCCCATTCGGCGGGCATGCGCCAGCCGCTGTCGAGGGACAGGTGCATAGAGAACTCCGATCTATTAAGGATTTTTATCAACGAAGCCCGCCGTCGCGGGTGTTGGTGTCCATGCTATGGCTATGAAGAGGGCGCGACAAACGATAGATTTAGCGCATATCTGATCAGCAGGGCTTATCGATCATGCTCAAACACTGGCCACCCCTCAACGCGCTGCGGGGTTTCGAAGCGGCCGCACGGCTCGGCAGCTTTCACAAGGCTGCCGAATCGCTCAATCTCACCCAGTCGGCCATCAGCCAACAGATTCGCAGCCTGGAAACCTACCTGGAACAGCCGTTGTTCCACCGCGCAGGCCGCAGCGTGAGCCTGACCGACGCCGGGCATGACCTGCTCAGCACCACCCAGTCGCTGCTGCAGCACCTGGCCGTGGGCATTCGCCGGCTGGAGCAATACCGCAAGCCCAACCAGCTGGTGGTCAACACCAGCCCGGCCTTCGCCCGGCACTGGCTGCTGCCGCGGCTGGCGGATTTCCATCAGCGCTGCCCGGAGGTCGACCTGTGGCTGTTCACCAGTTTCGAGGTGCCGGACATGGCCAGCGAGACCATCGACCTGGCCATCCGTGACGACCTGAGTGCTCAGGCCGAATGCAGTTTCAGCGTGTTGCATCAGGATCGGTTGTACCCGGCTTGCCACCCTTCGCTGGCGTCTTCAGCGACGCGCACCACCTTGCACGGCGAACGGGAAATGGACTGGAGCCACTGGCAGCTGGAAGGTGGCGAAGATGTCGGGCAGCAGGGCAAGGGGCTGAACTTTTCCGACCCCGGTCTGCTGCTGGATGCCGCCAGTGAAGGGCTGGGCATCGCCCTGGTCAGCCAATTGCTGGCCCAGCGGGCGGTGCAGGAGGGGCGCTTGCAGGCGCTCTCGGCGCAGTGCGTACGTGGCCCAGCATGGGCCTGCCTGGTGCACCGCGACAGCCAGGACGATCCCTTGGCGCGGCGCTTTCTGCAGTGGCTGCAAGGCCAGCTGGCAGAGCAAGCGCCGTTTTGCATCCCTTCAAACACCCCGTAATATGTGTCGGATAACCTGCGGGGGTAGTCTCACCCTCTGATCAAACGGAATCGCCCATGGCGGCGCTTCCCTGCATAAACCTGACGAGGTACAGACATTGGCCATCATTCATCCTAAGGTTCGCGGTTTCATCTGCACCACGACTCACCCGAAGGGCTGCGAGCTCAACGTCCGTGACCAGATCGAAGCCACCCGCAAGCTGGGCGTGCGCGAGGATGGCCCGAAGAAGGTCCTGGTCATCGGCGCATCCAGCGGCTACGGCCTGGCGGCGCGCATCACCGCAGCCTTTGGCTTCAAGGCCGACACCCTGGGTGTGTTCTTCGAAAAACCAGGCACCGAGACCAAGCCCGGTACCGCCGGCTGGTACAACGCTGCCGCCTTCGACAAGTTCGCCAAGGCCGAGGGCCTGTACAGCAAGTCGATCAACGGTGACGCCTTCTCCGACGAAGCCCGCGCCAAGGTCATCGAGCTGATCAAGAACGAAATGGGCGGCCAGGTCGACCTGGTGATCTACTCCCTGGCCTCGCCAGTGCGCAAGCTGCCGCAGACCGGTGAACTGGTCCGCTCCGCGCTCAAGCCAATCGGCCAGCCGTACAAGTCGACTGCCATCGACACCAACAAGGACACCATCATCGAGGCCAGCATCGAGCCGGCCACCGAGCAGGAAATCGCCGACACCGTCACCGTCATGGGCGGCCAGGACTGGGAACTGTGGATCGATGCCCTGAACGCCGCTGGCGTGCTCGCACCGCAGGCCCGCACCGTAGCCTTCAGCTACATCGGCACCGAAATTACCTGGCCGATCTACTGGCACGGCGCCCTTGGCAAGGCCAAGCAGGACCTGGACGAAACGGCCGAGCGCCTGGCCAAGAAAGTCGGCGGCAGCGCCAACGTAGCCGTGCTCAAGTCGGTGGTCACCCAGGCCAGCTCGGCCATTCCGGTCATGCCGCTGTACCTGTCGATGGTCTTCAAGATCATGCAGGAGAAGGGTGTTCACGAAGGTACCCAGGACCAACTGGACCGCATGTTCCGTGACCGCATGTACCGAGCCGACGGCGCCCCGGCGGAGCTGGACGAGAAAGGCCGCCTGCGCCTGGACGACTGGGAACTGCGCGACGACGTGCAGGACGCCTGCAAGGCCATGTGGCCGCAGGTGACCACCGAGAACCTGTTCGAGCTGACCGACTACGCCGGTTACAAGAAACAGTTCCTCAACCTGTTCGGCTTCGAGCGCGCTGACGTCAACTACGACGAAGACGTGGCGACCGATGTGAAGTTCGACTGCATCGAGCTGTAATTCGATGTAGAAGATGGGGGCCGATACAGGCCCCCATTTTTTTGCTAGCGTTGGCGCACAACAACAGGAAGCGCGCCATGAGCAGCCTCATCCAACCGGCCACGCCCTTTCGCCAGACCGCAGCCGACGGCTACAGCCTCGGTGGTTTCTGCTGGCGCCACGCCCAGGCCAATGGCCAGCGCCCGCTGGTGATCATCAACGCTGCCACGTCCGTGCGCTGCCGTTACTACGCCCGCTTTGCCGACTACCTGTTCGCCCAAGGCTGCGACGTCCTTACTTACGACTACCGAGGCATCGGCGAATCCCGACCAACGTCCTTGCGCGGCTTTCAAGCCTCGTGGAGTGACTGGGGTCGACTGGATTTCGAAGCCATGCTGGCACACGCCGCACAGGCGTTTCCTGGCCAGCCGGTGGATGTAGTGGGGCACAGCTTTGGCGGCTGCGCCGTAGGGCTGGCGCCGTCTGCCGGGCAGGTCCGGCGGGTAGTGATGGTGGGTGCGCAATTCGCCTACTGGCGCGATTACGCGGCCGATCAGCGTTGGCGGCTGTTTGGCAAATGGCATGTGCTGATGCCGTTGCTGACCCGTGCGTTCGGCTATTTCCCCGGCAAGCGCCTGGGCTGGATGGAAGACACCCCGGCAGGCGTGGTGCAGGACTGGACCACGCGTACCCCGCGCTATGAGCACAGGCCCAGCGGGCGCAGCCTGGAGAGGGTGCCTTTTGCCCAGCTGCAGGCGGCGACGCTGGCGATCAGCCTGACCGATGACCCGTTTGGCACGGTGGCGGCCACTGAGCGACTGCTAGCTTATGTACAGGGCGCCGAGCGCCGGCATCTGCGGATCGCGCCTGTGGATATCTCGGTCGAAGAAATTGGCCACTTCGCGTTCTTCCATGATCGGTTCCGCGAAAGCTTGTGGCCTGTTGCGCTGCAATGGTTGCAGCACGGCAGGTTGATGGCGGACGGGCCGGGGCAGGTCATCAGCTGAAGGTGCCTGCCCGGCCCGTGGGAATCAGGCGTTGCGCGAAAGCGGCTGCGCGGTGAATTTCACACCCGCCAGGCCATGCTTGATCAGCGCCCGGATATTGCCATGGTCAGTACCTTCCGGCGTAGCCAGCACATCGCGGTAGTGCTCGCCGAAGGCCAGCAGGGCCTCCTGATCGCTCAAGCCTTCCAGCAGGGCCAGGCCCAGGGTCTTGCACGAGCCTTCGTTCTGCCCGGCGGCGTTTTCCACGCCGCCATTGTTGAAGGCTTGCGGCTGGTAGCTGTAGTTGCCAGCGATGAATGCCAGGGTATCGGCAAAGGCGTGTTGGCCGCTGGCCAGGCTGGCGCGCAGGGTATTCAGATCAGTCACGAGGTTTTCCTTTTTCGAATGCCGCCTGCTGGTCGGCACTGGCTTCTTTCTGGTACTGGGCTTTCCACTCGGCGTAGGGCATGCCATACACCGCTTCGCGGGCGTCATCCAGGCTGATGTCGACCTGGCGCTCGTCGGCAGCGGCCTTGTACCACTTGGACAGGCAGTTGCGGCAGAAACCGGAGAGGTTCATCAGGTCGATGTTCTGCACATCGGTGCGCTTCTGCAAATGGTCGACCAGGCGCCGGAAGGCGGCGGCTTCGAGTTCGAGCTGTTGTTGGGGCGTCATGGGCTTCTCTCAGGTCATGCGATTCTTCAGGTGGCGGCCACCGTTGATGACCACCTGGCTGCCGGTGCTGTACTGGCTGGCGAGCAGGTACTTGACCGTCTCGATCAGGGGCGCGGCGCCGGGTTCGAATGGCAGCAGGGCCTTTTGCAAGGTCTGCTGCCGATAGGCGTCGTCACCCCCTTCCTTGAGGATCAGCAGCCCAGGCAGGATACCGTTGACGTGCACGTTGGGCGCGTATTTTTCGGCAAACGACAACACCATGTTCTGCAGCGCGGCCTTGGTCGCGGCATAGCCGATATGGCTCTTGCTGCCCCGCGATGAGGTTTCGTCGCAGATGTGGATGATGTCGGCCTTGTCGACGTTGGCCAGCAGGTCACCCAATGCCAGGTTCAGGTGGTACGGCGCTTCGACGTGCAGGCGGAACATGGTCTCGAGGTTGTCCAGGCCGTCGTCGAGCCACAGCGAGGCGTTGTGGATGATCGCGCGCAGCCCGTCGTAGTGCTGCTGGAGATGGTCGATCAGTGCCTGGCGGTCGCTCGCCTGGCACAGGTCGGCCTGGAAGTGCACGATGTTCGGGTGCGCGGACTGCGGTTGGGCGCTGCGGCTGGCACTGACCACGGTATGGCCGGCCTCTGCCAGTTCAAGGGCCAGGGCCAGCCCGACGCGCTGGCTGGCTCCGGTAACGAGAATTGGGCTGTTCATGTGCGGGCGGTCAACTTGTCGTTCCTGTCGTTGCCGCCCAGCATACCGGAACTGTTTCCCTCTTGTATGGCCTGGCCGCAACGGCCACGCAATGCCGTGCCAGTTGGCGGCGAGGGGGGCATCCAATTGGCCAGTAGGCGGATCGAGAGGGGAGGGGGCAAATATCTAGTGGCAAATAGTGGCTAACCCGTAGGTCAAGAGCTCATAGTAGAATGCGCATTCAATTACCGCGCACAGGTAACTCAGTGCAGATGAACAAACAGGGACGTATTTCGCAAAGCGAGCTGGAACATAAGGAACTGTTTCCGATCGGTGAGGTGTCCCGCCTCACCGGGGTCAATGCAGTGACCCTGCGTGCCTGGGAGCGCCGTTACGGGTTGATCCAGCCCACCCGTACCGAGAGCGGCCACCGGTTGTACTCACAGGTGGATATCGACGATATCCGCCGCATTCTCGGTTGGCTCGAGCGTGGCGTTGCAGTGAGCAAGGTCGGCAGCATCCTCGCGCGTGGCCAAGCCCATGTGCAAGGCATGCTGGCGGCCGATTCGGCCGCTCGCTGGCAGGCGCAGTTGCGTGAAGCCGTGCAACGCTTCGATGCCGCCAGCCTCGATCGTCTGTTCGATCAGGTGTTCGCTGCCATTAGCCAGGATCAGGTGTTCAGCGAGGTGTTCATGCCTGTCTGGCATGACCTGGGCGCGCAAGGGGCGTTCGGCCAAGTCAGTGAGTGGCTGTTCCTCGATCAATTCCTGCGCGCCCGTGTGTTTTCACGCCTGCAGCTCGCACGCATAGCGCGCAGCTGCAACGTGTTGCTGGCGCCGCTGCCAGGGCAGTGCTTCGAATTGGAGTTGCTGGTGACTGGCCTGGTGCTGAGCAGCGATGAGGTTGGGGTGACCTTGTTGATGCCTGGCCAGCCGCTGGATGAACTGGCGGTGGTCTGTGCCAGGCTCAGGCCGGATGCGGTGATACTGTTCTCCAATCACGCACCCACTGCCGAATTGGGCAAACGTTTGGGTCGTCAGGCCCTGACACTGGAGTGCCCAATACTATTGGCTGGAGAGGCGGCGGAATCAGCCCAGGAGAGCCTGGCGGGCAGCACGGTTGCGTGCCTGGGCGCCGACGCTGCCGTGATGCGGCGGCAGCTGCGGCAGTACCTCGCCGGTCAGCTCGATACCTGAGCGTGCAGCTCCGGGTGGGCGTGGCGATGGGCCTGGAGGATGTATTCACGCAAGCGCTCGACTTCGTCGTCCGAGCTGCGGCTGAGGTCGTAGGCCGCAAGATCCGGGCCGATACGTCGGCGCAGCCTGCCGTGCAGGCTGATTGGAGGGATGTCCGCTGGTGCAAAGCGCAAGTCGAAACGCGTTGGCGCTTCCGGCAGGCCACGGACTTCCAGCAGCGCACCCTTGAACGAGATATCACGCACGAACAGGCCACTGGCCTTGCCATCAGCGTCGAGCAGGGCACTCGGCTGGTCCATCGACAGGCGCCAGGGGCGCAACATCGGACCGTCCTCGTAAATTTCCGGCGAGCCGATCTGCAAGTGCACGGCGTGGAACTCGTCTTCCACCAGTTGTAGCGGGAAGCTGATCTGCTGGTTGTTGAACTGCGCCTGCAGGGTGACCTGCTCATTGGCGACCAGGCGGGTCAGCAACGACTGGATGCGACGGTCGCCATTGACCCGCAGGCTCGACATGGGGTCGGCCAGGTTCAGTTGCGGGGAATGCTGCATGTCCTGGATGAAATCCAGCTCGTCCTGGGTCAAAAGCGCATCGGCATGCATGATCGAACTCGGTGGTGACGATTTCTTCAACGGGATTGACCGTGCGAAAGGCGCTTGGTTCAGGGGCGCTCGTCAGAATTTCGACGAGCATGCAATTCGGCCAGTTCGCGTTCCAGCTCGACCTGGCGGCTGACGTCCTTCTGAATACCAATGAAGTAGGTGCGCTGGTCGGCATCACTGCGCACCGGGGTGATCGACAGCTCGTTCCAGAACGCACTGCCGTCCTTGCGATAGTTGCGCAGCACTTCGCGGCACGGGCGGCCCTCGCTCAACGCCTTGCGGATGCGTGCGCGGCCAAGCTGGTCGCGGTCATCGGCCTGCAGGAAGCGGCAGTCCTGGTAAAGGATTTCATCACGGCTGAAGCCGGTCAGGCGTTCGAACGCCGCGTTCACGTAGATCAGGATGGTGTCTTCACCTTCCTGTTCGGCGACGACGATCCCGTCGTTGGACGCGTCGACCATGGATTGCAGCAGTTGCGCGTTGATCATGCCCGGGCCTTTCACAGAGAGGGACTTTGGTAGGTGCGGCCTTTTGCCATCGTTGAATGCTAGTATCCTACGTTTTCACTCAGTTTCGGAATCCACTTCCCGATGAAAGTCGCCATTATTTCTGGCTCGGTGTATGGCACCGCCGAAGAAGTTGCCCGCCACGCCGAATCGCTGCTCAAGGCTGCAGGCTTCGAAGCCTGGCACGCGGCCCGCGCCACCCAGCAGGATCTCGAAGGTTTTGCCCCGCAAGCGTTTCTGGCAGTGACTTCGACCACCGGCATGGGCGAACTGCCGGATAACCTCATGCCGCTGTATAGCTCCATCCGTGACACATTGCCTGCCGCCTGGCGCGGCCTGCCGGGGGCGGTGATCGCCCTGGGCGATTCCAGTTACGGCGATACCTACTGCGGCGGTGGTGAGCAGCTGCGTGAGTTGTTCGCCGAACTTGGCGTGCGTGAAGTGCAGCCGATGCTCAAGCTCGATGCCAGCGAGACGGTCACCCCGGAGACCGATGCCGAGCCCTGGTTGGCAGCGTTCGCCCAGGCTTTGAAGGCTTGAGGCAGGCCAGCAAAGTGACCGTTCGTGCCACTGACTCGCTCGGTCATCAAGCTGGCTGGCAACGCAAGTTTCACCGGCATTGCGCCTGACTAGACTCAGCCTCGACATAGAGAGCACATGTATGTGCCGAGGTGACATGCAATGACCGCAGCCTTGCCCTATTCCCTCAACACCCCCTCACTACCGGGACGACTCTGATGCCTTTGGCCGAGATACCATTGTGCGTCTGGCGTACCCGGAGTCAGAGTTTCACATTCCGGGGCCAGAGCATTCGCTACTGGACCGCAGGGCAAGGAGAGCCCCTGCTGCTTCTGCATGGATTCCCGACCGCCAGTTGGGATTGGCATTACCTCTGGGCACCGCTTGCCCAACGCTTTCGGCTCATCGCTTGCGACATGCTGGGCTTCGGCGATTCGGCCAAGCCGCTCAACCATACCTACAGTTTGATGGAGCAAGCCGATCTGCAGCAGGCGCTGCTTGCCCACCTGGAGGTCAGCCAGCCCGTACATCTGCTGGCGCACGATTACGGTGGCAGCGTGGCCCAGGAACTGCTGGCGCGACACCACGAGCGCCGCGCGGAAATTGCCAGCTGTGTGTTCCTCAACAGCGGTTTGATTGCTGAAAGCTGCCGGGTACTGCTGGTGCAGAAGCTGCTGCTCAGCCGCTTGGGCTGGCTGGTGGCGCGTTCTTTCGGGCGTGATGATCTGGTGCGCAATGTCACCCAGGTTTACGGGCCGTGCACGCACCCCAGCGAGAGTGCGCTGGATGACTTCTGGAGCCTGATTGCGGCCAACGGCGGCACGCGCATCCTGCACAAGCTGGTCGGTTTCGTGACCGAGCGCAGGCTGCATCGCGAGCGCTGGGTCGGCGCACTGCAGCGCGAAAACGTGCCGCTGCGCTTCATCAATGGTGCGGTCGATCCGCTTTCCGGCGCGCACATGGTCGAACGCTATCGGCAATTGGTGCCCAACCCGGACACCGTGCAACTGCAAGGCATTGGCCATTACCCGCACACCGAAGCGCCGGTGCAGGTGTTGCGCCACTACCTGGCCTTTCGTGAACAACCGCTGAGCTACCTGCCGCAGAAGGTGGCCTGGTCCTGAACGGGTGACATCGTTCAGCGTTATCGCCTGGCATTCAGCCTGAGTGAGCTTGATTGTCCGTCGGCAGGGGCTGGCGGACACTCGACGTATTCAACCTGATCTGGAGCCATGAGCATGAGCGAGCCGGTAAGTCTGCAAGACCGTGTGGTGATCGTAACGGGGGCCGGTGGTGGCCTGGGCCGCGCCCATGCGCTGCTGTTCGCCGCGCGTGGCGCCAAGGTGGTGGTCAACGACCTTGGCGGTTCCACCCAAGGTGAAGGCGCGAGCGCTTCGGCGGCCGATCGGGTGGTGGACGAAATCCGCGCGGCAGGTGGCACGGCGGTGGCCAATCACGACTCGGTCAGCAACGGCGCACGCATCGTCGAACAGGCTCTGGACAGCTTTGGCCGGGTCGATGTGCTGGTGAACAATGCCGGCATCCTGCGCGACAAGTCCTTCCTCAAGATGGAAGACAGCGACTGGGAGCAGGTTTACCAGGTCCATGTCGAGGGCGCCTACAAAGTCACGCGTGCAGCCTGGCCGCACTTGCGTGAGCAGAATTGGGGGCGGGTGATCTTCACCGCATCGACCTCTGGCATCTACGGCAACTTCGGCCAGGCCAACTATGGCATGGCCAAATTGGGGTTGTATGGCTTGACCCGCACCCTGGCCATCGAAGGGCGCAAGCACGGTGTGCTGGTCAATGCGATTGCGCCAACGGGTGGCACGCGCATGACCGAGGGCCTGATTCCACCGCAAGTGTTCGAACGCCTCAAGCCGGAGCTGGTCAGCCCGCTGGTGGTTTACCTGGGCAGCGAGCAGTGCCAGGACAGCGGCCAGCTGTTCGAGGTGGGCGGTGGCTGGATTGGCAAGGTGCGCTGGGAGCGCAGCCTGGGTGTCGGCTTCGACCCGCGCGAAGGGTTCACCCCGGAACAGGTGGCGCAAAGCTGGGCGCAGATCGGTGACTTTACCGAGGCGGTGCACCCGCAAGACAGCTTGCAAGCGTTGCAGCAGATGATGGCGAACCTGCAGGAGTATCCGCTGGGATGATGTTCAACGGGCAATAAAAAAGGCCGCTGCAAAGCGCAGCGGCCAATCGAGACGTTAGATCAAGGAGCTTCAAAATCAACGCCGGTGAACCTCGCGGGCCTGAAGGGCTGGGGGGGTAGTTGCCCTTCAGGCCGGCCAGTGAGTAAAGAATAAGCGCTTGATCCTGTGGGAAAAATAGCCGCTTGTGACATTCACCTTTACGTTTGGGGCAACAGTGCCACGGTGCCGTTTCAGGGCTGTGGCGAGTAGCCCATGCGCCAGCTGGTGTCCCGCGCCGCTGCCAGCAGGCGTTGCGCCGCTGGCCCATGTTCATCGGCATGGAAGATCGACGTCGGCCCGACCACGGTCATCACCGCGGCGATCTGCCCCAGAGCGTTGAACACCGGTGCAGAGAGCGCATCCACCCCTGGCATCAGCAAACCATGCACATGGTGCAGTCCCTGCTCGCGAATGCCGGCCAGCAGCTCGTCGTAATCACTGGCGCAGTGCTGCAGCACTGCCAGCTCCTTGTCACGCAGCTCAAGGGTTTCGCGTTCGGGCAGGTAGGCAGCGAACACCAGCCCAGTGGACGAGCTGAGCAGCGGCAGGACCGAACCGATCTGGGTCACCACCGTTACGGCGCGCACCGCAGGCTCGATGCTCACCACCGTAGCACCTTGATTGCCCCACACGGCAATGAAGCAGCTCTCGTTCAGCTCATCGCGCAGCTGCGACAGCGGCAGCGCTGCGACCTTGAGCACATCGATGCTGCCCAGTGCCGCCAAACCCACCCGCAATGCCTCACGCCCCAGCCCATAGTGGTTGGTGGCCGCATCCTGTTCGGCAAAACCACTGGCGATCAGCGCCTGCAAGTAGCGGTGCACTTTGCTCGCCGGCATCTGCACATGTTCGGCAAGACGCGACAGCGAGGTAGAGGGCGACAATTCGGCGAGCGCTTTGAGGATGTCGGTGCCGACTTCCGCCGATCGGACCTTCTGTTTGCCGTTGTCGCTAGGGGAGCTGGCTTTGGCCATGGGTAGGACGTTTCCGAGTTTTACGAGTCGCGCCTTTATAGCTTGACGCTTTACCCTGAGCAAATTACGTTATTCGTAATGTGATTACGATAATAACAATTTCCGGAGGCATCGATGAACCGCGACGCGTCGCCAGACCTTCAGTACCTCAGCGGTTTCGGTAACGAATTCGCCAGTGAAGCATTGCCTGGGGCGCTGCCCGTCGGGCAGAACTCACCGCAGAAGGCGCCTTATGGGTTGTATGCCGAGCTGCTGTCGGGCACCGCGTTCACCATGGCGCGCAGCGAACTGCGCCGTACCTGGTTGTATCGCATCCGCCCCTCGGCGCTGCACCCGCGCTTCGAGCGTCTGGCGCGCCAACCCTTGAGCGGACCGCTAGGAGCGGCTAACCCCAATCGCCTGCGTTGGAGCCCTCAAGCATTCCCGCCCGAACCGACCGATTTCATCGAAGGATGGCGGCCGATGGTGGCCAACTCGGCGGCGGAAAAACCGGCGGGGGTCAGCATCTACATCTACTGCGCCAACCGCTCGATGGAACGGGTGTTTTTCAACGCAGACGGTGAGTTGCTGCTGGTCCCGGAACAGGGCCGGCTGCGTATTGCCACCGAGCTGGGGGTGATGGAAGTTGAACCGCTGGAAATTGCGCTGATCCCGCGTGGCATGAAGTTCCGCGTCGAACTGCTCGATGGCCAGGCCCGTGGCTACATCGCCGAAAACCATGGCGCACCGCTGCGCTTACCAGACCTAGGCCCGATCGGCAGTAACGGTCTGGCCAACCCGCGCGACTTCCTGACGCCAGTGGCGCACTACGAAGAATCCGCTGGCCCGGTTCAACTGGTGCAGAAATTCCTCGGCGAACACTGGGCCTGCGAGCTGCAGCATTCGCCACTGGACGTGGTCGCCTGGCACGGCAGCAACGTGCCTTACAAGTATGATCTGCGCCGCTTCAACACCATTGGCACGGTCAGCTTCGATCACCCCGATCCGTCCATCTTCACCGTGCTGACCTCGCCGACCAGTGTGCATGGCCTGGCCAACATGGACTTCGTGATCTTCCCGCCACGCTGGATGGTAGCCGAGAACACCTTCCGGCCACCGTGGTTCCACCGCAACCTGATGAATGAGTTCATGGGCCTGATCAGCGGTGCCTACGATGCCAAGGCCGAAGGCTTCCTGCCCGGCGGCGCCTCGCTGCACGGGGTGATGAGCGCCCATGGGCCCGATGCCGAAACCTGCGACAAAGCCATTGCCGCCGACCTGGCGCCGCACAAGATCGACAACACCATGGCCTTCATGTTCGAGACCAGCCAGGTGCTGCGCCCGAGCCAGCAGGCTCTTGAGTGCCCGCAATTGCAGGCCGACTACGATAGTTGCTGGGCGACCTTGCCGAGCACCTTCAACCCGAACCGGAGGTAACCCATGACCCTGTCCGCCATTGCCCGTAGTTGGGTCGAGACTGCCAACGGGCACCGCGACTTCCCGCTGCAGAACCTGCCGCTGGGCATCTTCAGCCGCCCGGGTGAAGCGCTGCGCTGCGGCGTCGCCATTGGTGATGCGATTCTCGATCTGGAGGCGGTGCTGGCTGCCGGATTGTTCGAAGGCCAGGCCAAGGCCGCCGTGGAGGCCACCCGTGGCGGCGCGCTGAATGCGTTCTTCGCCCTCGGCCGCAATGCCCGTGTTGCCTTGCGTGAACGGTTGCAGGCGCTGCTCGGCGAACAAAGCGAGCACCAAGCCGCGCTCAACGCCGCACTGTACCCGGCCAGCGATTGCCAGTTGCACCTGCCGGCCAAGGTCGGTGACTACACCGATTTCTACGTGGGCATTCAGCACGCCACCAACGTCGGCAAGTTGTTCCGCCCCGACAACCCGCTGCTGCCCAACTACAAGTACGTGCCGATCGGCTACCACGGCCGCGCCTCGACCTTGCGCCCATCGGGTACCGCTGTGCGCCGTCCCAAAGGCCAGACCCTGCCGGCCGGCCATACTGAACCGAGCTTCGGCCCCTGCTCGCGCCTGGACTACGAACTGGAACTGGGCATCTGGATCGCCCAGGGCAATGACATGGGCCAGGCGATTCCGATCGCCGAAGCCGACCAGCACCTGGCGGGCCTGTGCCTGCTGAACGACTGGTCGGCGCGCGATATCCAGGCCTGGGAATACCAGCCGCTGGGGCCCTTCTTGTCGAAAAGTTTCATCACCACGCTGTCGCCCTGGGTGGTCACTGCCGAAGCGCTGGAGCCGTTCCGCTGCGCCCAGCCGCCGCGCCCCGAAGGTGATCCGCAACCGCTGGCGTATCTGTCCGACGCGCGCGACCAGGCCAATGGCGCCTTCGACATCGAACTGGAAGTGCTGCTGCTCACCGAGCGCATGCGCGAGCAGGGCTTGCCTGCCCACCGCCTGGCGCTGAGCAACACCTTGAACATGTACTGGACCGTGGCACAGTTGATCACCCACCACAGCGTCAACGGTTGCCAGTTGCAGCCAGGCGACCTGTTCGGTTCGGGCACGTTGTCCGGCGCCACGCCGGATTCGTATGGCAGCCTGTTGGAGATCACCGAGGGCGGCAAGCAGCCGGTGGAATTGGCCAGTGGCGAGGTGCGCAAGTTCCTCGAAGATGGCGACGAGATCATCCTGCGTGCCCGTTGCCAGCGTGATGGCGTGGCGAGCATCGGTTTCGGTGAGTGCCGCGGCAAGGTCATCGCCGCTAACTGAGGGAGCCGGGCCATGCAGCTGTACACCTATTACCGTTCCACGTCTTCGTACCGCGTGCGTATCGCCCTGGCACTCAAGGACCTGGACTACCAGGCCTTGCCCGTGAACCTGCTCAAGGGCGAGCAGCGCGCCGATGGCTATGTCGAGGTCAACCCACAAGGACGGGTGCCAGCGCTGCGCACTGATGAGGGCGCGGTGCTGGTGCAGTCCCCGGCGATCATCGAATACCTGGAAGAGGTCTATCCACAACCCGCGTTGTTGCCGGCCAACGCGGCGGCAAGAGCCACGGTGCGTGGCGTGGCGGCGCTCATCGGTTGCGATATCCATCCGTTGCATAACGTCAGTGTGCTCAACCAGCTGCGCCAGTTGGGCCATGACGAGGCACAGGTCAACCAGTGGATTGGCCACTGGATCGGCCAAGGGCTGGCAGCCGTCGAGCAGTTGATCGGTGATGAAGGCTATTGCTTCGGCGAGGCGCCCGGGTTGGCGGATGTCTACCTGATCCCACAACTGTATGCGGCCGAACGCTTCAACATCGACCTTGGCCCTTATCCGCGTATCCAACGCGTGGCGCAGTTGGCCACCGAGCACCCGGCATTCGCCAAGGCGCACCCCGCCTGTCAGCCGGATACTCCAGCTCAGTGAATGGAACGGTTGGCCAGCGGCAGCTTGCCAATCCGTTCGGACAACTTCAGGCGCTGCACCGGGTCGTCGGTCAGCAGCAAGGCGTGCTCCAGGTCGAAGCGTTCGGCCTGTGGGCAACCCAGGTGCTGATAGAGCGATGCGCGGGTCGTGTAGTCGCTGACCTGCACCGGGCCCAGTTGCATCACCCGCTCGGCGTCGATCAGCGCAGCCAGGTGATTGTCGTTGCTGATGTGCAACTGGCGCAGGTTGCGCGACAGGCGCTGCAGCATCTGCGTTGGCGTGGCCGTGCGCAGGTGCTCGGCGGTGAGCGGCACATGGGGGCCAAACTGACGAGCGAGCAGCTCGCGGCAATCATTGGGGTACAAGCGCCGGCCGCCGCACGGGTCGAGCAGGTGATCGGCACCGGGTACCCGCAGCAAGAAATGGCCAGGAAACGCCACTCCTTCCAGTGGAATGGACAGGCGCCGGGCCAGTTCCAGGGTAATGATCGCCAGCGCCAGCGGCTGGCCGCGACGGCGTTGCAGCACTTTGTCCATCAGCGCCGCTTGCGGGCGCAAGGGGTGGTATTCATCCTGCTGGAAACCCAGCGTGTTCAATTGGCGCAGCAGTGGCTGGGCCAATTCGCCCACAGGTAGTAGCGGCAAGGTGGCGCTGATCTCGGCGTACAGGTGCTGCACGGTGGCAAGGCTGGCTGCGGGCTCGATCTTGCAATCGTGCTCGACGGCAATCCACAGGGCGGCTTCCAGCAGGGCGACCGGCTCGCGTTCCAGGCAGGCCAGGCAGGCTTGGCGTGGGTTCATCGGGGTATCTCCACATGCTTGAGTAATAGCTGTGGTGCCGTGATTCGTCCAGTGGTCCGGTTGCCCGGTGCTGTGTAAGCCGATGCCTATACTAGAAAAAGCACCTCGTAGGGGAGCCCGCCGATGTTCGCGCTGATGCAAAGCACCCGCACCCAGTCGCTGCACCTGTTCACCGATCCGAAAACCGGCCTCAAGGCCGTGGTGGCGATTCATAGCGAGATCCGCGGGCCGGCGTTGGGAGGATGCCGCTACCTGCCCTATGCCGATGACGAAAGTGCCATGGCCGACGCCATTCGGCTGGCCCAGGGCATGAGCTACAAGGCGGCACTGGCCGGGTTGTCATTGGGCGGTGGCAAGGCGGTGATCATGCGCAACCCGCATGTGGAAAATCGCGCGGCGCTGTTCGAGGCGTTCGGCCGTTTTATCGATACCCTGCAAGGGCGTTTCATCATCGCCGTAGACAGCGGCACGTCGACCTTGGACATGGATTGCATTGCCCAGAGCACGCCGCATGTGACCAGCACCACGGCATCGGGTGACCCCTCACCGCACGCGGCCATGGGGGTGTTCGCCGGCATTCGCGCGACGTGCCTGGCGCGATTGGGCAACAGTGATCTCAAAGGCTTGCGCGTGGCGGTACAAGGCCTGGGCAACGTCGGCTATGCCTTGGCCGAGCAACTTTATGCGGCAGGTGCCGAGTTGCTGGTCAGTGACCTGGACCCTGGGCGGGTACGGCTGGCGGTCGAGCAGTTCAATGCTCACCCGGTGACGAACGATGCGTTGATCAGCACCCCCTGCGATATCTTTGCGCCGTGCGGCGTGGGGCCGGTGCTCAATGGCCAGACGGTGATGCAATTGCGCTGCGCTGCGGTAGCCGGCGCGGCCAACAACCAGCTGACCACCTTGCAGGTGGCTGACCAGCTGGAGTCCCGCGGGATTCTTTATGCGCCGGATTACGTGATCAACGCCGGTGGGTTGATCTACGTGGCGATGAAGCACCGTGGTGAAGAGTTGAGCACCATCACTGGGCAACTGGCGCGGATACCCGAACGGCTGACCGAAGTGTATGCCCACGCCCAGGCCGAGAAACGCTCGCCGGCGAGGGTGGCGCAAATGCTGGCGGAGCGGTTGCTGTACGGATGAACAACTGATCGACTTGACCGTCGGTATGCTTTTCCCACAATCCCCAAGCTGACGCGACGATCCCAGTAGGAGCGGCTTTAGCCGCGAACACCGGCGAAGCCGGTGCCATCCACCGCTTCGCTCGCTTCGCGGCTAAAGCCGCTCCCACAGGGTAGGCGGCTTAAGCGCGCCCTTACTCTGCAGCGCCACCTTCGAGCAACTCAGCCAACGCATCCGGTTGGCTCTTGAACGCCCGTGCGAACACGTCACGGTTCTTGGCCATGTAGATACCGGCTTCCTCGACCTGTTGCTCGCTCAGCGAAGGCACCGCCTTTTGCAACACCTCGGCCAGGCGCTCGGCCAGTTCGAGCATCTTGTCGTGACGATCTGCTTCGGCCTTATCCATGAACAAGCGCTCCGGGTCGCGGCTGCTGCGGTACACCACTTCGACGGCCATTCATCACCTCTGTGCCTTTTTGCGGTTGGTTGATAGATCACTGTATGCGCATACAGTAATGGCATCGCTCCTCAGGTGCAAGCCTTGCCGCAAAAAAGCCTGGCTCACAGGTGCCTTGCGGCAATCGGTCGCCTTCCAAGACAGGGGCATGGGCCCTTTAACTGCATGGCACAAACGTCACAGCGGTGGCGCATCATCCTTCACGTCGTATCGGGGAGCTGGAATCGTGAACATCAAATGGGCGGAAAAATTGCGCAAAGGCCTGCACGGCTCGGCCGACTCGCTGGGCAATCTGTGTGTCGAGGCGTTCCACTACCTCGCCCTGTTCGGCATTGGCGCGATCACCGCCTACGCGGCAGTGATGACGTTCCTGGACATGCTCGGCAAGGGCGGAATCAGTGTCGATGACATCCTGTTGCTGTTCATCTACCTCGAGCTCGGGGCGATGGTCGGGATCTACTTCAAGACCAACCACATGCCGATCCGCTTCCTGCTGTACGTGGCGATCACTGCGCTGACCCGCCTGCTGATCGGCGATGTCTCGCACCACAAGGCGCCGGATGAAGGGTTGTTGTATCTGTGCGGTGGCATCCTGCTGCTGGCGTTTTCGATCCTGGTGGTGCGCTACGCCTCGTACCGTTACCCCTCGACCAAGGTGCTGGATGCCAATGGCAAGGAAGTGGAAGACGGCAAGTAAGGTGCTATCCATCTAGTGCCAATGCCTGCCTGACGAGATGTTGAATCTTGGCTGGCGCTCAACGAACGTCGTGGCATAGGGTCGCGATCAACGGGCGCCTCAGGAGAACAACAATGAGCGTTAACGCCGAAAATGTGCATGCCCACCTCAAGAAGGCACTGAACCTTGACCCCGATAAGATGCATGTCACTGAGGTCACCGATGTCATCGATCTCAGCGTAGTGCGTAGCCGCACCCTGGTAGAAGAGTCTCTGCACTGGTTGAAACAGAAGCAGGAACCGACCTACGACCAAGGCCTGTTCGGGCTGTTCTACGCACCGGGCACCTTCGACGCCGCGCATCGCGTAGCCCATGTGCGCTTGTCGGATCTTGAGCGGGAAATCGGCCGGATGTTGGCGTCGCTGGGCTGAAGATCAGTTAGCCACGCCTACCGTCGCCAATGGCCTGGCATCACCGGCTGTTTTGCAGGTCAGCGCGGCCAGCACCTGCAGTGGGTTCTGCCCCAGCTCGATGGCCAGGCCCAGGCGAATGCTGTCGATGACCCGCTGCAGGCGCACCGGGTCGTTGCGCTGGGCCTGGCTGATCAGGCGCTTGGCGACCACGCCCGCATCGTCGGACAGGGTCAGCATGATGCTGCCGTCCAGACGCTCGATGCTCAGGTTGACTCGGTACTCGGGGGCGAAGGCGGCGCTGATCTGCTCGAATGGGTTGTTCATGGTCGGTAGTCTGCAAAGAATGGCTGCAGAAGTTGACCGGACAACGCTCAGGTTGGTTCAAGGCCATTGATCGGTGCAAACGAAAACGCCCGGCACTTGGCCGGGCGTTGTCGTTCACAGGCGAATCAGGCGTCGGGATCGCTCAGCTCCAGCACGCCGCGCTTGCTGCGGAGTTTGCCGTAGAAGTGTTCCAGCGCATTGTTCAGCTTGCTGGCGGCCCCGTCGACCGCCTGGTCCAGCGAGGTGGCGGTATGGGTCACGGAAATCGGTTGATGGCCTTTCGGGCGAGCCTCCATCTGGCAGCGTTTGTCATGCGGCCCGGGCTTGGCGCCGTTCTCGTCGCGCAGGTGCACCTCGATGCGGGTGAGGTCTTCCTCGTAACGTTCGAGTGTGGCTTCCAGCGTACTGCGGACCCACTCGTTGAGACGGATGTTGCCTTCGATATGGTTGCTGCTGTTGACCTGGATTTGCATGATTCAATCCTTATTCAGCTTGCTCGCATGGAGGCGTGCCTAGGCCCTTGAGGGCCTTGATATTTCTGCGCCTCTTGACTCTAAGGTCAGGCAACCGCGCGACAATTTCAACCCCTCTTTGAAAATATTTGTGTACGCCTGGAGAGTGATGGTGTTGTCGAGATCGAGCGCCGCCCGCGCGGCGCTCGATTTGCGCAACACCCCATCACTCAACCCGGACCACCAAGACTTAAAACTCAACCGACGTCTGCACGTACAAGGTCCGTGGCTCACCCACATACTTGCCCTTGTTGTTGTCATCGAACGAGCGCGTGTAGTACTCGCGGTTGCACAGGTTCTTCACCCCCACCGCGACCTTCAGGTTCGACAGCTGCGGCCCGAAGTCGTACCCGGCACGGCTGCTGACCAGCATGTACCCAGGGATGCGCCCGGTGCTGCCGTCGGCGCTTTCGGCGCTGGTGTTGGCGTTGTCCGCATACTGGCTGCTCTGGAAGCTGGCATCCAGGTTCAACTGCCATGGCCCGTCGGTATAACCCACGCCCAGGTTGCCCTTGTGGCGCGACGAGAACGGCACCTGATTGCCTTCGTTCGGCCCATCTTCGCGGATGGTCGCGTCAACGAAGGCGTAACTGGCATGCACATCAACGCCTGCCAGCGCCGGGCTCAACCCATCGAGCGCATAGCGCACGCTGGTCTCGATGCCCTGGTGGCGGGTCTCGCCGCGGGCGATCACCGAGTCGTTGGTCTGGTTGCTCTCGTACTGATTGTCGAAGTTGATCAGGAACGCGCCGATCTCGGCCTGCAGGTCGCCGTTGTCGTAACGGGTGCCGACCTCCCAGGTGCGGGCTTTTTCCGGCTTCACTTCGCCGCTGGTCACGCGGTTGGGCATCTGGCTGTACTGCACGCTGCCGAACGAACCTTCGGTGTTGGCGTAGAGGTTCCAGCTGTCGGTCAGGTGATACATCACGTTCAGTGCGGGCAGGGCGGTGTTGTAGCTGCCCTGGTAGCGCTGGCCGCTGAGATTGTTGTTCTGCGCGGAATCGATCATCTCGTAGCGCACGCCCGGGGTGATGGTCCAGCGGCCGATGTCGATGCGGTCATCCAGGTAGATGGCATGGGCTTCGGTGCTGCCACGGGTATCGCGGTCGTTGCGGCTGGCGGTGGTCGGAAGGTTGCCATTGACCGGCTCACGGAAGCGCAACTCGTGGCCGGCCTCGTTGATGTAGCGGTAGCCGATGCCCAGCTCGTGCCAGCTCTTGCCAAGTGCGAGGCCTTGCGAGAAGCGCGTTTCGATACCGCGCACCCAATATTCGCGAGGCGACAGCGAAACGAAGCTGCCCTGGTCCAGGTAACCGCTGCGCAGGGTCTTGGTGAAGAAGCTGTTGACGCTGAACTGACGGTCGTCCTGTTTGTAGTCGTAGCCAAAGTTGACCAGCGTGCGGCGGCCCCAGAACTTGTCTTTCAGACGCGTCGACTGATAAGGGTCGGCGTCGAAGTCGGCCGTGCTCAAGCCGCCTGGCATATCGGCCTCGCCCTCGTAGTACTGGGCCATGGCGTGCAGGCTGTTGGCCTCATCCGGTTGCAGCTTGCCCTTGAGGATCAGGTCATCGATCTGCGTATCGCTGTGCTCACGCCAGTCGCCGCCGCGCACGCCGGAGTACAGCAGGGCGCCGCCGAGGCCGTTGTCGTTGGTGCCGCCAACCAGCAGATTGGCGCTGTTCTTGAACCCGTCATGGCTGGACGACGGGCTGATCTGGTTCTGCATGGCGGCCTTGAAGGTCGCCTGCTCGGGGATGGCGCGGGTCACGAAGTTGACGATGCCGCCGACGTTCTGCGGGCCATAGCGCACGGCGCCGCCGCCGCGCACTACGTCCACCGCATCCATGTTGCCCATGCTGATCGGCGCCAGCGACAGTTGCGGTTGGCCATACGGGGCGAAGGGCACTGGGATACCGTCCATCAGCACCGTCGAGCGCGACGCCAGGCGCGGGTTGAGGCCGCGAATGCCGAAGTTCAGTGCCAGGTCATGACTGCCGGTGCCGTTGTTGTCCGGGGCGTTGACGCCTGGCATGCGGTTGAGCACTTCGCGGGCGGTGGTGGCGCCGTTGCGTTCGAACTCATCACGACGTACGACATCGCGGGCCCCGGCGTGCTCGAAAACGTTGTCCTGCTGCGCTTCGCCCAGCCAATCGCCAACCACGGTCGACGCGCCAAGCTCTACGGCAGCCCCAGGTTTGGCGGCATCGACCGGTTGCAGGCTGAAGGCATTGTCGGCCTCCTGCTTTGCCTGCAGGCCGCTGCCGTGCAACAGGGCGTCTAGGCCCTGGGCCACATCGTACTGGCCGTCCAGGCCTTGGCTGCTCATGCCTTGGGTCAATTGCGAGCCGAAGGAAATCAGCGCGCCGCTTTCGCGCCCAAACTGGTTCAGGGCGTCTTCCAGCGAGCCGGCGGCGATGTGGTAGGTGCGTGCCTCGGCGGCGTGCAGGGCCGGCGTGGCAAGGCCGAGGCTGGTGGCGAGCAGCAGGGCGTGGACGAGCGGAGTGGGGCGCAGGGGCATCGAGAAGGGTCCTGTAAAAAGGGGTTCTGCCTTCTCTGTCACGCGAGGTTCAGGAAATGGCTCAGGTGATTGAAACTATTTTCAACTGACCCGCGCTTCGAGCGTGACCCAGTAGCGGGTGAAGCGCCGCACGCGCACCGGCAGGGCCACCTCCAGCATCTGCAGAATCCGCTCGCTGTCATCCAGCGGGTACGAGCCGGACACCCGCAGGTCAGCCACCCGTTCGCTGCAGCCCAGCTGCCCCTGGCGATAACGCCCAAGCTCGGCGAGAAAGTCGGTCAGGCGCATCTGCGATGCCACCAGCATGCCGTCGACCCAGGCGCCGCTGTTGCGGTCCAGCGGGGCGATGGCCTGCCAGCCATGCCCGGTAAAGCGCGCTCGCTGCCCAGCCAGCAGCGCCTGGCCGGCGAAACTGGCCTGGCCACTGAACACCGAGACCAGGCTGAAACCCTCGAACTCGCGCACGTTGAAGCGGCCGCTGTCCAGTCGCAGAGCCCCTTCAGCGGTGCGCAGCAGCAGGGGGCGCGTGTCGCGGGCCACGTCCAGCGCCAGCTCGCCTTCGAGCAGCCGTACCACGCGTTGCTGGCCATCGAAGCGCACATCGGCGGCGCTGCGGGTATTGAGTTGCAGCAGGCTGCCGTCGTCCAGCTGCATGCGCCGGCGCTGGCCAACCTGGCTGCGGTAGTCGGCCATCAATCCGGGCAAGGGGTTGTGCGAATTCAGGCCCATACCAGCGGCGCTGGCCACACCCACCAGCAGCAAGGCCTTGAGCGCCCGACGACGGGCGGGGGAGGGTGGTGCCTGGAGCGTCGCATGTACCACCGGCGAGGTGGCGCCGCGCAGGCGCTGGTTGACCTGCTGGATATGGGCCCAGGCCCGCTGGTGCTCATGATCAGCCAGCAGCCAGTGTTGCAGCGCCTGTTGCTGGGTGTCGTCGAAGTCGTCGCCCTGGGACTCGATCAACCAGTGCACGGCCTGCTCGGCCACCTGGGAAGAAAACGACGTATTCACAGGGCGAAATAGCAGCGCAAGGCCGCCTTGTTCAGGTAACGCTTGACCGTGGCCAGCGATATCCCCAGCTCGCGAGCGATTTCTGCCTGGCCCAGGCCATCGACCTGCGCCAGCAGGAATGCGCGTTTGACCAGCGGCGGCAGGCCGTCGAGCAGGCGGTCGAGCTCCAGCAGGGTTTCGAAGATGATTGCCTTCTGTTCTTCGCTTGGTGCCACGCTTTCAGGGACTTGCGCCAGCGCGTCCAGGTAGGCGCGCTCCAGTTCCTGGCGACGGAAATGGTTGCACAGCACGCGCTTGGCCACGGTGGTGAGGAATGCGCGTGGCTCGATCAATTGCGGAGTTTCGCGTGCCTGGAGCAGGCGCACGTAGGTGTCCTGGGCCAGGTCGGCGGCACTCTGCGGGCAGCCCAGGCGACGGCGCAACCAACCGGTCAGCCAGCTGTGATGGGCGTGGTAAAGGCCTTCGACCGTAGATGAAAGGGCGCTGTGCACCGTGATACTCCGGCGCCAAATCGCGCAACTGGTAGTAAGAATTGTTCGCATTGTAGTGACATGCCTGTTGCTCGGCAACCGAGCGTTCAGACTTTGCTTATGAGAATTGAAATCATTACTATTGCAGCCCCGAATTTCCCCGGACCACCGCCATGAAGCGCAATGCCGCCGGCCTTCCTCTCAGCTACCGCCTGGCCGTGACCTCACGCAGCCTGGCTGCGCTGCTGGGTGGTTACCTGCTGGCGTCCATGGCCAGCGTCTGCATCGCCCTGCTGGCACCCTTGCCGCAGGTCGACGCGGCCATGACCGGCATGATGCTGTCGTTCGTTTTCTACCTGTTGGCCTTCATCTGGTGTTTCGCCTGCCGCAGTGCATGGCGGGCCTGGCTCGGCGTGTTGCTGCCAAGCCTGCTGCTGGGGTTGGTCAATGGGCTCGCCTACTGGATGAAAAACCCATGAAGGAAGGTTTCCGTCAGGCGATGGCCTGGTTGCACACCTGGACCGGGCTGATTTTTGGCTGGCTGCTGTTCGCCATCTTCCTGACTGGCACGCTTTCGTATTTCAAGGAAGAGATCAGCCACTGGACGCAGCCGGAAGTCCGTCGCCATGCCCTCGACCCGGTGGCCAGCCTGGGCCTGGCCCAGCGCTACCTGGAGGCCAACGCCGGGCATTCGTCGAGCTGGATGATCCGCCTGCCCAACGAGCGCGAGGCAGCGCTGAGCGTGGGCTGGCGTGACCCCAATGGCGGTCGGCGAGGTTTTGTCAGCAAGAAGCTCGATGCGCAAGCCGGGGAACCGGTGGAAGCTCGCGACAGCCGTGGCGGCGACTTTTTCTACCGCTTTCACTTCCAGCTGCAAATGCCCCACCCCTGGGGGCGCTGGCTGTCGACGTTCTGCGCCTTCATCATGTTCCTCGGCCTGATCACCGGGATCATCACCCACAAGAAGATCTTCAAGGAGTTCTTCACCTTCCGCCCCGGCAAGGGTCAGCGCTCGTGGCTCGACGGGCATAACGCCATCGGCGTGCTGGTGCTGCCGTTCCACCTGATGATCAGCTACAGCAGCCTGGTGATCTTCATGTACATGGTGATGCCGGCCAGCATCATGGCAAGCTATGGCGGCAATACCAACGGCTATTTCAACGACCTGTTCGGCCGGGACGACGTGCCCAAGGTGGCCAACGTGGCGGCGCCACTGGTGCCGTTGCCCAGCCTGTACGTCAAGGTGCAGGAGCAGGTGCCGGGCGCGCGCATGGGTTACATCCAGGTGCACAACCCGGGCGACCGCAACGCCCGGGTCAGCTTCGCCCAGGCGTCGGCCGACAATGTCGCCTATAAGCGCAGCGCCAACTGGATGTTCGACGGCAGTACGGGCGAACTGCTGAGCCAGGGTGCTCCGGAAACAGCGGCGATGATGACCTCGTTCACGATGGTCGGCCTGCACATGGGCAACTTCGCCGGGCCGTGGCTGCGCTGGCTGTACTTCGTGTTCGGCGTGGCGGGCACTGCGGTGATCGGTACGGGCCTGGTGATGTGGCTGGGCAAGCGCCAGCTCAAGCATGCAAAAAGTGAGCGTATGCCAGGCGAACTGCGCCTGGTCGAAGTGCTCAACATCGCCAGCATGAGTGGCCTGATGCTCGCCGTGGCCGGGTTCTTCTGGGCCAACCGGTTGCTGCCGGCGGCGATGCAGGGCCGGGCCGACTGGGAAGTGAACACGTTCTTCGTGGTCTGGCTGCTGTCGCTGGTGCACGCGCTGCTGCGCCCAGGGCGTCGTGCCTGGGGCGAGCAACTGGGGCTGGGGGCGCTGGCCTTCGCCGCGCTGCCGTTGCTCAACGCTGTGGCCACGGGGCAGGGGTTGAACCATTCCGTGCTGGCCGGCGACTGGGCCATGGCTGGCTTCGACCTCACGGCGCTGGGCACGGGCCTGTTCCTGGCCTGGGCGGCAGCCAAGATGCTGCGCGCGCCAAAGCCGGTGGCCAAGCGCGCACCTCGGGCGCCCAAGGCCACGGCTGAAACCGTCGAGGTGAACTGATGTTGAGTATCGCCATGATCGGTTACGCCGGGTTCGCCGCCTTGTGCCTGGCGATGGACAAGCATTTCAGCGACCTGCTCGGGCGCAAACCTGTGCCTGGACAATTACGTGGCCTGCGCCTGGTGGGCTGGCTGTTGCTGCTGGTTTCACTCGTGCTGTCGGTGCACCAGCGTGGCTGGGCCCATGGCGTGGTGGAGTGGATCGCAGTGCTGATGGCCGGGGTGACCTTGTGGGTGTTCGGGTTGCCGTATCAGCCGCGCCTGTTGCTGGGGCTGGCGGCGGTCAGCCTGGTAGCGGGCCCGCTGCTGGCCGTGTTCGCCGGGTGACGCCTTGACCGAGCCGGACAGCGACAGTAGCCGCGCACGTTTCGTCCAGGTTTTCCTGGCCCAGCGTGCGCGCATGGAGGCGCTGGTCAGCCGCCGGGTCGGCTGTCGTGCCACGGCATCGGACCTGGTGCAGGAACTGTTCCTGCGCTTTTGGCGGCGCCCGGAGGTCAAAGTCGAGGCTTTGGATACCTACCTGCTGCGCTGCGCCGGCAACCTGGCCATCGATCATTTGCGCAGCGAAGGTAGCCGCGCACGCATCGCCCAAGCGGCGCTGCCGCTGGACGAAATTCACTCGGCCCAGGCCCCGGAGCAGGCGCTGGAGGTCGATCATGACCTGCAGCGCATCGAAGCCGCACTGCACGCCTTGCCCGAGCGTACCCGGCAGATCTTTTGGCTCAACCGCATTCACGGGTTGAAGTACAGCGAAATCGCCGACGCCCTGCAATTGTCCCAGAGCACCGTGGAAAAGCACATGATGCGCGCTCTGGATGCGTGCAAGGCGAGTGTTGCCGCGCCCCGGTCCACGCACTGGCGCCGTGCCCTGGGCGCAGCCGCGTGCCTGGTGCTGGCCATCGGCGTTGCCGGGGGCTGGCGTCCCGGATACTGGCTGCAGGACCTGCAGGCCGATTTCAGCAGCGCCGATACGATTCATCAGGTAATCCTGGCAGACCAATCGCAGGTGACCCTGGATGCGGGGAGCGCTATCGCGGTCGACTTCCAGCAGGGCGAACGCCATGTGCGGTTGCTGCATGGTGCTGCATTCTTCAAGGTCACGCATACCGGTGAGCCGTTCGTGGTGGAGGCTGCAGGGGGGCAGGTGCGGGTGCTCGGCACCGAATTCGAAGTGCGCGATCAGGCAGACGGTGCACAGGTCACCGTGCGCAGCGGGCGCGTGGCGGTGACCTCGGCACAGGGGCAGGCGCCCCGAGAGCTGACGGCCAATCAGCAATTGGCGTATGCCGAAGGGCTTGCGGGAGAAATCCTGAGTGTGGACAGCGACAGCCGCCTGGCCTGGCGCCAGGGTTGGCTTACCTACGACCAGGTGCCGTTGGCGCAGGTGGTCGAGGATCTGCGGCGCTATTACCCAGGGCGGATCGTGTTGCTGGGTGACGAATTGGCGCAGCGCAAAGTCAGCGGCAGCTTCCCGGTAGGTGACCCGCTCATGGCGCTGGATTCGCTGGGTAAGGTGATGGGCTTCTCCCGGCACACCGTTCTTGGGCGTTTCACAGTTATTCGGTAGTTGTTGGTGCTGGCCTCTTCGCGGGCAAGCCCGCTCCCACAAGTACAGCGCAGTTCTCGAATGTTGCGCTGTACCTGTGGGAGCGGGCTTGCCCGCGAAGAGGCCGGTACAGGGAAAATTAATTCAAAAAGCGGATGAGGTAACAGGACGTGGCATCCGTGTAATGAGTGGAAGTGCGATTCATTCGCAGTCACAACCCTCTCACAGGTCAGCGTCCATGAAGTTCACCCCGCGTTGCGTTCCCCTCTGGCTCGGCTTCTCTGCGCTTGCGGCCATCACCGCGGCCCCTGCTGTACTGGCTGCCGAGCAACTGCAGTTGCACACCTTCGCCCAGCCCAGCCAACCCTTGGGCCAAGCGCTCAACGCCTTCAGCCGCGCCTCCGGGCAAAGCGTGGTCTACACCCTCGAACTGCCAGACGCGCAGGCCCCGGCCCTCAATGGCAGCTTCAGCGCCGAGCAGGCCCTGCAACAGTTGGTGGGTAACGCGGGCCTGACCTGGCGCCGGGTCGACACCCGCACCCTGACGCTTGAACCGCTGGACACCTCCGGCGCCCTTAATCTGCAAGCCACCCCGGTGAATGCGCAGATGGACGCCTACAGCTACCAGCCCCCCGCCAGCGCCTCGATCATGCGCGGGCAAGGCCCGTCCCAGGACATTCCCCAGGCGATCAACGTGGTGCCTGCCCAGGTGATCCGCGACCAGGCACCACGCAATCTCGATGACGCCCTGGCCAACGTCAGCGGCATCACCCAGGGCAACAACTTCGGCGGCACTTCCGACACGGTGATGAAGCGTGGTTTCGGTGATAACCGCGACGGTTCGATCATGCGCGACGGCATGCCGATCGTGGAGGGCCGCAGCCTCAACGCCAGCACCGAGCGGGTCGAAGTGCTCAAGGGCCCGGCCTCGTTGCTGTACGGCATCCAGGACCCGGGCGGGGTGATCAACGTGGTCAGCAAGCGCCCGCAACTGCAGCAGTACAACGCTCTGACCGTGCGTGGCTCGACCTATGGCAGCGGCAAGAACGGCAGTGGCGGCGCTTTCGACAGCACCGGCGCACTGGGCGACAGCAAGCTCGCCTACCGCTTGATCGTCGACCATGAGGACGAAGACTACTGGCGCAACTATGGTGTGCACCGCGAATCGCTGGTGGCGCCGTCGTTGGCCTGGCTGGGCGAGGACACCCAAGTGGTATTGGCCTACGAGCATCGCGAGTTTCTCTACCCGTTCGACCGTGGCACGGCATTCGGCAGCAACGGCCACCCGCTGGACATCCCGGCTACCCGCCGCCTGGATGAGCCCTTCAATGACATGGAAGGCCGTTCCGACCTGTACCGTCTGGAGGTCGATCATCAACTGGCCGACGACTGGAAGCTGCACTTCGGCTACAGCTTCAACCGCGAGACCTACGATGCCAGCCAGGTGCGCGTGACCGGCGTCAACGAAGCCAAGGGCACGCTGACACGCAGCATCGACGGCACCCATAACGCCATGAGCCGCGACCAGTTCGCCACCTTGAGCCTGAACGGCAACGTCGAGTTGGCCGGGATGCAGCATGACCTGCTGTTCGGCGTCGACCACGAAGACCGCAAGGTCTTTCGCGGCGACCTGATCCGGCAGACCGCCAAGTCCACCTTCAGCTACGTGAACCCGGTCTACGGCCAGGAAGTGGAGGGCAGCACGGTGCGCGCCAGCGACAGCGACCAGACCGACAAATTGCGTACCGACGCGTTGTTCGTGCAGGACGCGCTGCACCTGGACGAGCACTGGATCCTGGTAGGTGGAGCACGCTTCCAGCAGTACGACCAGTACGCCGGCCGTGGCCGTCCGTTCACGGCCAATACCGACAGCAACGGCCAGACCTGGGTGCCGCATGCCGGCATCGTCTACAAGGTCGATGACCAACTGTCGTTCTATGGCAGCTACAGCGAGTCGTTCAAGCCCAACTCCAGCATTGCCCCGCTGACTGGCGGTGTGGTGCTGGATGGCTCGGTCGCGCCCGAAGAGGGCAAGTCGTGGGAACTGGGCGCCAAGCTCGACATGCCGGGCAGCCTGACCGGCACCCTGGCGTTGTTCGACATCACCAAGCGCAACGTGCTGGTGGCCAACTTCGATACCGGCACCGGCGAGACCGTGTACAGCAATGCCGGCGAGGTCAATTCACGGGGTGTGGAGCTTGACCTGACCGGACAACTCAGCGAGCGCTGGAGCCTGATCGGCAGCTATGCCTTCACCGACGCCAAGGTCACCAAGGACCCGGATCTCGAAGGTAATCGGCTGCAGAACGTGGCCAAGCACAGCGGTTCGTTGTCGGCCGTGTATGACTTCGGCAGCCTGTTCGGTGGCGACCGCCTGCGCTTCGGTGCCGGGGCGCGGTATGTCGGCGAGCGCGCGGGTAATGCGACCAACACCTTCGACCTGCCGAGCTATACCGTCGCCGATGCCTTTGCCACGTACGAGACCAAGCTCGATGAGCACAATGTGCGCTTGCAGCTCAACGTGAAGAACCTGTTCGACAAGGTCTATTACAGCTCGGCGGTGAACCAGTACTTTGTCGCGATTGGTGATGCGCGGCAGGTGAGCCTTTCCAGCACTTTTGAATTCTGAAGTATCGGGGCTGCTTTGCAGCCCTTCGCGGGCAAGCCCGCTCCCACAGGAAAGGTGCACTCCCTGTGGGAGCGGGCTTGCCCGCGAAGGGGCGCAAAGCGGCCCCAATCAAGCGCTGAAGGCGGCGCGATAGTCGCCAGGCGGCGCACCTAGTGCTTGGCGAAAGCGGTTGCTGAAATGGCTGGCACTGGCGAACCCGCACAGCAAGGCAATCTCGCCCAGCGGCAACTGGCCCAGGCGCAGCAGCTGACAGGCACGGTGCAACCGCCGGGCCAGCAGATACTGGTGTGGCGGCAAACCAAAACTGGTACGAAACATCCGCGCGAAGTGATACTCGGACAGGTTGCAGCGCACGGCCAGCTCACCGAGGGTAACGGGCTGGTCGAGGTGCGCCTCGATGTAATCGACCAACTGTCGACGCAGGTTCGGCGCCAGCCCGCCTTTGAGGCGCAGACCTTGGCGCAGGCCAACCTGGCTGAGCACCGCATGATCGACGATCTCGTGCGCCAGGCTGCTGGCCAGCAAGCGCTCCCCAGGCTCATCCCAGCCGAGGTTGATCAATTGGCGAAAGCGCAGCGACTGCTGCGGGTCGTCGAGGAACGTCGCCTCCTGCAACTGCAACTCCCGTGGCTCGCGGTCGAGCAGGCGAACGCAACCCAGGGCGAACTGCGCCTCACTGATATACAGGTGCGCCAGACGAATCGAGCCGTTGACCACCCAGTTCGACTCGTGGCCAGCCGGCATGATGCACAACTTGTTCGGTGCGCCCTTGTCGGCCGGGCGCTGGCGGCGGAAGGTGCCGGTGCCGTCGGCGATGTAGCACGACAGCGTATGGTGGCTGGGTGTCTGGTAGTCGCGGGCATCGTCACGGTTGCGCCACAGCGCCGCCGCCAGGCCATCACCCAGGTGCGCGCTCAGCTCCAGCTTCGCGTGGGGCGAGGCGTGCATGGCGTTGAACACTTGCAACTGGCTGAGTGGGGTCATGAGCATTTCCTCTGATGGCCATCGTACTGCGCTTGAGCGGTGGTGACAGCAGCCTGAAAGGGAAAAGCGCAAGTTTGTGCAAGCCGGACGGGCAGGCAGGGCGAACACTGTAGGCTCGGCCCAAGGAATCCTTGCCATGAACCTGTCGCTCTACCTGCTCACCGTCCTGATCTGGGGCACCACCTGGATTGCCCTGAAACTGCAGCTGGGCGTGGTCGCCATCCCGGTCTCGATCGTCTACCGCTTCGCCCTGGCCGGCCTGATCCTGTTCGCCATTCTCCTGCTCAGCCGCCGCCTGCAACCGATGAGCCGGCGCGGCCACTTGATCTGCCTGGCCCAGGGGTTGTGCCTGTTCTGCGTCAACTTCATGTGCTTCCTCACCGCCAGCCAATGGATCGCCAGTGGCCTGATCGCCGTGGTGTTTTCCACCGCGACGCTGTGGAATGCGCTGAATGCACGGGTATTCTTCGGCCAGAGGATCGCCAGCAACGTTCTCGGTGGCGGCGCACTCGGCCTGCTGGGGCTGGGCCTGTTGTTCTGGCCGGAGCTGTCGCACCATGCGGCCAGCCGCGAAACGCTCTTCGGCCTTGGCTTGGCGCTGCTCGGTACGCTGTGCTTCTCAGCCGGCAACATGCTTTCCGCCATGCAGCAGAAAGCCGGGCTCAAACCGATGACCACCAACGCTTGGGGCATGGCCTACGGCGCTTCGATGTTGGGGCTGTATTGCCTGGTCAGCGGCATCCCGTTCGACATGGAGTGGAACTCTCGTTACATCGGCTCACTGATGTACCTGGTGATTCCGGGCTCGGTGATCGGCTTCACCGCCTACCTGACCCTGGTCGGACGCATGGGCCCGGAGCGCGCGGCCTATTGCACGGTGCTGTTCCCGCTGGTGGCGCTGAATGTGTCGGCGTTTGCCGAAGGCTACCAATGGACGGCCCCAGCGTTGCTGGGGCTCGTCGCGGTGATGGCGGGGAATGTGCTGGTGTTTCGCAAGCCTGGGGCCAAGCCTGCGGTGGTTCTGGCGCGTTAGCCCTTCCACACCTGCGGATTCACCAGGTCCTGCGGCCGCTCACCCAGCAGCGCCGCACGCAGGTTGTCGATCGCCCGGTTGGCCATGGCTTCGCGGGTTTCGGCGGTGGCCGAGCCAATGTGCGGCAGGGTCAGCGCGTTGGGCAGCTTGAACAGCGGCGAGTCGCTCAGCGGTTCCTTCTCGTACACATCCAGGCCGGCGCCACGGATGACGCCGTTCTGCAATGCCTCGATCAGCGCCGCCTCGTCGACCACCGGGCCACGGGCGATGTTGATCAGGAAGGCGCTCGGCTTCATCAGCTGCAGCTCGCGCGCGCTGATCAGCTTGCGCGTGGCATCGGACAGCGGTACCACGATGCAGACGAAGTCCGATTCGGCCAGCAGTTGCTCAAGGCTGCGGTATTGCGCGCCCAGCTCCTGTTCCAGCGCCGTCTTGCGGCTGTTGCCTGCGTAGAGAATCGACATGTTGAAGCCGAAGCGACCACGGCGGGCGATGGCCGCGCCGATGTTGCCCAGGCCGACGATACCCAGCGTCTTGCCGTGCACATCGCTGCCGAACTGTGCCGGGCCGACGGTGGCCTGCCACTGGCCGGCCTTGGTCCAGGCATCCAGCTCGGCGGTACGCCGCGCACAACCCATGATCAGCGAGAAACCAAGGTCGGCGGTGCTTTCGGTGAGCACGTCGGGGGTATTGGTCAGGGCGATGCCGCGTTCGTTGAGGTAGCCGACGTCATAGTTGTCGTAGCCGACCGACACGCTCGACACCACTTCAAGTTTTGCCGCCCCTTCAAGTTGCGCACGGCCCAGCTTGCGGCCAACCCCGATCAGGCCGTGGGCTTCAGGCAACGCTTCGTTGAACTGGGCACTGATGTCGCCGAGTTTCGGGTTCGGCACGATCACGTTGAAGTCTTGCTGCAGGCGCTCGGCCATGGCCGGGGTGATGCGGCTGAAGGCCAGGACGGTCTTTTTCATCGGGCAACTTCTCAAGGCGGTGGTGGGTCAGTTGTGGCCCTTTCGCGGGGCAAGCCCGCTCCCACAGGTACCCCACTGCCCTTGAGAACAGTGGGGTACCTGTGGGAGCGGGCTTGCCCCGCGAAGAGGCCGCCATTGATTAGCAACCTACCATTGTCCACCCGCGCACTGCAGCAGCTTTTTCAGTTGGCGATCAGCAACTCATGGGTTTTCAGGTCCGCCTCATGGGCGGCGAGAATCTCCGGCAGCGAGTTGCGCAGGTACTCGACCCAGGTCTTGATCTTGGCATCCAGGTACTGGCGCGAGGGGTAGATCGCATACAGGTTCAGCTCCTGCAGGCGGTAGTCCGGCAGCACCCGCACCAGGCTGCCGTCGCGCAGGCCGTCGATGGCCGAGTAGATCGGCAGCACGCCCATGCCCATGCCGCTGCGGATCGCCGTCTTCATCGCGTCGGCCGAGTTGACCTGGAACGGCGAGCTGGTGATGTTGACCAGCTCCTGACCCTCCGGGCCGTCGAACAACCACTTTTCCAGCGGGATCACCGGGCTGACCATTCGCAGGCAGGCGTGCTGCAGCAGGTCGACGGGCTTGTGCGCGAAACCGTGTTTGGCTACGTAGTCGGGCGAGGCGCAGACGATGCTGTAGGTGATGCCCAGGCGCTGCGACACGAAGCCCGAGTCCGGCAGCTCGGTGGCCAGTACGATGGACACGTCATAGCCCTCGTCGAGCAGGTCTGGCACGCGGTTGGCCATGGTCAGGTCGAAGGTCACGTCGGGGTGCGATTCGCGGTAACGGGCGATGGCATCGACCACGAAGTGCTGGCCGACCCCGGTCATCGAATGCACCTTCAGTTGCCCGGCAGGCCGGGCGTGGGCGTCGCTGGCCTCGGCTTCGGCCTCCTCGACGTAGGTGAGGATCTGTTCGCAGCGCATCAGGTAGCGCTTGCCTGCTTCGGTCAGGGCGATGCGCCGGGTGGTGCGGTTGAGCAGCCGGGTTTGCAGATGGGCTTCCAGGTTGGAGACCGCCCGCGACACGTTCGCGGTGGTCGTATCCAGTTGTGCCGCGGCGGCAGTGAAACTGCCGAGCTGGGCTACGCAACTGAAAGCACGCATGTTTTGCAGGGTGTCCATGGGTCACTCTCAAGGTAGAGGACGAAATTGTGTCACGAAGCCAGGCAAAAGTGCCTTCGACCAAAGCCGGATTATCGCTGTTTCGGTAACAAAGATTCGCAGGAATCTGCGCTTATCGCCAGTGTGGCGGCCCCCTAGAATTGCTCGGCCCCTCCACCTCTTCCTCGGGAAATCGCAGCTGTGCCGCGTCGCATCATCAGAACGCTTCAAGCGTTCAGTGCCTGTGCCTTTAGCCTCACCTTGAGCGGCTGTATCGGAACCTGGGGTATTGCCCCGCAAAGCAAGACGCTGCCAGCCAATTCCTTGACCACTGACGCGGCCATTCGTGACGCCGCCACCGACGCCCATTGGCCCGACCAGCAGTGGTGGCACGCCTATGGCGACCCGCAACTGGACCGTTGGCTTGCATTGGCCGTGGCCGGCAGCCCGAGCCTGGCGATGGCGGCGGCGCGGGTGCGCGAAGCCAAGGCCATGGCCGGCGTGGTCGAATCGGCGGAAAAGCTCCAGGCTAACGGCCAGGCGACTCTCAAGCGCCACAACTGGCCCGAAGACCAGTTCTACGGCCCCGGCGCGCTGTCGGGCGCCAACACCTGGGATAACAACGCCGCCATCGGCTTCAGCTATGCCCTTGACCTGTGGGGCCGCGAACGCAACGCCAGCGAACAGGCGGTGGACCAGGCGCACATGAGCGTGGCCGAGGCCCGTCAGGCGCAGCTGGAGCTGCAGAACAATGTGGTGCGCGCCTACATCCAGCTGAGCCTGCACTTTGCCCAGCGCGATATCGTCAAGGCCGAGCTCGAACAACAGGAGCAGATCCTGGCCCTGGCCAAGCGCCGCCTCGATGGCGGCATCGGTACGCATTTCGAAGTCAGCCAGGCCGAAGCGCCGCTGCCCGAAACCCACCGCCAGCTCGACAGCCTCGACGAAGCAATCGCCCTGACCCGCAACCAGCTGGCGGCACTTGCAGGCAAAGGGCCAGGGGAAGGCGCGCAGCTCCAGCGCCCCAGCCTGACCCTCGCGGCACCACTGAAACTGCCGTCGGCACTGCCGGCCGAACTGGTCGGCCAGCGCCCCGACGTGGTCGCCAGCCGCTGGCAGGTAGCCGCTCAGGCACGTGGTATCGACGTCGCCCACGCCGGCTTCTTCCCCAATGTCGACCTGGTCGGCAGCCTCGGCTTCATGGCCACTGGGGGCGGGCCGCTGGAATTCCTTACCGGACGCAAGTTCAACTACAACGTCGGCCCGGCCATCAGCCTGCCGATCTTCGACGGCGGCCGTCTGCGCTCGCAATTGGGTGTGGCCTCGGCGGGTTACGACGTGGCCGTTGCGCGCTACAACCAGACGGTGATCGGCGCGCTGAAGAACATCTCCGACCAGTTGATTCGCCGTGAGTCGATGAAGGAACAGTCGCACTTCGCCGCCGAATCGGTGGCCGCCGCACAGAAGACCTACGACATCGCCACGATCGCCTTCCAACGTGGGCTTACCGACTACCTCAACGTGCTCAACGCGCAGACCTTGCTGTTCCGCCAGCAACAAGTGCAACAGCAGGTCCAGGCTGCGCGGCTGATGGCCCATGCCGAGCTGGTGACCGCGCTGGGTGGTGGCCTGCAGGCCGGTAAAGACGTACCGGAAGAAAAACGCCAGGCCGCACCGAAATCGCCGGCCACGCTGGCCCTCTTCGACCGTAAAGCGGGCCACGCCGAATGAGCACATCAAGCCTGCCGCTGCGCTGGCTGTACAGCCTGGAATGGCGCCGTGGCTTCTTTGCCTGGGCGCGTACCGATGGGGTGACCTGGGTCTACATCTTCAAGGTGCTGGCTGCCGCGTTCATCACCCTGTGGCTGGCCATGCGTCTGGAGCTGCCGCAACCGCGCACGGCAATGATCACCGTGTTCATCGTCATGCAGCCGCAAAGCGGCCATGTGTTCGCCAAGAGCTTCTATCGGGTGCTCGGCACCCTGGCCGGCTCGGCGATGATGGTGGCGCTGATCGCGCTCTTCCCGCAGAACACCGAGCTGTTCCTGCCCAGCCTTGCGCTGTGGGTGGGCCTGTGCTCGGCGGGTGCCATGCGCTACCGCACCTTCCGCGCCTATGGCTTCGTGCTGGCCGGCTACACGGCGGCGATGATCGGCCTGCCGGTGCTGCAGCACCCTGACCAGGCATTCATGGCGGCGGTGTGGCGAGTGCTGGAGATTGCCCTGGGTATTCTGGTGTCGACCTTCGTCAGCGCCGCGATCCTGCCGCAGTCGGCCAGCGCCGCCATGCGCAACGCGTTGTACCAGCGCTTTGGCGTGTTCGCCGGGGTAGTGGTCGAGGCGCTGCGTGGTGACAGCCAGCGCGACCGTTTCGAAACCAGCAATGTGCGTTTCGTTGCTGAGGCAGTCGGCCTGGAAAGCCTGCGCAACGTCACCGCCTTCGAAGACCCGCACATGCGCAGGCGCTCTGGTCGCCTGGTGCGCATGAACAGCGAGTTCATGGCCATCACCACGCGCTTCAACGCCTTGCACCGCTTGCTCGAACGCTTGCGCGCGCGCGGCCCGCTGCAGATCGTCGGGGCCATCGAGCCGGGCTTGAATACTTTGGTCGAGCTGCTGCAACCCTATGTGGGCCGGGCCTTGACCGACGCCGATGCGCTGCGCCTCACGCTGGAGCTGGCGGCCTACAAAGAAGGGCTGCAAGCTCAGGTCCGTGGCCTGCGTGCCGAGTACCTGCAAACCGAACCCAGCGAGTCCGACCTGCTCGACTTTCACACAGCCTTCGAGCTGCTCTACCGCTTCGTCGACGAGATGTTCAGCTACGCCGAGACCCACGCCTCGCTGGCCGCGCACACGCACGAACGCGAGCAGTGGAACGAGCCCTACGTGGCCCAGACCAGCTGGCTGGTATCGCTGGCCGCTGGCGTGCGCGCTTCGGCGGTTTTGTTGCTGCTCGGCAGTTATTGGCTGCTCAGCGACTGGCCCAGCGGCGCGATGATGACCCTGATCGCAACGGTGACCGTGGGCCTGTCGGCGGCATCGCCCAACCCCAAGCGCATGTCGTTCCAGATGGCCTGCGGTACGGCGATCGGTGCCTTCATCGGCTTCTTCGAAACCTTCTTCGTGTTCCCCTGGATCGACGGTTTCCCATTGCTGTGCATGGTGCTGGCGCCGGTGTTCGTGCTCGGCGCGTTCCTGTCGTCGCGGCCGGCCTATGCGGGTTACGGGATTGGTCTGCTGGTGTTCTTCGCCATCGGTTCGGTGCCGAACAACCTGACGGTGTACGACCCCTACACCTTCATCAACGACTACATCGGCATGGTCATCGGCATGTTCGTCTGCGCCGCCGCAGGCGCGATCATCCTGCCGCCGAACAGCCGCTGGCTGTGGAGTCGCCTGGAGCAGGAGCTGCGCGAACAGGTGCTGTTCGCCATCAGCGGGCGCCTGCGTGGCCTCGGCTCGGCCTTCGAAAGCCGCACCCGCGACCTGCTGCACCAGGCCTATGGTTTGGCCGCCGGTAAACCACAGGTGCAAAGCGCGCTGATGGGCTGGATGTTCACCGTGCTGGAAGTCGGCCACGCGATCATCGAACTGCGCAAGGAACAGGCCCGTGCGCCGATCCACCCGGCCTATGCCGAGTCGCAGCCCTGGCGCCAGGCGATCCGCGTCATGGGCCGAGCCCTGGCGCGGCTGTTCCTGCAGCCCAGCGCCAGCAACCACGAACGCGCGCTGGTGGCGGTGGACCACGCCATCAGCCGCGTGCAGGCCACCGACGAACCGTTCGCCCGGCACTTCGACACCTCGGTGCTGCGCCGCGCGCAAAGCTACCTGCATTTCATCCGCTCTTCCCTGCTCGACCCACAATCGCCGCTGGCCCCGGCGAAAGGACTGCACCATGCCCCGTGAGATCGCCTTCCATGGCGTGTACATGCCTACCATGACCTTGATGTTCCTGTTCGCCCTGGGCCTGGCCTGGGGCCTGGACCGCTTCATCGCCAGCCACGATGGCTATCGCTTTTTCTGGCACCCGGCGCTGCTGCGCCTGTCCCTGTTCGTCTGCCTGTTCGGCGCCCTGGCGCTGTCGCTCTATTGGTGAGAAACCTTCGATGAAAAAGTTCTTCAGCCTGATCGCCACCTTGCTGGTGCTGACCGCTGCCGTGGTGATTGGCCGCCAGTTGTGGCTGCACTACATGACCACGCCGTGGACCCGCGATGGCCGCGTGCGCGCCGACATCATCAACGTCGCCGCCGACGTACCGGGCTATGTGGTGGACGTACCTGTCAAGGATAACCAGCGGGTGAATAAGGGCGACCTGCTGATCCAGATCGACCCTGAGCACTATCAACTGGCGGTCAACCAGGCCAAGGCGCTGGTGGCTTCCCGCAAGGCGACCTGGGATATGCGCAAGGTCAACGCCCGACGCCGCGCCGATATGGACAACCTGGTGATCTCCAAGGAAAACCGCGACGACGCCAGCAACATCGCCAACGCCGCTCTGGCCGATTACCAGCAGGCCCAGGCCGCGCTGGCTGCGGCCGAGCTGAACCTCAAACGCACGCATATCGTCGCCACGGTCGATGGTTATGTGACCAACCTGAACATCCACAAGGGCGACTACGCGCGGACCGGTGAGGCGGTGATGGCGGTGGTCGATGAAAACTCGTTCTGGGTATACGGCTTCTTCGAGGAAACCAAGCTGCCGCATGTGAAGGTCGGCGACCAGGCCGAGCTGCAGATGATGAGCGGCGAGCGCATCAAGGGCCATGTGGAAAGCATCGCCCGTGGCATCTACGACCGCGACAATCCGCAAAGCCGCGAGCTGATCGCCGATGTGAACCCGACCTTCAACTGGGTGCGTTTGGCGCAGCGGGTGCCGGTGCGGATTCATATCGATGAAGTGCCGGACGGGTTTCTGCTGGCGGCGGGGACGACGTGTACGGTGGTGGTGAAGCCGAATGAGGGGCTTTAGGAAACAGCCTACATTGGGGTGGGAAAGAGATGGCATGAGGTATATGTGCCTCACGCTGCACAATGCTGGTTCCGCATTGCGCATCGTCCGCCCAGCGCCTGAGTGTTCGCTGTCAGTGATCCGGAAATGAAATGGCCCCGCGATGCGGGGCCATTGATACGTACCTAGCGTCTTCACCAGCATGACCATCGGACTTCTGGGAGAGGGCGGCCTAGGGCTGCACTGCGAATGCTAATACAGGATGGTCGATTTTGACAAACCCGGATTGGAGCCAATCGCTCGAACAGGCATTTTCAAAACCGCGCTTGGCTCGATATGCAATCAACCCTCGCAAAACAAAGGCAGCTACTGCCTACGCTCACAATATGCTTTTGGGGCAGGCACTTTATCCCTGCTTGCATGTGCTGGAAATCAGTCTGCGTAATTCCATGCACCAAGCATTGAGGCTCAAGTACGGAAGGGCGGACTGGTGGGAAGACGCTACTTCGTTTACTGCAGCGGACCGTTCCGAGATCGAGAAAGCCAGAAACGCTATCAAGGCCAAGCGTCACGTGGTCACACCGGACAAAATCGTTTCTGATCTGAGTTTCGGATTCTGGGTTTCATTGCTGAACACCCGTCATGAGCATGAGTTCTGGAAGGTATTACGGCTTGCTTTTCCTCGATGTCCGAAGCAAAGACGGCAACGCAACGATATATCCAAGATTTTGAACCTGATTCGGGACCTTCGTAATCGCACCGCACATCATGATGCCTTGCTTTGGTTGCAGCCTGATATTCGCCAACGGCATATGCTCTGCCTTGAGGTCATCGGTTGGGTGGATCCTGATTTGAAACCTTGGCTTACGCAATACGATGCATTTCCTCAAGCCTGGTCCAATTGGATCGGCTGCACTGCATGCCCACTTTAGACTGCAGCCCCCACCAACACCGGCACCTCAACCCGATCAATCACCTTCGCGCTGATCGACGGATCCAGCAACCGCCCCAGCCGCGACAAATGCCGGTGGCCCATGATGATCAGCTCGCACTGCAGCTCCTGCGCCTTGCCGACGATGGCCTCGACCGGTTGCCCGGCGACCATGCAGCCCTGGCTGGTGAACCCGGCCTGCTGCAGGCTCTGAACGGCCTCGGCCACGGCGCGGTCACCCAGGCGCTGTTCTTCGCACGCGGCGGGGTACTCCTCCAGTTCTTCGGTGGTATAGGGCGCGGGTTTGTCGTGCACGGCGAAGGTCGAGTCGATGGCCAGCAGCACGTGCAGTTCGTGTTCATCGGGGCGGCAGTAGCGGCGGGCGAGGGTGAGCAGAGCGGTCGAGGCAGGGGAGGCGTCGATGGCGATCAGGACGGGGCTGGGCATGCGGGATCCTTGATGAAGCTGACTGTTCGGTTGCATCACTTATGGCCCATCCCACCCTCAAGATAAATGCCCCACCGCGCACGAGCGCATTGCGTCTGGCGCAATCATCCGACCTGTTAATATCGCTATTCCCACAACCGCCACGGAAATCGGCCATGCAACTCCCGGACATGAACCTGCTGGTCGCCCTCGACGCCCTGCTCGACGAAGGTAGCGTGGTCGGCGCGGCGCAGCGCATGAACCTGAGCCCGGCGGCGATGAGTCGAACGCTGGGGCGCATCCGCGAAGCCCTGGGCGACCCGATCCTGGTGCGCGCCGGGCGGGGCCTGGTGCCGACACCGCGGGCGCTGGCCCTGCGCGAGCAGGTTCATGGGCTGGTGGAACAGGCCGGGCAGGTATTTCGCAGCCGCGACGATGTCGACTTGGTGAACCTCGACCGGGCCTTCAACATCCGCACCAATGACCTGTTCATTGCCCTCTATGGTGCTCAGCTACTGCGCATGATGCTGGCCCAGGCGCCGCGGACCGTGCTGCGTTTCGTACCTGAGGGCAGCGGAGATGACGATGCGGTTCTGCGCAACGGACAGATCGACTTGATCATCAGCTCTTCGGTGGAGCTGGGTCCGGAAATCAAAGTCCAGAGCCTGTTCAACACTTATTTCGTGGGCCTGGCGCGCGAGGATCATCCGATCTTCAATGCCTCGATCACGCCCGAGCGCTTCGCCGCGTACCCACAGATCAGCGTCTCACGACGCGGCCGGGCCAATGGTCCGATCGATGTGGCGCTGGCCAACCACAAGGTGGAGCGGCGGGTGGCGCTGATCACCACGAGTTTCCATTCGGCGATGTTCTCGCTGCCGGACTCGGACCTGATCCTGCCGATACCTGCCAATATCCTCAACAGCGTGCAGCGGCTGAAGTTGCCGCTGCGCTCGTTCGAAATCCCGGTGCCGTTGGAAAAGGTCAACGTGATGCAGGCCTGGCACCCACGTTTCGACAATGACCCAGCGCATCGCTGGTTGCGTCAAACCCTCAAAGTGTGCGGCAGTATCGATCCGTGAAATCAAACATGGATTGCGTTTGACGCAATATAAAGCTGCCAACAAGTTGGTTTTCGTCAGCATTCGACCTTCTTAGACTTGCTCCAGCCAAAATTGTTGCTGGAGTTGTCTGTCCATGAGTTCCCTGTCCGCCCCTGCTGCCGCGATTGCCGCCGCCCCCGCGCCGGCCGCGCCTGCGCAGGCGGCGTTCGGCCTGCGGGTGGTGGTCGGCCTGTTCGGCGTGTTGCTGGCGGTGCTCTGCGCCGGCCTCAACGAGTCGGTGACGAAAATTTCCCTGGCGGATATCCGTGGCGCGATGGGCATCGGCGCCGACGAGGGCGCCTGGCTGCTGGCGGTGTACAGCGCCGCCTCGGTTTCGGCCATGGCCTTCGCGCCGTGGCTGGCCACCACCTTTTCGCTGCGCCGTTTCACCCTCTGCGCGGTCGGCTTGTTTGCCGTGCTCGGCCTGTTGCAGCCGTTCGCCCCTAACCTGCACAGCCTGATGCTGCTGCGCATTCTCCAGGGCTTTGCCTCCGGTGCCTTGCCGCCGATGCTGATGAGCGTGGCGCTGCGCTTTCTGCCACCGGGGATCAAGGTCTACGGCCTGGCGTGTTATGCCTTGACCGCGACCTTCGGGCCCAATCTGGGCACGCCGCTGGCGGGGTTGTGGACCGAGTACGTGGGGTGGCAGTGGGCGTTCTGGCAGATCATCCTGCCGTCAGCCCTGGCCATGTTCTGCGTGGGCTGGGGCCTGCCACAGGACCCGCTGCGCCTGGAGCGCTTCAAGCAGTTCGACTGGCGCGGCGTGCTGCTTGGCCTGCCGGCGATCAGCTGCATCGTGCTCGGCCTGTCGCTGGGTGACCGCTGGGGCTGGTTCGATTCGCCGCTGATCTGCTGGCTGCTGGGCGGTGGCGTGCTGCTGCTGGCGCTGTTCATGTACAACGAGTGGTCCGAGCCGCTGCCGTTTTTCCAGCTGCGCATGCTGTCACGACGCAACCTGAGTTTCGCATTGGTGACCTTGGCCGGGGTGCTGATCGTGTTGTCGGGAGTCGCCAGCATTCCATCGGCGTACCTTGCGCAGATCCAGGGTTATCGCCCGGCACAAACCAGCCCGCTGATGATGCTGGTGGCCATGCCGCAGTTGATCGCACTGCCGCTCACCGCCGCCCTGTGCAACATCCGTGCGGTGGACTGCCGCTGGGTATTGGCCACGGGGTTGGCGATGCTGGCGGTGTCGTGCGTCGGCAGCAGCCTGCTGACCAGTGAGTGGATCCGTGGCGATTTCTACCCCTTCTACCTGCTGCAGGTGTTCGGCCAGCCGATGGCGGTGCTGCCGCTGCTGATGCTTTCCACCAATGGCATGACACCGCAGGAAGGCCCGTTCGCCTCAAGCTGGTTCAACACCGTCAAAGGCCTTGCCGCGGTCATCGCCGGTGGCCTGCTGGACGCCCTCGGCACCCTGCGCCGGCACTTTCATTCCAACCACCTGGTGGACAGCCTGGGCAACGCCCCGCTGGTCGATGACAGCACCGCGGGCCTGGCCAAGCGCATCCATGATCAGGCGCTGGTGCTGACCTCGGCCGACCTGTACCTGGTCATGGCCTGCATCGCCGTGGCCCTGATCTGCCTGATTCCCTTCGTGCCTACCCGGGTCTATCCGCCACGCGCGGTGGCCTGAACCTGGATGAATTCGAGACACTGAACATGACCAACAAGCGCAAGACCCTTTTTATCGGCTCGGTACTCGCCGTGGCCGTGCTGGCCGGCATCGTCGGCCCCTGGATGCTCGGTAGCGATCACCGGCAAAGCACCAACGACGCCTACGTGATCGCCGATTACACCGTGGTCGCGCCTAAGGTGGCGGGGTTCATCAAAGAAGTGCTGGTCGAAGACAATCAGCGAGTGCAGGCTGGGCAGTTACTGGCGACCATCGATGCTCGCGACTACCAGGCCGCCCTGGATGCCGCCCAGGCCCAGCTGTTGGTGGCCAAGGCGCAAAGCGCCGATGCCCGCGCTACCCTGGAGCGCCAGGCGGCGTTGATCGCTCAGGCGCAGGCGGCGGTTAAGGCGGCCCAGGCCGAGGCCTCGTTCGCCGACCATGAAGTCAACCGCTACAGCCGCCTTGCCGAGCAGGGCGCCGGCACCGTACAGAATGCCCAGCAGGCGCGCAGCCGCGTCGACCAGGCCCGCGCACGGCTGGCCAACACCCAGGCGGCGCTGGTCGCCACGCGTAAGCAGGTGGACATTCTCAGCGCCCAGGTGGCCAGCGCCGATGGCCAGTTGAAGCGTGCTGAAGCGGGCCTGGAAAAGGCGCAACTGGACCTGTCCTACACCCGCATCACCGCGCCGGTGGATGGCATGGTCGGTGAGCGAGCGTTGCGTGTGGGAGCCTTCGTCAACCCGGGCGCGCGCTTGCTGTCGGTGGTGCCGTTGCAGCATGCCTACGTGGTCGGCAACTTCCAGGAGACCCAGCTGACCCACGTGCAGCCGGGTCAGCCGGTCAGCATCAGCGTCGACACTTTTTCCGGCGAAACCCTCAAGGGGCATGTCGAAAGCATCGCGCCGGCCACCGGCGTGACCTTCGCCGCCGTCAAACCGGACAACGCCACCGGCAACTTCACCAAGGTGGTGCAACGCATCCCGGTGAAGATCGTCTTCGATGACGGCCAGCCGCTGCTCGCACGTCTGCGGGTGGGCATGTCGGTGGAAGCGACCATCGACACCCATGGCGACAAGCTCGCCGGCAAAGAGGTGAGTGCACGATGAAACCAGCATTGCGCTTGAGCCCCTTGCTGCTTGCCGTGGTCATGGCGGGTTGCACCCTGGGGCCGGACTTCCAGCGCCCCGACAGTCAGGCGCCGCAGCAATGGGCGCCCCTGCAGGGCGAGGCAGCGGCCAGCCAGCCGCAGGCCGAACCGCTGGAGCTGCGCTGGTGGGAGACCTTCCACGATGCGCGCCTGAGCGCGCTGATCCAACAGGTGGCCGAACGCAACCTCGACCTGCAGATCGCCAGCGCCCGGTTGCTGCAAAGCCGCGCCTTGCGCAGCACGGTCGCGGCTGACGAAGCACCGTCAGTCGATGTGAACGCCGGTTACAGCCGCGCCCGCAACAGCGCCGAAGGCTTGAGCGACCCGTCCGGCAAGGCCGGCAAATCAGCATTTAACTTGTGGCAGGGCGACCTGGTCGCCGGTTGGGAGCTGGACCTCTGGGGGCGCGTGCGTCGCCAGGTGGAAGCCGCCGACGCGACGGTGGAAGTGGCCGAGAACGACCGGCGTGGGGTGCTGTTGGCATTGTTGTCGGAAACGGCCGGCAACTACATTCAGCTGCGCGCCGTGCAGCATACCCTCGACGTTACCCGCGACAACCTCAAGGTTGCCCAGCACAGCCTGAAGTTATCTCAGGATCGCCAGGCCGAAGGGGTAGCGACCCGCCTCGACGTGGCCCAGGCCAGCGCCCAGGTCGCCTCGATCGAAGCGCGCCTACCAAGCCTGGAAGCCCGCCGCGATGACTTGATCAACGCCCTCAGCCTGCTGGCGGCCGAGCCACCGCGCAGCCTGCAGGCGCAGTTGCTGGAGGGCGGCGAATTGCCTGCGCCGCAGCAGCAGTTCGCGATCGGCCTGCCGTCCGAACTGGCCGAGCGCCGGCCCGATATACGCCAGGCCGAGGCGCGCCTGCATGCGGCCACAGCAAGCATCGGTGTGGCCAAGGCGGACTTCTATCCGAGCATCCGCTTGTCTGGCAGCGTCGGCTTCCAGGCCATGCAGCTGTCGGACTTCGGCGCCTGGGATGCCCGCCGTTTTGCCTTCGGCCCGCAGCTGTCGTTACCGATTTTCGAGGGTGGCCGGCTCAAGGGCACGCTTGAACTGCGTGAGGCGCAACAACAGGAAGCCGCGCTCAACTACCGCAAGGTGGTGCTCGGTGCCTGGCATGAGATCGACGATGTGCTGCGCCTGTACAACGCCAGCCAGTTGCGCCGTGATCATCTGGCCGAGGCGGTGCGGCAGAACCGCATCGCCTTGGAGACTGCCCAGCGCCAGTACGTGGAAGGGGCGGTGGACTTTCTCAATGTGCTCACCGTGCAGGGCGCACTGTTGGCGAGCGAAGAGCAGTGGATCGACAGCTCGGCGGCGGTGTCCCAGGCGCTGGTGGGGTTGTACAAGGCCCTCGGCGGTGGCTGGCAGGCGTTTGCTGCACAGCCTTCGAAAGAGGCGTGAGGCATCAAAGCGGACGCAGCAGCCCGAAGCGTTTTCGCAGCACCCAGTTCAGTAACCGCCGTGGTAGGCAACGAGCAAGCAAGGGTAACGCGGTGCTGCCATTGCCCAGCCGCACCAGCATTGGCACAGGCGATTTGCGTGTAGCAGCCAGCAACCCTTGGGCGAACTCCGCTGCAGACGTTGGCCGGTCTTGCGAAGCGCGTGCGCGTGCCTGGATATGCTCGCGCAGCGGCCACCACGGCGACGCTTGCGCCACCACCTGATCGGCCTGGCGCTGGGCATTGCTGGCGAACTGCGAGGCGATCGCACCCGGCTGCACTTCCATCACCTGGATGCCGAACGGCGCCAACTCCAGGCGCAGAGCATCACTCAGTGCCTGCACGGCGGCTTTGGACGCGCAATAGGCGCCGGCGAACGGCGTGACCAGCACGCCCGAAACACTGCCGATATTCACCACCAACCCACGCGCGCGGCGCAGCAGCGGGAACAGCGCGCGGGTTACGCCGACCACGGCGAACACGTTGGTTTCGAACTGTTGGCGCATGGCCTCCACACCACCGTCGAGCAACGGGCCCATGGCGCCGTAGCCGGCGTTGTTGATCAGGATGTCGAGGCGGCCGAGGTTGGCTTCCATTTCGTCGGCCAGGCGCGTCAGGGCCTCGCCGTCGTTGACATCCAGTTGCCGGGCGGTGAAGCCGGCGGCGGCCAGGTGTTCGACGTCTTCGGCTTTGCGGGCGGTGGCCCAGACGTCGTGGCCGGCATCGCGGAAGGCTTCGGCCAGGGCGCGGCCGATGCCGCTGGAACAACCGGTGATGAGAACGGTGGGCATGTGAGAGGGCCTTGGGTCTGGGAGGTGTGTGTGGGCTGTACCGGCCTCTTCGCGGGCAAGCCCGCTCCCACAGATATGCCGCTGTTCTAAAGGGCAGTGGTGTACCTGTGGGAGCGGGCTTGCCCGCGAAGAGGCCGGTACAGACTGTAGGTCAATTAGCGAATGTACCTTGCAGATGCTCCGCACGAAACTCCAAAGTCTGCGGCCTGTATCCGGAACGCAGCGGCGGCAACGGCAGGCAGTCCTTCCACTCGGCCCCCGGCTGCAGTTCACCCGGCCCACGGTAGCGCGGAGCGCTGTAGGTGTTTTCGGCAAGGTTCACGCTATCGCCCGGCGCATAGGCGCCGACCCGCCAACGCAGTTCGGTCAGTGGCGCCTTGTTGCCGTTCTTCATGTGCACTTGCAGCGCTCGGTCGGCAGGGCATTGTTCGGGGGCGTAGGTCAGACGCAAGTCCAGGCGTGCCAGTTGCGAGGCTTCGCGGCTGTCTTGCCAGGCGACGAAGAGGGCGACCAATCCCAGACCGCAGACAGCGGCCAGCGAAATCGGCAGGGCCTTGCCTGGGTAGCGCAGCAGCAGTACCAGCCATGTGAGGATGAGGAAGGCGCCGATGATCATGGTGCGTGCAGACCTTGGTTGCGCAGGGTCTGACCATCGTAGCCGGAAATGGAGGAAGGCTCAAAAGCGGGGCCGCGATGCGGCCCCTGGGTTCACTTACTGCGCGATGGTCTTCACCGACACGCCACGCTCGACCGGCGTGGACGTTCGCCCATACACATCCTCGAAGCGCTCGATATCATCCTCGCCCAGGTAGCTCCCGGACTGTACTTCGATGATCTCCAGCGGGATCTTGCCCGGGTTGCGCAGGCGGTGGATCGAGGCGATCGGGATGTAGGTCGACTGGTTCTCGGTGAGCAGGAACACGTTCTCGTCACAGGTCACCTCGGCGGTGCCGGAGACCACGATCCAGTGCTCGGCACGGTGGTGGTGCATCTGCAACGACAGGCTGGCGCCCGGCTTGACGGTGATGTGCTTGACCTGGAAGCGGCCGCCCATGTCCACCGAGTCGTACGAGCCCCATGGGCGATACACTTCCAGGTGGTTCTGGGTTTCGCTGCGGCCCTGCTCGTCGAGGGTCTTGACCATCTGCTTGACGCCCTGGACCTTGTCCTTGTGGGCAATCATCATCGCGTCCTTGGTTTCGACCACGACGATGTTTTCCAGGCCAATCACCGACACCAGTTTGCCGTTGCCGTGGATCATGCAGTTGCGGCTGTCCTGCACCACCACGTCGCCCTTGGTGACGTTGCCGTCGGCGTCCTTCTCGTGCACGTCCCACAGCGACGACCAGCAACCCACGTCGCTCCAGCCGGCCGACATCGGCACCACGCAGGCGCGCTGGGTCTTTTCCATTACTGCGTAGTCGATGGAGTTGTCCGGGCAGCAGGCGAAGGTGGCTTCGTCGATGCTCAGCACATCGCCGTCTTCCTGGCTGCGCTCAAGGGCCAGCACGCAGGTGTCGTAGATGTCGGTGTCGTGTTTTTTCAGCTCTTCGAGGAAGCGGCTGGCGCGGAACAGGAACATGCCACTGTTCCAGAAGTAGCCACCGGCGGCGACGAATTCGGCGGCACGTTTTTCATCGGGCTTCTCGACGAACTGCGCGACCCGCGCCACGCCTTCGGGCAGCAGCGCGTCCTGGCTGGAGCGGATGTAACCGTAGCCGGTTTCAGGCTTGGTCGCCGGCACGCCGAACAGCACCATCTCACCACGCTCTGCGGCCACGGTGGCCAGGGCCAGGGCGCGTTGCAGGGCTTTCTGATCGTCGATCACGTGGTCGGCCGGCAGCACCAGCATCAGGTCGTCACGGCCTTCGTTGACCAGCTTCATGGCGGTCATGGCTACCGCTGGGGCGGTGTTGCGGCCGAAGGGTTCCATCAGGATGCCCTGGGTTTCCAGCTTCAGCGCTGCCAGCTGCTCCTGGACGATGAACTTGTGGTCCTTGTTGCAGACCACGATCGGGGTGTCCATGCCTTCGAACACCAGGCGTTCGAGGGTCTGCTGGAACAGCGTGTGCTCACCGGTCAGGGCCAGGAACTGTTTGGGGAACTGCTTGCGCGACAGAGGCCACAGACGCGAACCGCTACCACCAGAAAGAATTACCGGGATCATCATGTTTCTCCAATAGTCGTTATGAGGCAGGGGGATCAGTTGCTGGTCACGGGGCGAGTTACCCACACCGGCGACAAGTTGCTGCCGGAACCCGTTACGTACAGCACGGCAGCTTCGCCACGCTCCAGGGCGACCGGTTTCAGGTCGCTGACTTTCTTGTTGCCTTCGAACAAGGCCAGGTTGACCTTGACCGGATTGATTTCACGTTCGCCACGGCCCTTGGTAGCCACCGACGGGACCACTTCAGTCTTGCCGTCGGCAGTCTTCAGGGTCACGGCCTGGTCGCTGAGGTTCTGCACCCGCACCAGGGCTTTCTGCTTGTTCTTGAATGGCGGCTCTTCGATCAGCTGCGGGTTGCCGCTGCCGTTGTTGACCAGGGTGTAGTACTTGTCCGAGGCCAGCTTGACCGGCACGCTCTTGCCGCCCACCTGGGCGGTGTAGTCGCCGCCTGGCAGGAAGCTGAAATCGCTGCTGGCCTGGGCGCCAACCTGCTTGATCTGGGTGTTGCCGACACTGGCGGCAGCCGGTGCGCTGGACGCGTTGAACAGGCGCACGAAGGTCGAGCCTTTCGGTGCGCTCGGGCCATACAGCGCGGCGTCGGCGCCGGCGAAGGCCTGCATGGAAGCGAGAGACAGGCCGGCCGCGAGGGTGAGGGCTTTGGCAATGGAAGTCTTGGTAGTCATGTGCATTTCCTCTCTATCGATCAGTGATTCGTCCGGGTGGACGACAAGGCCAGGTTTTCTTCGGATTTACGGGAGTTTTTCAGCTGCGCGATCCACTGCGGATCGAAGCTGCTGAGGTCGTTTTTCATCGGCAGATAACGTTCGGGGAATTCCCACACCACCACCTGTGGCGCGGCGTTCTTGAAAGCGTCGCTCTGCAGGTACTTGAGCATCGGCAGCAGCGGGCCATGGCCGTCTTCGGCGTAGTTGGCGACGTCGCTGCGCAGGGCCTGCTGCAGGGCGCCGAGGAAGTTCCAGTGCGGGTTGGCGCTATAGCTGGTGCCCACCAGCGCCACCGGGATCTGACTGTCGGCGAACAGCGCATCGCCGGCTTCGCCTTCGGCCTCGGCCGGGCGCGTGGTGCGTTGCTGCAGGTTGTCCGGGGTCGGCAACAGGTTGCTGAACAGCGGGTCGAGTGGCAGGAAGTTGGTCAGGTCGCCTTTGTACGGCGCGGTATTGCCGGCCTCGGTGATGAAGGTCTGCGGATCGCCGTTGAGCAGGCTCTGGCGGCTGACCGCTTCGGCCAGGGCTTGTGCGGCGACTTCGGCGCCCATGGGCGTCCAGTGGGTGTCGGTGCGCAGGAACACCTGGCCGCGGGCCTTGGCCTGTTCCATGGGCGCCATCAGGTCCGGGGCGAACACGTTGGCTTGGCGGGCCTGGGCATGGAACTGGTTGTACAGGTCGTCATGCAGGCTGGCGGGCAGCTCCTTGCCGACGTACTCCGAGTACACCCGCGCCTTGGCCGGGACGATCGCCAGCACCAGCTGGCTGCCGTGCTGCTGCAGGGTGTCGCGCACGCCACGGATCAGCGCCAGGTTTTCTTGCATCAGTTGCTCGGCACCGGCGGTGGGCTTGAATTCCTCATCGCTGAACAGCCACTGGTCACGGCCCAGCACCACGCCAGGGCGGCCTTCGTTGAACAGCTTGAAGTCCAGCGCGGCCCAGAGGTTGGTGCCCAGGCGCTTGATCGGGAACTCGGCGTCGTAGTGGGTCTCGGCGGCCTTGGCCAGCTTGCCGTTGAGCAGGGTCATCGGCTCGGTGCGCTGGAAACTTTGCAGGCCACCGGTGGACCAGGCGCCCATGCCGACCAGCAGGCCGATGAACGACAGCGAATAGGTGATGCGTAATGTCCGGGTCATGTCATCCACCTCAGAACTGGAAGTACAGGAACGGCGAGTAGCTCTGCGCCGAAAGCTTGAGGATCGAGGCGACGAACAGCAGCAGGATCAGGGCGCGGGTCATCACCCGGGTCCAGTCCAGGCCGATCGAGCCGTCGGCGTTGACCTGCACCGGGGTCGCCGTGGGCGTCGGCTTGGCATTGCGGTAGAAGTCGCGCAGGCCGAAGTACGCCAGGCTGAGGTAGGCGATGACCAGGGTGGCCACCTGCAGCCCAGTGAGCTGGGAGCGGTTGAGCTCGGACAGCTGCCACTCGCCGAAGCTGAACATGGCGCCGTACATGCGGGCGGCGACGTGCAGGTTTTCGGCGCGGAAGATCACCCAGCCGACGACGACCAGCAGGAAGGTGAAGGCCCATTTGACCGGGTTGAAGCGCTGCGGGTTGGTGTCCAGGCCCAGCGCCCGCTCGATCGCCAGCCACATGCCGTGCCAGGCGCCCCAGATGATGTAGGTGAAGTTGGCGCCGTGCCACAGCCCGCCCAGCAACATGGTCAGGAACAGGTTGCGGTAGGTGTTGAAGGTGCCTTTGCGGTTACCGCCCAGGGTGATGTACAGGTAGTCGCGCAGCCAGGTCGACAGGCTGATGTGCCAGCGCCGCCAGAACTCGGTGATCGACTGGCTGATGTACGGCTGCTTGAAGTTCTCCATGAAACGGAAGCCCATCATCAGACCCAGGCCGATGGCCATGTCGCTGTAGCCGCTGAAGTCGAAGTACAGCTGCGCGGTGTAGGCCAGGGCGCCGAGCCAGGCGTCGCCGGTGGTAGGGTTCTGCAGGGCGAAGCAATGGTCGGCGACCACCGCCAGGGTGTCGGCGATGAACACTTTCTTGATGAAGCCCTGCATGAAGCGGGTGCAGCCTTCGGAGAACTTGTCCATGGTGTGGGTGCGGTTGTTGAACTGGTCGACCAGGTCCTTGAAGCGCAGCACGGGGCCGGCGATCAGGTGCGGGAAGATCGCCACGAACGCCGCGAAGTCGATCAGGTTGCGGGTGGCCGGGGTGTCGCCGCGGTACACGTCGATGATGTAGCTGATCGACTCGAAGATGTAGAACGAGATCCCGATCGGCAGCAGCACGTGGGTAAGGATGAACGGCTCCAGGCCGAACGAGCTGATGATCGCGTTGAGGCTGTCGACGCCGAAGTTGGCGTACTTGAAGTAGCCGAGGATCGCCAGGTCCACGCCCACGCCCAGCAGCAGCCAGCGCTGGGCCGGTTTGGTGCGCACGCCGGCGGCGCCGACTTTCAGGCCGATCCAGTAGTTCCACAGGGTGACGCCGGCGAACAGGGCGAGGAAGTCCACCCGCCACCACGCGTAGAAGATGTAGCTGGCGACCAGCAGCAGCAGGTTGCGATAGCGTTGCCCGCTCAGGTAGTACAGGCCGAGGAATATCGGCAAGAACAGGAACAGGAACACGTTGGACGAGAAGACCATCCCGGTTCTCCTAAATTGTTCACAGCATCCAGGGCAAAGCGCCCCCCAAACCCCCCACAAAAAAGCGAGGGGTCACCGAGATCCTGTGGGAGCGGGCTTGCCCGCGAACAAGGGCGAAGCCCTTGCCCTACACCGCGGTGTATTCTTCGCGGGCAAGCCCGCTCCCACAGGGTTGTGTTTCTATTTCTTCGAGGCCGCGCTCGGGTCATAGACCCGGGTCACGTTGCCGCCCAGCCGGAAGCTGTCGAACGGCTGCATGTCATGCTTGCGCTCCAGCGTGTCGCCGACGCACTGGTACAGCGCGCACCAGGGTTCGAGCCAGGCGTACTTGCTGTCGACCTTGAGGTCTTTCATGTCCTGCTTTTCACCGGCGCGTTCGGCGAAGTGGCGTGGGTCGCGGGCGCCGTACAGCACGCCTTCGCCCAGGCGCTGCAGGGCGAAGTTGTTTTCGCTGCGCAGGTCCACGTTGTTGGCCTTGGCGAAGCTGGCGATCATCGCCAGCGGCGGCAGGGCGTAGTTGTGGTAGGCCAGGGCGCGCTGCTTGCGCTTGATTTCGTTGGGCAAAAAACCCTGCGAGTCGACCTGGTTGGCGCCGACCTTGTATTCCTTCACCGCCCAGTCGAACAGGTCGCGGCGGTCGGTGGCCACGGCGGTGGCCATCACCGACCAGGCCGCCCAGTAGCTGTGGTTGTTGATCTTCGCCAGCGGCAGGTTGCTCCAGTCGCGCACGGTCTGTTCGGCGAGGCGGGCGAACCACTTCTCGATCAGCTCGGCCTCGGCCTGGTGCGCGGCCAGTGGCTGCGAGTTGGAGAACTTCAAACGCAACCACGAACCGCTCATGCTGCCCAGCGCCCATTTGCGCATGGACTTGCCGGTGTGGTTGTAGTTGGTCGACATCAGCGCATCGGCGCGGGCCCAGGTCCCCAGCCAGGTCAGGGTGCAGTCGAGCTGCGCCGGGCGGCCGTCGCGCATGTACTGGTTGACCATCTTGGCCACGCCACGCTCAAGGCTGGTGATGTCCTTGGTGGAGTCGCGGAAGGCCTTTTCCGAATCCTCGTTCAGGGTCGCCCGCGCCCTGTCCGAGCCTTCGTACTTGCTGCGAAACTGCAGCGCGCCGGTATACGGCTTTGGCGGCGTTTCGCAGCGGAAATTGCCGTCGCTGGTCTTGAGCTTTTCGATCCCCTCGTAATAACCCTGGGGCGGTACCAGCGCGGCATGCGCGGCACCCCCGAACAGGGCCAGAGCGAGCAGGGCGGGGCGGAAGAGTCGCTGGGTCTGGGTCATGGGTCGCCTCACTGGCCGGCTTGCGCGGTGTGCGCGGGCACGGCGAAGTTGTTGCGTTTGCAGAGCTTGGCCTCGACCTTCTGGGTGCCTTCCTCCGGCCCCTGGACCTCGAAGGCCAAGATGTTCTGGCTGGCCCAGTCTTCGTCTTCACGCATCTGGAAGACGAAGCGGCCGTCGGTGTCGGAGGTGGTCGGTTTCTCCAACTTGATGTCCTCGTGGCGGCCGTTGAGGTACCAGAGGGTCGCCTGCAGCACCTTCACCGAAGGGTCCTCGAACTTGACGTCCATCTGCAGGTTGCGGTTGATCAGGTCCTTGATCACGCCGCCCTTGCCGTTGACCATCAGTTCGTTCTTGCCGGGTTTGAGCGTGGTGCTGGCGCTCATCAGTGCGGGGCGGGCGTCACAGCCGTCGTCGAGCAGGCCGAGGATCTGGCGCCAGATGGTTTCCTGGTCCAGGCGATACAGCGGCGAGAATTCCCAGATGAGGATCTTCGGCGGGTTGTTCTGGAATTCCTCGCTGCCCAGGTACTGGATCATCGAGCCTTCCAGGCCGCCACCGGGGAAGGCGACGTTGAGCACGTCGGCGCCGATGTACTGCTCAAGGAAACCCGAGAAGTTGTAGTTCTTGCCGCTGTGGCTGGTGCCGACCAGGGTGATCTGCGCGTTGCCGGCATCACCGAACAGGTCGTCGCCACCGCCGCTCGAGCCTTTCGGTTCGGTGGCGAACTGGTCCATGTATTGCACCGCGTAGCTGGTGTTGCACAGCTGGCCAGCGACATTGTGCAGGGTGCCGGTCTTGCCCATGCGGCCGGACTTCTGGGTTTCGAATTCCTTGCGCGGGATGCCCTCGAAGGCCGGCATCTTGTGCACGGTGTCGGCCACGATCTTGGCTGCGCGCTCGGCGCCGTACGGCGTCCAGTGCTGGTCGCCGCGGAAGTAGAAGTCCTTGCCCTGGTCGGCGGCGGCCAATTGTTCGTTGGTCAGCGGCGACAGGTCGGGCACGTTGTAGCCCATGCTGGCGAAGCGCTTGAGCATGGATTGGTAGTTGCCCAGGGCCTTCTGGTAATCGAAGGCGGCTTTCTCGGCGGGCTTGAGCATGTTGCGGTTCACCAGGCCACGGGTCGGCTGGTAGACCACGACCAGTTCCACGCCGCGTTTCTTGAACGCGTCGTGCACCTGCTGCAGGCGCTTGTAGCCGGCCGGCGTGGTGTTGAATTCGGTGCGCAGGTCTTCGCGGGTACGGAACAGCCAGTCGCCCTGGGCCTGCACCAGCGTGGTGAAGTTCTGCTGGTAGCGCGTGGTGTAGCGGCTGGCGTCATGCGCCTCGGGGCACAGCTGGCAGCAGGGCTCGGCGGTGAAGGCCGGAGCCTTCACCTCATCGGCGCGCACGCCCTGGCTGATGGCCAGAAGGGCGGCGGACAGGCCCAGCAGTTTGATCAGGTGTGGAGTCATGGTCTGGGCTTCCTTAATCGATCATTTCGGTCTGGCGTTCGACCGGGTCGATCAGCACGGCCTTCTGCTGGCGCACCAGCAGGTCGAGGATTTCGTCCTGGCGCTCGCCGAGGATGCCGTTGAGGCTGATGCCGTTGGCTTTGCGCGGGGCGAGCATGGACACCTTGTACAGCTCGACCGACAGCGGCGAGTCGATCGACAGCGGGCCGGAGCCGTTGGCCGCCAGTTCACCGCCGACCACGATCAGCGAGACCTTGGTGTCGAACGGGTCGAGGGCGATGTCGCGGTCGGTGTCGGAGAGGTCCTTGATGTGCCCGTAAACCCCGACCAGGCCGTTGGCCATGGCGATGTTTTCGTACAGGCGGATGTTCACGCTGTTGCGCACGCGGATGCCGTGGCGGCGGTTGTTGATCAGCTTGTTGCCCCAGATCAGGTTGTCGCCGCTTTCGTACAAGGTGATGCCGTCGGTGTGGTTGCGGTAGATCTCGTTGTAGGCGATCAGGTTGTTGACGCTGTTACGGTCGATCACCACGCCGGAGAGCTTGTTGTCGTAGCTCTTGTTGTTGATGATCCAGCTGTCGTTGACCTCACGCGAAACGATGATCCCGTGCTTCTTCTTGGTGCCGTACACCGTGTTGCCGGCGATGATCAGGCGGTGCGAACGGTCGTGCGGGTCGATGCCGTAGACGATGTTGTCGCGGTAGGTGCTGTCCTTGACCACGAAGTCCTGGGTCTCGTAGCAGTAGAAGCCGTACCACATGTCGCTGAATTCCGAGCCGATGATCCAGCCGGTGGGTTCCGGGCGGCCCATGCGCTTGGCCATGTTCGGCGTGTACTGCGAGATGCTCACGCCGTACGACTTGGACTTGGCGTAGCCGAAGCTGGCCATCCTGGTGTTGACGATGTAGGTCTCGGTACCGCCCCACGACAGCAGGAACGGGCGGAATTCCTTGGGCGAGCGGAAGGTCGCCGGGCCGTTGTCCTTCTCGCGCCAGCCAGTGACCTGGGTGTCGCTGACGAACAGCTTGCCGTCGTTGACCAGGAACGCACCGCCTTCCTGGGACAGGCGCAGCTGCTTGACCTTGCCGTCGATTTCGAGGATGCCCTTCTGCCCGACCACGATCGGCAGGCGCGCCAGGTACACACCCGGCTCGACCTCGCGCAGGTACTGGTTGGGCACTTTTTTGCTCAACTCCACCAGGTCGACATGGCCGTCATCGACGAAGATCGCCTGGGGAATGCCGTGCTGGCGCTGCACCCACTCGGCGGCCTTGTTGTCGCCGCCGATGAATTCCTTCAGCGACTCTTCCTGCAGCATGCGGCGCACGCTGACCTTGCCCTTGTGGCGGCGGTCGATCTTCTTCTGCACGGCCTCGGCGGTGTAGCCGCTGAGGTCGGGCAGCTTGGGCGGCTCCATGTGCAGCGGCTCGATCGGTGCGCTGGCCACGGTGTAGGTCTTGGCCTGCTGCAGTTCCTTGGCGATCACCGCAGGTTCTGCGGCGACGGCCAGGTTGGATGCCAGCAGCAGGGCGCTGGCCAGGAGGCTGTGACGGATGTGCGGGTGAAGGTTCATAGCAGGTCCTCTCCCGGCCTCAGAAGCGCCAGATCACGTCGACGAAGGCGCGGTGCATGTACGAATCCGCTTCCTTGCCATAGGCATCGCCCGGCTTGAACACACCGGCGCGCAGGCGCACCAGCGCGGACGGCTCGTCGATCGCCTGGCTCATCGAGGCCGGCAACAGGCCTTGCTTGAAGTACTTGGTGACGACCACGTCCATTTCCTGGCCGAGGTCCTTTTCACCGTTGACCAGCGGGCGGCTCACGCCGTTGTCGTTGACCGCCGCATTGATGCCGCTGGAACCGATGTTCTGCTCACCATCGACGCGCCAGAACTTGTGGTAGATGAGGCTGGCGTCGTAGTCGTCGCGCAGCTGCCAGGAGGCGAACAGGGTGGCCGCCTGCAGGTTGCCCAGCTCGCCACGGAAGGCTTCGCCGAAGCGGTGCACGCGCGAGCGGGTGCCGGTGAAGTTGGAGCGGTTGCTCTCAAGTCCGGTCTGCTCGAAGTTGTTCGAACCGTCGTCGCCACCGCCGCCGCTGCCACGGGCATAGGCCGCGCCGACTTGCCATTGCGGGTCCAGGCGCAGGCGGATGCCGAGGTCGGTGGCCCAGGCGTTGACGTCGCCGCTCTGCTTGCCGGTAACCACTTGGTCGTCGCCAACCAGCTGGCTGCTCAGCTTGTCACGATCACCGGTCAGCCAGGTCAGGCTGCCCCAGTAGTTGACGGTGTGGTCGTTGCGCCAGTTGTAGGCATCGCTATTGGCTTCCAGGCCCAGCCAGGTGAGGTCGCCGGTGCGGGTCTTGTCCAGCGCATCGATGGTCTCGCCCGGGCTTTTCAGGCTACCGCTGTCATGGGTGTGGTGGGCGCGCAGGCCGACCCAGTGGCCGGGCGTCCATTGCGTGGCGACGTTACCGTAAAGGTGCGTGCGGTCCTCGTCTTCCGGGGCCAGCTCGGTAAGGTCGGTGCGGTATTCGCTGAAGCGCTGGGCCACGCCCAGGTCGGCCTTGAGCAGCGTGGTATCGAAGGTCCAGTTCAGTGCTTCGATGTTGGTGTCGCGCCACATGCCGTCGTCGCTGCGCAGACGCTGGCGACCGAGGCGCAGCTGCTCGCCGGGATACTGGGTAAGGCCGCTGTAGCCGACCCAGAACTCGCGCATGGCCAAGTAGCTTTTGTCAGGTTTGCGGCTGTCGTCACCGGTGTCGGTGGTGGTGCCGTCGTCGTTCTGGCGCAGGGTATCGGTTTCGATGGTGTCGGTGGCGGCGACCGCCTGGCCCATGGCGTAGGCGCTCCAGTTGCCACGCTCGCCGTACACCCAGGGGCGCAGGTCGAGGCCCAGGCCGTTGACGTCCCCGCCGGAGCGGGTGCCAAGGTCACGGTCGTCTTCCGACTGGCCGGTGATCTTCACGTCCATGCCGAAGTTCTTCTGCGCGGTGATGTCGGCCAGGGTCGGGCACGACCAGAGCAGGGCGAAGGTCAGGCCAATGCCGGCTTTCACGAAGGGGTTGAGCGTCATAGCATGTCCTCACCGTCTACAGCAGAATCCTGGTCTTGCAGGGCATCGATGGTCAGGCTGCGGCGGCCCACCTGGGCCATGTTGCCGCGCGCCTGTTTTTCCTGCGCCAGCAGGCTCTGGGCCTGGCTGCGCTGTTCGGGCGTGAGTTGTTGGTCGAGTTGCTGCACCAGTTCGGTCGATTGCGGCGTCGGGTAGACCTGGGACAGCTGGGCGAAGACCCAGGCGTTGGTCGGCTCGGGGCGGATGCCGTGGCCTTCGCTGAACAGCTGGGCGAGGGCATAGTCGGCGCTGTTCTGGCCGCCACGGGCGGCAGCGAGCAGATGGTCGACAGCCTTCTGCGGCTCGACATCGCCCAGATAGCCACGGCGGTACAGCTGGCCGAGGTAGTAGTCGGCGCTGATCTCGCCGGCATCGGCGGCGGCTTGCAGGTGCAGCTCGGCTTTTTCGGCATCGGCCGGGAGGGCGTTGCCTTCGTAGTAGAGACGGCCCAGCAGCAGGTCGGCGCGCGGCTGTTCGGCTTCGCGGCCCTTGTCGATGTAGGCCAGTAGCTGGTCGGTGTCGCCCAGCTCGGGGAAGTCGTAGACCAGTTGCGCCAGGCTGACCCAGGAAGCCGGGTTGGCCGGGGCGATATGTTCGAGCAGGTCCTTGGCGGTTTTCTCGTCGGTCTGGCCCAGGTTACGGTCGGCCAATACGCGAGCGACGCTGTCTACCCGGGTGGCGGGCACGGTACCGCGGGCATAGCCGGCCTTGAGCTGTTGCAACAAGGCGGCCTGCTGGTCGGCCTGGCCGCGCTTCTGGTAGACGGTGGCCAGTTCCGCGTAGCACACGTCCATTGTGTCGAGGGCTTGCTTGCAGAGCTTCTCGACGTTGTCCAGGTTCTGGTCGTAGGTGCCTTGGGTGCGGTAAAGCAGGATCTGCGCCAGGCCCGCTTCCGGGTGGCCGGCGGCCTGCCACTGGTCGATCTGCTGCTGTGCGTTGATCTTGGGGAAGCTCTGCGGATACAGCAGGTAGAGCATCGCCAGGGGGATCAGGGTTTTCTGTTCGCCCTGCGCGGCGGCAAGCTTGAGCAGGGTCTCGGCCTCTTCGCGCTCGGCCTGGGTGCTGTCGGGCTTGGCCACCAGCAGGCGGCCAAGGCGCACCTGGGCGCGCGGCGAGGTGGCGGCAGCGGCGCGGTAGGTTTCCTCGGCCTGCTTGAACTGGTCCGGGTCGCCGGTGGCGACCTTGATATCGGCCAGGCCCACTTGCGCGTCACTGTAGCCCATGTCGGCCAGGGCCTTGTAGTTGCGCTCGGCCAGCGCGGTGTCACCGCGCTTGAGGGCTTCGTTGGCCAGGCGCTGGTCGGGCAGGCCCGCACAGCCGGCCAGGGCGATCGCCACAGCCAGGGCACAGAGGCCCAGGCTTGCGCTTTTCTTATGGGTAATCATCGCAGGATCCTCTTACAGACCACGGGCCACGGCTTTGTCGATCAGCCAGTTGAGCGAAGGGCCACGGTCGCTGTTGACCGAGGCCGGACGCCCGGCGAGTTCTGCTGGCAGGCCGCTGTCGGGTTTGATCTGCACGCGGATGTCGGAGGCCAGGTTGTCGCTGTCGAGGCTGGCGCTGCTGACGATCTGGCCAGTGCGAATTTCGTCTTCGCCGGCGACCTGGAAGTTGACCCGGGTACCGGGCTTGACCTCGTCGAACTGGCGGTAGCTGAAGCGCGCCTCGACCATCGGGTTGGTGGTGCGCGGGATCAGCTGGAAGATCGGCTGGCCCTTGGCGGCGTACTGGCCGTCGTCCACCAGCTGGCGGGCGACCACGCAATCGCAGGGGCTGGTGAGGGTGCCGGAAAGTTGCTTGCCGAACAGTTCCTCGACCTTGGCCGGCTCCAGTTGCGAGTCGTCCAGATGGCCTTTGAGCATGTCCAGCATGCTGGTGCTGAAGCTCGCCAGTGGCGCGCCCTTGACCACCAGGCCGCCGCTCTCGACCAGGCTGTTGACGGTGCCGTCGCGCGGCATGGTGACGTTGGTGGTCGGTACCGCGACCACGCCGGCTTCGGCGTGGCTGACGAAGTACATGCCGTACAGCGACTTGGCGACGAAGCCGAACGCAGCCACGCCGACCACGAACACGCCGAGGGTCATGGTCACCGCCTTGAAGCGGCCGAAGGCGGACAGGCCGGAGCCGCTGTCCTTCTGCTTGCGCGCCTTGGTGAAGTTGTCGCGCTGCAGGGTGCTGAGCACGTCGCCGATGCTGATCAGTTCACCAGACAGATGGCTGGTGATGATATGGCGCAGGGTGGCGATGTCGCGCGGTTCAAGGTTCTGGAACTGGGCACCGGTCCGGCCGCTGTCGGTCTGGTAGGAGCGCACCTGGAATTCGATGTCCATCGACAGGCCGAGGTTGTCGACCACGAACTGCAGGCGCCCGCGCAGCACATCGCCCACCGACAGCGGCTGCTTGGTGAAGAAGCTCAGGCCACCGGCGGAGAGGTCCTCGACTTTCACCTCGTGGGTCTGGCGCTGGGCATCCAGGAAGCGCAGCTTGGCTGGGATACGCACCCGGGCGTGTTGGCGCTGGGCTTCGGACTCATGCACGACATTGACGTTCACGGCGGTATTCATGGTGGTTTGTTCCTGTTAATCCGATCCGGGTTGGGCTCACACGACCATGAACAGCACAGCGACGAAGATGCTGGCTGCCGAGAAGGTCATGGTCCGCGAGGACCAGGTGTTGAACCATTGTTGAAAACTGGCGAGGTCACGCTTGAGGGCAGTGGGCTGGCGGGTCCAGGACTGCTTGTCGAGGCGGAAGAACACGTAGATCTTCATCAGCGCGCCAACGATCTGGTTGTAATAGAGGATCAGCGGGTAGGCCGGGCCTACGTTGTGGCCCGAGCACAGCAGCATGATGGTCAGGATCAGGCGGGTGATGCCGATCCACAGCAGGTACACCAGCAGGAAACCCATGCCGAACTTGAGGCTGGCGATCACCGCCACGGTCAGGCCCAGCAGGCTGGTCCACATCGACACGCGCTGGTCGAACAGCACGATGCTGGTGAACAGGCCCAGGCGACGCAGGCCCAGGCCCAGCGCGCGGGAGTTCTGCCGCAGGTTGTTGCCGTACCAGCGGTACATGAGTTTGCGGCTGGCCTTGAGGAAGCTCTTTTCCGGCGGATGCTCGACCGTGTTGATGGCGGCGTCCGGCACGTAGAAAGTGTCGTAGCCCAGGCGCATCAGGCTGAACCAGCTGGACTTGTCGTCACCGGTGAGGAACTTGAAGCGGCCCAGGCGCCAGTGCATCAGCGAGTCGCTTTCGACGTCGGCGATGAACTCGGGGTTGGTCACGACGCTGGCGCGGAACATCGACATGCGCCCGGTCATGGTCAGTACGCGCTTGCTGAGGGCCATCGAGCACATGTTGATGTGGCGCTGGGCGAAGCGCAGCTTGTGCCACTCGCTCATGATGTAGCCGCCGCGCACTTCGCAGAATTCGTTGGTGGTCAGGCCACCGACGTTGGGGTACAGCTTGAACCACGGCACGGTCTTGCGGACCACGCCTTCGGCCAGCACGGTGTCGCCGTCGATCACCGCAACCACGGCGTTTTCGTCCGGCAGCATCCGCGAGATGGCGCGGAATCCGTAGGCCAGGCCGTCGCGCTTGCCGGTACCGGCGATGCGCACGATGTCCAGTTTGACGTGGGCGGGCGGGTTGTACTTGGCCCACAAACTCTTGACCAGCAGCTCATCGGACATCTCCACCAGCGAGCAGACCACGGTGGTGGGGAAGCCACAGTCGATCGCCTCGCGGATCACCGAGCTGTACACCTGGGCGGTGGTCAGCGCTTCGATACGGAAGCTGGTGACCATCAGGTACACGTGCGACGGATCGGCCGCCGACCCCATCTTCTGCACCTTGCGGCGCAAATACGGGTAGACGCCGTAGAGGAAGATCATGCCGCGGATGAAATGGGTGGCGCCCATGGAGTAGCGCCAGATGCCGACTGCGCCGACCAGGAAGATGAAGTGCTTCGACTGCGAGTCGAAGATATCGGCCGGCAGGGCCAGGGCGATCAACATGAGCAGGCTCATGTAGAGCAGCCAACCGGCGCACTGCAACAGCACTGTCTGGAGCCTTTGCATGTTCAGCATCCGTCGAGAATTCGGGAAAGGCGGGCGACGCAAGTGGGGAGGCTTGCGTCGCCCGGCCGAGGGCTTACCAGCAGATGCCTTCGGTACGGCTGGTGGGGCAGGTCGCTTTACCCATGAAGCCAACCAGGTCGATCACCTGCTTGCCGGCCGGCGCTTGCTCGGCCAGGGCGCGGAACTGCTCGTCACGGTTGCCCAGGACGATGATGTCGGCGTTGTCGATGACCTTCTGGAAGTTGGCATTGAGCAGCGACGAGACGTGCGGGATCTTCGACTCGATGTACTCTTTGTTCGCCCCGTGAACGCGGGCGTACTCGACGTTCTCGTCGTAGATGTCCAGTTGGTAGCCTTTGCCGATCAAGCGCTCGGCCAGTTCCACCAGCGGGCTTTCACGCAGGTCGTCGGTGCCGGCCTTGAAGCTCAGGCCGAGCAGGGCGACCTTGCGCTTGTCGTGGGCTTCGATCAGTTCGAAAGCGTTCTGCACCTGCGACTCGTTGCTGAGCATCAGCGAATCGAGCAGCGGCGCACGCACGTCCAGGCTGGCGGCGCGGTAGGTGAGGGCACGGACGTCCTTGGGCAGGCACGAGCCACCGAAGGCGAAGCCTGGGCGCATGTAGTACTGCGACAGGTTCAGCACCTTGTCCTGGCAGACCACGTCCATCACGTCACGGCCATCGACACCCACGGCCTTGGCGATGTTGCCGATTTCGTTGGCGAAGGTGACCTTGGTGGCGTGCCACACGTTGCAGGTGTACTTGATCATCTCGGCCACTTCGATCGGCTTGCGGATGACCGGGGCGTCGAGTTCTTCGTACAGGCTTTGCAGCACGTCGCCGCTGGCGCTGTCGAGTTCACCGATGACGGTCATCGGCGGGTGGTCGTAGTCCTTGATCGCGGTGCTTTCACGCAGGAACTCAGGGTTGACCGCAACGCCGAAGTCGACGCCGGCTTTCTTGCCCGAGCAGTCTTCGAGGATCGGGATGACCACGTTCTTGACGGTGCCCGGCAGCACGGTGCTGCGCACCACGATGGTGTGGCGGCGGCTGGTGTCACGCAGGACGTAGCCGATTTCGCGGCACACGGCCTCGATGTATTCCAGGCCCAGGTCGCCGTTTTTCTTGCTCGGGGTACCGACGCAGATCATCGACACGTCGCTGGCGCGGATGGCCTCGGCGAAGTCGGTGGTGCCGCGCAGGCGGCCATTGGCGATGCCCTGTTGCAGCAGCGCTTCCAGGCCAGGTTCGACGATGGGCGACTTGCCCTGATTGATCAGGTCGATCTTGGTGCTGGATACGTCCACACCAATCACGTCATGGCCTCGCGCCGTCAGGCAGCCTGCACAGACCGCACCCACATAACCCAAACCAAAGATGCTGATACGCATCGCTATCACCTCATGTGTTTATCACGTCGACTCCTCACGGAAGAGCCGGACTGGGTTGATTAACAACAGTTTCAAGGCGCACGGATCCTTGGCGAATGCACACTTCACCGAGCGCAGGCATGAATAAGTCTGGAGCGCACAAAGTTATGCACTCAAAGTTGGCAGTAAAAGGCCAGTAATTAAAAGGCGTGCCCTGAAATGCAGCCGTCTTTATTGCAATGCGCTACTTGGCGCGTTGCTGTGCTTGTTTTTTCAAGTGGATAAATCCTTTGAAATCAACCACTAGGACGAATTGTATGGGGCGCGTCTCTCCTGCGGTGACAGGGCATTCCGGGACACCGGTAAAGCCTGTATTACTTCTCCGTGGCGGGTAGCGGATACCTGCCGTTGTCATCTGTAAGTCATCTCTCACACCGATGGGGCATGAAATTCGTTACGGCACTATGAGCGATAGGTTGTAGGAGAAGTTCCTGGGTCGGTTCGGCGTCGATGAAAGATTTCTAAATAATTCTTCAGGGGTAAATACTTTCATATTGATGGCACTCGGGTGTTTCACCCTTGGATATAAAGGGCGAAAACGTTACGAGATATTTTTGTGCCAGCATTGAAAAAATATTTTCAAAATTCGTCAAAAAAGTACGAACGGTCTTATGACGGTTGGCGATAACGATAGGCGTGGTGGTTTTTTGGCGTCATTTTAATGACGAGGTGGCAATTTGATGCGTGCCCTGTTGCAGGGCGAGGAGAGGTGTAGAGATACAGATGGCCCTTTCGCGGGGCAAGCCCGCTCCCCACAGGAAGTGCACTGACCGAAAGTCGAGTCATGAACCTGTGGGAGCGGGCTTGCCCCGCGAAGAGGCCCTTACTGAATCACTCGGCGGGGTGGTCGCGCAGGAACACCAGGTGATCAGCCTTGGACTGCTCGGCACTGTAGTAGTAGCCCTGCACATCGAACTGCTTGAGCTGCTCGGGATCGTTGACCTGCTCCTGGATCACGAAACGGCTCATCATCCCGCGGGCCTTCTTGGCGTAGAAGCTGATGATCTTGTACTGGCCGTTCTTCCAATCCTTGAAGTCGACGTTAATCACCCGGCCCTTCAGCGCGCTGCGCTTCACGGCGCTGAAATACTCGTTGCTGGCCAGGTTCAGCAGCAAATCGTCACCCTGCTCGGCCAGCGCCTGGTTCAGCCACTCGCTGATGCGCGTGCCCCAGAAGGCATACAGGTCCTTGCCGCGGGCATTGGCCAGCTTGGTGCCCATTTCCAGGCGGTAGGGCTGCATCAGGTCAAGCGGGCGCAGCAGGCCGTACAGGCCGGAGAGCATGCGCAGGTGCTGTTGGGCGTAGGTGAAATCGGCCTCGCCGAGGGTCTCTGCATCCAGGCCGGTATATACGTCGCCCTTGAAGGCCAGCAGCGCCTGCTTGGCGTTGGCCGGGGTGAAGTCCGGGGTCCAGCTGCCGAAGCGCGCGGCGTTAAGGCCGGCGAGCTTGTCTGACAGGTGCATCAGCTCGCTGATCTGCGCAGGCGACAGCTCGCGCAGCTGCTGGATCAGTTCCTGGGAGTCATCGAGGTACTGGGGCAGAGTGAAACGCTCGGTCACCGGCGGGGTGTCGTAGTCGAGGGTCTTGGCGGGGGAAATCACCGTCAGCATCGGGTCGGCTCCTGGAATCGTAGGCGGCAATTCTACGGACTGGGGGAGGGATCGCCAAACTATGGCGACAATAGACACAGACCATCGCCAACGTAAAAGCTATAGTGCGCGTTTCGCTGTCACGGAGAGACCGATCGTGCGCATTGCCGCTGCCTTGCTGGCCTCAGTGTTGAGCCTCGCCGCCCAGGCTGCCCCCCTTCCTCCCGCCAGCCTCGACCGCAGTCTGTGGCCCGAGCAACTGGACAGCCCGGCGCTGTTCGATGTCGCCTCGCGGGCGGAGATCTTGTCGTTCGCCCAGGTGCTGCACGAAAGCGAGTTGCTCGATGATGGCGCGCTGGCTGCGCGGCTGGGTTTGCGGCAGATCAACCTGCAGAAAGTGCGCGCCTTGCGGGCACGCCTTTGGCAGCGTCTGTGGCAGGGCTATCAGCAGGCTCAGCGCAGTTGCGAGCAGGATGCCTCGTTCTGTTATCTGGTCGAGTCCATGGCGGATTTACGCACTAAAGCGGCGACGTTCGCCGCCGATGTCGGCACGTTTTATACCAGCTGGATCGAGCCCAGCCACCAGTTCCATGTTCGCTATCTGGACGAGCAGCTGCGCAAGGCGGCTTTGTTGCCGCAAACCAGCAGCGAAGTGGAGCGCCTGTCCAACCGTGAGCGCAATGGCGATGAGTTGAACGACCGCGTATTCCTCCTGACCTTCGTCGGCGGCCCCGGCCCCGAGGGTGGTACCACCGATACGCTGACCGCTTACCTGCGCAAGCAAAAGCTGCAGGGCATCTTCTTCGTATTGGGCAACCGCTTCCAGCAACGCCGCGATGCTGGCGCTGCCAATGCGTTGGGCCAGCTTTATAAAGGGCAATGCGTGGGGATTCAGGGCTGGGAGTACCGTTCGCATGCCCAGTGGAACGGCTGGCAAGATTCGCTCAAGCGCAGCCAGGCGCGGGTCCAGGCCGACCTGCCGGATCAGTACGTACCGCTGTTCCGCCCGCCTTATGGGCAGCGTCGAGCCGATGGCGAGGCGTTCATGGCCAGCCAGCAGTTGCAGGTGTCGTTGTGGGATATCGATGCCCAGGATGACGGGCCGCTGACCGCCGAGGCCTCGGCGCAACGTGTGGTGACCTTGATGCTGTTGTGGCGCAAAGGCGTGATCCAGTTCCATGACAGCCTGCCCAAGGCGCAGCCGGCGGTGGAATGGTTGCTGCACAATACCGCGCAGAGCGGCATCGGCTGGGCAGATTGCCGCGAATATGGACATCAGCAATAACGGGTCTGACTTCTGACTGTAGTCCGGTCTGATGCTACCGCCAAGCCCTGTTCGTCATTCGGAAAAATAAACTTCACCAACACGTAAAAATGCTTTTTTTAGTCATCGTTTTTGCGGTATGAAGAAACCAGACAGCCGATTCCTGCAGCACAGGTGGCGTCATCCAAGCCCACCTTGCCAGGTTACTTCCCGCCCGTAGCAACGCGGATACGGGGAGCTCGGCAGTCACTCTGCGGCGCAGCAGACCGCGCCGTGTGGCTTCGACATAAGGTGACCGAGTATGGATGACCAAGGACGCAACCCTTCCTCCACAAAGCCAATCCTCTATGTGCTCGATACCAACGTCCTGATTCACGACCCCAACGCATTACTCAACTTCGAGGAGCACCACGTCGCCATTCCCATGACGGTGCTGGAGGAACTCGACAAGCTCAAGACCGGTAAACAGACCATCGCCGCCGAATGTCGCCAGGCCATCCGCCTGATCGACCAGACCCTCGGTGACGCTTCGCCCAGCGATGTCGAGCAGGGCGTGCCGATCCAGCGCAACAAAAGTGGGCCCAAGGGCTTCCTGTCCATCCTGATGACCCCGCGCAACGAGCCGAACAAGCTGCTGCCGGAAAACCTCAACGACAACATCATCATCAACCAGCTGCTGGAAGTGCGGGCCCGGCGCACCGACTTCGACGTGGTGCTGGTCACCAAAGACATCAACATGCGCCTGAAGGCGCGGGCCTGTGGGATTGCCGCCGAGGATTACAGCACCGACCAGCTGGTGGACGACGTGTCGCTTTTGTCCAAGGGCTACCACTCGGTCACGGGCTCGTTCTGGGACCGGGTCAGCAAGGTGGATACCCGCCAGGAGCGTGGGCGCACCTGGCATCGGGTGCAGATGATCGACAACCTACCGGCAGTGCACATCAACGAGTTCATCATCGATGAGCAAGGTTTTGTTGGTTGGGTAAAAGGCATCCGTAACGACGAACTGCTATTGCTCGACCTGCACCAGGAGCCGCTGCTGCACCAGGAGGCGTGGGGCCTGAAGCCGCGGGACATCCACCAGAGCCTGGCGCTGTTCGCGCTGCTCGATCCGGATATCCACCTGGTCAACCTGACCGGCGCCGCCGGTTCCGGCAAGACCATCCTCGCCCTGGCCGCTGCCATCGAGCAGACCATGGTCAGCAAGCGTTACCGGCGCATCATCGCCACCCGCAGCGTGCAGGGGCTGGACCAGGAGATCGGCTTCCTGCCGGGCACCGAAGCGGAGAAGATGGAACCGTGGCTGGGCGCCATCACCGACAACCTCGAAGCCCTGCACATGGATGACGAAAGCACCCATGGCAGCGTCGAGTACATCCTCGAACGGGTCCCGTTGCAGTTCAAATCGCTGAACTACATCCGAGGGCGTAGCTTCCAGCAGAGCCTGATTCTGATCGACGAGTGCCAGAACCTCACGCCGCACCAGATGAAAACCATCATCACCCGTGCCGGCTCCGGTTCCAAGGTGGTCTGCCTGGGCAACCTGGCGCAGATCGATACGCCCTACCTGTCCGCGACCAGCTCGGGCCTGACCTACCTGACCGAGCGCTTCAAGGACTTTCCCCACGGCGTGCACATCACCCTGCAGGGCGTACCGCGCTCGGTGCTGGCCGAGTACGCCGAGTCGCATCTGTAACTCTTCAAGCCGGGTGGTGTGCCGCCCGGCCTCTTCGCGGGACAAGCCCGCTCCCACAGGATCTTGTGGGAGCGGGCTTGTCCCGCGAAGAGGCCGGACCTGGCCAAAACAATCCACTGCTCAAACCTGACCCACAGGTTTACACTCTGTGTTCCCTTCACAGGAGCAGAGCAGTGCTGACACATCTTGATTCCCAGGGGCGCGCCAACATGGTCGACGTCACCGAAAAGGCCGTGACCGAGCGCGAGGCCGTGGCCGAAGCGCGGGTGCGCATGCTGCCGCAGACCCTGCAGATGATCGTCGACGGTGAGCACCCCAAGGGTGATGTGTTCGCCGTGGCGCGCATCGCCGGCATCCAGGCGGCGAAAAAGACCAGTGACCTGATCCCGCTGTGCCACCCGCTGATGCTGACCAGCGTCAAGGTCGAGCTGAGCGCCGAGGGGCAGGATGTGGTGCATATCGTCGCCCGCTGCAAGCTGGCCGGGCACACGGGGGTTGAAATGGAAGCCCTGACTGCTGCCAGTGTCGCCGCTCTGACGATTTATGACATGTGCAAGGCCGTGGACAAGGGCATGGTGATCGAGCAGGTGCGCCTGCTGGAGAAACTGGGTGGCAAGAGCGGCCACTACAAGGTGGATGCGTGATGAATGTGAAAGTGATGTATTTCGCCCGTTATCGCGAGTTGCTCGGTGTGGATGCAGAGCGCTTGCAAGGGGATTTCAAGGTGGTCGACGATGTGCGCCAGGCCCTGGTGGCCAAGGGCGGGCACTATGAAGTGCTGGCCGAGCAGAACCTGATGTGCGCGCGCAATGAGGAGCTGTGCAAACTCGATGAACCGCTGGAGGCGGGCGATGAGGTGGCGTTCTTTCCACCGGTCACCGGAGGCTGAACATGGCCGTGCGAGTGCAGGAGGGAGCGTTCGACCCAGGCGCTGAGGTCAATGCCATGCACGCTGCCAATGTTGGCGTGGGCGCGGTGGTTGGCTTTGTCGGTTATGTGCGCGATTTCAATGATGGTCGGGATGTGGCGGGGATGTTCCTCGAACATTACCCGGGCATGACCGAGAAGGCACTGGCCAAGATCGTGGTCGAGGCCGAGCAGCGCTGGCCGCTGCTGAAGGTCGAGGTGCTGCATCGGATCGGGGCGCTGGAGCCGGGTGAGCCGATCGTGTTCGTCGGCGTGGCCAGCGCGCATCGGCAGGCGGCGTTCGATGCCTGCAATTTCATCATGGATTATCTGAAGACCCGGGCGCCGTTCTGGAAGAAGGAGAATACCCAGGAGGGGGCGCATTGGGTGGAAGGCAAGCAGAGTGACCAGGAGGCGGCGGGGCGCTGGTAGGTGTGGGGTGGATGGCCGGGGCTTTGCCCCGGTTCGCGGGACAAGCCCGCTCCCACAGAGATCTCCACCAACCTTGTGGGAGCGGGCTTGCCCCGCGAAGAGGGCGACGCGGATCAGTGATGCTTGCGCGGCACCGGCTTGAGCAGCTCATCCGGCGGCATCTCGCACTTGATCTTGCGCCCCAGCAGCTCTTCAATTCCAGGCAGCTGATACGAGTCATCTTCCCCGGCAAAGCTGATCGACACACCCTCAGCCCCCGCACGCCCAGTGCGGCCGATGCGGTGCACATAGTCATCCGGGTCTTCCGGCAGGGTGAAGTTGATCACATGGCTGATGCCATCGATATGGATGCCACGCCCTGCCACGTCGGTGGCCACCAGCACGGTGACGCGCCCTTCGCGGAAGTTCTCCAGGGTACGAATGCGCTTGTGCTGCGGCACGTCGCCCGACAGCTGGGCGGCATTGATGCCATCGCGCACCAGTTTTTCCTCGATGCGCCGCACTTCGTCCTTGCGGTTGGCGAACACCATCACCCGTTCCCACTTGTTCTGGGTCACCAGGTTGTACAGCAGCTTGTATTTGTCGCTGCCGGCCACGGCATAAACGTGCTGCTCGACGGTTTCGCTGGCGACGTTCTCCGGCTCGATCTCGACGATCGCCGGGTTGGTGGTCCACTGCTTGGCCAGGTTCATCACGTCGTCGGTGAAGGTGGCGGAGAACAGCAGGGTCTGGCGTTCGCTCTTCGGCGGGGTCTGGCGGATGATCTGCCGTACCTGCGGGATGAAGCCCATGTCGAGCATGCGGTCGGCTTCGTCCAGCACCATCACCTCGACCATGTCCAGGTGCACGTCGCCGCGCTGGTTGAAATCCAGCAGGCGGCCCGGGGTGGCCACCAGGATGTCGCAGTGGCGCGCTTCCAGGGACTTGAGCTGCTTGTCGAAGTCCATGCCGCCGACGAAGGTCATCACGTTCAGGCCGCTGTACTTGGTCAGGGCGGCGGCGTCCTTGGCGATCTGTACCACCAGCTCGCGGGTCGGCGCGATGATCAGTGCGCGCGGCTCGCCCATGTAGCGTTCTTTGGGCGGCGGCGTCTGCTGCAGCTGGGAAATGATCGAAATCAGGAACGCGGCGGTCTTGCCGGTGCCGGTCTGGGCGCGGCCGATAGCGTCCTGGCCACGCAGGGTGTAACCCAGCACCTGGGCCTGGATCGGCGTGCAGTACGGGAAGCCCAGGTCATGGATGGCGTGCATCAGCTCGTTGGACAGCTTGAAGTCGTGGAAGCGGGTCTTGCCTTCCTGCGGCTCGACCACGAAGTCTTCCGGTTTCCACAGGCTGGCCTGGGGCTTAGGTTTGCGCTCGCGACGCGGTTTTTCCTTGGCCGGCTGCTCGACAGCGGGCGCTGCCTCAGGCGCTTGGGCTTTGGCGGGGGCTTTGGCGCGCGGCTGGCGGGGCTGGCGCTCGGGCTGAGCCACGGGGGCCGCGGCGGGCGCGGGCGGCGTGGCGCTGGCAGCAGGAGCGGCGGCCTGGGGCGCGGCGTCTCCTTTGCCGAAGATTTTTTTGAGTGCCTTGAGCACGATCGTCTCATCAACTGATTAAGGAATGTACGCCGGGCAGTGTAATGCAAGAACCGGGCGCGGCGTAGCGGAATAGGCCCACGACTACCAGTGAGCCTGCTTATTGCAGTTGTTTGCTCAGCCAGTCGTGGATATCGCTCAGCTCCTGGACCGCCACTTCGTGTTCCATGGGGTACTCGTGCCATTGCGCGGCCACGCCCCAGGTATTCAGGTACTCGAACGCGGTGCGGCCCATGGACGGGATCACCACCGGGTCGTGTACGCCGTGCAGGCACAGGGCTGGGGTGCGCTGTTGGCAGGCGCTGAGCTGGTGTTCTTCATTGAAGGTGGGGGCGTAGGTGGACAATGCGATTACCCCGCCCAACGCTTCTTGCCACTTTATATAGGCGGTATGCAGCACAACCGCGCCGCCCTGGGAGAATCCGGCGAGGATGATCCGCGCCAGGTTGATGCCCTTGGCCTGTTCCGCCTTGATCAGCGCGATGATCTGCTCGGCGGACTTCTCCAGCTGCGCCTCGTCGATGGCGCGGGCCGGGGTCATCGCCTTGATGTCGTACCAGCTGGGCATGGCATAACCGCCATTTATGGTGACTGGCCGAGTCGGCGCCTGTGGCATGACGAACCGTGTACTGAGCAGGCGTTCCTGCATGAATTCGGCAACCGGTAGGAAGTCGTAACGGTCGGCACCCAGGCCGTGCAACCAGATCACACAGGCGTCTGCGGTTTTCTGAGGTTCGAGAATCAGCGGGTTGGTCATGACTGCTCCGAAAGTGTGCGGATCTTGTAAAGGCATGCGCAAAAAGAAGGCGCCGGAAATGATTGTCAGAAAAAGAATGTCGCAACGATACAACTTTCCCTACTTGACGTGGGCTTAATCGCTTTAGCCGCCGACTGTGGTACGCCGTTTGCTATGAATCATTCGATGCAAGGGTCAGGCCGGCACGGTAACACCCTTTGCAAGCGAAGGCTGTCGTAGAACAGCCCATTGCGCCAATTGACCCAATAACAAGCCAACAAGGGTCGGATGCGCCTCATAAGGGTGCGGTGCAATTCCGGCTCGTACAACAAGAGCGATTTGGAGGTTGTGAATGAAGATGTTGAAAACCACCCTGGCAGTCCTCACCGCTGCCGCCGCGCTGGGCGCCGTGAGCACCGCCCAGGCCGGCGCCACCCTCGATGCGGTCAAGAAGAAGGGCTTCGTCCAGTGTGGCGTGAGCGACGGTCTTCCAGGCTTCTCGGTACCTGATGCGCAGGGCAAGATCGTCGGTATCGATGCCGACGTGTGCCGCGCCGTGGCAGCCGCCGTGTTCGGCGACGCCACCAAGGTCAAGTTCAGCCAGCTCAACGCCAAGGAACGCTTCACCGCGCTGCAGTCCGGCGAAGTCGACGTGCTGTCGCGCAACACCACCTGGACCAGCTCGCGCGACGCCGGTATGGGCCTGGTGTTCGCCGGTGTCACCTACTATGACGGCGTCGGCTTTCTGGTCAACAAGAAGCTCGGTGTTTCCAGCGCCAAGGAGCTCGACGGCGCGACCATCTGCATCCAGGCCGGTACCACCACCGAGCTGAACGTCTCCGACTACTTCCGCGCCAACGGCCTGAAGTACACCCCGATCACCTTCGACACCTCCGACGAAAGCGCCAAGTCGCTGGAATCGGGCCGTTGCGACGTGCTGACCTCGGACAAGTCGCAGCTGTTCGCCCAGCGCTCCAAGCTGGCCGCGCCGACCGACTACGTGGTGCTGCCGGAGACCATCTCCAAGGAACCGCTGGGCCCGGTGGTGCGCAAAGGCGACGAGGAGTGGTTCAGCATCGTCAAGTGGACGCTGTTCGCCATGCTCAATGCCGAAGAGGCAGGCATCACCTCGAAGACCGTCGAGGCCGAAGCCAAGTCCACCAAGAACCCGGACAACGCCCGCCTGCTCGGCGCTGACGGTGAGTACGGCAAGGACCTCAAACTGCCTAAGGACTGGGTAGTGCAGATCGTCAAGCAAGTGGGCAACTATGGCGAAGTGTTCGAGAAGAACCTGGGCCAGAGCACTGACTTGAAGATCGACCGTGGCATGAACGCCCTGTGGAACAACGGCGGCATCCAGTACGCGCCACCTGTGCGCTGATGGCTGCACCCTGCGGCGGCATTCCGCCGCCGCAGGCTGTTCGAACCCTACTGTCCGGGGCACTTCATGCAAAATCGAATCGGCGCGCAAAAGGGGCTATCCCTGAACGATCCGCGTGTGCGCGCGTGGCTGTTCCAGGTTCTCACGATCATCTTCGTGGTGGGCCTGGGCTGGTACCTGTTCCACAACACGCAAACCAACCTGCAACACCGGGGGATCACCTCCGGCTTCGACTTTCTCGACCGCAGTGCCGGCTTCGGCATCGCCCAGCATCTGATTCCCTATGTGGAGTCCGACAGCTATGCGCGAGTATTCGTCATCGGCCTGCTCAACACGCTGCTGGTGACCTTCATCGGCGTCATCCTGGCGACCATCCTGGGCTTCATCATCGGTGTGGCGCGGCTGTCACCGAACTGGATGATCAACAAGTTGGCGACGGTGTATGTGGAGACCTTCCGCAACATTCCGCCGCTGCTGCAGATCCTGTTCTGGTACTTCGCGGTGTTCCTGACCCTGCCGGGGCCACGGGGCAGCATCAACATCGACGACATGTTCTTCATCAGCAACCGTGGCCTGAACATGCCCGGCGCCTCGATGGCCGATGGCTTCTGGCCGTTCGTCGTTGCCGTGCTGCTGGCGATCGTGGCGATCGTGGCGATGGTGCGTTACGCCAACAAACGCTTCAACGAGACCGGCGAGCCGTTCCACAAGTTCTGGGTGGGCCTGGCGCTGTTGATTGCCATCCCGGGCCTCTGCGCGTTGCTGTTCGGCAGCCCGGTGCACTGGGAAGTGCCGCAACTGAAGGGCTTCAACTTCGTCGGTGGCTGGGTGCTGATCCCTGAACTGCTGGCGCTGACCCTGGCGTTGACTATCTATACCGCGGCGTTCATCGCCGAGATCGTGCGCTCGGGCATTCGCTCGGTCAGCCACGGCCAGACCGAAGCGGCCCGTTCGCTCGGCCTGCGCGAAGGCCCGACCCTGCGCAAGGTGATCATTCCCCAGGCTCTGCGGGTGATCATTCCGCCGCTGACCAGCCAGTACCTGAACCTGGCGAAGAACTCGTCGCTGGCGGCCGGTATCGGTTACCCGGAGATGGTCTCGCTGTTCGCCGGCACCGTGCTGAACCAAACCGGCCAGGCCATCGAGGTGATTGCCATCACCATGAGTGTCTATCTCGCCATCAGCATCAGCATTTCGTTGCTGATGAACTGGTACAACAAGCGCATTGCGCTGATCGAGCGGTGAGGATACGCCCGTGAATGCTCATGTTTTCAAACCTGACATGCCGCCACCGGTGAAAACCGTCGGCGTGCTCGCCTGGATGCGTGCCAACCTGTTCTCCAGCTGGCTCAACACCCTGCTGACCTTGTTCGCCGTGTACCTGGTGTGGCTGATCGTGCCGCCGCTGCTGCAGTGGGCATTGATCGACGCCAACTGGGTCGGCACCACCCGCGCCGACTGCACGAAAGAGGGCGCCTGCTGGGTGTTCATCCAGCAGCGCTTCGGCCAGTTCATGTATGGCTACTACCCGGCTGAACTGCGCTGGCGCGTGGACCTGACCGTGTGGCTTGCCGTGCTGGGCGCAGCGCCGCTGTTCATCAAGCGTTTCCCGCGCAAGGCCGTTTATGGTCTGGGCTTTTTGGTGCTGTACCCGATCCTCGCCTACACGTTGCTGCATGGCGGCTACCTGGGCCTGGAAAGCGTGCCGACCAGCCAGTGGGGCGGGCTGATGCTGACCCTGGTGATCGCCACCGTGGGCATCGTCGGCGCCTTGCCGCTGGGCATCCTGCTGGCCCTCGGGCGGCGTTCGCGGATGCCGGCGGTGAAGGTGGTCTGCGTGACGTTCATCGAGTTCTGGCGGGGCGTGCCGTTGATCACCGTGCTGTTCATGTCGTCGGTGATGCTGCCGCTGTTCCTGCCCGAAGGCATGAGCTTCGACAAGCTGCTGCGGGCGATGATCGGGGTGATTCTGTTCCAGTCGGCGTACATCGCCGAGGTGGTGCGCGGCGGGTTGCAGGCCATCCCCAAGGGCCAGTACGAAGCGGCTGCGGCCATGGGCCTGGGCTACTGGCGTTCGATGGGCCTGGTGATCCTGCCGCAAGCCCTGAAGCTGGTGATTCCCGGCATCGTCAACACCTTCATTGCCCTGTTCAAGGACACCAGCCTGGTAATCATCATCGGCCTGTTCGACCTGCTCAACAGCGTCAAGCAAGCCGCCGCCGACCCGGCCTGGCTGGGCATGGCCACCGAGGGCTACGTGTTTGCCGCCCTGGTGTTCTGGATCTTCTGTTTCGGTATGTCCCGCTACTCCATGCACCTGGAGCGCAAGCTGGACACTGGCCACAAGCGTTAGGAGTTTCTAAATGAGTGAAGCGATCAAGCAGCCTGCCGGCCCCGAAGGCATCATCCAGATGCAGGGGGTGAACAAGTGGTACGGCCAGTTCCATGTGCTCAAGGACATCAACCTGAACGTGCGTCAGGGCGAGCGTATCGTGTTGTGCGGGCCGTCCGGCTCGGGCAAGTCGACCACCATCCGCTGCCTCAACCGCCTCGAAGAGCACCAGCAGGGACGCATCGTGGTCGATGGCGTGGAGCTGACCAACGACCTCAAGCAGATCGAGGCGATCCGCCGCGAAGTGGGCATGGTGTTCCAGCACTTCAACCTGTTCCCGCACCTGACCATCCTGGAAAACTGCACCCTGGCGCCCATGTGGGTACGCAAGATGCCGCGGCGCAAGGCCGAGGAAATCGCCATGCACTACCTGGAGCGGGTACGCATTCCGGAGCAGGCGCACAAGTTCCCGGGGCAGCTGTCCGGTGGCCAGCAGCAGCGCGTGGCGATTGCTCGGGCGCTGTGCATGAAGCCGAAAATCATGCTGTTCGATGAGCCGACTTCGGCGCTCGACCCGGAAATGGTCAAGGAAGTGCTCGACACCATGGTCGGCCTGGCCGAAGACGGCATGACCATGCTCTGCGTGACCCACGAGATGGGCTTTGCCCGCACCGTGGCGAACCGGGTGATCTTCATGGACAAGGGGGAGATCGTCGAGCAGGCGGCGCCGGATGACTTCTTCGACCGGCCGCGCAGTGACCGGACCAAGTTGTTCCTCAGCCAGATCCTGCATTGATGCTGTTGGGGCCGCTCTGCGGCCCTTCGCGGGACAAGCCCGCTCCCACAGGTCCGGCGCAGTTTTTAAGTTCAGTAATTTTCCTGTGGGAGCGGGCTTGCCCCGCGAAGGGCTGCAAAGCAGCCCCGCTGTTACTTCTCTTCTTTCTGTGCGGGGGCCGGAGCCGGTGGCGGTCGCAGCCCCACCTCGGCGATCAGCTTCAACTGCTGCCCATTGCGCACCACTTCGATGGTGATCTTCTCGTTGGGCTTGATCCGTGCCACCTGGTTCATCGACTTGCGCCCGTCACCGGCCGGCTCGCCATTGATGCTGAGGATCACATCACCCAGCTGCAACCCGGCCTTCGCCGCCGGGCCGTCGCGGAAGATCCCCGCCACCACGATACCGGGGCGCCCCTTCATGCCGAAGGATTCGGCCAGCTCCTGGCTCAGCGGCTGCACTTCGATGCCCAGCCAGCCACGGATCACCTGGCCGTGCTCGACGATCGATTTCATCACTTCCAGCGCCAGCTTGACCGGGATGGCGAAGCCGATGCCCTGCGAACCGCCGGACTTGGAGAAGATCGCCGTGTTGATGCCCACCAGGTTGCCGTTGGCATCGACCAGCGCGCCGCCGGAGTTGCCGGGGTTGATCGCGGCGTCGGTCTGGATGAAGTCTTCGTAGTTGTTCAGGCCCAGCTGATTGCGGCCGGTGGCGCTGATGATGCCCATGGTGACGGTCTGGCCGACGCCGAAGGGGTTGCCGATGGCCAGGGTGACGTCACCGATATGGATGCTGTCGGAGCGGCCGATGGTGATCGCCGGCAGGCTCTTGAGGTCGATCTTCAGTACCGCCAGGTCGGTCTCGGGATCGCTGCCGATCACCCGGGCCAGGGTTTCGCGGCCGTCCTTGAGCGCCACGACGATCTGGTCGGCGCCGCTGGTGACGTGGTTGTTGGTCAGCAAATAGCCCTCTGGGCTCATGATCACCGCCGAGCCCAGGCTCGATTCCCAGCGCTTCTGCTTGGGCAGGTTGTCGCCGAAGAACCGGCGGAACTGCGGGTCTTCGAATAACGGGTGGGCGCTCTTGTTCACCACTTTGGTGGTGTACAGGTTGACCACCGCCGGTGCGGCGAGGGTCACGGCGTCGGCATACGACACCGGGCCCTGCATGATCTGCGTGGTCTGCGGCGCCTGTTGCAGGTTGACGTCCTGGCTGGGCAGGCCGACCCATTGCGGGAAGCGCTGGATGATCAGTGCGGCGATCAGAATGCCGGTGAGCAGGGGCCAGCCAAAGTAACGCAAAGCCTTGAACATGAACGAATCCTGGGAGTGGGCGAGAGCCATGGTGGCGCGGCGAGGCGCAAGCGCGCGCGATCATACACCGGTTTCCCCAACGCCGGCGACGGCCCATAATGGCCGCCAGTATACGGGCGTTGTTCCCGTTGAACGTGCAGATTTCGAGGAGATTTTCCATGGCCGTCGCCCTCAACACCCTGGTCGAAGAAGCCGAGCGCTACCTGGGCAGTGCGAAAATCCAGGATTACTGCCCCAATGGCCTGCAGGTCGAAGGCCGGCCGCAGGTCAGCCGCATCGTCAGCGGCGTTACCGCAAGCCAGGCACTGCTGGACGCGGCGGTCGAGGCCGAGGCCGACCTGGTGCTGGTGCACCACGGCTATTTCTGGAAGGGCGAAAACCCGTGCATCACCGGGATCAAGCAGCGTCGCTTGAAGACGCTGCTCAAGCACGACATCAGCCTGCTGGCGTTCCACCTGCCTTTGGATGTGCATCCGGAAGTGGGCAATAACGTGCAGCTGGCGCGGCAGCTGGACATCACCGTGGAAGGGCCGTTGGACCCGGAAAACCCCAAAGTGGTCGGGCTGGTCGGTTCGCTGGTCGAACCCATGACCGCGCGTGACTTCGCCCGCCGCGTCCAGGAGGTCATGGGGCGCGAGCCGCTGCTGGTCGAAGGTGACGAAATGATCCGTCGGGTCGGCTGGTGCACCGGCGGCGGGCAGGGCTACATCGATACCGCGATTGCGGCCGGTGTCGACCTGTTCATCAGTGGCGAAGCGTCCGAGCAGACCTACCACAGCGCCCGCGAAAACGGCGTCAGCTTCATTGCCGCCGGGCACCATGCCACCGAGCGCTACGGCGTGCAGGCATTGGGCGATTACCTGGCGCGGCGCTTTGCTCTGGAGCACCTGTTCATCGATTGCCCGAACCCGATCTGATATCGGTGTTGCCTGTTTCGCGGGGCAAGCCCGCTCCCACAGCTACTCCACAAAGTTTGATGCAGCGGGATTTTTTGTGGGAGCGGGCTTGTCCCGCGAATGGGCCTCAAAGTGGCCCTTGCAGCCCAAACCCCCAGTCATATCGTTAGACCTTTTCGATCTAGCCCGCCGCCTAAATAGAATCAGCCGCTGTGATAAAGTGGCTCGCTCGAACACGGCCCGCAGGCCGTCCATAAGATCGTTTTTCGTGAGTAGCCATGGTCGACAAACTGACGCACTTGAAACAGCTGGAGGCGGAGAGCATCCACATCATCCGCGAGGTGGCCGCCGAGTTCGACAACCCGGTGATGCTGTACTCGATCGGCAAGGATTCCGCCGTGATGCTGCACCTGGCGCGCAAGGCCTTCTTCCCAGGCAAGCTGCCGTTCCCGGTGATGCACGTCGACACCCAGTGGAAATTCCAGGAGATGTACAGCTTCCGCGACAAGATGGTCGAGGAAATGGGCCTGGAGCTGATCACCCACGTCAACCCAGAGGGCGTGGCGCAGGGCATCAACCCGTTCACCCATGGCAGCTCCAAGCACACCGACATCATGAAGACCCAGGGCCTCAAGCAGGCGCTGGACAAGCATGGTTTCGACGCCGCCTTCGGTGGCGCGCGCCGCGACGAAGAGAAGTCGCGGGCCAAGGAACGTGTCTACTCGTTCCGCGACAGCAAGCACCGCTGGGACCCGAAAAACCAGCGCCCCGAGCTGTGGAACGTGTACAACGGCAAGGTCAACAAGGGCGAGTCGATCCGCGTGTTCCCGCTGTCGAACTGGACCGAGCTGGACATCTGGCAGTACATCTACCTCGAAGGCATCCCGATCGTGCCGCTGTATTTCGCCGCCGAGCGTGAAGTCATCGAGAAGAACGGCACCCTGATCATGATCGACGACGATCGCATCCTCGAGCACCTGTCCGAGGAAGAGAAAGCGCGCATCGTCAAGAAGAAGGTGCGTTTCCGTACCCTCGGCTGCTACCCGCTGACGGGCGCTGTCGAGTCGGAAGCCGAGACCCTGACGGACATCATTCAGGAAATGCTCCTGACCCGTACGTCCGAACGCCAGGGCCGTGTCATCGACCACGATGGCGCCGGTTCCATGGAAGACAAGAAACGCCAAGGCTACTTCTAATTTCAGGGTTACTCCATGTCGCACCAATCTGATCTGATCAGCGAGGACATCCTCGCCTACCTGGCCCAGCACGAGCGCAAGGAACTGCTGCGCTTCCTGACCTGCGGCAACGTCGACGATGGCAAGAGCACCCTGATCGGGCGCCTGCTGCACGACTCCAAGATGATCTACGAGGACCACCTCGAGGCCATCACCCGTGATTCGAAGAAGTCCGGCACCACAGGCGAAGAAGTCGACCTGGCGCTGCTGGTCGACGGCCTGCAGGCCGAGCGCGAGCAGGGCATCACCATCGATGTCGCCTACCGCTACTTCTCCACCGCCAAGCGCAAGTTCATCATCGCCGACACCCCGGGCCACGAGCAGTACACCCGCAACATGGCCACCGGTGCGTCGACCTGCGACCTGGCGATCATTCTGGTCGATGCCCGCTATGGCGTGCAGACCCAGACCCGTCGCCACAGCTACATCGCCTCGTTGCTGGGCATCAAGCACATCGTTGTCGCGGTCAACAAGATGGACCTCAAGGGCTTCGATGAAGGCGTCTTCGAGGCGATCAAGGCCGATTACCTGAAGTTCGCCGAAGCCATCAACCTGACGCCGAGCAGCCTGCACTTCGTGCCGATGTCGGCGCTCAAGGGCGACAACGTGGTCAACCACAGCGAGCAATCGCCGTGGTACGCCGGCCCGACGCTGATGGAAATCCTTGAAACCGTCGAGGTTTCGGCCGACCGCAACTTCACCGACCTGCGTTTCCCGGTGCAGTACGTCAACCGCCCGAACCTGAACTTCCGCGGCTTCGCCGGCACCCTCGCCAGTGGCGTGGTGCACAAAGGTGACGAAATTGTCGTGCTGCCTTCGGGCAAGAGCAGCCGGGTCAAATCGATCGTCACCTATGAAGGTGAGCTGGAAAACGCCGGCCCAGGCCAGGCCGTGACCCTGACCATGGAAGACGAAATCGACATCTCCCGGGGCGACCTGCTGGTGCATGCCGACAACGTCCCACCGGTCACCGACCAGTTCGACGCCATGCTGGTGTGGATGGCCGAAGAACCAATGCTCCCGGGCAAGAAATACGACATCAAGCGCGCCACCAGCTACGTGCCGGGCTCGATTGCCAGCATCACCCACAAGGTCGATGTGAACACCCTTGAACAGAACGCCGCCAGCGCGCTGCAGCTGAACGAGATTGGTCGCGTCAAGGTCGCGCTGGACAGCGCCATCGCCCTGGACGGTTACGACAGCAACCGCACCACCGGCGCGTTCATCGTCATCGACCGCCTGACCAACGGCACCGTCGGCGCCGGCATGATCATCGCCCAGCCGGTACTGCCGCACGGCGGTTCTGGCCAGCATGGCAAGCAGGCCCACGTAGCCACCGAAGAGCGTGCCCTGCGCTTTGGCCAACAACCGGCCACCGTGCTGTTCAGCGGCCTGTCCGGCGCTGGCAAGAGCACCCTGGCTTATGCCGTGGAGCGCAAGCTGTTCGACATGGGCCGTGCGGTGTACGTACTCGATGGCCAGAACCTGCGCCACGACCTGAACAAGGGCCTGCCACAGGACCGCGCTGGTCGCACCGAGAACTGGCGCCGCGCCGCGCATGTGGCGCGCCAGTTCAACGAGGCCGGTCTGCTGACCCTGGCGGCGTTCGTTGCACCGGATGCCGAAGGTCGCGAACAGGCCAAGGCGTTGATCGGCAAGGAGCGCCTGGTGACCGTTTATGTGCAGGCCTCGCCGTTGGCTTGCCGTGAGCGTGACCCGCAGGGCCTGTACGCTGCCGGTGGCGACAACATTCCGGGTGAGAGCTTCCCGTTCGATGTGCCGCTGGATGCGGACCTGGTGATCGATACGCAGAACACCAGTGTTGAAGAAGGTGTGAAGCAGGTGCTGGATGTGCTGCGTCAGCGTGGTGCGATCTAAGCGCTAGTGCTTTTTGAGAAACCCCGCTTCGGCGGGGTTTCTTGTTTTTGAGAGGTGTGGACTATCAAAGTTGACGTGTAGACAAATTGACAGGTTGACATGATGTTTGGCGCGGACTAGCCTGTCCACAGAGGGACGATTCAGGCCCTGAGGAGGCACCATGACAACTGTTGCACACGAAGCTCTTCATCCAGTAACCGCTCGTATCGAAGCCGCCAAGGCAGCCTTGCGTGAGCGCTTTGAAGAGCACTTGGCCCGTGCATCGGCAGCGGTAGTGCTGAAGGCCGTGGCCCTCGCGGATGAGAAAGCATTTGCCGCACTTGCCAAGGTCGATGTCGAAGCGAAACGAAGTGTCGAAACGCGCAATCAGGAAGCCGTGGCAAGGATGAAATCGCGTGCGTTCGATCGCGTAGCTAGTCGTTGCGAGCTGCTGGACGCTAAGGCCGCCCATGAAATACTGGGCATTACAAAGCAGGCGCTGAGCCAGAAGACCAAGGCTGGAAACCTGCTGGCTTACACGAATAGCGGTAACCGCAGAAAATTCTACCCATCGTTTCAGTTCGCCGAAAACAAGCCCAAGGCGGTTGTGGCAAGCCTAATAAGGGCGCTCGATGTCGATCCCGCCGACACCGAAGCCATGAATTTTCTGGTTCAGCACCTGGTCGGCAGGATGGACTATTCAGATCCTGGTGAGCCGAGCAATGAGGTGTCTCGTTTCGAATTGCTGGACGACAGCGAGGCGCTGGAGATCATCAAGCGCGACTATAGGAATGCCTTGGCAGTGGGGCAGTGATAGCCGGGCGCGCTGCATGCACGCCTGGCTGAATTGCTGAGTCAGTGCGTAGCCCAGCCTGCCTTGCCCCTTGGCCTGCACGATATCCCGTAGTTTGTGATGAGTGGCCCTGTTCGCCAAAGCGGCCACGTCCACCACCTGCAGATCGCGAGCCGCTTTGAGCAGGTGCAGTGATGTCTGCTCAAGGTACGACAGGCGCACCGCCTGATCGTCAACACCCTGGCCAGGTTGAAACGATTCGGCCACGGCGACTTCTTCGGTGAAGCCCAGGTAATAAACGCCGATTCGCTTGGCAGGGTCCGCGTAACGGGTATCGGAATCTGCGCGGTAGTTGATGGGGTTGGCATCGTAGCGGGAGGGCTGAACACGGTGCAGGGAAGTGTCCGTAAGGATTCGCCGTATCAGTTCCGGATACTTGTTCAGTGCTTCCAGCACTTGCCCGGCTATCTCGGTAGCGTGTTGCTTGAGCCTTATGTCCATGAGGGGCTAGCTAGCCTTGTTGTCATCGACGGATTTGAAATGCCTATCGTAATCGCTTTGTCGTTCACACCCTTGCTTGTAAGGGTCCATGTCACAGCCAAATCTCAGGTTTTGCTGATCAGGGAGCAGGAAGAATTTTCCGTCAGTGCAGCCGGACAGTAATAGCACCAACACAAGTAACGGTTTTTTCATTTCGCGTCCTTGAACAGCGGAAGTCCCTTTGATATTCGCCAGGTGATGATACGGGCAATTACCTCGCTGGCGTAACCGTCATTTTCGGTTGGCGGATAATAGAGCAGGTCCGAACCTTCAGGGTGTTCGGTGATAACGATAAAGTGTTCGAGCAATCGGTCTTGCCAGGCCGAGGTGCCAGAGGCCTGGAGCAGTTCTTCGATCACCGCCTTGAACTCGGCGCAGGTGTAATCGGCAAGGCTGTGCTTTTGACAGATCACCAGTCCACCTCCGAAGACAGCGCGTACTGCAGAGCACTCATGATCCGCAGATTCTCGGCGTCGTAGAGTGTACCGCCCAAGGTGTGCGGGTCTATGTGGCAGATCTGATAGTTGCGCACGCCTTTGGCGGTTTCGCCGAAGGGGGCGCGGGGTGGCCAGCCTTGTTTGATGCGATTGAGTTGCGAGGTGACGAATTGTTGGGAGTAAATCGGGTCTTCGGCGATTGCCAGCCAGAAGGCTTGGGAGAAATCGTCGAAGTTCTCGAAGGTTTGTTCTGCCAGCTTGTTTAGGATTTGCCCTGGGAGGTGCATAGCCATGACAGCGTTTCTCTCTTGACGTGATGCATGGATCATGACTGTGTTTGTTTGGGGTGAGAATACTTAACGTGCAGCGTTTGATGTGAGTTTTTTTGATGAGCGTGTAGGAATTTTCAGGATCTATGAGGGAATGATATGCCCCGTGAAGACGAGGCATATGTGGGTTATGACTTAAATCCGATTTTTCCGTTGGCTAGTCGCCAAGACTTAATGATTTCTATAATTTTCTCAGGTTTACCATCTTCCGGGGTGGCTGGCCTGTACAAGAGATTTATTCCAGAAGGATGCTCAGTTACTTTTCTGAAATGCTGCAGTAAAGGCGTGAGCACCTCGTCCGGCTCGTCCTCGTTTGCTCTGTCGATTTCAGATAGAAACTCCAGGAATTCCTGCTCTGTGTAATCACTAAGATTTTCCTTGAGTGTCATGGCTTTTCTCCGTAATGAATGGTGTTATGCACCCTTGGTGTCACGATTCTCAAGTTGCTCATGTCGTAAACACCTCCCCCTTCACTTATTGGTAGCACGTGATGGATTGCGAAGGTCATCTGGCTCATGTAAATGTCCTCGTCATTCACCAATGGTGCATTTCCATGTTTCCTCATGCGCGCGAGGTCCCTTTCACTGAATTGTTTAGAAAGCTCAGGATCGTTAGCGACGGCTTTCCAAAATTGTCGCCGAAATGCGTCAAAGTTTCTGAAATCACCCCCTATGAGCAGATCGGCAATCTGGGCAGGAATTGGAGCCCCTTCAAGGCTCGCCGCCTGTGTACGCCATGTATCTGTAACCTGCGCACCTTGTCCAGTCGAGATACCAGCTTCATATCTCGGGCTCTTGAACACCACCAGAATAGGCGGCAATCCCGAGTCTATCGGGAAGGTGATGATCAGCCGTTCCTGATCCAGCAAGTCCAGCGCAGGATAACGTTCCGTCTCGGTGCTGACCGGGTTCAGGCTGCTGCCCGTATAAACCACCGTGCCCGGCGGCACTGACGGTAGGCTGGTGGAATTGCCTTCTTCTACTCCAGGCGCACTGGCCGGTGTCCAGGTCAGGATGCGCTGTGGATTATCGAGCGCCAAGCTGTAGACCTGCCGCTCTGTATCGAACGTCGCCGGGTGTACGGCCACCGGTTTGCCGCCGGGGACCACGTAGAGACCGATACCCTCTGCCTCCTCACGGCCTGCCAGCAAATAAGGCACGTCGACGCTTGCTGAAGAGATAGCAAGGGCGGCCAAGTCAGGCCCGCCATGCGGCGAGAGGCTGGAAAGGGGTGTGCTGATCAGGTACCGCCTTTCGGCGTTGCCCAGGGGCGATGGCCATGCTGCCGAGAGCATGCCGACAGCCAGCGGGGTGGCCGCTGCCGCCGTTGCCCTGGCCAGGCGTCCTATGGCTGCTGCTATTGCCTCCAGAAGGGCGGTCGCAGCGGTTTCGGCGATTGCGAAAGTCGCTGCGCCAATCGGAATGACAGTCGGCGCAGATGCGGCTGTATGGGTGTCGTTGATGTAGTTGATGCGTTGACGCGCTGCTTCCTGCCTCTGGCGTTCAGCCTCGGCTGCTTGTCGCGCAGCTTCCTCTGCCGCCAGTCTCTCAGCTTCTGCCTGCTGACGGGCTGCCTCAAGCTGACTGGCATGCTGGGCAAGCAATCGCTCCACTTCGTTGGCGCGGTGAACCAGGTTCTGTGTGCCGCTCGAATAAACGCCGAGAAACCTGATCGACTCGCTCAGTGCCAGAGCATGGTGATACTCCTTCCAGCGTGCTCCGGCTCGTCTCAGGTTTTGCTCGTCCACAAGGTGCAAAAGTGCTTCGAGCTGAGGTTTCGACAGGGGGCCGTTGATCTGCGGGTTCTGTTGCGCGAATGACGGAGTTTGAGCTTGTTTGGCTTGTGCCATGGATGCAGCGGTTGCCAAATAAGCATTGAGCGTCTGGGCGAGCGTCCATGAAGGGTCTACAGCGGTTTGCTGACTCAATTCATGTTGCAGAACATTGGGTAGGCAATCGAAATGAATCTGCCGTTCGGCATTGATTTGCGTGGTTCTACGTTCGGCGGCCTTTATCAGGTCGACTGGCGGGTGGCCAAGTTCTGCTCCATCCACTTGCGCGGCCACGGTCGCGAGGCCATCAGCCAGTGTTTGGTGCTTTTGTGATTCGATGTGTAATTTATAGGCGCCCTCCCATGATCTATGAAGCCGTGAGCCAAACTCCCGTCCCATCGCTTCACCCGTTTCGGTAAATACTCCAGGCTCCAGCAGTCTGCTCATCATCGAGTCGGCGCGCTTATAAAATGCCGGGGCGCCATAGTAGGCATTGGCGTCTGGCACGATTTGCAGATAGCCATCGCGAATCTGAGTAATGCGCGAGGTTAGAATCTGCTGTCGTGCTATTGCTTGGGAGAGGGGGTCAGGAAGACTACTTGCTTCAGTTATAATTTGTTGTTTCAAGGCTTCCACAGTTTCTGCAAGCTGAGCCAATTGCGGAGCGTATTGCTCTGCGTAATCGTTCTCGATGATTTGATATTCTTCGCCCAGCACTCTTCGCGTGGATATGACCCTTGAAATGTCAGACCTGCTGGGGCTTGTTCCTCTTGGGGTTCCTTGGCCGAGCCCCCAACCGCCGCTACCAGGCCCGCCACCTCCCGAACCTATGTAGTTAATGACATCAGCTGTTGGGGCCTTCGCGCTGATAAATAGAGCTTCATCCAGATAATACGTTGTTCCCTGTTCCATGTAGGTTCTCCTGATCGCTACATGGCAAGCGTGTTTCAGGAAATTTTTCTTGTATGTCAGTCGCGGTACGTCAATCGGTAGGAGCGTTCTTAAGGACTTGAAAGATCTGATTCAGATATGAGTTTCTGAAACGGGGATAACGCGTTTTTCCTTAACTGCCTTGTAGGAAAAACTCGAGTAAATCTCCTTCACCCCCGGCAACCGCTGCAGCACTTCCCGGGTAAATTCCCCAAACGACTCCAGGTCCCGCGCCAGTATCTCCAGCAAAAAGTCATACCGTCCGGAGATGTTGTGGCAGGCCACAATCTCTGGAATCTCCATCAGCCGTTTCTCGAATGCCAACGCGACGTCCTTAGTATGCGAATCCATCATGATGCTGACGAACGCCGTCACCCCGAACCCCAGCGACTTGGGCGAAAGGATCGCCTGGTAACCGGTGATATAGCCGTTGTCCTCCAGCAGCTTTACCCGCCGCCAGCAGGGCGAGGTGGTCAGTGCCACCCGATCGGCGAGTTCGGACACGGTAAGGCGGGCGTTGTCCTGCAGAGCGGCGAGCAAGGCGCGGTCGGTACGGTCGAGGCTTGAAGGCATGGTTTGCCCTCCTGTCGTTATATTTATTGTTTTCTTTCCAAAACAGGCGCAAAAGCGTGGGATATTTTGGAAAAATTCAGGTGGCTCGGTGGCATAAGCTTATAGCAAACCACCAGAGGCTGTTGCCATGCGCGACTCCCATAACAACACCGGTTTTTCCACTCGCGCCATCCATCATGGCTACGACCCGCTTTCCCACGGCGGCGCCTTGGTGCCACCGGTTTACCAGACCTCGACCTATGCCTTCCCCAGCGTCGAATACGGCGCGGCGTGCTTTGCCGGGGAGGAGGGCGGGCACTTCTACAGTCGCATCTCCAACCCGACCCTGGCCTTGCTGGAGCAGCGCATGGCGTCTCTGGAAGGTGGGGAGGCGGGCCTGGCGCTGGCGTCTGGCATGGGCGCTATCACCTCGACGCTATGGACCTTGCTGCGCCCCGGTGACGAGCTCATTGTCGGGCGCACGGTGTATGGCTGCACCTTCGCCTACATGCACCATGGCATCGGTGAATTCGGGGTGAAGGTCCGCCATGTCGACCTCAATGACGCCAAGGCGCTGAAAGCTGCGATCACCCATAAGACCCGGATGATCTACTTCGAAACCCCGGCCAACCCGAACATGCAATTGGTCGATATCGCCGCAGTGGCCGAGGCGGCGCGGGGGCATGACCTGCATATCGTGGTCGACAACACCTATTGCACGCCTTACCTGCAACGGCCCCTGGAGCTGGGCGCTGACCTTGTGGTGCACTCGGCGACCAAGTACCTCAGTGGCCACGGTGACATAACGGCCGGGCTGGTGATCGGCCGCAAGGCGCTTATCGATCGCATTCGCCTGGAAGGGCTCAAGGACATGACCGGCGCGGTGTTGTCGCCACACGATGCCTCGCTGTTGATGCGTGGTATCAAGACGCTCGCGTTGCGCATGGATCGTCACTGCGCCAATGCCCAGCAGGTTGCCGAGTTTCTCGCAGCTCAACCGCAGGTGGAGCTGATCCATTACCCGGGCCTGTCATCGTTTGCCCAGTACGAGCTGGCGCGACGGCAGATGCGCTTGCCGGGCGGAATGATTGCCTTCGAGCTCAAGGGCGGCATCGAGGCGGGGCGGCGCTTCATGAATGCGCTGCAGCTGTTTGCCCGGGCGGTGAGCCTGGGCGATGCCGAGTCGCTGGCGCAGCATCCGGCCAGTATGACCCACTCGAGCTACACGCCGCAGGAGCGGGCGCATCATGGGATTTCCGAGGGGTTGGTGCGCCTGTCGGTGGGTCTGGAGGATGTCGAGGATCTGATTGCCGACATTGAGCAAGCATTGAAAATTTGCAGCTAGGTTGCCAATTCTTGTGGGAGCGGGCTTGCCCCGCAAAAATGGCGCTGCGGTGATTGGCACCGGCTGTGCCGGTGTTCGCGGGGCAAGCCCGCTCCCACAGCTGACCTTTATACTGCGCAAGAAAAAGGCCTCTCGCGAGGCCTTGTTCATTTCAGCGGATCAGCGCTTGAGGCCGTAGCTCTCATCGAGCATGCCCGGCGAGTTCGGGGTCTTCGGCGCGTAGTCACGCGGCACTTCAGCGGTGTCGCGCGGCGGGGTCAGGCGATCGCGTGGGCCCTGGGCCGCTTCGGAATGCAGCGCAGCCAGCAGGCGCTGGCGGGTGACGTCGTCGAGAGCCAGGCTGTTGGCGCCTTCAGCCAGGTGATCCTGCACGTCCTGGTAGCTCTGGGTCAGTTTCTTGACCAGCATGGCGGTGCTGTTGAAGTGGGTGACCACTTCGTTCTGATAGCTGTCGAAGCGCTTCTGGATGTCATCCAGTTGACGCTGAGTATTGCTGGGCGCCGCATTGGGCAGCAGGCGGGCCACGATGAAACCGACCGCCACACCGATGACCAGGGCCAGGGTTGGCAACAACCAAACAAGGAGCGAGAGTTCCACGAGTCCTTCCTCTATAAACGGCTTTGCTTTACGTTAACGGCTCAGACCTGCGCTGTATACCGCGAGCGATCGCAAATCAGAACAGAATTCCTCACCTAGACGAATCGACCCCCTTCGAGGTCACGGAGTTAGTGCCTTGCTTGTCCGCGAAACCCCCTTGTTCATCGATGGCCCCGAAGGCCCGCTGGAAGCCTTGTACCTGGACGTGGCCGACGCCCGCGGCGCAGTGCTGATCTGCCACCCCAACCCGGTCCAGGGCGGCACCATGCTCAACAAGGTGGTCTCGACCCTGCAGCGCACCGCCCGAGACGCGGGTTACGTGACGCTTCGCTTCAATTATCGCGGTGTCGGCCAGAGCGCAGGCAGCCATGACATGGGCTCGGGTGAAGTGGCCGATGCCGAGGCCGTCGCGGCCTGGCTGCGTGAAAAGCACCCGCACCTGCCGCTGGTGCTGATGGGCTTTTCGTTCGGTGGTTTTGTCGCCACCAGCCTTGCAGGCCGTCTGGAATGCGCCGGTGTCGAGCTGCAACAGCTGTTCATGATCGCCCCGGCGGTGATGCGCCTGACGGCGGAATTCCCGCTGCCCCAGCGCTGCCCGATCACCGTGGTGCAGCCCGACGCCGACGAAGTCGTCGCGCCGCAGCTGGTTTACGAATGGTCCGACGCCCTGTCGCGCCCCCATGAGCTGCTGAAAGTGGCAGAATGCGGACACTTCTTCCATGGCAAGCTGACCGATCTGAAGGATCTGCTGCTGCCGCGCCTTTCGAATTGAGCCAAGCCTGAATAAGCGAACACCCATGACCACGCGCATTCTCACCGGTATCACCACCACCGGCACCCCGCACCTGGGCAACTACGCCGGCGCCATCCGCCCGGCCATCGTCGCCAGCCAGCAGCCCGGTGTCGATTCGTTCTACTTCCTGGCCGACTACCACGCCCTGATCAAGTGCGACGACCCGCTGCGCATCCAGCGCTCGCGCCTGGAAATCGCCGCCACCTGGCTGGCCGGTGGCCTCGATCCAGACAAGGTCACCTTCTACCGCCAGTCCGATATTCCCGAGATCCCCGAGCTGACCTGGTTGCTGACCTGCGTCGCGGCCAAGGGCCTGCTCAACCGCGCCCACGCCTACAAGGCCTCCGTGGACAAGAACCTGGAAACCGGCGAAGACCCGGATGCCGGCGTGACCATGGGCCTGTACAGCTACCCGGTGCTGATGGCCGCGGACATCCTGATGTTCAACGCCAACAAGGTGCCGGTCGGCCGCGACCAGATCCAGCACGTGGAAATGGCCCGTGACATCGGCCAGCGTTTCAACCACCTGTTCGGCCAGGGCAACGATTTCTTCGCCCTGCCCGAGGCGGTGATCGAGGAGAGCGTGGCGACCTTGCCGGGGCTGGACGGTCGCAAGATGTCCAAGAGCTACGACAACACCATTCCGCTGTTCACCAGCGCGAAGGATATGAAAGACGCCATCTCGCGCATCGTCACCGACTCGCGCGCACCCGGCGAAGCCAAGGACCCGGACAACTCGCACCTGTTCACCCTGTTCCAGGCCTTCTCGTCGCCAGCGCAGTGCGCCGAGTTCCGCGAAGAGTTGCTGCAGGGCCTGGGTTGGGGCGAGGCCAAGCAGCGTCTGTTCCAACTGCTGGACGGCCAGCTAGCCGAGAAGCGCGAGCATTATCACCAGCTGATTTCGCGCCCGGCGGATCTCGAAGACATTCTACTGACCGGTGCTGCCAAGGCCCGCAAGATCGCCACGCCGTTCCTCGAACAACTGCGCGAAGCCGTTGGCCTGCGCTCGTTCCGTAGCAGCGTGCAGGCCAGCACCGAAGTGAAGAAAAAGGCTGCCAAGAGCGCGCGTTTCGTCAGCTTCCGTGATGAAGACGGCAGTTTCCGCTTCCGCCTGCTGGCGGCCGATGGCGAGCAACTGCTGCTGTCGCGCAGCTTCGCCGACGGCAAGAGTGCCGGCGCCGTGAGCAAGCAGCTACAGCAAGGTGGCGAGGCCGATGTGCGCGTTGAAGGGCTGGGCTTCAGCCTGTGGCTTGACGGCGAGCATGTTGCCGACGGGCCGCAGTTCGACAGCGCCGAGGCCCGAGATACGGCCGTCGAACGCCTGCGTGAAGCGCTTGCACCGCAAGCGGACTGAACCTGTCGAACTGTGGGAGCGGGCTTGCCCGCGAAACAGTCACCGCGTTGGATGGCACCGGCTTTGCCGGTGTTCGCGGGCAAGCCCGCTCCCACAGACTGATTGCCATAATGCGGGCCTGTCGCTACAGTGACGGCCCGTTTTTTGTTGCCTCGCTAACGAAATCATGACGCCCCTAGAACGATATCAAGCAGATCTGAAACGTCCCGACTTCTTCCATGACGCGGCGCAGGAGACTGCGGTGCGTCACCTGCAGCGCCTGTACGACGACCTGGTGCAGGCGCAGAACAACAAGCCGGGCATGTTCGGCAAGTTGTTCGGCAAGAAGGAGCAGACGCCGGTCAAGGGCCTGTATTTCTGGGGCGGCGTCGGCCGCGGCAAGACCTACCTGGTCGACACCTTCTACGAAGCGCTGCCGTTCAAGCAGAAGATGCGGACGCACTTCCACCGCTTCATGAAGCGCGTGCACGAGGAAATGAAAACCCTCAAGGGCGAGAAGAACCCGCTGACCATCATCGCCAAGCGCTTCAGCGAAGAAGCCAAGGTGATCTGCTTCGATGAGTTCTTCGTATCCGACATCACCGATGCCATGATTCTCGGCACCCTGATGGAAGAGCTGTTCAAGAACGGCGTCTCGCTGGTGGCGACCTCCAACATCGTTCCCGACGGCTTGTACAAGGACGGCCTGCAGCGTGCGCGCTTCCTGCCGGCCATCGCCATGATCAAGCAGTACACCGACGTGGTGAACGTCGACAGCGGCGTCGACTACCGCCTGCGTCATCTGGAGCAGGCCGAACTGTTCCACTTCCCGCTCAATGAAGCCGCCGAGCAGAGCATGCGGGCCAGCTTCAAGGCGTTGACCCCGGAGTGCACCCAGGCTGTCGACAATGACGTGCTGATGATCGAGAACCGCCCGATCAAGGCCCTGCGTACCTGCGATGATGTCGCCTGGTTCAACTTCCGTGACCTGTGCGACGGGCCGCGCAGCCAGAACGACTACATCGAGCTAGGCAAGATCTTCCATGCCGTGCTGCTGAGCAACGTCGAGCAGATGAGCGTCACCACCGACGACATCGCCCGCCGTTTCATCAACATGGTGGATGAGTTCTACGACCGCAACGTCAAGCTGATCATTTCGGCCGAGGTCGAGCTCAAAGACCTGTACACCGGTGGGCGGCTGGCCTTCGAATTCCAGCGTACGCTGAGCCGATTGCTGGAAATGCAGTCGCACGAATTCTTGTCGCGCGCGCACAAACCCTAACCTGCTGGGGCCGCTTCGCGGGTCAAGCCCGCTCCCACAGTCGCCGGCATACGCAGGGCTATTTGTGGGAGCGGGCTTGCCCCGCGAAAGGGCTGCAAAGCAGCCCCATCAAGCCTCTTGCATGAACTGCTGCCGATACTGATTCGGCGACAACTCCGTGTGCTGGCGGAACAACCGCGCAAAGAAGCTCGCATCGTCATAGCCGACCTCATAGCTGATGGTCTTGATGCTCTTGCGCGTGCTCGACAGCAACCCTTTGGCCGTCTCGATCCGTAGCCGCTGCAGGTAATGCAACGGCTTGTCGCCGGTCGCGCCCTGGAACCGGCGCATGAAGTTACGAATGCTCATGCCGTGGTTGCGGGCCACGTCCTCGAAGCGGAACTTGTCGGCGAAGTGCTCCTCCAGCCAGTGCTGGATCTGCAGGATGATCAGGTCCTGGTGCAGCTTCTGCCCGCCAAAGCCCATGCGCCCCGGGGTGTAGTTGCGCTGCACTTCGTAGAGGATGTCGCGGGCCACGGCACGGGCCACGTTGGCCCCGCAGAAGCGCTCGATCAGGTAGATGTACAGGTCGCAGGCTGAGGTAGTGCCGCCGGCGCAGTAAAGGTTGTCGGCATCGGTCAGGTGCTTGTCCTGGTTCAGCCGGATTTTCGGAAAACGCTCGGCGAACGTGGCGAAGAAACGCCAGTAGGTGGTCGCCTCCTTGCCGTCGAGCAGGCTCGACTCGGCCAGCCAGAACACCCCGCTGGCTTCGGCGCAGAGCACGGCGCCGCGGGCATGTTGCTCACGCAGCCACGGCAGCACCTGCGGATAACGTTGCAGGAGGTTGTCGAAGTCTTCCCAGAATGCCGGGAGGATGATCACGTCGGCATCGTCCAGGCCGCCATCGACCGGCAGCTGTACGTTGCTGAAGCTGTCCACCGGCTGGCCATCCGGGCTCACCAGGCTGATCTCGAACATGGGCTGCAAGCCCAGGCCCAGCTGCTTGCTGTAGCGCAGGCTGGCGAGGTGGAAAAAGTCCTTGGCTTGCATCAAGGTCGAAGCGAACACCTTGTCAATGGCCAGGATGCTGACGCGCCGCAACGACGCGGAAGGTTGGGTAAACATCATTGTCATTGTTCTTATAGGGTAGAGTGGTCAATCACCGGCTGGATCGTCTTATTTTTTGGCGATTGTGTCTACCCCGCAGAATTGGGCTGCCCTTTTCGGCTCAAGGCGCCGGGTTTGGTTGCTCCTGATGGATTGCTTCGATGGCCGCCAGCAGCTCATCGCTCAGGTTCAGCTCCAGGCTCTTGAGGTTGCTTTCCAGCTGCACCAGATCGGTTGCGCCAATGATGTTGCTGGTCACGAACGGCTGGCGGGTAACGAAGGCCAGGGCCATTTGCGCCGGGTCCAGGCCGTGGTCCCTGGCCATCTGCACATAACGGCTGCAGGCCGCCACGGTCTGGGGGTTCGAGTAACGGGCGAAACGGCTGAACAGGGTCAGGCGGCCTTTTTCCGGGCGCGCGCCGTTTTCGTATTTGCCCGACAGCATGCCGAAGGCCAGCGGCGAGTAGGCCAGCAGGCCGCACTGCTCGCGAATGGCGACTTCCGCCAGGCCCACTTCGAAGCTGCGGTTGAGCAGGTTGTAGGGGTTCTGGATCGACACCGCGCGCGGCCAGCCGCGGCTTTCCGCCAGCTGCAGAAACTTCATGGTGCCCCACGGCGTTTCGTTGGACAGGCCGATGTGACGGACTTTGCCAGCCCGCACCTGTTCGTCGAGCACCGCCAGGGTTTCTTCCAGCGGGGTGAAATGGTCTTGCGGCAAGTGCTGATAGCCCAGCTTGCCGAAGAAGTTGGTGCTGCGTTCCGGCCAGTGCAGCTGGTAGAGGTCGATGCGGTCGGTCTGCAGCCGCTTGAGGCTTTCCTCCAGCGCCGCGACGATGTGCTGGCGGTTGTGCTTGAGCTGGCCATCGCGGATATGGCTGATGCCGTTGCCGGGGCCGGCGACCTTGCTGGCCAGGATCCAGTCGTCACGGTCACCGTTGCTGGCGAACCAGTTGCCGATGATGCGCTCGGTCGCCGCGTAGGTCTCCGGGCGCGGCGGCACCGGGTACATCTCGGCGGTGTCGATGAAGTTGACCCCGCTGGCCTTGGCTCTGGCGATCTGCGCGAAGGCCTCGTCCTGGCTGTTCTGCTCACCCCAGGTCATGGTGCCTAGGCACAAGGCGCTGACGTCTAAATCGGTACGGCCGAGCTTGCGGTATTCCATCGGGAAAACTCTCCTTGGCTAAAGAAGCCCATAAAAGCAGGTTGAAATTTTTCGCGCAATCTGGATAATTCGGCCCCTCTCCGTGTGGCGGAAGTGATGCACCACCACGCAGGAAGAACCCCGTCGAACATTGGCGTGCCCGACCCGAGCCCCCAAAAGCGTCAGTGTTCGGCTGCGCGCTTGCCCTTGGCAAGCTGTGCACTATCCAGTAAGATTCGCCGTCTATTTTTCGCTGGGCGGCCTCTGAGGCTTTAGAGAATGAAAACTTTTACTGCTAAACCGGAAACAGTAAAGCGCGAGTGGTTCGTAGTCGACGCCGCTGGCCAGACCCTGGGTCGTCTGGCTACCGAAATCGCTAGCCGTCTGCGTGGCAAACACAAACCAGAATACACCCCTCACGTTGACACCGGCGACTACATCGTCGTCATCAACGCCGAGCAGATCCGTGTAACTGGCGCCAAGTCTTCCGACAAAATGTACTACTCCCACTCCGGCTTCCCAGGCGGCATCAAGGAAATCAACTTCGAGAAGTTGATCGCCAAGGCCCCTGAGCGTGTTATCGAAACCGCGGTCAAAGGCATGCTGCCTAAGAACCCGCTGGGTCGCGACATGTACCGTAAGCTGAAAGTGTACGCGGGTGCTGCTCACCCACACACTGCTCAGCAGCCTCAAGAACTGAAGATCTAACGGGATAGTTCATTATGTCGGCGACTCAAAATTACGGCACTGGCCGTCGCAAGACCGCAACCGCTCGCGTTTTCCTGCGTCCGGGTACTGGTAACATCTCCATCAACAACCGTTCTCTGGACGTGTTCTTCGGTCGCGAAACCGCTCGCATGGTTGTTCGCCAGCCACTCGAGCTGACCGAAACCACCGAGAAGTTCGACATCTACGTCACCGTTGCCGGTGGTGGTGTCAGCGGTCAGGCCGGTGCGATCCGTCACGGTATCACCCGCGCTCTGATGGAATACGACGAAACCCTGCGTGGCGCTCTGCGTCGTGCTGGCTACGTCACCCGCGACGCTCGTGAAGTCGAGCGTAAGAAAGTGGGTCTGCGTAAAGCGCGTAAGCGTCCTCAGTACTCCAAGCGTTAATACCGCTTCGGCAGTCGAAAAAAGCCCGGTTCCTTGGAACCGGGCTTTTTTTATGTCTTGAACTAACCTGTCAGCATGTCCGTGGTAACCCGCGGTATAGACGCAGATCAAGCAAAGCGAGGGTTGTGGCCCATTGCCAGGCTAATCACCTTGTCACTGTGTGGATTTGTTTCTTACCATGACGGCCAAATTTTGGTGCCACAGACATTACCTAAGTACAGGCCTGATGCAACAGGCCAAGCAAGCTGATGGGAGAGGACTGAATGAGCAATGACGGCGTCAACGCAGGCCGGCGCCGCTTCCTCGTAGCCGCGACATCCGTGGTCGGGGCGGCGGGGGCAGTGGGGGCTGCGGTACCGTTCGTGGGGTCATGGTTTCCCAGTGCCAAGGCGAAGGCGGCTGGTGCACCGGTGAAGGTCAACATCGCCAAGGTCGAGCCTGGGCAGCAGATGGTCGCGGAATGGCGCGGCCAGCCCGTGTTCATCGTGCGGCGAACGCAGGAGATCCTCGGGAATCTGAAAAAGCTCACACCTGAGCTGTCCGACCCCGAGTCGAAGGCGTCCGTACAGCCAGAGTACGTCGACCCGGAAATTCGCTCGATCAAGCCGGAACTGCTCATTCTTGTCGGCCTGTGCACGCATCTGGGCTGCTCGCCGACCTTCCGCCCAGAAGTCGCTCCGGCCGACCTGGGGCCGAAGTGGGTAGGTGGCTATTTCTGCCCATGCCACGGCTCGCACTACGACCTGGCTGGCCGCGTGTACAAGTCGCAACCCGCACCTCTCAACCTGCCAGTGCCACCGCACTCTTACGAGTCGGATGACATCGTCGTCATCGGCGTCGACCAGGAGAAAGCATGATGAGCAAGTTCATGGACTGGATTGATGCTCGCTTCCCCGCGACCAAGATGTGGGAAGACCACCTGAGCAAGTATTACGCGCCCAAGAACTTCAATTTCCTGTATTTCTTCGGCTCGTTGGCGCTGCTGGTGCTGGTCAACCAGATCGTCACTGGCGTTTGGCTGACCATGAGCTTCACGCCATCGGCGGAAGAGGCCTTTGCCTCGGTCGAGTACATCATGCGTGATGTGGAATATGGCTGGATCCTGCGCTACCTGCACTCCACCGGTGCTTCGGCGTTCTTCATCGTGGTCTACCTGCACATGTTCCGGGGCCTGCTCTACGGCTCCTACCAGAAGCCACGCGAGCTGGTATGGCTGTTCGGCATGCTGATCTACCTGGCGCTGATGGCCGAGGCCTTCATGGGCTACCTGCTGCCGTGGGGGCAGATGTCGTACTGGGGCGCCCAGGTGATCATCTCGCTGTTCGGTGCTATCCCGGTGATCGGTGGCGACCTCACCCAATGGATCCGTGGTGACTACCTGATCTCGGGCATCACCCTCAACCGCTTCTTCGCCTTGCACGTGGTGGCCTTGCCGATCGTGATTCTCGGCTTGGTCGTACTGCACATCCTGGCCCTGCACGAGGTCGGTTCGAACAACCCGGACGGAGTCGACATCAAGAAGAAAAAGGACGAGAACGGCATCCCGCTCGACGGCATTCCGTTCCATCCGTACTACACCGTCAAGGACATTGTCGGAGTGGTGGTGTTCCTCTTCGTGTTTTGCGCCGTGGTGTTCTTCTTCCCGGAAATGGGCGGCTACTTCCTGGAAAAACCCAACTTCGAACAGGCCAACGCCTTCAAGACGCCTGAGCATATTGCCCCGGTCTGGTACTTCACGCCGTTCTACGCGATCTTGCGGGCCGTGCCTGACAAGCTGATGGGGGTAATCGCCATGGGCGCCGCCATCGCCGTGCTGTTCGTGTTGCCCTGGCTCGACCGCAGCCCGGTGCGCTCCATGCGCTACAAGGGTTGGATCAGCAAGGTCTTCCTGCTGGTGTTCTGCATTGCCTTCGTCATCCTCGGCATTCTCGGGGTGCTGGCGCCGACGCCAGGGCGCACCTTGCTGTCGCAGGTGTGCACGGTGTTGTACTTCGCCTACTTCCTGCTGATGCCGTTCTACACAAGGCTTGAGAAGACCAAACCGGTTCCGGAAAGGGTGACTGGCTGATGAAAAAGTTGATTGCAGTATTTTTGCTGGCACTGATGCCTGCCTTTTCCTTCGCTGCCGAACATGGTCTGGAGCTGGACAAGGTCGATATCGACCTGACTGACAAAGCCGCCATGCAGGACGGTGCGCGCACCTTTGCCAACTATTGCATGGGCTGCCACAGCGCCAAGTTCCAGCGTTACGAGCGGGTTGCCGACGACCTGGGCATACCCCATGAGCTGATGCTCGAGAAGCTGGTGTTCACGGGTGCCAAGATCGGTGACCACATGAATATCGGCATGAAGCCCAGTGACGCCAAGACCTGGTTCGGGGCCGCGCCACCTGACCTGACCCTGGTTGCGCGGGTGCGCGGCACCGATTGGCTGTACAGTTACCTGCGCAGCTTCTACGAGGATCCGTCGCGCCCTTATGGGGTGAACAACAAGGTCTTCCCCAACGTCGGCATGCCCAACGTGCTGGTAGGTCTGCAGGGCAACCAGGTGATCGGTTGCAAGCAGGTGCAGATGGTGGTCGATGGCAAGAAACAATTCGACCCATTGACAGGCAGCCCGCTGACCCATGAAGCGTGTGACCAGCTGACCATCACGCCGAATTCCGGTACCCTGACCACCGAGCAGTTCGACGAGAAGGTCAAGAACCTGGTGACCTTCCTGGCTTATTCGGCCAACCCGGTCAAACTGGAAAGCCAGCGCATCGGTACCTACGTGTTGCTGTATCTGGCTTTCTTCTTCGTATTCGCCTATTTGCTCAAGCGCGAATACTGGAAGGACGTGCATTGATCACGCAGTAATTTCTGGTAGTTGAACGCGCCCTGGGCGCTCCCTCGTGCAAGCGAGGGAGCCTCCAGGGCGCGTTTGCATTTGCAGTTTCACAAGCATCCCATGCGAGGAGGCGCTACATGGGCGTGACCAACCGGTTAGCCTGCTATTCCGATCCCGCTGATCCTTACTCTCATCGGGTACGCCTGGTGCTCGCAGAAAAGGGTATCAGTGTGCAGATCATCGACGTCGACCCCGGGCGTCTGCCACCCAAGCTGGTTGAGGTGAACCCTTACGGCAGCGTGCCGACCTTGGTCGATCGCGACCTGACGTTGTATGAATCGACCGTGGTGATGGAATACCTCGAAGAGCGCTACCCACATCCGCCGCTGATGCCGGTCTATCCGGTGGCGCGGGGTAACAGTCGCTTGTTGATGCACCGCATCCAGCGTGACTGGTGTGCGTTGGCCGATACCGTGCTCGATCCGCGCAGCAGTGACGCCGCTCGCGCCGAGGCGCGCAAGGCGCTGCGCGAGAGCCTGACCGGCGTCTCGCCGCTGTTCAACGAGTTCGCGTGCTTCATGAGCGATGAGCAAAGCCTGGTCGATTGTTGTCTATTGCCCATACTCTGGCGTTTGCCGGTAATGGGTATCGAATTGCCGCGGCAAGCCAAGCCGCTGCTGGATTACATGGAGCGACAGTTCGCCCGCGAGCCTTTCCTGGCGAGCCTGTCCTCCGTTGAGCGTGAAATGCGCAAGCTTTAAGGAGCCGTTGATGAACTCCAGTCGCCCCTATCTGGTTCGAGCACTGTACGAGTGGATCGTCGACAACGATTGCACCCCTCATATGCTGGTCAATGCCGAGTTTCCGGCTGTTCAGGTGCCGCAAGGTTTCGCCAGTGACGGCCAGATCGTCCTGAACATTTCCCCGAGTGCCGTGCGCAGCCTGCACATGGATAACGATGCGGTGAGCTTCGAAGGTCGCTTCGGTGGCGTTGCTCATTCGCTGTTCGTGCCAGTAGGTGCCATTCTCGGCATTTACGCCCGTGAAAACGGCCAAGGCATGGTCTTCGAGCTGGAGCCGCCAGTGATGGAGGATGAAGAGCTGGACGACGAAAGTATCGAGCCGGACGACGATGGCCCGCCGCAAGGTGGTGGCCAGCCGCCACGCCCTAGTGGCCGGCCGAGCCTGAAGGTGGTCAAGTAAACAAAAAAAGGCGATCCACACGGATCGCCTTTTTCATGTCAGGCCTGAAATCACAGGTCGCTGATGGTGCGTACCTGGTCCTTGTTGATGCGCGTGCGTTTGCCGTCGAGTTGCTCGAACTCGTAGAAGCCCGAACTCTTCTCGTAGCGTGGGGCGTCGACGGCCTGGATCTCGCGGCCGTCGTTGAGGGTGATCAGGCTAGGGGTGGAGCAGCCGGCCAGGGCGGCGAAGGCGCCGATCAGCAGGGCGGGCAGCAGCAGCTTTTTCATGCGGTGTTTCCTGACTATTTGAAAGGTTGAATCGTGATTCAGTCGATGTATTCGAACAACTTGACGATCTTCTGCACGCCAGACACGCCCTGTACCACGGCAGTGGCGGCGTTGGCCTCCTGCTGCGTCACCAGGCCGAGCAGGTAGACGATGCCATTTTCGGTGATCACCTTGATGCGCGAGCTGGGCACGGCGTTGTCGGTCAGCATCTGGGTCTTGATCTTGGTGGTCAGCCAGGCGTCGTTGTTGCGCGCCAGGATGGAGGAGGGCTGCATCACCTGCAGCTCGTTATGCACTTTCTTCACCCGCTGAACCTGGCCAGCCGTTTGTTCGGCCAGGCTCTTGAGGTCGGCGCGCGGCGTTTGCCCGGCGAGCAGGACGATGCCGTTGTAGCTGCTGACGACAATGTGCGAGCTCTTGTCCAGGTCTGGGTTGGCCTTGGAAATGTTGACCGCCGCCTTGGTTTCGATCAGCGAGTCGTCGATTTTGCTGCCGATGGTGCGTGTGCCGCGATCATCCTCGATCGGCGAATTACGAGTCGAGGTCAGTACCGAGCTGCAGCCGGTGACGCTCAGGCACAGGGTCAGGGCCATCAGGCCGAGGCGCATGGGGATCATTCTTCACTCCCGAACAGTTGGCTGTCGATCAGATCGCACAGGCAGTGGATCGCCAGCAGGTGGACTTCTTGAATACGTGCAGTGACCGTTGCAGGTACGCGGATTTCCACGTCCTCTGGCAGCAGCAGTGAAGCCATGCCGCCGCCGTCACGTCCGGTCAAGGCTACGACAATCATTTCGCGATCATGTGCGGCCTGGATTGCTTGAATAACGTTGGCCGAGTTACCGCTGGTCGAAATCGCCAGCAGAACATCGCCGGGCTGGCCCAGGGCGCGAATCTGCTTGGAGAACACTTCGTTGTAGCTGTAGTCGTTGGCGATCGAGGTCAGCGTCGAGCTGTCGGTGGTCAGCGCTATCGCCGGCAGGCTCGGGCGCTCGCGCTCGAAACGGTTGAGCAGCTCGGAAGAGAAATGCTGGGCATCGCCGGCGGAGCCGCCGTTGCCGCAGGCGAGCATCTTGCCCTCGTTGAGCAGCGCATTGACCATGACCAGGCTGGCCTGCTCGATGTGCGGTGCCAGGATGTCCATTGCCTGTTGCTTGGTATCGATGCTGGCCTGGAACAGCCGGCGGATTCGGGATTGCATGTCCATCTGGTGACCTTAAGTGGGGCGGTGGCAGGCGCGACGCGCAACAGCGACCAGCCCGCGAAACATAGAGCAAAAAATTGGGAGTGGATTCAGCATTCGAAGGCGTTTTTCAGCCATTGAAACGGCCGGCCTGCATGGTGGCTACCCTGCAAGGCGACAACGTCGAAGCGGCACGGGTGGTTGGCCCAGCGAGACTCCTTCTGCAGGAAAAGACTGGCGGCAAGCACCAGCCGTTTCTGCTTGCGCCCGTCGATACTGCCGAGGGCGCCACCGAAGCCCGCGTGCAACCGATAGCGGACTTCGACGAATACTACTGTATCGGCGTCGAGCATGACCAGATCAAGCTCGCCGCCTTTGCATCGCCAGTTACGCGTCAGCAGTTGCAGGCCTTGCCCCTGAAGGTATTCAAGGGCGTGGTTTTCTGCGGCCTGGCCGGCGCTGGTCGGCGATACGTCAGGCATCAGCGGCTGGTGTCCGGAAGGCGCTTGACCTGACCGCCGGAGAACTCGGCCCATGGCAGCTGGCGCTCGATGCGCTGGCTGGCGTTCATGCTCAGGCTGCCGGAAAGGCCTTGTACGCGGTTGTCCGGCAGTGCTTTCAGCTGCCCCAAGCGTGGCGCCAGGCTGTAGGCATCGACGCCCATGGCATACAGGCGGCCGAGGCTGCCGGCGGCTTGAGGCCACTGCTGTACCACCTGCTGGCGCAAGCTGTTGGTGGTGTCGAGCAGCCATGGGGTTTCGCAGAAGCGAATGCCGTTCATGTCGTTGTACTGGTTGACGTCACCGCTGGCGCTGTACAGGTTCGAGGTGGCGTACACGGGCACGTCACCGGCGTACTGGAAGTTGAGCGTCGGTTTGATCTGCTGTGCCTGCTGCGGGGTCGAGGCGAGGAAAATGAAATCGATGTCCTGGCGGCGCGACGGCTGTGCGGCAATGCTGCCACCGACAGTGCTTTGCACGCTTTGTGCGCGGCTTTCGCTCTGGCGCAGCTGGAACAGGTTGGCGATCTGCTGGGCCAGGGCGACCGGCTGGGCAATGCGCTCGGCGGCGATGATGGTGCCGCCGTTGCCTTCCCAGTCCTGACGGAAGGCGGCGAGCACACGGTCGCCCCACTCACCGCTCGGAACCAGGGCCACGGCGCGGACCATGCCATCGGCGCGGGCGCGACGCGAGACTTCGCGAGCTTCGTCTTCAGCGGCAAGGCCGAACTGGAACAGCTGCGGCGGAGCCGTCTGGCCTGCCTCTGCGTAGTTCAGGGCGAGGGTGGTGATAGGCAGCTGCGGGTTGGCGGCGAGCTTTTTCACCAGGGGTTTTTCCAGCGGGCCGACCACCAGCTGTACGCCATCGGCCTGGGCCTGGCGATAGAAGTCGTCGAGCGAGCCGATGCGCGAGCTGTCGTAAACCTGCACGGCTGGCGCTTGCTGGCCGGCCTGCTGGGCCTGGAAATGCGCGGCCATGAAGCCGTCACGCAGGGCGCGGGCGACGCCGGCCAGCGGGCCTTCCTGGGGCAGCAGCAGGCCGATCTTGGTCAGCGGCTGGCTGGCCAGTTCCTTGAGTTTGGTCAAGGCCTGGGGCAGTTGCTTGGCTGCCGGGTGATCGGGGTGCTGTATGCGCCACGTGTCGATTGCCGCCTGCTGTTGCTCCAGGGTTCCGGCGCTTTTCACGGCCAGGGCCAGGCTGGTCCAGCCGGCCAGGGTTTCGTTGCTGGCGGGCTGCTGCAGTTGCTCGGCTGGCAGCGAGGCGACCAGCGCCCAGATCGCGTCATTGTTGCTGCTGGCGGCCTGGCCGCTGAGCAGGGGGCTCAGCAGTACGCGTTGTTGTGCGGCAGGCATGGCCTGGCCATCGGCCTCGAGCGCGGCGGCGTGTACGCTGTAGGTGCGCACCTGTTGCTCTGCCGGCAGCTCGGCGATGTGCTGCAGGCTGGGGTGCGACAGGGCGCTGAGGGCCGCCTTGGGCTGGTTGCGGCTCATCGCCAGTTCTGCGCCGAGGGTGGCGGCGAAGATCTGTTGGGCGGGCTTGAGCGTATCCATCGGGACCTGCTCGAGAATGCGTGCGGCGCGCGGATAGTCCTTCTGCTTGTAGGCCAGGTCGGCAGCGCTCAGGCGCAGCAGGGCCGCGTCTTCTGCGGACTTGCTAGTCGCCGCTTTTTCGAGCAGTTGCTCGATGCTCGCGTCCGGGGTGCGTGGCAGTTCGCCCAGGCTGGATGAGGGCGAGCTGGCGCAGGCTGCCAGCAGGGCAGCGAGGCAGAGGGCTGTGAACAGCCGCAGGCAAGCGATCATGTAAAGGTCCTGTTACCGATCAAGTTGGCCGGCAATTGTACCGAAGGGTTGGCCGGGGCGCGATCTTGCTGATTGCAGAACCTTCACTATAGGTGGCTGAGCGGTCGGCGCGGGTGAAGTTCTTTGCGCCCTGTTACCGGCGCTCGGGCTACAATGGCGCCTTTGATCCGAAAGACAGGTGTGCGCAGTGACTGATGTGGCAGGGGCTTCGAAATCCACCGTGGGGACGCTGTACGTGGTCGCTACCCCAATCGGCAACCTCGACGACATGAGCGCCAGGGCATTGAAGGTGCTGGCCGACGTTGCCTTGATCGCAGCCGAGGACACCCGGCATTCGATCCGCCTGCTGCAGCACTTCGGCATCGACACGCCGCTGGCGGCCTGCCATGAGCACAACGAGCGCGACGAGGGTGGGCGCTTCATCACCAAGCTGCTGGCCGGTGAGGATGTGGCGCTGGTATCCGATGCCGGTACTCCGCTGATTTCCGACCCAGGCTATCACCTGGTACGCCAGGCGCGTGCCGCTGGGGTCGATGTGGTGCCGGTGCCCGGCGCTTGCGCGCTGATCGCTGCGCTTTCGGCGGCCGGCCTGCCGTCCGACCGCTTCATCTTTGAAGGCTTCCTGCCGGCCAAGACCGCGGGCCGTCGTGCGCGCCTGGAGCAAGTAAAGGAAGAGCCGCGCACATTGATCTTCTACGAGGCGCCCCATCGTATTCTCGAATGCCTGGAAGACATGGCGCTGGTATTCGGTGCCGAGCGCCCGGCGCTGCTGGCGCGCGAGCTGACCAAGACCTTCGAGACCCTCAAGGGGCTGCCGCTCGGCGAACTGCATGCCTTCGTGGCGGGCGATAGCAACCAGCAGCGGGGTGAGTGTGTGGTGCTGGTCGGTGGCTGGAGCGCGCCGGAGGGCGAGGAGGCGATCAGCGCCGAAGCGCAACGCGTGCTCGACTTGCTGCTGGCCGAGTTGCCGCTCAAGCGCGCGGCGGCGTTGGCCGCAGAAATTACCGGTGTGCGCAAGAACCTGCTGTATCAGGTGGCACTGGAAAAGCAAAAAGCTCAGTGAGGTAATTTGCGGTATTGCTTGTTCTTGAGCGCGCGTGCCGTTAACCTTGGCGGCGGAGAGTCGATCGGACAGTCGCTGCTGTCTTTTGTTCCGCAAAAGATGGGGGAGGAAAGTCCGGGCTCCATAGGGCAGAGTGCCAGGTAACGCCTGGGAGGCGCGAGCCTACGGAAAGTGCCACAGAAAATAACCGCCTAAGCACTTCGGTGCCGGTAAGGGTGAAAAGGTGCGGTAAGAGCGCACCGCACGGCTGGCAACAGTGCGTGGCTAGGTAAACCCCACTCGGAGCAAGACCAAATAGGGTTCCATCAGGCGTGGCCCGCGTCGGAACCGGGTAGGTTGCTAGAGGCGTCCAGTGATGGCCGTCGTAGAGGAATGACTGTTCTCGACAAAACCCGGCTTACAGATCGACTCTCCACCTCCCTCCCTCCTGCTTAATCGATAGCAGATCGCTCCTGGTAATACCGAAAAAATCTTACTCTTAATAAATCACTTTAACTTCGAACTGCATTCGTTTGAGTGGGTTTGATTTTTCACGTTTTTTTCGTCCCTGGTAATGCTTCCCTCCTTCTTCTATCGCGCTAAATCTCGGTCCTGTAAGGGTTTTCCTTATGAACGTGCCTTGACGGTGCAGCAGGCGGATTCCTATAGTGTGCGCAAGTGGCAGAAAGTGGGATGAAGTGGGTTTTCTGGCACAAAAAAGCTAACATTGTGGGGAATCGCAGCCGTGTTCCGCGGAGCCAACGCCGTCAGCCTCGATGCAAAGGGCCGTCTCGCCATGCCGAGCCGGTACCGTGACGAGCTCGATTCGCGTTGCAATGGTCAGCTGATCGTGACCATCGATGCCGTAGACCCCTGCTTATGTGTTTACCCCCTCGATGAGTGGGAACAGATTGAAGCCAAGTTGCGCGCCTTGCCGTCGTTGCGTGAGGAAAACCGTCGCCTGCAGCGTTTGCTGATCGGCAATGCGGTTGACCTGGAGCTCGATGGCAGTGGGCGTTTCCTGGTACCGCCCCGCCTGCGTGAGTACGCCAAGCTGGACAAGAAGGCGATGCTGGTGGGGCAGCTGAACAAATTCCAGCTGTGGGATGAGGATGCCTGGAACGCAGTTTCGGCAGCCGACCTTGCAGCTATCCAACAACCGGGCGCCATGCCCGACGATTTGCGTGACCTGATCCTGTGACCATAGATAGCGGCTTCAACCACATCACCGTCCTGCTCGACGAAGCTGTCGAGGCATTGGCCCTGCGCCCCGACGGTTGCTATCTCGACGGCACCTTCGGCCGCGGCGGGCACAGCCGTCTGATCCTCAGCAAGCTCGGGCCGCAAGGGCGGCTGCTGGGGTTCGACAAAGATCCTCAAGCGATTGCCACCGGGCAAGCGCTAGCGGCCGAAGACGGCCGCTTTGTCATTGTGCAGCGCAGCTTTGCCGAACTGGGCGCCGAGGTGGCCGAGCGCGGTCTGGACGGCAAGGTCAGCGGCATTCTGCTCGACCTGGGCGTTTCCTCGCCGCAGCTGGATGACCCGGAGCGCGGCTTCAGCTTCCTCAACGACGGCCCGCTGGACATGCGCATGAACCCTGACCAGGGCATCAGCGCAGCGGAATTCATCGCCACAGCACCTGTGGAAGAAATCGCCCGCGTGTTCAAGGAATACGGCGAAGAGCGGTTTGCCGGGCGCATGGCGCGTGCCGTGGTCGAGCGCCGCGAGAAGCAACCGTTCACCCGCACCGCCGACCTCGCCGAAGTGCTCAAAGTGGCCAACCCCGCCTGGGAAAAGGGCAAGAACCCGGCTACCCGCGCCTTCCAGGGCCTGCGCATCCACGTCAACAACGAACTGGGCGATCTGGAAACCGGCCTTGAAGCCGCGCTCGATGCCCTGGAAGTCGGTGGCCGCCTGGCGGTGATCAGCTTCCACTCGCTCGAAGACCGCATCGTCAAGCTGTTCATGCGCAAGCTGGTCAAGGGTGAAGCCGACAACCTGCCGCGCAACCTGCCGGTTCAGCACAAGGTCTTCGAACCCAAGATCAAGCTCATCGGCAAGGCGCAGTTCGCCTCCGACGCCGAACTCAAGGCCAACCCGCGGTCGCGCAGCGCCGTGATGCGAGTGGCGGAGAAGCTTCGGTGAGCCGGCTATTCGCCAAGCCTTTGCCAGGCGGAAGCTTCCTCATGCTTCTGCTGTTCGTCGGCGTGCTGATTTCGGCCATCGCCGTGTCGTACAGCGCCCACTGGAACCGTCAGCTGCTCAACACCCTCTACGGCGAATTGAATGAGCGCGACAAGGCCCAGGCGGAGTGGGGGCGGCTGATCCTCGAGCAAAGCACCTGGACCGCCGCCAGCCGTATCGAGAGCCTTGCCTCCGAACAGCTGAAAATGCGCGTGCCCGCGGCTGATGAAGTACGGATGGTGTCGCCATGATGAAGCTCGAAGGCGCACTCTACCCTTGGCGCTTCCGTGTGGTGATCGGCTTGCTGGCGATCATGGTCGGTGCCATCTGCTGGCGCATCATTGACCTGCAGGTGGTCGACCGTGATTTCCTCAAAGGCCAGGGCGATGCCCGCAGCCTTCGGCACATCCCTATTCCGGCACACCGTGGTCTGATCACCGACCGCAACGGTGAGCCACTGGCGGTCAGTACCCCGGTCACCACGTTGTGGGCCAACCCAAAGGAAATGCAGGCATCCAAGGACCGCTGGCCGCAACTGGCGGCGGCGCTTGGGCAGAACCCCCAGCAGCTGGCCGACCGCCTGACCCAGCAGGCCGGCAAGGAATTCATCTACCTTGTCCGTGGCCTGACCCCGGAGCAGGGCCAGCACGTGCTCGACTTGAAAGTGCCAGGTGTGTACGGCCTGGAAGAATTCCGCCGCTTCTACCCGGCCGGTGATGTCACCGCCCACATGGTCGGCTTCACCGACCTCGACGACCATGGTCGTGAAGGGGTGGAGCTGGCCTACGACGAGTGGCTGGCCGGCGTGCCCGGCAAGCGGCAGGTGATCAAGGACCGGCGCGGCCGGTTGATCAAGGACATTCAGGTGACCAAGAACGCCAAGGCCGGCAAGACCTTGGCGTTGTCGATCGACCTGCGCCTGCAATACCTGGCTACTCGCGAGCTGCGCAACGCGATTGCCGAGCAGGAAGCCAAGGCCGGTAGCCTGGTGATCATGGACGTCAAGACCGGTGAGGTTCTGGCCATGGTCAACCAGCCGACCTACAACCCCAACAACCGCCGCAGCATGTTCCCGGCCGCCATGCGTAACCGGGCGATCATCGACGTGTTCGAGCCAGGCTCCACGGTCAAGCCGATCTCCATGAGCGCTGCACTGCAGAGCGGCCGCTGGAAGCCGACCGACAAGGTCGAAGTGTACCCAGGCAGCCTGCAGATTGGCCGCTACACCATCAAGGACGTGTCCCGTAGCGAGGGCCCGATCCTCGACCTGACCGGCATCCTGATCAACTCCAGTAACGTCGGCATGAGCAAGATCGCCTTCGACATCGGCGGCGAGGCCATCTACCGGGTCATGTCCCAGGTAGGCCTGGGCCAGTACACCGGCCTCGGTTTCCCCGGCGAGCGCGTCGGCAACCTGCCTAACCACCGTGAGTGGCGCAAGGCTGAAACCGCGACACTGTCCTACGGCTATGGCGTGTCGGTGACCGCCCTGCAGTTGGTGCATGCCTACGCGGCACTGGCCAACGACGGCAAGATGGTGCCGCTGTCGATCCTCAAGGTCGACAAGGCGCCTGAAGCCGTCCAGGCCATTCCGAAGGAAACCGCCGAAACCGTGCAGGGCATGCTGCAGCAGGTGATCGAAGCGCCGCGCGGCGTGTTCCGTGCCCAGGTGCCGTTCTATCACGTGGGTGGCAAGTCGGGTACCGCGCGCAAGGCCACGGTCGGCTCGAAGGGCTACACCGAAAACGCCTACCGCTCGCTGTTCGCCGGCTTCGGCCCGATGAGCGACCCGCGTTACGCCGTGGTCGTGGTCATCGATGAGCCGAGCAAGGGTGGCTATTTCGGCGGCCTGGTATCGGCGCCGGTGTTCAGCAAGGTCATGTCCGGCACCCTGCGGTTGATGAACGTGCCGCCGGACAACCTGCCACCGCCGACCGAACAGCAGCAAGTCAATGCAGTACCCGCCAAGGGAGGGCGTGGATGATGACAATGCCACTGAGCAAGCTTTTCGCCCACGCCAGCCGCGATCCGTTGATCCGTGAGCTGACCTTGGACAGCCGCGCCGTGCGCCCGGGTGACCTGTTCCTGGCCGTGCCGGGAGCCAAGGTCGACGGGCGTGACCATATCGCCGATGCCCTGGTCCGTGGCGCAGCCGCCGTTGCCTATGAAGAGCAGGGCGCCAGCGTGCTGCCGATCACCGACGCCCCTCTGATCCCGGTCAAGGGACTGGTGGCGCAGCTGTCCAGAATTGCTGGCACCTTCTATGGCGAGCCGAGCCGGCAGCTCAACCTGGTCGGCGTCACCGGAACTAATGGCAAGACCAGTGTCACCCAACTGGTGGCGCAGGCGCTCGACGCGCTGGGCCAGCGTTGTGGTCTGATCGGCACATTGGGCACTGGTTTTTATGGTGAGCTGCAGAGCGGCCGCCTGACCACGCCTGACCCGATCGCGGTGCAGTCGACGCTCTACGATCTGAAGAAAGGCGGCGCCAAGGCCGTGGCGATGGAGGTTTCCTCGCATGCCCTGGAGCAGGGCCGTGTCGCCGCCCTGGAATTCGATATCGCGGTAATGACCAACCTGTCCCGTGATCACCTCGATTACCACGGCAGCATGGAAGCCTACGAGGCGGCGAAGGCGAAGTTGTTCGCCTGGCCGAGCCTGCGCTGCCAGGTGGTCAACCTCGACGATGGGTTTGGTCGCCGTCTGGCCGAAGACTTTGCCCGGCGTCCGAGTGCCGATCTTATCGAAACCCGGCTGCTCAGCTATAGCCTGGAAAACCCGGACGCCTCGCTGTTCTGCCGCGAAGCCCACTTCAATGATGATGGCGTGCGCGCGATCCTCGTCACCGCTCAGGGTGAGCGCACCCTGCGTAGCCAATTGCTCGGCCGTTTCAACTTGAGCAACGTGCTCGCGGCCGTGGCAACGCTGCTGGCGCTGGATTATTCGCTGGACGAAATTCTCAAGATTTCCCCGCAGTTGCAGGGGCCGGTTGGCCGCATGCAGCGCCTGGGTGGCGGCAAGAAACCGCTGGTGGTGGTCGACTACGCCCACACGCCTGATGCCCTGGAAAAAGTCCTCGAAGCCCTGCGTCCGCACGCACACGGCCAGTTGCTGTGCCTGTTCGGCTGTGGCGGCGACCGCGATCGCGGCAAGCGCCCGCTGATGGCCGAGGTGGCCGAGCGCCTGGCTGACCGGGTATTGGTCACCGATGACAACCCCCGTACTGAAGATCCGCAAGGCATCTTCGCCGATATTCGCCCTGGTTTCGCCAAGCCCGACAGCGTCGAATTCGTCGCCGGCCGTGGCGAGGCCATTGCGCACCTGATCGCTTCTGCTGCTGCCGATGACGTCATCGTCCTGGCCGGCAAGGGGCACGAGGATTACCAGGAGATCCATGGCGAGCGCCATGAATTTTCCGACCTGGTCGAAGCCGAGAAGGCACTTGCAGCCTGGGAGGCTCCACATGCTTAAGCCCATGACACTCAGCCAGCTGACCACGGCACTGGGTGCTCGCCAGGTTGGCGCCGATGCCAGCTTCACCGGTGTCAGCATCGACAGCCGCAGCGTTGCTGCCGGGCAGTTGTTCGTTGCCTTGACCGGCCCGCGTTTCGACGGCCACGACTACCTGGCCGATGTGAAGGCCAAGGGCGCCGTGGCAGCATTGGTCGAGCGCGAGGTCGGCGATGTCGACCTGCCGCAGCTGCTGGTCAAGGACTGCCGCGTTGCGCTCGGCCAACTGGGTGCGTTGAATCGCGCTGCTTTCGACAAGCCGGTGGTGGCCATCACTGGCTCCAGCGGCAAGACCACGGTCAAGGAGATGCTCGCCAGCATCCTGCGCACCCGTGGCCTGGTGCATGCCACCCGAGGCAACCTGAACAATGACCTCGGTGCGCCGTTGACCCTGCTGGAAATCGCCCCTGAGCACAGCGCCGCTGTGATCGAGCTGGGCGCATCGCGCATTGGCGAAATCCGCTACACCGTCGGCCTGACCCAGCCGCAGGTGGTCATCATCAATAACGCCGGTACCGCCCACGTTGGCGAGTTCGGCGGCCCGGAAAAAATCGTCGAAGCCAAGGGTGAAATCCTCGAAGGCCTGGGCGAGGGCGGAACGGCCATCCTCAATCTGGACGACAAGGCCTTTGCCATCTGGAAAGCCCGTGCCGGTGCGCACAAGGTCATCAGCTTCGCCCGCAACGACGTTCGCGCCAATTTCTACGCCACCGATATCGGTCGCGATGCGCGTGGTTGCCCTTCATTCACCCTGCATGGCGCCGGCGAATCGGTGGCTGTGCAGCTCAACGTGCTGGGTGAGCACAACGTCAGCAACGCGCTGGCCGCGGCCGCCGCCGCACACGCCGTTGGTCTGAGCCTGAGCGGCATCGCCGCGGGCCTGAATGCCGTGCAACCGGTCAAGGGCCGCACCGTGGCGCAGATCGCGCCGAATGGGGTGCGGGTGATCGATGACAGTTACAACGCAAATCCCACCTCGATGTGCGCGGCCATTGATATACTCGCCGGCTTTTCCGGGCGCACCGTTCTGGTGCTTGGGGATATCGGCGAACTGGGCCAGTGGGCGGAGGAAGGCCACCGTCAGGTGGGCGACTACGCACGCGGCAAGGTCGACGCCCTGTACGCGGTAGGTTCCAACATGACACATGCGGTCAAGGCGTTCGGCGCCAATGGCCGTCATTTCGCGACTCAAGCTGAGCTGATCGAGGCCGTTGGCGCCGAGACAGACAGCAACACCACTATCTTGATCAAGGGCTCGCGCAGCGCTGCGATGGAAAACGTCGTGGCTGCACTGTGCGGTGCCAGCGGGGAGAAACATTAATGCTGCTGCTGTTGGCTGAGTATCTGCAACAGTTCCATAAAGGCTTCGCGGTCTTCCAGTACCTGTCCCTGCGCGGGATCCTCGGTGTACTGACCGCGTTGTCGCTGGCGCTGTGGCTGGGCCCGTGGATGATCCGTACCCTGCAGATCCGCCAGATCGGTCAGGCCGTCCGTAACGACGGCCCACAATCGCACTTGTCCAAATCCGGCACTCCGACCATGGGTGGTGCCCTGATTCTTTCGGCCATTGCCGTCAGCACCTTGCTGTGGGCCGACCTGGCCAACCGCTACGTGTGGACGGTACTGATCGTCACCTTGCTGTTCGGTGCCATCGGCTGGGTCGACGACTACCGCAAGGTGATCGAGAAGAACTCGCGAGGCCTGCCAAGCCGCTGGAAGTATTTCTGGCAGTCGGTATTCGGCCTGGGCGCTGCGATCTTCCTCTACAAAACTGCGCCGACCTCGGTCGAAACCACCCTGATCGTGCCGTTCCTCAAGGACGTCACCATTCCGCTGGGCATCGGCTTCGTGGTGCTCACCTACTTCGTCATCGTAGGTTCCAGCAACGCGGTCAACCTGACCGACGGCCTCGATGGCCTGGCGATCATGCCCACGGTAATGGTCGGCGGCGCGCTGGGCATCTTCTGCTACCTGTCGGGTAACGTGAAGTTCGCCGAGTACCTGCTGATTCCATACGTACCGGGCTCGGGCGAGCTGATCGTGTTCTGCGGCGCGCTGATCGGCGCCGGGCTGGGCTTCCTGTGGTTCAACACCTATCCGGCCCAGGTCTTCATGGGTGACGTCGGCGCGCTGGCGCTGGGCGCTGCCTTGGGCACCATCGCCGTGATCGTGCGTCAGGAAATCGTCCTGTTCATCATGGGCGGCATTTTCGTGGTGGAAACCCTGTCGGTGGTGATTCAGGTCGCCTCCTTCAAGTTGACCGGCAAGCGCGTGTTCCGCATGGCGCCGATTCACCACCACTTTGAACTCAAGGGCTGGCCTGAGCCACGGGTGATCGTCCGCTTCTGGATCATCACCGTGATTCTCGTGCTGATCGGCCTTGCAACCCTGAAACTGAGGTAGACGAGCGTGTCACTGATCGCTTCCGACCAATTCCGCATCGTTGTCGGCCTCGGCAAGAGCGGCATGTCCCTGGTTCGCTTCCTGGCGAGCCGGGGCATTGCCTTTGCGGTCGCCGACACCCGTGAGCAACCGCCGGAACTGGACACCCTGCGCCGTGATTACCCGCAGGTGGAAGTGCGCTGTGGTGAATTGGACGTGGACTTCCTGTGCCGCGCCAATGAGCTGTACGTGAGCCCCGGCCTGGCCTTGGCCACCCCGGCCCTGCAGCAGGCGGCCGCGCGCGGCGTGAAGCTGTCTGGCGATATCGAACTGTTCGCCCGTCATGCCAAGGCACCGATCATCGCGATCAGCGGCTCCAACGCGAAAAGCACCGTGACTACGTTGGTTGGCGAGATGGCCGCCAAGGCCGGCAAGCGTGTGGCGGTGGGTGGCAACCTGGGCACTCCGGCCCTGGACCTGCTCAGCGACGACGTCGAGCTGTATGTCATGGAGCTGTCGAGCTTCCAGCTGGAAACCACCGACCAGCTCAATGCTGAAGTGGCCACTGTGTTGAACATCAGCGAAGACCACATGGACCGCTACAGCGGCCTGCCGGCGTATCACCTGGCCAAGCACCGGATCTTCCGGGGCGCCCAGCAGGTGGTGGTCAACCGCCAGGATGCCTTGAGCCGGCCACTGCCGGTCGAGGGCCGCCCGTGCTGGACCTTCGGCCTCAACCAGCCGGACTTCAAGGGCTTCGGCCTGCGTGAAGTCGATGGCGAGAAATACCTGGCCTTCGAGTTTCAGGCGCTGATGCCAGCGCGCGAACTCAAGGTGCGTGGCGCGCATAACCAGAGCAATGCTCTGGCAGCGTTGGCCCTGGGCCATGCTGCCGGCTTGCCGTTCGAGCCGATGCTCGAAGCCCTGCGTGAATTCGGTGGCCTGGCCCACCGTTGCCAGTGGGTACGCGAGCGCAACGGCGTGAACTGGTACGACGATTCCAAGGCCACCAACGTCGGTGCGGCACTGGCTGCCATCGAAGGCCTGGGTGCGGATATCGAAGGCAAGCTGGTGCTGATCGCCGGCGGTGACGGCAAAGGAGCCGACTTCGCCGCCCTGCGTGAGCCGGTGGCGCGTTTCTGCCGCGCGGTGGTGTTGCTTGGCCGTGATGCCGAACGCCTGGCCGAAACCCTCGGCGATGCCGTCCCGCTGGTGCGGGTCAAGACCCTCCACGAAGCCGTGCAACAGTGCGCCGAACTGGCCCAACCTGGTGATGCCGTATTGCTGTCGCCGGCCTGCGCCAGCCTCGACATGTTCAAGAACTTCGAAGAACGCGGGCGCCTGTTCGCCCAGGCGGCGGAGGGGCTGGCATGATCTTCGGCATCCTCAAGCCTTATCCGTCGCCGCTGATCAGCGGCCGTGGCATCGACCTCGACTTCGCCTTCCTGGCCGGGTGCCTGGCGTTGCTTGGCCTGGGCCTGGTAATGATCACTTCGGCATCTTCGGAAGTGGCCGCCGTGCAGTCCGGCAACCCGCTGTATCACATGTTCCGTCACCTGGTGTACGTGGCCATCGGCCTGGTCGCCTGTGGCGCGACCATGATGGTGCCGATCGCCACCTGGCAGCGCATGGGTTTCATGATGCTGGTCGGTGCCTTCGCCTTGCTGGTCCTGGTGTTGATACCGGGTATCGGCCGCGAAGTGAACGGTTCGATGCGCTGGATTGGTTTCAGCTTCTTCAACGTGCAGCCCTCGGAGATCGCCAAGGTTTTCGTGGTGATCTATCTCGCAGGCTATCTGGTACGCCGTCAGACCGAAGTGCGCGAAAGCTGGATGGGCTTCTTCAAGCCGTTCATCGTGCTGCTGCCGATGGCCGGCCTGCTGCTGATGGAGCCGGACTTCGGCGCCACCGTGGTAATGATGGGCGCCGCCGCCGCCATGCTGTTCCTCGGCGGGGTGGGGCTGTTCCGCTTCAGCCTGATGGTGGTGCTGGCTGTGGTTGCGGTATTCGTGCTGGTGCAGGCGCAGCCCTACCGGATGGCGCGTTTGATCACCTTCACCGACCCGTGGTCCGACCAGTTCGGTTCCGGCTACCAGCTGACCCAGGCGTTGATCGCCTTTGGCCGCGGCGAGTGGCTGGGCGTGGGCCTGGGCAACAGTGTGCAGAAGCAGTTCTACCTGCCCGAAGCGCACACCGACTTCGTGTTCTCGGTACTTGCCGAAGAACTGGGCGTGGTCGGTTCGCTGGTGACCATCGCGCTGTTCGTCTTCGTCACCGTGCGTGCCTTGTACATCGGCCTGTGGGCGGAGAAGGCCAAACAGTTCTTTGCCGCCTACATGGCCTTCGGCCTGGCTTTCCTGTGGATCGGCCAGTTCCTGATCAATATCGGCGTGAACGTCGGCCTGCTGCCGACCAAGGGCCTGACCTTGCCGTTCCTCAGCTACGGGGGCAGCTCGCTGGTGATCTGCTGCGCCTGCGTGGGCTTGTTGCTGCGCATCGAATGGGAGAGCCGCACGCATCTGGGCAGCGAGGAGCACGAATTCAACGAGAGCGATTTTGCCGAGGAGACCAATCATGGCCGCTGACGGCAAGAACGTATTGATCATGGCAGGCGGTACCGGCGGCCATGTATTCCCGGCCCTGGCCTGCGCCCGTGAGTTCCAGGCACGCGGTTACAGCGTGCACTGGCTCGGCACTCCGCGCGGCATCGAGAATGAACTGGTGCCACAGGCTGGCCTGCCACTGCACCTGATCCAGGTCAGCGGCTTGCGTGGCAAGGGCAAGCTGTCGCTGCTCAAGGCGCCGTTCACTCTGGTCAAGGCGGTGCTGCAGGCGCGCAGCATCATTCGTCAGCTCAAGCCGGTCTGCGTGCTGGGCTTCGGCGGCTATGTCACAGGCCCAGGCGGCGTGGCTGCGCGGTTGTGCGGCGTGCCGCTGGTGATTCATGAACAGAATGCCCGCGCCGGTACCGCCAACCGCCTGCTGGTGCCGCTGTCCGCGCGCGTCTGCGAAGCGTTCCCCGGCACCTTCGCCAGCGATGAAAAACTGCGTACCACCGGCAATCCTGTGCGTGCGGAACTGTTCATGGACGCCCTGCGTGCCCCCCTTGCCGAGCGCCGCGCGCGCCTGCTGGTCATGGGTGGCAGCCTGGGTGCGGAACCATTGAACAAATTGTTGCCTAAGGCCCTGTCCGAGGTGCCCGCAAACCTGCGCCCCGAAGTGTTCCATCAGGCCGGCAAGCACCACGCGCCGATCACCGCCGAGCGGTATCAGGAAGCGGGTGTCGAGGCTCAGGTAGAGCCATTCATCAAAGACATGGCCCATGCCTATGGCTGGGCCGACCTGGTGGTGTGCCGGGCGGGCGCCCTGACCGTGAGCGAACTCGCGGCCGCGGGCCTGCCTTCGATGCTGGTGCCTTTGCCCCACGCCATCGACGACCACCAGACCCACAATGCCCAATATCTGGCTCGGGAAGGCGCCGCCTTCCTCATGCCACAAGCGACAACTGGCGCAGCGCAACTCGCTGAACGCCTGAACGAGGTGCTGATGCAACCCGAGAAACTCAACACCATGGCCGGCACCGCACGGCGCCTGGCCAAGCCTGCAGCAACCAGCACCGTGGTCGATATCTGCCTGGAGGTGGCCCATGGTTGAAAGCCAGAAAGCCATGCCGCAGCCGAAGATGGGCCGTATCCGTCGCATCCACTTCGTCGGGATCGGCGGCGTGGGCATGTGCGGCATCGCCGAAGTGCTGCTGAACCTGGGCTATGAAGTGTCCGGTTCCGACCTCAAGGCCTCGCCTGTCACCGAGCGCCTGGAGTCGTTCGGCGCCGAGATCTTCGTCGGTCACCGTGCCGAGAACGCCGCCAATGCCGATGTGCTGGTAGTGTCCAGCGCCATCAACCCGGCCAACCCGGAAGTGGCCACCGCCCTGGAGCGGCGCATTCCGGTGGTGCCGCGTGCCGAAATGCTCGCCGAGCTGATGCGCTATCGCCACGGCGTGGCCGTTGCCGGTACACACGGCAAGACCACCACCACCAGCCTGCTGGCCTCGGTATTTGCCGCTGGCGGCCTGGACCCGACCTTCGTCATCGGCGGCCGCCTGACCGCTGCCGGCACCAATGCCCAGCTGGGCACCAGCCGCTACCTGATCGCCGAAGCCGATGAAAGCGATGCCAGCTTCCTGCACCTGCAGCCAATGGTCGCCGTGGTCACCAACATCGACGCCGACCACATGGCTACTTACGAAGGGGACTTCAACAAGCTGAAGAAAACCTTCGTCGAGTTCCTGCACAACCTGCCGTTCTACGGCCTGGCCGTGATGTGCCTGGACGACCCGGTGGTGCGCGAAATCCTGCCGCAGGTCAAGCGCCCGACCGTGACCTATGGCTTCAGCGAAGAAGCCGATATCCGCGCCATCAATGTGCGCCAGCAGGGCATGCAGACCCACTTCACCGTGCTGCGCCGCGACTGCGAGCCGCTGGAAGTGTCGGTGAACATGCCCGGCAACCACAACGTGCTCAACGCCCTGGCGACCATCGCCATCGCCACTGACGAAGGCATCAGCGATGCGGCCATCGTCCAGGGCCTGTCTGGCTTCCAGGGTGTCGGCCGACGCTTCCAGGTGTACGGCGAACTGCCGGTCGACGGCGGCAGCGTGATGCTGGTCGACGACTACGGCCACCACCCGACCGAAGTGGCCGCGGTGATCAAGGCCGTGCGCGGCGGCTGGCCAAGCCGTCGCCTGGTCATCGTCTACCAGCCGCACCGCTACAGCCGCACCCGTGACCTGTACGACGACTTCGTACAGGTGCTGGGCGATGCCAACGTACTGTTGCTGATGGAGGTCTACCCGGCCGGTGAAGAGCCGATCCCCGGTGCCGACAGCCGCCAGCTGTGCCACAGCATCCGTCAGCGCGGCGTATTGGACCCGATCTACATCGAACGTGGCGCCGAGCTGGCGCCGCTGGTCAAGCCGCTGCTGCGCGCTGGCGACATTCTGCTGTGCCAGGGTGCCGGTGACGTCGGTGGCCTGGCCCCGCAATTGATGAAAAGCCCGCTGTTCGCAGGCGCCAAGCAGGAGAAGTCGAAATGACCAGCGCCTACGACAAGTTGCACTCGACCTTGGACGTCAAGGCGTTCGGCCGCGTCGCCGTGCTGTACGGTGGCAAGAGCGCCGAGCGTGAAGTCTCGCTGAAATCCGGCGCTGCGGTGATCGCCGCGCTGACCAGCGCCGGTGTCGACGTGGTCGCCATCGATGTGGGCGATGACCTGCTGGCGCGCCTGCAGAACGAGAAGATCGACCGCGCCTTCATCATCCTCCACGGCCGTGGCGGCGAAGACGGCAGCATGCAAGGCCTGCTGGAGTGCCTGGGCATTCCGTACACCGGCAGCGGCATCCTCGCGTCGGCCCTGGCCATGGACAAGTTGCGCACCAAGCAGGTGTGGCAGAGCCTGGGTATTCCGACCCCGCGCCACGCGGTGCTCGCCAGCGAAAGCGATTGTGTTGCCGCCAGTGGGGAACTGGGCTTCCCGTTGATCGTCAAACCTGCCCATGAAGGCTCTAGCATCGGCATGGCCAAGGTGAACAGCGAGCAGGAGCTGATCGCTGCCTGGCAAGACGCCGCTCAATACGATTCGCAAGTTCTGGTCGAGCAATGGATTCACGGCCCGGAGTTCACCATCGCCGTGCTGCGTGGCCAGGTGCTGCCGCCGATCGCGCTGGGCACCCCGCACGTGTTCTACGACTACGACGCCAAGTACATCGCCAATGACACCCAGTACCGCATCCCGTGCGGCCTGGACGCTGTCACGGAACAGGAACTGATCGACCTGACCGCGCGCGCCTGCGATGCCATCGGCATCGAAGGCTGGGGCCGGCTGGACGTGATGCAGGACGAGCAGGGCCGGTTCTGGCTGCTCGAAGTCAACACCGCACCGGGCATGACTGATCATAGCCTGGTGCCCATGGCGGCCCGCGCGGCCGGTCTGGACTTCCAGCAACTGGTGCTGGCGATCCTGGCCGACAGCGTAGCGACGCGAGGTTAAACAGCCATGCAAGGCGCGATGATACGTCAGCAGCAACCCGTTACCGGCCGTAGCAAGCCGGTGCCGCGTGGTGCCAGCCGACTGATGGCCGACGAGCCCGTATCGGCGCGCCTGCCGCGGCCGAGCCTGGGCGGCCTCAAGCGCCTGCTATGGCCGGTACTGCTGGTGGCCGCAGGCTTTGGCGCCTATGAAGGCGCCATCCGCCTGATGCCCTATGCCGACCGGCCGATCACCAAGATCGACGTGCAGGGCGACCTCAGCTACATCAGCCAGCAGTCGGTGCAGCAGCGCATCGCGCCATACGTCGCGGCGAGCTTCTTCAGCGTCGACCTTACGGCGATGCGTGCGGAGCTCGAGCAGATGCCCTGGATCGCCCACGCCGAAGTGCGCCGGGTGTGGCCGGACGAGGTGGTGATCCGCCTGGAAGAACAACTGCCAGTGGCGCGCTGGGGTGACGAAGCCTTGCTCAACAACCAGGGCCAGGCCTTTACCCCGCGCGAGCTGGCCAATTATGAACACCTGCCGCAGCTGGCCGGGCCGCAGCGTGCTCAGCAACAAGTCATGCAGCAGTATCAGGTATTGAGCCAGATGCTGCGCCCCCTGGGCTTTTCCATCGCTCGCCTGGAGCTGCGCGAGCGTGGCAGCTGGTTCCTGACCACCGGTGCCGTCAACGGCGGGCCGGGAGTCGAGCTGCTGTTGGGGCGCGACCATCTGGTGGAAAAGATGCGCCGTTTCATTGCCATTTACGACAAGACACTCAAAGAGCAGATCACCAACATCGCCCGCATTGATCTGCGTTATGCCAACGGACTTGCCGTTGGTTGGCGGGAACCGAACGCACCGACGACGGCCCAACCCGCCGTTGCGAAGAATTAGAGAGAGGCAGGACCATGGCAAACGCGCATAGCGGCAAAATGATCGTCGGGCTGGACATTGGCACCTCCAAGGTGGTGGCGCTGGTGGGCGAAGTGGGCGAAGACGGCACCCTCGAGATCGTCGGTATCGGCACCCACCCGTCCCGCGGCCTGAAGAAGGGCGTGGTGGTTAACATCGAGTCGACCGTGCAGTCGATCCAGCGCGCAGTGGAAGAAGCGCAGTTGATGGCGGGCTGCCGTATCCACTCGGCGTTCGTCGGCGTGGCCGGCAACCACATCCGCAGCCTGAACTCCCATGGCATCGTCGCCATCCGCGATCGCGAGGTCAGCGTTGCCGACCTCGAACGCGTCCTCGACGCCGCCCAGGCCGTGGCCATCCCGGCTGACCAGCGCGTGCTGCACACCCTGCCGCAGGACTACGTGATCGACAACCAGGAAGGCGTGCGCGAGCCGCTGGGCATGTCCGGCGTGCGTCTGGAAGCCAAGGTTCACGTCGTTACTTGCGCGGTCAATGCCGCGCAGAACATCGAGAAGTGCGTGCGCCGTTGCGGCCTGGAAATCGACGACATCATCCTCGAGCAGTTGGCCTCGGCTTACTCGGTGCTGACCGATGACGAGAAAGAACTCGGCGTGTGCCTGGTCGACATCGGCGGCGGCACCACCGACATCGCCATCTTCACCGAAGGCGCGATTCGCCACACCGCGGTCATCCCGATCGCCGGCGACCAGGTGACCAACGACATCGCCATGGCCCTGCGTACGCCAACCCAGTACGCCGAAGAAATCAAGATCCGCTACGCCTGCGCCCTGGCCAAACTGGCCGGTGCCGGCGAGACCATCAAGGTGCCGAGCGTGGGCGACCGCCCACCGCGCGAGCTGTCGCGCCAGGCCCTGGCCGAGGTGGTGGAGCCCCGTTACGACGAGCTCTTCACCCTGATCCAGGCCGAACTGCGCCGCAGCGGCTACGAGGACCTGGTGCCTGCCGGCATCGTCCTCACCGGCGGCACCGCGAAGATGGAAGGCGCCGTGGAACTGGCCGAGGAAATCTTCCACATGCCGGTACGCCTGGGCGTACCGCACAGCGTTCGGGGGCTGAGCGACGTGGTGCGCAACCCGATCTATTCCACCGGCGTGGGCTTGCTCACCTACGGCCTGCTCAAGCAGTCCGAGGACCTGGTCCTGACCGGTAACAGCAACAGCAGCAGCAACAGCTATGGCGATGAACCGAAGGCCCCAGTGCTTGAGCGCTTCAAGCGGTGGGTCCAGGGCAACTTCTAAGTTTCAAAGCAGTAGTGGTAGGCGCGACAACTAGAGAACTGTAAGGAGAGGGAAAATGTTCGAGCTCGTAGACAACGTCCCGCAAAGCCCGGTCATCAAAGTGATCGGCGTCGGCGGTGGCGGCGGCAACGCCGTCAACCACATGGTGAAGAGCAGCATCGAAGGCGTCGAATTCATCTGCGCCAACACCGATGCCCAGGCGCTGAAAAACATCGGCGCACGCACCATCCTGCAACTGGGTACCGGCGTGACCAAGGGTCTGGGTGCCGGTGCCAATCCGGAAGTCGGCCGTCAGGCCGCGCTGGAAGACCGTGAGCGCATCGCCGAAGTGCTGCAGGGCACCAACATGGTGTTCATCACCACTGGCATGGGTGGTGGTACCGGTACCGGTGCTGCACCGATCATCGCCGAAGTGGCGAAGGAAATGGGCATTCTCACCGTCGCCGTGGTGACCCGCCCGTTCCCGTTCGAAGGCCGCAAGCGTATGCAGATCGCCGATGAAGGCATCCGCATGCTGGCCGAGAGCGTCGACTCGCTGATCACCATCCCCAACGAGAAGCTGCTGACCATCCTGGGCAAGGATGCCAGCCTGCTGTCTGCCTTCGCCAAGGCTGACGATGTACTGGCCGGTGCCGTTCGCGGTATCTCCGACATCATCAAGCGCCCAGGCATGATCAACGTCGACTTCGCCGACGTGCGCACCGTGATGGGCGAGATGGGCATGGCGATGATGGGTACCGGTTGCGCCAGCGGCCCGAACCGCGCTCGCGAAGCCACCGAAGCGGCGATCCGCAACCCGCTGCTCGAAGACGTCAACCTGCAGGGCGCCCGCGGCATCCTGGTGAACATCACCGCAGGCCCGGACCTGTCGCTGGGTGAGTACTCCGACGTCGGCAGCATCATCGAAGCCTTCGCCTCCGACCACGCGATGGTCAAGGTCGGTACCGTGATCGATCCGGACATGCGCGACGAACTGCACGTGACCGTGGTCGCCACTGGCCTGGGTGCGCGCATCGAGAAGCCGGTCAAGGTGGTCGACAACACCCTGCAGACCGCTCAGCAGGCATACGAGGCCTCCAACCCGGCCCCGGTTCGTCAGGAGCAGCCAGCAGTGAACTACCGTGACCTGGAGCGCCCGACCGTGATGCGCAACCAGGCCCATGCAGGGGCCGCTGCGGCAGCTAAACTCAACCCTCAGGATGACCTGGACTACCTGGATATCCCGGCCTTCCTGCGTCGTCAGGCTGATTAATGGAATTTATCAGGGGTATAAGGGTGATTGGTGTTCAGCAAAGGCGGGGTCTGTTATCATCCTCAGCCTTTGTTGATACCTGTTCGCAATTTGCGCTGAAGCGGCCAATGCCATGATTAGACAACGCACCCTGAAGAATACCATCCGTGCCACAGGCGTCGGCCTGCACTCCGGGGAGAAGGTCTACCTGACCCTCAAGCCTGCGCCTGTCGATACCGGCATCGTCTTCCGTCGCGCCGACCTCGACCCTGTGGTCGAGATCCCGGCACGTGCGGCCAACGTCGGTGAGACCACCATGTCCACCACGCTGGTCAACGGTGACGTCAAGGTCGATACCGTCGAGCACCTGCTCTCCGCCATGGCGGGTCTGGGCATCGATAACGCCTACGTCGAGCTCTCCGCCTCGGAAGTTCCGATCATGGATGGCAGCGCCGGTCCCTTCGTATTCCTGATTCAGTCTGCCGGCCTGGAAGAACAGGACGCAGCCAAGAAGTTCATCCGCATCCTGCGCGAAGTGACAGTGGAAGAGGGCGACAAGCGCGCCACTTTCCTGCCGTTCGAAGGCTTCAAGGTGAGCTTCGAGATCGACTTCGATCACCCGGTCCTCAAGGGCCAGACCCAGAGCGCTGTCGTCGACTTTTCGAGCACCTCGTTCGTCAAGGAAGTCAGCCGCGCCCGTACCTTCGGTTTCATGCGTGACATCGAGTACCTGCGCAAGCACAACCTTGCGCTGGGTGGCAGTGTCGAGAACGCCATCGTCGTCGACGAAACCGGTGTATTGAATGAAGACGGCCTTCGCTCCGAAGACGAATTCGTCAAGCACAAGATCCTCGACGCCATCGGCGACCTGTACCTGCTGGGCAACAGCCTGATCGGCGAGTTCAAGGGCTACAAGTCCGGGCACTCGCTGAACAACCAGCTGCTGCGCAAGCTCATCAAGGAAACCGATGCCTGGGAAGTGGTCACGTTCGATGATGCCAGCACGGCACCGATCTCGTACATGCGCCCTGTTGCGGCCGTGTAAGTTCGAACACTCTCTAGTTCATTGAGGCCACCTTCGGGTGGCCTTTTTTATGGCCTGTGTTTGGCATGGCCTGCCAGGCGTTCCAGTGCGGCGCGTAGCTTGGGGTCGGTGATGCCCTCAGCGGTGTCGCGCAGGTTCTCGGCAGCGCTGTTCGACAACTCGGCGGCATGACCGCCACGCTTGGCCGGTACCAGTGGCGGCTGCACCTTGAACAGGATTCGCCGCAGGTTGCCGAACGCCTCCATGGCCTGCAAGGCGGCCAGCAAGCGCTTCTGCTGGTAGCGCAGACGCGTGGCCCAATGCCCGTCGGTGACCACCAGCAGCAAGCTACCATCGCGCCACGACGCCACATGGCAATGCTCGCGGGCAGCCGGTTGCAGCTGGCTTTCCAGCAGGCGTTGCAGATGTTCCAGGCGCTCGGCCTGGTTGAGCAGCAGGCGCAGCGGGCGAACCTGGCGCAACAGCGCTGAAGGCGGCTGGGCGGGGGAGGGTTTGTAGGCCATGGGGTACGCAGGAAGTTACAAGATCGGCAGTCTAACATCTCTAGCGCTCTTGCCGGCCCCTTCGCGGGACAAGCCCGCTCCCACAGGGATGGTGATACCTGTGGGAGAGGGCTTGCCCCGCGAAGGTGCCGGCACTGGCGAGAGTCATTCTCGATACGTTTCATCATGCTCTGGGTTGAACTCGGGGAAAATGCCCCAATCATACAAACGCCCCCACCCAAGCGCTGTGCCAGCATCGTGGCAATCGACCACTTTCCTCACCATCGTTTCCGGGTAGAATGCTCGTTCGCATGCGGCCTCAGGGCTGCACGGGCGACTCATGGGGCCGCCCTCCATCCCTACGTGTGGAAGATCCTGCCGATATGTTTGCGCCTTTGTTAAAGAAACTTTTTGGAAGCAAGAATGAGCGTGAAGTCAAACGCATGCTCAAGACGGTGGCTATCGTCAATGCCTTCGAAGAGAAAATGGTCGCCCTCTCCGATGAGCAACTGCGCGCCAAGACCGCAGAGTTCAAGGAGCGCCTGGCCAAAGGCGAGACACTGGACCAACTGCTGCCTGAAGCCTTCGCCGTAGCCCGTGAGGCCGGCAAGCGCGTGATGGGCATGCGTCACTTCGACGTGCAGCTGATCGGCGGCATGACCCTGCACGAGGGCATGATCGCAGAAATGCGCACCGGTGAAGGCAAGACATTGGTCGGTACCCTGGCCGTCTACCTCAATGCCTTGTCTGGCAAAGGCGTGCACGTGGTCACGGTCAACGACTACCTGGCCCGCCGTGACGCCAACTGGATGCGCCCGCTGTACGAATTCCTCGGCCTGTCCGTGGGTATCGTCTCGGCCTTCCAGCCGCCGGAAGAAAAGCGCGCCGCGTATGCGTCCGACATCACTTACGGCACCAACAACGAATTCGGTTTCGACTACCTGCGCGACAACATGGCGTTCAGCCAGGAAGAGAAGTTCCAGCGTGAGCTCAACTTCTCGGTCATCGACGAAGTCGACTCGATCCTCATCGACGAAGCGCGTACCCCGCTGATCATCTCCGGCCAGGCCGAAGACAGCTCCAAGCTGTACATCGAGATCAACCGCCTGATCCCGCGCCTGACCCAGCACATCGAAGAAGTCGAAGGCCAGGTCACCCAGGAAGGCCACTTCACCATCGACGAGAAGAGCCGCCAGGTCGAGCTCAACGAAGCCGGTCACCAGTTCATCGAAGAGATGCTCACCCAGGCCGGCCTGCTGGCCGAGGGCGAGAGCCTCTACTCGGCGCACAACCTGGGCCTGCTGACCCACGTTTACGCCGGCCTGCGCGCGCACAAACTGTTCCACCGCAACGTCGAGTACATCGTTCAGGAAGGCCAGGTCCTGCTGATCGACGAACACACCGGCCGTACCATGCCCGGCCGTCGCTTGTCCGAAGGCCTGCACCAGGCCATCGAAGCGAAAGAGAATCTGAACATCCAGGCCGAAAGCCAGACCCTGGCTTCGACTACGTTCCAGAACTACTTCCGCCTGTACACCAAGCTGTCCGGCATGACCGGTACCGCCGACACCGAGGCGTTCGAGTTCCAGTCGATCTACGGCCTCAACGTGATGGTGATCCCGCCGAACAAGCCGCTGGCGCGTAAAGACTTCAACGACCTGGTGTACCTGACCGCCGACGAGAAATACGCCGCGATCATCGCCGACATCAAGGAAAGCATGACTCAAGGTCGTCCGATCCTGGTGGGTACGGCGACCATCGAAACTTCCGAGCACATGTCCAACCTGCTGCAGAAAGAAGGGATCGACCACAAGGTACTGAACGCCAAGTACCACGAGAAGGAAGCCGAGATCATCGCGCAAGCCGGTGCCCCGGGTGCGCTGACCATCGCCACCAACATGGCCGGCCGTGGTACCGACATCCTTCTGGGCGGCAACTGGGAAGCCGAAGTGGCTGCTTTGGAAAACCCAAGCGCCGAGCAGATCGCCCAGATCAAGGCTGACTGGCAGAAGCGTCACCAGCAGGTGATTCAAGCCGGTGGCCTGCACGTGATCGCCTCCGAGCGCCACGAATCGCGCCGCATCGACAACCAGCTGCGTGGCCGTTCCGGCCGCCAGGGCGACCCGGGTTCCAGCCGCTTCTACCTGTCGCTGGAAGACAGCCTGATGCGTATCTTCGCCTCCGACCGGGTGAAGAACTTCATGAAAGCGCTGGGCATGCAGTCCGGCGAGGCCATCGAGCACCGCATGGTCACCAACGCCATCGAAAAGGCCCAGCGCAAAGTCGAGGGCCGCAACTTCGACATCCGTAAGCAGCTGCTCGAATACGATGACGTGGCCAACGAACAGCGCAAGGTGATCTACCACATGCGCAACAGCCTGCTGGCTGCCGAGAACATCGGTGACACCATCGAGGAATTCCGCAAGGAAGTGCTCGATGCCACCATCAGCCAGCACATTCCGCCACAGTCGCTGCCCGAGCAGTGGGATGTGGCGGGCCTGGAAGCCGCGCTGTCCAGCGACTTCGCCATCAAGCTGCCGATCCAGCAGTGGCTCGACGAAGACGATCATCTCTACGAGGAAACTCTGCGCGAGCGTCTGTTGAAGGAAATCTCCGAGGCCTACACCGAGAAGGAAGACCAGGCCGGTATCGACGCCTTGCGTACCTTCGAGAAGCAGATCCTGCTGCGCGTGCTGGACGACCTGTGGAAAGACCACCTGTCGACCATGGACCACCTGCGTCACGGTATTCACCTGCGCGGTTATGCGCAGAAGAACCCCAAGCAGGAGTACAAGCGCGAATCCTTCAGCCTGTTCCAGGAACTGCTCGAATCGATCAAGCGCGACACCATCCGCGTGCTGTCGCACGTTCAGGTACGCCGCGAAGACCCGATCGAAGAAGAAGCTCGCCTGCGCCGCGAAGCCGAAGAGCTGGCCAGCCGCATGCAGTTCCAGCATGCCCCGGCGCCCGGCCTGGAGAGTGAGCAACTGAGCGAGGAGGGCGCTGAGGTGGCGGTAGCCGCAGCCCCGGTGCGCAACGACCAGAAGCTCGGCCGCAACGAGCCGTGCTGGTGTGGTTCGGGCAAGAAATTCAAGCATTGCCATGGTCAGATTGAATGATCTGATCCACTCGCAGTAACGTGACAACACCGGGGGCCGCTGCGCGGCCCATTCGCGGCACAAGGCCGCTCCCACAGGGACTGCGCGGTTGCCCTTGTGGGAGCGGCCTTGTGCCGCGAATGGGGCGCGAGGCGGCCCCGCTCTACCATCAATATTTCCCCGATTTTCTAGGAGCGCTCTAATGGCAGTTGGTCTTGGTCCTTTGCCCACCCTGCACCCGGTTCCGGGTTTTGAACTCGGCATCGCTTCTGCCGGCATCAAGCGCCCAGGGCGCAAGGATGTAGTGGTCATGCGCTGCGCCGAAGGCTCCAGCGTGGCTGGCGTGTTCACCCTCAATGCGTTCTGCGCCGCTCCGGTGATCCTGTCCAAGCAACGCGTTCAGGGCACCGTGCGCTACCTGTTGACCAACACCGGTAATGCCAATGCCGGCACCGGCGCGCCAGGCCTGGCCGCCGCCGAGCGCACCTGCGCCAAGCTGGCCGAGCTGACCGGCGTGCCTGCCGAAGCGGTGCTGCCGTTCTCCACCGGCGTGATCGGTGAGCCGCTGCCCGTCGAGAAGATCGAAGGCGCCCTGCAGGCTGCGCTGGACGATCTGTCGGAAAACAACTGGGCCGAAGCCGCCACTGGCATCATGACCACCGACACCCTGCCCAAGGGCGCCAGCCGCCAGTTCCAGCACCAGGGCGTGACCGTCACCGTGACCGGTATCAGCAAAGGCGCCGGCATGATCCGCCCGAACATGGCCACCATGCTCGGCTACATCGCCACCGACGCCAAGGTCGCCCCCCAGGTGCTCAAGGACCTGATGCTCGATGGCGCCAACAAGTCGTTCAACCGCATCACCATCGATGGCGACACCTCGACCAACGACTGCTGCATGCTGATCGCCACCGGCAAGGCCGACCTGCCGGAAGTCACCGAGGCCAGTGGCGCGCTGTTCGAAGCGCTGAAGAAGGCCGTATTCGAAGTGTGCATGGAAGTGGCTCAGGCCATCGTCCGTGATGGCGAAGGCGCCACCAAGTTCGTCACCGTGCAGGTCAATGGCGGTGGCAATCATCAAGAGTGCCTGGACGTCGGTTACGCCGTCGCCCACTCGCCGCTGATCAAGACCGCGCTGTTCGCCTCCGACCCGAACTGGGGCCGCATTTTGGCCGCTGTGGGCCGTGCTGGCGTGCCGGAGCTGGATGTCAGCCTGATTGACGTGTACCTCGACAACGTCTGCATCGCCAGCCAAGGTGGCCGCAGCCCGAGCTATACCGAAGCGCAAGGTTCGGCGGTGATGGCCCAGGAAGAGATCACCATCCGCATCGAGCTGGGCCGCGGCCAGTGCAGCGAAACCATCTGGACCACCGACCTGTCCCACGAGTACGTGAAGATCAACGCCGAATACCGTACCTGATTCGAGGGCCCTTTCACGGGGCAAGCCCGCTCCCACAGACGCTGCACCTCAGCCTGTGGGAGCGGGCTTGCCCCGCGAAGGGCCGCAAAGCAGCCCCAAATTTCAGACACATGGAGCCGACCCATGAGCTATCACCTGATCATCGGCGACAAGCTGTATTCTTCGTGGTCGCTACGCGGCGCCCTGGCCCTTGAACTGGCCGGCGTACCCTACGAAGAAACCCTGATCAAACTGCGCCAGCCCGACACCCGCCAACGCATCCTCGCATTCTCCTCCACCGGCAAGGTGCCGTTGCTCAAGACCGAGCACGGTGTGATCGCCGACTCTCTGGCCATCGCCGAATACCTCAACGAACGCCACCCCGAAGCCCAGCTGTGGCCCGCTGACGTAGCTGCCCGTGCCCAGGCGCGTTCGGCGTGCGCGCAGATGCACAGTGGGTTTTTCGCCCTGCGCGAGGCGATGCCGTTCGACCTGTCGCGCGATGCAGCACTGGAAAGCATCCCGCTGGACGTGCGAGTGGACATCGATCGCATCGTCGCGCTGTGGTCCGAATGTCGTCTGGTGGCCAAGGACAGCGGGCCGTTCCTGTTTGGCAGGCCAACCCTGGCCGATGCCTTCTTCGCGCCGGTGGCCGTGCGTCTGCGCAGCTACCGGGTGGAGGTGCCAGCGGAGGCGGCCACTTATATCGAGACCATTTACCAGTGGCCAGCCTTCCAGGCCTGGCAGCAAGCTGGCCTGGCGGAGCATGTAGGGTGAAGCGGATTCATGTGGCAGCAGCGGTCATTCGCGGTAACGATGGCCGTATCCTCATTGCTCGACGTGCCGACAGCCAGCACCAGGGCGGTTTTTGGGAATTCCCTGGCGGCAAGGTGGAGGAGGGCGAAAGCGTCGAAGCGGCGCTGGCCCGCGAGCTTCGCGAGGAGCTGGGCATCGAGGTGACCCGTTCGCGGGCGCTGATCAAGGTCAGCCATGACTACCCGGACAAACAGGTGTTGCTGGATGTCCGCGAGGTCGAGGCGTACACCGGCGAACCCTACGGCGCCGAAGGCCAGCCGCTGGCCTGGGTGTCGCCCCGGGATTTGGCGCAATACGAGTTCCCCGAGGCCAACAAGCCGATCGTGGCGGCCGCACGTCTGCCGGACCAGTACCTGATTACCCCGGACGGCCTGGAAGTGCCGCAGATGCTCAAAGGCATCCAAAAGGCGGTGGCCAGCGGTATTCGCTTGATCCAGCTGCGCGCGCCGGACATGTACGATCCCAAATATCGTGACGTCGCGGTTGACGCGGTTGGCCTGTGTGGCGGCAAGGCGCAGCTGATGCTCAAAGGGCCGCTGGAGTGGCTGGGCGACTTCCCGTCCGCCGGTTGGCACCTGACAGCGGCGCAACTGCGCAAGTATGCGGCCAAGGGCCGGCCATTCCCGAAAGAGCGGTGGCTGGCGGCCTCCTGCCATAACGCTGAAGAGCTGGCGCTGGCCGAGCAGATGGGCGTGGATTTCGTCACCCTGTCGCCGGTGCAAGCAACTCAGACGCATCCTGAGGCCGTGCCGTTGGGCTGGGATGAGGCGCAGCGATTGATCGCAGGCTTCAGTCATCCGGTGTTCTTGCTGGGTGGGGTGGGGCCGGATGAGCGTGAGCGTGCCTGGGAAGCCGGGGCGCAGGGCGTTGCCGGGATTCGGGCGCTCTGGCCTGAGGCCTGAGTCGTCCCCGAGGGGCCGCTCCCACTGTGTATGCGGCGCTCTGCGCGGCGGATCAGTCGCAGCATGGATGCAGCGGCCCCCTGGTAGGAGCGGCTTCAGCCGCGATCACCGGCGAAGCCGGTGCCATTCACCGCGTCGCTTGCTTCGCGGCTAAAGCCGCTCCCACAAATATCGCGCAAGTTTCTTTAAATTTTGAGCAAGACAGTTGCTCCCACATTGAGAAGGCTTGGGCTGTGATTATCCCTGCGGTTTCTCTGCCGCTTGCCACAAAACCTCTGCAACCCCCTGGCGCCGCCCGATGATCCGCGCCGCCACGAACAGCAGATCCGAAAGCCGGTTGATATAAGCCAGCCCAACTCCCTCCAGCGGCTCAACGGCATTCAGTTGCTGACAACGCCGCTCCGCACTGCGCGCGAGGCTGCGACACACATGCGCCTGGGCAATCAACGCCGAGCCACTGGGCAAAATGAAGTTCTTCAGCGGCCCCAACTCTTCGTTCCACACATCGATGGCGGCCTCCAGGCGTTCTACTTCACTGAGGTTCAAAGCCTGGTAACTCGGCATCGCCAGCTCGCCACCCAGGTCGAACAAGCGATGCTGGCAAGGAGCAAGCACCTCGCTCACCTCATCCAGCCCTTGTTCGGCCAGGCCTGCCAGCAGCAAGCCAAGCTGGCTGTTGAGGCTGTCCACCTCGCCAATCGCTTCGATTCGCGGATGATCCTTGGGCACTCGGCGCCCGTCGCCCAGGCCGGTTTCGCCCTTGTCGCCGGTGCGGGTGTAGATTTTCGACAGGCGATAGCCCATGTCAGGTCTCCGTGTGAGTCGGCGCCGTGGTTACCGGCTGGCCGAGGGGCAGGCGCAGGGTGAAGCAGGTGCCCTGGCCGGGCGTGGACTGCACTTCCATCTGCCCCTTGTGGTTGTTGGTGATGATGAAGTACGAAACCGACAGCCCAAGGCCAGTGCCCTGGCCGATTTCCTTGGTGGTGAAGAACGGCTCGAAGGTGCGTTTGCGCACTGCTTCGGGCATGCCGACGCCGTTGTCCTCGACCTGGATTTCCGCCCACGGCGGGCTGAGCCGGGTGCGCAGGGTGATGCGCCCGGGTTCGCTGTTCGGCGGCCGTTGATGAATGGCTTGGGCGGCGTTTTTCAGCAGGTTCAGCAGCACTTGCTCCAGCTCGTTGGCGGTGCACGGCACCGGACCCAGGTTGGGGTCGAACTGGCGGACGATGGCTTGACCCTTGAAGTCGAAACCGATGGTCAGGTCGAAATCGTTGCCAGCGATCTCCACGGCCTGGTCGATCAGCGCCGGCAGGTCGCAAGGGACCAACTGGCGGTTGCTGCGGCGGCTGAAGCTGAGCATGTGGGTGACGATTTTGGCAGCTCGGGCACCGGCTTGCTGAATGCCGTCGAGCAGTTGCGGCACCTCGCGGCTTTCCAGGTAGCGATAGACCACGGGCAGCTCGATGCCCAGTTCGCTGGCCTGTTCCTGATTGCGCGGCAGCTCCGGCGACAAGCGGCGACGTATGTTCTGCACGTTGTGCAGGATCGCCCCTAGCGGGTTGTTGATCTCGTGTGCCATGCCTGCGGCGAGGCCGCCGACCGAGAGCATTTTTTCCGACTGCACCATCATCTCTTCCAGCGACAGGCGCTGGGTGATGTCGTCGATGCGGATCACCACCCCACGGCCGCCGCCGCCCATCAGCGGGTAGAAAGTCAGGGCGTAATGGCGCGGCTCGTCGTCCTTGGGCCAGGTGACCCGCTCGATTTTCGCCACGCGGTGTTTTTCCACCGTTTCCTTGAGCTGAGGCAGAAATGGCTTGAGCGGCTCGAAGGCGATGAAGATCGGCTGGTTTAGCGCCTCATCCAGCGGCGTACCGGAGAGTACCGTGGCTTCGTGGTTCCACTGGGTCACGTAGAGCTGTTCATCGAGGGCGATCAGTGCCGAGGGCATGGAGTCGATGATGCTGTTGAGGTAGTTCTGAAAACCGGTGAGCTTTTTCTCGATCTTGCTGCGCACCTGGACTTCGAGCTCCAGCTTGCGGTTGGTATGGCGGGTTTCCTCGGCCAGGCCTTGGGCCTGGTCGTAAGCGTCCTGGAACTCGTCGCGGGTGCGCTTGAGCTGCTGCTCGCGCGCTTCGATGCGCGAGAGCATGGTGTTGAAGGCGTTGGCCAGGCTGCCGATTTCGTCGTCGTTGCCGCGTTTGGCACGCAGGGCGTAGCTTTCTTCGCGTGTTACCTGGCGGCTGAGCTCTTCGAGCTGGTTGATCGGCTGGGTGATCAGGCGCTTGATCTGGCGGGCGATGACCAGCCACAGCAGGATGCTGAACACCAGGATCGCCAGGCTGGCGCTGAGGGTGCCGGTGTAGAAGGCCATGGGCAGTTCGCTGCTGGCCACCAGCAGCAGGTGCGCAGGTGGGCTGGCCTCGCGGGGGATGCGGATCAGTTGGGTGCTGCGAAACTCCATCAGGCGCCAGCCATCGATGTTGCGGTAACGCTTGGGCAACGCCAGTGGCTCGCCATGTTGCAGCTGTGCCAGCATGCGCCCATCGCCCCCATAGACGGCCGCCGCGCGCAGCGGGGTGTAGCTGTCCAGTTCCTTGAGCAGCGCCGTGGCGGTGTCCGGATTGTCGCCCGCGCGGGCGGCCAGCTGCGGGTTGGCCACCAGCCGGCCGATGGTCTGCAGTGCCTGTGGCGCCATGCTCTCCTGGGTGATCCAGTAGGCGGCGCTGATGAAGGTCAGGTTGGCTACCAACAGGATGGTCACCAGCAGCACCAGCAGGGCCGCCAGCAGCTTCTGCCCGACCGGGAGGTTTTCCAGGCGTTGGCGCAAGGTCATGGGCAAGGCAATGTCCGTATCCGGTTGAAAGGGCGCGTCAGGCGCAGGGCAAACCGCGCGTACGCAGGTTATCGACCAGGCGCTGGTGCAGGCGTTCCAGCTGTGGCAGCGCCATGCCGTGGCGGGCTGCGGCGCGGCAGGCGTGGCCCAGCAGGTAATGCACCTCGGTGCGCCGGCCAGCGCGGACGTCCTGGTACATCGAAGAGTAGTTGGCTGAGGTGGCGAGGATCACCCGTTGCACTTCTTCGTCGAGGTTTTCCGCCGCCTCGGGTTGCCCGCAGCGGTGCAGCAGCTGGGCCAGCTCTGCGCTCAAGCCGTCGACTTCGCTCAGGTGTGCCAGCAAGCCGCCGTTGTGGCAGTCGTGCAGCACGGTCAGCGGATTGATCGCGCAATTGAGCGCCAGTTTTCGCCATAGGCGGGTGAGGATGTCCACGGTCCATTCGGCGGGGATGCCGGCATCGTGGAGGTCGTCGAACCATTCCGGAGCGCCTGGGTTAGCCGGGTCGCCCAGCCAGTTGAAGCCGTGGCCGGCGAAGCGCACCCGCCAGTCGTCCTCGCGGAATGCGCCTTCGGTGCTGGAGGCAAAGATGCAGCGGGTGCGTGGGACCTGCTCGGCGACCTCATCCTGGCTGCCCAGGCCATTTTGCAGCAGCACGATCTCCGCGCCCTCCGCCAGGCGTGGCGCCAAACGGGTGATAGCGGGCGCGGCGTCATAGGCTTTGCAGGCCACCAGCAGACGGTGCACCGGCCCACTGGACTCGGCGGTTTCAGCCGGGATTGCGTAATGCGTCGCCTGGTCCTGTTCTACCAGCGTCAGGCCACCGGCTTGTTGGTAGGCCTGCAAGCGCTGCCGATCGCGCAAGATCAGCTGTACCGCCTTGCCCGCCCGTGCCAGGCGGCAGGCCCAGAGGCTGCCGAGGCTACCGGCGCCGAGAATATGCCAGGTGCTGCTCATCTGCGTTTCGCAACCCGTTATAATGAGCCCGCATTTTAACCCTCTAACCCCGACGCGCTCCATCTTCAGACTGAGCGCGCTTTCATTTTATGGAGAACAACCATGCCTTCGTTCGACGTGGTATCGGAACTGGACAAGCACGAAGTGCAGAACGCCGTCGAAAACGCCATCAAGGAGCTCGACCGTCGTTACGACCTCAAGGGCAAGGGTAGCTTCGAGTTCAAGGACAAGGAGCAGACCGTGATGCTGACCGCCGAGGCCGAGTTCCAGCTCGAGGCGATGGTCGAAATCCTGCGCCTGGCGCTGGTCAAGCGCAAGATCGACGTCAAATGCCTGGAGGTCAAAGACGCCTACGCCTCGGGCAAGGAAATGAAGCAGGAAGCCAAGTTCCGCGAAGGCATCGACAAGGAGCTGGCGAAGAAGATCGTCGCCCACATCAAGGACGCCAAACTCAAGGTCCAGGCCGCCATTCAGGGCGAGCAGGTGCGTGTCACCGGCAAGAAGCGCGACGATCTGCAAGAGGCGATTGCTGCATTGCGCGCCAAGGAATTCGACATGCCGCTGCAGTTCAACAACTTCCGCGACTGATCGCCGCTGTGGCGGAACCCTGGTGGCGCAGTGATGTCCATGGGGGCCATGGCCGCTGAATCGCTGGCGGCCTGCTTTACTGTGTATTTGCCGTTCGGCATCAGGAGATAAATATGGATTTGAACGCTGAAGTCGATCAGCTGGTCCGCCAGTCGCAGACCTGGATCCCCTTGATCATGGAATACGGCAGCCGCGTGCTGCTGGCACTGCTGACCCTGGCGGTCGGCTGGTGGATCGTCAACAAGGTCAGCGCACGCCTGGGCAAGCTGGTAGGCCTGCGTAACGCCGACCTGGCGCTGCAGGGCTTCATCAGCACCCTGGCCAATATCGTGCTGAAGGTGCTGCTGCTGGTCAGTGTGGCGTCGATGATCGGCATCGAGACCACCTCCTTCGTCGCCGCCATCGGTGCCGCCGGCCTGGCCATCGGCCTGGCGTTGCAGGGTAGTCTGGCGAACTTCGCCGGTGGCGTGCTGATCCTCATGTTCCGGCCCTTCCGCATTGGCGACTGGATCGAGGCGCAAGGCGTAGCCGGGACCGTGGACAGCATTCAGATCTTCCATACGGTGCTGCGTACCGGTGACAACAAGACAGTGATCATGCCCAACGGCAGCCTGTCCAACGGCATTATCACCAACAGCAACCGCCAGCCGACGCGCAAGGTGGTGTTCGATGTCGGGGTGGATTACGAGGCTGATCTGCAAAAGGCTCGTAACGTGCTGCTGGAACTGGCGCAAGACCCTCGCGTGCTGGCCGACCCGGCGCCGGTGGCAGTGGTCTCGACGCTGGGCGACAGCTCGATCACCGTGTCGTTGCGCCTGTGGACCAAGACGGCCGATTACTGGGACGTGATGTTCATGCTCAACGAGCAGGCGCGCGACCGGTTGAAGGCCGAAGGGATCGACATTCCGTTTCCACAGCGGGTGATCCGCGTGGTGCAGGAAACTGCAGCGCAGTAATACTGCCTGTAATCCAGGGGCCGCATTCGCGGCCCCTTTTTTTGCCCATTACACTTGTTCACAGCCAAACCCCGTCATTTCTGGCATATAGCCTGACCCCACCTGCCTCTACCCGAAAGCCATCATGAAACCACTGCTGTTCATCACCCCCCTCAGAGCCCTGCTGTTCGGCCTGACCCTGGCCCTGTTCGAGCTGCTGACCTACCTGGCCAGCGACGCCGTGATGCCGGCCATGCCCGTGGTCGTCGACCACCTGAACGCCAGCCCGGACTACATCCCCCACGCACTCAATCTGTACCTGCTTGGTGGCGTGGTGCTGCAGTGGCTGATCGGCCCACTGGCCGACCGTTATGGCCGCCGCCCGCTGCTGCTGACCGGTTGCGCACTCTTCGGCGTGGCCTGCCTGGCTACCTACTGGGTGCAGGACATCGGCCTGTTCAACCTGCTGCGCTTGCTGCAAGGCATCGGCCTTGGCTTCGTGGTGACGGTCAGCTATCCGGCGCTGAATGAGGCATTCAGTGAAGCCGATGCGGTGCGGATGATGGCATTGCTGGCCAATATCGCGTTGTTGTCGCCGCTGCTCGGCCCGCTGGTGGGCACCTTGATGCTGCAATGGCTGGACTGGCGGTGGTTGTTCGTGGCGTTCGCCATCGGCGCTGTGTTGGTGTGGGGGCTGTTGTACCGTCTGATGCCCGAAACCCTTGGCGTGGAGCGCCGCGATGGCTCGCGTCTGCCATTCACGCCGATTCATCTGTTGCCGCTACTCGCAGGCTACGGGCAACTGCTGGCCAACCGCCGCTTCGTCGCCGGCAGCGCCGCGCTGGGACTGGTGGGCCTGCCGTTGATTGGCTGGATCGGCCTGTCGCCGGTGTTGCTGATCCACGACGAGGGGCTGAGCACGATGGAGTATGCGTTGTGGCAGCTGCCGGTGTTTGGCGGGTTGATCCTCGGTAACCTGATCATCAATCGCATTGCAGATCGCTATCCATTGCCGGCGCTGGTGCGCGGGGCGCTGTGGCCTTACCTGGCCGGCCTGTGTCTGATGGTGCTGGCGACCTGGTACTGGCCGACGGTGACCAGTGTGGTGGCTGGCATGTCGCTGTATGCGCTGGGGCTGGGCGTGGCCAACGCGGTGCTGTACCGCATGACGCTGTTCTCCAGCGAGCAGAGCAAGGGACTGGTATCGGCGATGCTGGGGATGATCACCATTGCCTTGTTGGGGTTGGGCGGTGCGGTGATGGCGATGATCGGGGCGGGGGCGAGCTTGATGCATTTTGCGCTGGCGGCGGGTGTGGCGGGGGCGTTGGCGCTTTGGCCGTTGTGGTTTGTGGTCGGTGGCCGGCCGGATGAAGGGGCTGTCGCTCAGTAATTTTCAGCGTTACTCATGGCCTCTTCGCGGGCAAGCCCGCTCCCACAGGTACTTCACAGATCTCAAACTGTGGGGCACCTGTGGGAGCGGGCTTGCCCGCGAAGAGGCCGGGACAGGCGATAGAGCTGTATCAGGGCTGCTCGGCCGCCGAATTCTCCACCGGTGCCGGCTTCCCTTTGCCTGCTTCCTGGCGCCAATGCAGCGCGATCAGGATCAGCGTCGGCACCCCCAGCAGCGCGGTAATCATGAAGAAGTTGTGATAGCCGAACTTCTCCACCATCACGCCTGAATAGCCCCCGATCAGGCGTGGTAGCAGCAGCATGATCGAACTCAGCAGCGCATATTGCGTGGCCGAGAACTTCAGGTTGGTCAGGCTCGACAGGTAAGCGACGAACGCCGAGGTGGCCAGGCCTGAGCTGAAGTTGTCCAGCGAAATGGTCACCACCAGCATTTCGACATTCGGGCCCATGTCGGCCAGCATCAGGAACAGGATATTGGTCGCCGCCGAGGCCGCACCGCCAATGAACAGGATCGGCAGGATGCCGAAGCGCACGATCAGCAAGCCACCGGCACCTGCGCCCACCAGGGTCATGATCAGGCCGAAGATCTTGCTGACGCTGGCGATCTGATCCTTGGTGAAACCCATGTCGATGTAGAACACGTTGGCCATCACGCCCATGACCGTGTCAGACATGCGATAGGTGGCGATCAGCCCGAGCAGGAGCAGGGCCTGCCAGCGGTAGCGGCTGATGAAGTCGTTGACCGGCGTCAGCACCGGCGCCAGGCCGCGACGGCCCATGCTCGACAGGCACGCCCAGGTCAGCAACGCATAGAGGATCAGGCGCAGGAAGGCGCGGTCATCGAGCAGCAGGTCGAGCGGCGTGGCCTCGCCGAAGATGACGCTGGCCCAATCGGTGTTGAACAGCTGAGTGAAGCTGGCCGGTACCGAAACCAAAAGGATGATCAGCACGAACACCGACGCCAGTTGGTGAACCAGCCCATAGCGCGCCGCCGACAACTGGGTGCGCAGGGGCACTGGCGGTTCGCGCATCACCAGCGTGGTGAACAAGGCCGGCAGCATCATCACGCCGAACAGCACGTAGGTGCCAGCCCAGGCTTTGTGCAGATAGCTGAAACCGGTGGAACCGAACCATTCGGCGAAGAACAATGCACCGGCGGTGGCGAGCAGGGCGGCGACGCGATAGCCGGCCATGTAGCTGGCAGCCAGGGCCGCCTGGCGCTGATCGTCGGCGATCTCCAGGCGATAGGCATCGACGGCGATGTCCTGCGTGGCCGAGGCGAACGCCACCAGCACTGCCAGGGCGATCAGCCAGGAAAGGTGTTGTTGCGGGTCGCACAGGCTCATGCCAATCAGGCCGATCACCACCAGCGCCTGGGACAGCAACAACCACGAACGGCGCCTGCCCATGCCACCGAGCAGCGGCAACCGCCACTGGTCGAGCAGCGGCGACCAGACCCATTTGAAGGCGTACGCCAAGCCGATCAGGCTGGCATAACCAATGGTTTCGCGCGCCACGCCAGCTTCGCGCAGCCACACCGAAAGGGTCGAGAACACCAGCATGTAGGGCAAGCCGGCGGCAAAGCCCAGCAGCAAAAGCACCAAAGTAGACGGGCTGGCATAGGCAGCAAGCGCAGCGCGCCAGGTTTTACGGGGCATGGGCCAACATCTGCCTCAAGTTTGCGAAAACAAAACGCGCACTCTAACCGCTGTGCTCCATCGGGCGCCAGCCATGGCGCGATATATCCACACGATTATTGGTTACATTCACGCCCTCCGCACGCAACCGTGCCCGTTGTTCATCGCCCGATGGCGTCCCCAGCGCAAGGCTCAGACGCCCGCCGGCACCCAGCACACGATGCCAGGGCAGTCGGGTATCGGCAGGCAACTGTCCCAGAGTTCGGCCAACCCAGCGTGCTGCCCGGCCAAGGCCAGCCAGTTCGGCCAGCTGACCATAGCTGACAACCTTTCCCTCTGGCACTTGGCCCAGAACCGAATACAGTGCCGTTCGTCGGGCCTCAGGCGTTTCCAGCGCGTGCACGTATCCCTCAGACATAGCGCCAGCCTTGGCCTGAAGTGAAACCGGACGAGTGGTCGCGGTAAATGAGAGTTGAACTCAACGGCATGTCTGTCGGTCTGTCCTTGCTCTGGTCGTCGGTATCTGGATAATGCCCGGCTTCTTCGCTAATCGAACCCGTAGTCCGCTTATGCATTCTAGATCGTTGTTGTGCCTGTTGACCGCTTCCCTGTGCGCTGCCCCTGCGTTCGCCGACACCGTCTGGATGAAGAACGGTGACCGTCTGAGCGGCAAAATTCGCGTCTTCGACGGCGGCAAGCTGCTGCTGGAGACGCCTTATGGAGGCTCGATCTCGCTGGACTGGAAACAGGTCCAGACGCTTGAGAGCGACCAGGAACTGCTGGTCAAGCAGGATGCCTACAACGGTGAGCGCGCCAAGTCGTTGAAGGCTGCCGAGCCTGGCAAGGTCACCCTGGCCAACGGCGACGCGCCGAAGACCGTCGAGCTGGCCAGCATCGAACAGATCATGAAGCCCAAACCCGTGGTCGAGGACCTGGTGTGGAAAGGCAACGTCGACGTCGCGCTGGACTACAAGCGGGCCGAGAACGATACCGACGATTATGACGTCGGCTTCAAGACCACCGCGCGCCACGGCCGCTGGCGGCACAATGCCGAAGGCGAGTACAACCGCGAGACCAAGGACGACGTCACCACCACCAACAACTGGAGCGCCGAGTACGCACTCGACCGCTTCATCACCGAGAAGTGGTTCTGGCAGGGGCGCCTGGAGTACAAGCGCGACCATATCGAAGACCTGGCCCGCCAGCGTACCGTGGGTACCGGCCCGGGCTATCAGTTCTGGGATGATGAGCTGGGCGCGTTCTCGCTGGGTACGTTGATCAACCGCACCGATTTCGAATACCGCGATGGCGCGAAGGACAACTTCTATGCGGCGGCGCTGAAATGGGACTACACCCGTTACCTGATCGGCAAGAACGTCCAACTGTTCACCAATGGCGAGTTCGCCAAGCCGCTGGGCGGCGTCGCCGACTACTCGCTGGATGCCGAAGTGGGGTTGCGCTACAAGGTCACCGAATGGGCCTCGCTCAACCTCAAGGCCGAGAAGGACATCATCACCGGCACGCGTGAGAGTGACCTGGACAAGACCCGATACACCGCCGGGTTTGGTGTGACCTGGTAAATCAACGGGGCGCTGTGGCACTGGCGGGTGATAATGCTTATCTTGTCACCCATCCAGTCCGCCGCCAGGAGCGCCCCCAGTGAGTACCAACGCCATCCGCCCCGCCCGGGAACTGCTGCTCAAGGAATACCGCGGCGTGCTCTCGACCCATTCCAAGTCCATGCCCGGTTTCCCCTTCGGTTCGGTAGTGCCCTACTGCCTGGATGCCGAAGGCAACCCGCTAATCCTCATCAGTCGCATCGCCCAGCACACCCACAACCTGCAGAAAGACCCCAAGTGCTCGCTGCTGGTCGGTGAGCGTGAAGCCGAGGATGTACAGGCCGTTGGCCGCCTGACGGTGATGGCCGAGGCCCATAAGCTTGTCGACGAATCCGTCGTCGAAGCCGCTGCCGAGCGCTACTACCGCTACTTCCCCGATGCCGCCAACTACCACAAGGCGCACGACTTCGACTTCTGGGTGCTGCAGCCGGTGCGCCACCGCTACATCGGCGGCTTCGGCGCGATCCACTGGCTCGACAACGTAACCTTGGCCAACCCGTTTGCAGGCAAGGCCGAGGCCAGCATGATCGAGCACATGAACAGCGACCACGCCAATGCCATCGCCCATTACGTCGAATTGAGCGACCTGCCACGCAGCGCAGCGGCGCAACTGGTCGGCATCGACAGTGAAGGCATGCACCTGCGCATCGGCCAAGGCGTTTACTGGCTGCCATTCCCGAGCACCTGCAATACGCCGACACAAGTTCGCGAAGCCCTGGTTTTGCTGGCGCGCGCCGACCAATGGCCAACTGCGACTGAAGTCGAAGCTTGAAAAAGCGAGCGCACGCATCCATCTGTTGGTCTTAAAGGAAGATTGTCTTCCGTCGAGGAATCCTTGATGCGTGCTTTTCTATTGTTGTTACTTCTTTTCCCTGTGCTGGAGTTGTTCGTTTTCGTCAAGGTCAGCGCAGCCATCGGTTTCTTCCCGGCGTTGCTGTTGATCATCGCCGGTTCCGCACTGGGTGTGCTGGTGATGCGTGTGGCCGGCCTGGCCACCGCCCTGCGTGCCCGTGAGAGCCTGCAGCGTGGCGAACTGCCCGCCGAGGACATGTTCCAGGGCCTGATGCTGGCGGTCGGCGGTGGCCTGCTGCTGCTGCCGGGTTTCATCAGCGATGTGCTGGGCCTGCTGTGCCTGCTGCCATTCACCCGTCACCTGGCCGCGCGCAAGCTGCGTCAGCGTGCCGAGGCCCAGGCCATGCGCCAGCGTGCTTTCCAGGATGACCCCTTCCAGGCACAGCCGCGCGACAGCGGCCACCGGCCCAACGTGATCGAAGGCGAATACGAGCGCCGCGACAAGTGACAACTCCAGGGGCCGCGCTTTGCGGCCCCTGGTTTTTCAGGCCACTGAAAATTTTTCCACAGCAAGCCTTGTAATTGATTATGTCGGCCTCATGTATGTGGTCACCGCAAGGTTTCTGGTGGCAACGCCAGACAATACACAGGTGGTTCGCCGATCGCGGGCCACCCCCCGGCACCGCCGGACCGCATCAACCCGCCGGTGTCGACACCGGCCGATGAAAACCACACTTTGGGAGAGATCGACAATGAAGCTTCGTCCTCTGCATGACCGCGTAGTTATCCGTCGCAGCGAAGAAGAATCGAAAACCGCTGGCGGTATCGTCCTGCCGGGTTCGGCCGCTGAAAAACCAAACCGTGGCGAAGTTGTCGCCGTTGGCACTGGCCGCATCCTGGACAACGGCGAAGTCCGTGCGCTGGCCGTGAAAGTAGGTGACAAAGTGGTTTTCGGCCCTTACTCGGGCAGCAACACCGTGAAAGTCGATGGCGAAGACCTGCTGGTCATGGCCGAGAACGAAATCCTCGCCGTTGTCGAAGGCTGATTTCCCCGACTTCCCGTTACTCCAAAGAATTCCAAGGATTAAACGATCATGGCTGCTAAAGACGTAAAATTCGGCGATTCCGCCCGTAAGAAAATGCTGGTTGGTGTCAACGTTCTGGCTGACGCGGTAAAAGCGACCCTGGGCCCGAAAGGCCGTAACGTGGTGCTGGCCAAGAGCTTCGGCGCGCCGACCATCACCAAGGACGGCGTTTCCGTCGCCAAAGAAATCGAGCTGAAAGACGCCTTCGAAAACATGGGCGCCCAGCTGGTCAAGGAAGTCGCTTCCAAGGCCAACGACGCTGCCGGTGACGGCACCACCACCGCTACCGTTCTGGCTCAAGCCATCGTCAACGAAGGCCTGAAAGCCGTCGCTGCCGGCATGAACCCGATGGACCTGAAGCGCGGCATCGACAAGGCCACCGCTGCCGTTGTCGCCGAGCTGAAAAACCTGTCCAAGCCATGCGCCGACTCCAAGGCCATCGCTCAGGTAGGCACCATCTCCGCCAACTCCGACAACTCCATCGGTGAAATCATCGCCGAAGCCATGGAAAAAGTTGGTAAAGAAGGCGTGATCACCGTTGAAGAAGGCTCGGGCCTGGAAAACGAACTGTCCGTCGTAGAAGGCATGCAGTTCGACCGTGGCTACCTGTCGCCATACTTCGTCAACAAGCCGGACACCATGGTTGCCGAGCTGGAAGGCCCGCTGCTGCTGCTGGTCGACAAGAAGATCTCCAACATCCGTGAGTTGCTGCCAGTGCTGGAAGCCGTTGCCAAGGCCGGCCGCCCACTGCTGATCGTTGCTGAAGATGTCGAAGGCGAAGCCCTGGCTACCCTGGTCGTCAACAACATGCGCGGCATCGTCAAGGTTGCTGCGGTCAAGGCACCAGGCTTCGGCGACCGCCGCAAAGCCATGCTGCAGGACATCGCCGTCCTGACCGGCGGCCAGGTCATCTCCGAAGAAATCGGCCTGTCCCTGGAAACCGCTACCCTGGAGCACCTGGGTAACGCCAAGCGCGTGATCCTGTCCAAGGAAAACACCACCATCATCGACGGTGCTGGCGTTGATGCCGACATCGAAGCACGCGTCAAGCAGATCCGTGCCCAGATCGAAGAAACCTCTTCGGACTACGACCGTGAGAAGCTGCAAGAGCGTCTGGCCAAGCTGGCTGGCGGTGTTGCCGTGATCAAGGTCGGTGCCGGCACCGAAGTTGAAATGAAAGAGAAGAAAGCCCGCGTTGAAGACGCCCTGCACGCTACCCGTGCAGCCGTCGAAGAAGGCGTGGTGCCTGGCGGTGGTGTGGCCCTGGTTCGCGCCCTGGCTGCCATCGTCGACCTCAAAGGCGACAACGAAGACCAGAACGTCGGTATCGCCCTGCTGCGTCGCGCTGTCGAAGCGCCGCTGCGTCAGATCACTGCCAACGCCGGCGACGAGCCAAGCGTTGTGGCCGACAAGGTCAAGCAGGGTTCGGGCAACTACGGCTACAACGCTGCTACCGGCGAATACGGCGACATGATCGAGATGGGTATCCTCGACCCAGCCAAGGTCACCCGTTCGGCGCTGCAAGCCGCTGCTTCGATCGGTGGTCTGATGATCACCACCGAAGCCATGGTTGCTGACGCTCCAAGCGAAGCTCCAGCTGGCGGCGGCATGCCAGACATGGGCGGCATGGGCGGCATGGGCGGCATGATGTAAGCCAGCCTTACCCAGCAGTAAGAAAAAGCCCCGCCTAGTGCGGGGCTTTTTCATTGTCAGCGCCTATCCAGTGGGAGCGGCTTCAGCCGCGAAGCAAGCGACGCGGTGGATGGCACCGGCTTCGCCGGTGTTCGCGGCTGAAGCCGCGCCTACAGGGCTGGCGCAGATTTGGGGATGGCCTTAAGCTGCGCCTGCCGCGCACCACAGCGAAGCGCCGCACAGGAGAACCCGATGCGAATTCTTTTGGTTGAAGACAACCGCGATATCCTTGCCAACCTTGCCGACTACCTGGGCATGAAGGGCTACACCGTCGATTGCGCCCAGGACGGTTTGTCCGGTCTGCACCTGGCCGCCACCGAGCACTACGACCTGATCGTGCTCGACATCATGCTGCCCGGGATCGACGGCTACACCCTGTGCAAGCGCCTGCGCGAGGATGCCCGCCGGGATACCCCGGTGATCATGCTGACCGCACGCGACCAACTGGATGACCGCCTGCAGGGCTTCCGCTCCGGCGCCGATGACTACCTGTTGAAACCCTTCGCCCTATCGGAGTTGGCCGCACGCATCGAAGCGGTCTTGCGCCGCGCTCAGGGCGGCGGGCGCCGTACTTTGCAGGTCGCCGACCTCAGCTACGACCTCGATACCCTCGAAGTCACCCGTCAGGGCCGCCTGCTCAAGCTCAACCCGGTCGGCCTCAAGCTGCTTGCCGTGCTGATGCAGAAAAGCCCGCACGTGCTGCGCCGCGAGGTGCTGGAAGAGGCCCTGTGGGGCGATGACTGCCCCGACAGCGACAGCCTGCGCAGCCATGTTCATCAGTTGCGCCAGGTAATCGACAAACCTTTCGAAAAACCGCTGCTGCATACCGTCCATGGCGTCGGTTATCGTCTTGCCGAAGGCCGCGATGGAATTTAAACAAAGCCTGGCGCAGCGCATCATCATTGCCTTCGCGCTGATGAGCGCGCTGGTGGCAGGGGCTTTCGCCTTCGGCATCGTCGGCACGGTGCATCTGGTCGAGGAACGTCTGATTTCCTCGGTCCTCGGCGGCGACCTGCAACGCTTGCTGCGCATGGACAGCGTAAGCGACTGGAGCCACCGGCCACGCCCCGACCAGTTGTTCTACTTCAGCGGTGGCAGCGACGATTTCGAGCTGCCCAAGGACCTGCGTCACCTCGAGAAAGGCTTCCACGAAGTCTTTCGCAACCAACTGTCCTACCACGCGATGGTCGAGATCGTGGACGGTCGGCACTACGTGCTGCTGCAGGATCAGAGCGATTTCGAAGAACGTGAACGGGTGCTGTTCGCGGTCGTGGTCGTAGGCTTCCTGCTCAGCCTGGTGCTGGCGGTGTTTCTCGGCTGGCTGTTGGCGCGGCGGGTGATGGCACCGGTGATCCGCCTGGCGCGGCAAGTGCGCCACCGTGACCAGTTGCTTGGCCTGGCTCCACCCTTGGCGCCGGATTACGCAGCCGATGAAGTGGGCCAGCTGGCGGTTGCCTTCGACGATACGCTCGGACGCCTGCGCGATGCGCTGACCCGCGAGCGCCTGTTCACCAGTGACGTCAGCCATGAATTGCGCACGCCATTGATGGTGCTGGCAACCTCCTGCGAGCTATTGATGGAAAACCCCACCCTCGATACCCGCTCGCGCAACCAGGTCGAACGCATCGCCCGTGCTACCGAAGAAATGCGGGAACTGGTAAAGACATTCCTGATGCTCGCCCGTGCGCAGCGCGACCAGGGCGCCGTGGCGTCGCAGGCGACTCTGTGCGAGGTGGCCGACGACCTGATCGGGGTGTGGCGCGACACCATCGAACAGAAGGGCCTGACGCTGTATTTCGATGGCCGCGTCAGCGCCGGTCCGTTGCTGTACAACGCCACCTTCCTGCAATCGGTGATGGGCAACCTGTTGCGCAATGCCGCCCACTATACCGACAGCGGCTACATCCGCCTGAGCCTCGAAGCGCAGGGGTTCAGTGTCGAAGACAGCGGGGTCGGCATTCCGGAAGAGCAGCGCGAAGCGATGTTCAAACCTTTCGTGCGCGGCGACGAGCGGCGCGGGGAGGGGTTGGGGCTGGGCTTGTCGCTGGTGCAGCGGATCTGCGATGACCAAGGCTGGCGTGTGACGCTGACCGCGACCGCGCCGCACGGGTGTCGCTTCCAGGTGGACTTGAGCCAGGGCGCTGCGAGGCCCGATGCTCCACCGCATTGCGGGTAACGAACTGAAACATCTTGCTTTGGTGCTAACACTTTTTTCACACAAGCATGACCTGTTTCCTACGCTGTCTTACCTACTGTGGGCGCAATGGAATCTGGAGATGTCCAATGCGTAGCCCGATCAAACTCGAATTTTCCGAGAAGTACGACCAGCAACATGCACGGGAGTACTTCCTCAAGCATCAGGATGGCCTGGCTCGTCGCCTGTCCCATACGCGTGACGAACAATTGGCCCGTCGTGCCCTGGCATTGGCCGGCGAACCTGGGTTGGTGCTGGACTTGCCATGCGGGGCAGGCCGGTTCTGGCCGCTGCTGGCGGAAAAGCCCAATCGAGTGATCATTGGTGCCGACAACTCCGAGGCGATGATCGAGACAGCGTGTGCGGCACAGCCGCCAGAGGTGGTGGCGCGGGTACGGCCTTTGCAGACTTCTGCATTCGCTATCGATCTGCCGGACAATTCGGTGGATAGCATCTTCTGCATGCGGCTATTCCATCACATCGGCGAGGCGGCTCACCGCCAGACAATTCTTTCTGAATTTCAAAGAGTTAGCCGTGACAGCGTAATCCTGTCATTGTGGGTGGACGGAAATTTCAAAGCCTGGCGCCGGCAAAAACTCGAGGCACGTCGCAGCGCCAAAGCCGAGCAGGGCAGCTATCAGAACCGCTTCGTGTTACCGGCGGAGACAGTTGAAGAAGAATTTCAGGCTGCCGGCTTCAGAATTCAGGAACGTCTCGACTTCTTGCCGTTCTATGCCATGTGGCGAGTTTATGTATTGCGTAAGGGGTAGTGTTTGATGGCTGTAGCCCAGAGCGGGGAGTCACGCTTCGATTATTACTGGCGTCAGCAGGGCGAATGGGTCGAGGAACCCAACCAGCGACGCGGCGGTGAAAGTGGGGTGCAACGCCTGAACGACGCTGATGGCAAGTTGCTTTACGCCAAACGCCAGGTGGGCCATATCTATCGCAGCCTGCTGCATCCGTTTGGCAGGCCAACGGTATTGCGTGAACTCGACGCCCTGCACAGCTTCGAGCAACTGGGCGTGCGTGTGCCACGTATCGTCTTTGCTGGGGCCGAGCGCGATGCCGAGCACCAGTGGCGGGCACTGTTGGTCAGTGAAGCCCTGGATGGGTTCGTCGAACTCGACACCTGGCACGCCGAAGGCGCCCGCGAGCGCTACCCGCAGGTGGTGCACGAGCACATGCTCAAGGACCTGGCCGACAACCTGGCGCGCATGCACCTGGGCCACTGGCAGCATGGCTGCCTGTATGGCAAGCATGTTTTCATCAAAGTGATCGGCGAGGGTGAGCAGGCCCGCGTGGAAGTGGCGCTGCTCGACCTGGAGAAATGCCGGCGCCGCATCAGTTGCCAGCGTGCAGCCGGTAACGACCTGCGTCAGCTGCGCCGCCATTCGTCGCTCAACGATGCGGAATGGCAATCGCTGCTCTACTTTTATCAGATGGCGTTTGGCAGCGTTGTCAAAGGGTTAGGGCAATGAAACTAGAAATCACTCGAGCTTTGTTTCTGGTGGCTGGCTTGGCAGTGACCACGGTAGCGGTCGCCGCCTGGGAAGAGCCACGGCCATTGGTGTTCAGCAAGGCTGAGCAGGCAGAGCAATGCGCGTTGCCGAGGGATATGAAGCAACAGCAGGCCCAGGCGCAGCCTGATCAGGACCTGTTGCTGTTCCTGTTCGGGTTGCGGCAGGGGTTGCGGCCGTTCGGTTGACCTTGTTCGAGCAAATGAGGCCCCGCGATTGCGGGGCTTTTGCATTTCTTGTATTGGCTTTGCCGGCCCTTTCGCGGGACAAGCCCGCTCCCACAGGTTCATCACTCCATTCAGGTCAATGGGGTATCTGTGGGAGCGGGCTTGCCCCGCGAAAGGGCCGGGTCAGGCTACGACGGGTTTCTGGTCCATTGTTTTATGCGCCAACAGGGTATAGATGCACGGCAACACGAACAGGGTAAACAACGTCCCGATCGACATCCCCGTGGCGATCACCGTGCCGATATCGAAGCGGCTCACCGCTCCGGCCCCGGTCGCCAAAATCAGCGGCACCATGCCGAACACCATCGCCGCCGTAGTCATCAGCACCGGCCGTAAACGAATCGCCGCCGCCTCTTCGATGGCCTCGCGCACGCTCAGGCCCTTTTCCTCACGCAACTGGTTGGCGAACTCGACGATCAGAATGCCGTGCTTGCTGATCAAACCAATCAGCGTCACCAGCCCGACCTGGGTGTAGATGTTCATGCTGGAAATACCCAGGAACAATGGTAACAATGCCCCGCAGATCGACAGCGGCACTGTCACCAGAATCACCAATGGGTCGCGGAAGCTTTCGAACTGCGCCGCCAACACCAGGAAGATCATTGCCAGCGCCAGGCCGAAGGTCACCCACAACGCACTGCCTTCCTGGATGTACTGGCGTGCGGCACCGGCATAGTCGAAGGAAAACCCCTCAGGTGCTTCCTCGGCGGCAATGTCGCGTACCGTCTGCAACGCCTCGCCGATGCTGACCATGGGCACGCCCTGGATGATCGCCGAGTTCAGCTGCTGGAACTGGTTGAGCTGGCGCGGCCGGGCGCGGTCGCTGAGGGTGATCAGGGTCGACAAGGGCAACAACTGGCCTTGATCGTTTTTCACGTAATAGTTGTTCAGCCAGCCGGCGTTGTCGCGGTAGGGCCGTTCGACCTGGGCAATCACTTTGTAGCTACGGCCCTCGAGGGTGAAGCGGTTGATTTCCGCCTCGCCGAGCAGGGTCGCCAGGGTGCCGCCCAGGGTATCCATGGACACGCCCATCTGCGCCGCCTTGGCCCGGTCGATATCGACCACCACTTCGGGCTTGTCGAAGGCCAGGTCGATGTCGAGGAAGGCGAACTTGCCCGATGCCTGGGCGCGTTCCTTGACCCGCTGGGCCACCTCCAGCAGCGCCGGGTAATCGCCTGCGGTGTTGATCACGAACTGGAACGGCAGGCCTTCGCCGGTCCCAGGCAACGACGGCAGATTGAAGCCGAAAATCTGCAGCCCGCCGATTTCTTCGAGCTTGCTTTGTACCAACGGCAGCAGCTCCATTTGCGTGCGCTCCCGCTCGTTCCAGGGCTTGAGCAGAAAACCGCCGATGCCGCTCTGCACACCGTTGAAACCGTTGATCTGGAACGACGAGTAGTATTCGGGGAAGGCCTTGAACAGCGGCGTGAACTGGTCGGTGTAGGCGTTCAGGTAGTCGAGGTTGGCCGGCTGCGGCGAGCTGCTCATCATGAAGATCACCCCTTGGTCCTCGTTCGGCGCCAGCTCGTTCTGGGTGAACTTGAGCAGCACCGGGATCAGGCACAGGATGATCACGGCAAACACCAGCACCACCGGCCGGCTGTCCAGGGTGGTGTGCAGCAGCCGTTGATAGCGGCCCTTGAGGCGTTCGAACAATACGTCCAGGCGATGGGCCAGGCCGTGGGCGTTCTGGTCCTGGCGCAGCAGCAGGGCGCACATCATCGGCGACAGGGTCAGCGCGACGATGCCAGAGATGATCACCGCACCGGCCAGGGTCAGGGCGAACTCCTTGAACAGCGCTCCGGTAAGCCCGCTGAGAAAACCAATCGGCGCGTATACCGCCGCCAGGGTGATGGTCATCGACACCACCGGCATGGCGATTTCCCGCGCCCCTTCCAACGCAGCGTCGAACGGAGTCTTGCCTTCCTCCATGTGCCGGTGGATGTTCTCCACCACGACGATGGCGTCGTCCACCACCAGGCCGATGGCCAGCACCATCGCCAGCAGGGTCAGCAGGTTCAGCGAGTAACCCATCATCTGCATGAAGAACAGCACCCCGATCATCGACAGCGGGATGGTCACCACCGGGATCAGCACCGAGCGCAGGGCGCCGAGGAACAGGAACACCACGACGATAACGATCAGCACCGCTTCGCCGAGGGTCTTGATTACCTCGTCGATAGATGCCTGGATGAACAATGTGGCGTCATAGGCGATGGACACCTTGAGCGCAGAAGGCAGCTGGCTTTCCAGCTCCGGCATGATCCGCCGGACTTCCTTGATCACATCCAGCGGGTTGGCCGCCGGGGTGGCCTTGATGCCGATGTACACGGACGGGGTGCCATCGAACGAGCTGACCGTGTCGTAGTTCTCCGCGCCCATTTCCACCCGCGCCACATCGCCCAGCAGCACGCGGCTGTTGCCGGCGGTCTTGACCGGCAGCGCGGCAAACGCCTCGGCCGATTTCAGTTCGGTGTTGGCGTTGATGCTGGTGACCACGTACTCGCCCTTGACCTCACCGGCGGCGGCGAGGAAGTTGTAGCGGCGCACGGCATTGGTCACGTCGGTGGCGGCAAGGCCGAAGCCGGCCAGCTTTACCGGGTCGATCCAGATGCGCATGGCGAACACCTGGTTGCCGAGGATTTCGGCCTCGGCCATGCCCGGCAAGGTCGCGAGTTTTGGCTGGATGACCCGGGACAGGTAGTCGGTGATCTGCGGGTTGCTCATTTCCTTGCTGTAGAAGCTGACGTACATCAGTGCGGATGCGTCGGCGGCTTCCTTGCTCAGCACCGGGTCTTCGGAATCCTGCGGCAGCTGGTTGCGCACTTCGTTGGCCTTGGCCAGCAACTCGGTGAACAAGCGGTCGCTGTCGGCGCCGATACGCGCGTAGATGGAGATGATCGAGAAGTTCTGCCGGCTCACCGAGGTCATGTAGTCGATGCCTTCAGCGCTGGCCAGGCTCTGCTGCATCGGCTGGGTGATGTAGCCCTGGATGGTCTCGGCGTTGGCCCCGGGATAGGCGGTGGTCACCGTGATCAGGGCGTTTTCCATTTGCGGGTACTGGCGGATCTGTAGCTTGCTCCAGGCCTGGAAACCCAGCAGCAGGATCAGCAGGCTGACCACGCTGGCCAGGACCGGGCGGCGGATGAACGGGTCGGTGAACGCCATGCCTGCCTCCTGGTCAGTCCGCGCGCGGGGCGCCTGCTTCGGGTTCGAGAGCGGTGTCGTGGCCGATACGGATGGCCGCACCCGGGGTCAGCTTGAGCTGCCCGCCGGTGACTACCTGCTCACCGGCCGTGAGCCCTTTGCTGACCACCACAACGCCATCGCGTCGTTCGCCGGTCTGCACGCTGCGCTGTTCGGCGCTGAGCAGCGGCTGGCCCTTGTCGTCCTGTTCGGGGTTGCCGTCCTTGTCCTTTTTCGCTGTGGCGACATACACCGAGTTGCCATACAGCGTGTAGGTGATGGCGCTTTCCGGCACCACCACCTGCGGGCGCGGATCGGGCAGCAGCACCAGCAGGTTGGCGAACATGCCCGGCAGCAGCTTGCCGTCCGGGTTGGCCAGGGTTGCCCGCACCAGCAGGTTGCGCGTGCTCTCTTCGACCTTGGGGTTGATCGCGCTGAGGCTAGCGGGGAAGGTCTGGCCGGGGTAGGCCGCCACCTGCACCAGCACTTGCTGGCCGAGGCTCAACTGCGGCAATGCCTGTTCCGGCACGTTGAAGTCGACGTAGAGGCTGGACAGGTCCTGCAGGGTGGCGATCACTGTGCCGGCGGCCAGGTAGTCGCCGACATCCACCTGGCGGATGCCGATGGTGCCGCTGAACGGGGCGCTGATGCTCTTCTTGGTCTTCGACGCCTTGAGCTGGTCGACCACCGCCTGATTGCGCCGGTATTGGGCGGTAAGGCGGTCGTACTCGCCCCGGGAAATTGCCGAATCGCCGACCAGCTGGCTGCCCCGGCCGAAGTCGACCTTGGCCAGCCCCAGGTCGGCCTGTGCGGTGCCGAGCAGCGCGGTTTCCTGGTCGTCGTTGAGTTGCAGCAGCAGTTGCCCGACCTTCACCTTCTGGCCGGACTCGAAGTGCAGCGATTTGACCGTGCCCTCGACTTCCAGGCTCAGCTCGACGCCCTGCGATGCCTTGAGGCTGCCTACCGCAGGCAGGCGCTGTTGCCACTGGCGCTCTTCGGCCAGGGCGGCGGCCACGGTGATGGGCGGCTTGGGGGCGGTGAACATCTGGATCTGCTGGTAGATCGAGAAGGCCTTGTAGCCCCCCAGGGCCAACACGATCAGCAGAACCACGGCCAACATGATGAGCATGCGGCGGCGCAGCATAAGTCCGGTTCCTTGGAAGCGTGATTGTTATTCGTCTGGACACGACAACGGGCGATCCTGCCCACGTGTGGATGGGGGAAGTATTGACTGTTTTTCGGGGGAAGGGGAATTGCTTTGTTTGTGCTGGCCTTTTCGCGGATGAATCCGCTCCTACAGGATCTACGCAAGCCTTGTAGGAGCGGATTCATCCGCGATAGGGCACTCAAGCCAGATGCAGGTGGTTATCCCAGAACCCGGAAGGCAGGTCCATCGGCTGCCCGATCAACTCCGCCTTGCGGCAATCGTAATAGCGGCAACGCCCCTGCCCGGAGGTGACGACAAACCCATCCTTCACCGCCCCGACCCCCGCGCAATCCGGCATCGGCGCATCGAGCTTCACCGCACCACTGTCCAGGTCCCAGACAAACAGACGGTTGGCCCGTGGCGCGGTCAGTGCCACCAGGCGCAGGTCGCTATGGATGGCGACGCTGGCGGTGTACTGGGCCATAGATTGCAGCTGGCGCTCGGGCACCGGGAAGGCCTTGAACGGCTCGCCCGGACGCTTGATCGCCAACAGCTCGGCGGTTTCATCGGCATCGCCCATGAACTGCTGGCAGGCGGCGATGGTGCCATCGCTGCCGACGGCCAGGTGGCGCACGCTGTTCATCTGCTGGGCCAGGGTCTCCTTGCTCAACAGGGTGCCGTCGCGCTGCATCAGCACCAGGCTCGGCTCCATCGCGTCGAGGTTCATCTCGACTCGGCTCTCGGCCTCGGTGCGGATACCGCCGTTGGCCACGATCAAGGTCTCGCCATCCGGCAGCCAGGCCACTTCATGGGGGCCGATGCCGTGGGTGGAGATCTCGCCGGTGTGCACCAGGCGCTCGCCTTCGAAGCGGTATACACCCAGCACGCCACGCCCGGGGTCGGTGGTGTCGTTCTCGGTGGCATACAGCCATTCGCCGCTTTTGTGGATCACCGCATGGCCATAGAAGTGCCGGTTAGGCTGCGAGGTGATGGTCTGCAGCAGGCGCCCGTCACGCAGGTCGACCAGGTAGCTTTCGGTCCCGGGGCGGCGCGCGACGAACAGGGCGATCGGCAATTCAGGGTGATTGATGATGGCATGGCAACGCTGGCCCACCTGGGTGCTGAACACCCGGGTGCCGTCCAGGCGGAACCCGACCGCATAGTGCTTGCCGTCGCCATCGTCACGCGCCGACAGCAGCAAGGGTTCGCTGCCTTTGTTGCGAAACAGGCTCCAGCCGCCCAGGGTCAGGGCGCTGAGCACTACGCTTGCGAGTTTAAGGGCCTGGCGTCGCAGCATGATCAGTCACCGTCGTTGGCATTGAAGCCCAGCTGGATGTTCAACGCCTTGGCCAACTCGCCTTCGTGCAGGCGGTGGACGACGTTGAGGCTGTCGTAGATCTGGTTCAGGCTCTGCTTGCCGGCGTCGTCTGCCAGCAGCTCGCCCAGGGTTTTCTGGTTGTCGGCCAGCAGTTTGAGCGAGGTAGCGTAGGCGTCGTCGATCTTTTCTGCCAGGGCTTTCTGATCGCTGGGCAGCAGGCCGCGCAGGCCCTGGTTGTCGACCCCGACCCAGACGGCCTGGGCCGCTTTGAGGGTGGCTTCGACGCTCTTGATCGACGAATGGCTGCGCCAGGCTTCGGCCTGCAGCGGCTGTGGGATGCCCTTGCTCTGGCGGCCCATGGGTGCACCGAGTTTCTTCTTCAGGGTATCCAGGGCGGTGACCTGCGAGCGCAGCAGGTCGGCGATGGCTTCGTGGGAATCGGCGTAGCGCTGGTTAGGGAACTTGGTCATCTGCGACAGCATGCCGTCAGTGCTGTTCCAGCCCTTGAGAATCTCTTCGGCCAGGGCCTTCTGATGCTCACCGATGGCCACCAGCAGCGGGCAGTAGCGGGCCTTCTGCTCGGCCGTGGCGATGTCCGGCTTGCTGTCGAACAGGATGTATTCGTAAGCCGACAGGCCGCGCACCACGACGCTGGATTTGCCCAGGGTTTCGGCATCTACCGGCTTGTCGCCGTTGACCAGTTGCTCGACCTGGCGGCCCACCAGGTTTTTCTTGTCGGGCCAGAACTGCACCTGCCAGGCGCGGTTGCCCTCGGCCAGCGGGCCGACCAACAGCGGCTGCAACTCGGCCCAGGCTTTTTGTGCATGGAGGAAATCGGCGCGCGCGGTGTCCAGGCTTTGTTTGCCTTCGCAGTAGGCCAGGGCGCTGACGGCCAACTGGCGATCGGCTTCGACCCAGCGGCTGTAGGTCGGCAGGATCACCTGCTTGGCGATGGCGGCGGAGGTCACGGCCTGTGGGTCCTGCGGCGAGCAGGCACCGAGGGCGAGTGCGGCGAGGCTGGTGAACAACAGTTTGGGTCGGAACATGCCCGGCTCCTTGCGCGTTTAAAGTGAATTCAGGAACGCCAGCAACGCAGCGCGCTGCTCGGCATCGAAGGTCAATACATGGTCGCGCGCCGCCTGCGCTTCACCGCCGTGCCAGAGCACGGCTTCGAGCAGGTTGCGGGCGCGGCCGTCGTGCAGGTACTGGGTGTGGCCACTGACCGCTTCGCTCAGGCCGATGCCCCACAGCGGCGCGGTACGCCAGTCCTGGCCGTTGGCGGCGAATTCGGTGCGCTCGTCGGCCAGACCCGGGCCCATGTCGTGCAGCAGCAGGTCGCTGTAGGGGCGGATCACCTGGCCGGCCAGTTCGGGTTCGCTGGCGTCGGCGGCGGTGGTGAATTGGGCTGTGTGGCAGCCCTGGCAGCCGGCCTGGAAGAACAGGTTCTTGCCGGCGAGCACCTGTGGGGCGCCGACATCGCGCCGGGCGGGCACGCCGAGGTTGCGGGTGTAGAAGGTCACCAGGCGCAGGATGTTGTCGCTGACTTCCTTTTCGCCGTCGGCGCCGTCGCCATTGGCGGCGGCCAGGCAGTCGCGCTGCGCCGGGGTGCAATCGTCCTTGGGCTGCAGGGTGCTGGTCAGGCCCATGTCGCCGTTGAAGGCGTGCACATTCTGCTGGTTGACGTTGGGCTGCCCGGCTTTCCAGCCGAAACGGCCGATCACGGTGGTGCCCTGGGCGTCGTCCCAGACGCGATTGGCGCGCCCGCGAATGCCATCACGGTTGCGATCGTCCGGGTCTTCGTTGGCCAGGATGTCGGCTTCGGGGATGGCTTCGAGCAGGCCCAGGCCGATCATCGGCGGCGCCACGCGTGCGGAAAAGCGTGTGTCGGGGTGCATCGGCCCGTAGCCGAGCTGGGTGATCTGCAGGGTGGGGCGGCGCAGCTCGACCTGATGGCCATCCTTGAAGGACAGGGTCTGGTTTTCGTAGCTCACCCGCACCTTGCCTTCGGGGACCACGCCTGGAATGGCCATGTCCTGCAACTGGGTGCCGTAGACCGGCTCCGGGACTACGCCCAGACGCTCGATTTCCTTGGCCAGGTAGGGTTGGTCGGGGATCGACAGGCGCACCAGCATCGACACGGCATTGCTGTCACCGGGCTCCGGCGGATGACCGCGGCCGTCGCGCACGTGGCAGTTCTGGCAGGCGTTGGTGTTGAACAGCGGGCCCAGCCCATCGCGCGCGGTGGTGGTGGACGGGGCGATCACCCAGGGGTTGCGGAAGAAGCTGTTGCCGACGGCAAAGTCCAGGCGCCGCTCGGGCGAGAGGTTGGCCGACGGCAGGGAAAAGGCATTGCGATCACTGCGCTGGACAGTCGCCTGGCCGCCGGACAGTGCTTCGCCGGGCTCGGCCTGGGTGAAACGCGGAGCGTCGTCACAGGCGGCGAGGGCGAGGGCCAGCAGCGGAAGGGATAGTCGGGACAGCGACAAGGACATGCAAAATCCTGGGCGTGGGCGAAAAACCGGCGTGCAAGCTTAGCAGGGTGGGGGAGTTTGAATAAGAGCAATTTGCAATTGCTGGATGAAATTGGTGTCAGCATCGGCCTCTTCGCGGGGCAAGCCCGCTCCCACAAATCCTGCCAACACAGTTCATTGTGGGAGCGGGCTTGCCCCGCGAAGAGGCCGCGACTGACAAACAAAAAAGGCGACCCGAAGGCCGCCTCTCTCAAAACACCATAACCGCTGAATCAGAACTCGTGATCAGCAGTGTCCGGGTTCAGGTTGGCAATGCCCAGCTTGCCCGCAGCTTGCTCGATCGCACCAGTCTGCTTGACCAGCGATGCAATGGCATCACGCACGATCTGGTTGCCGGCAGCGTTGTCGGGGGCGATCAGCTGGTCGTAGTGCTCGCCCTTGAGCGCGTGGTCGACCATGACCTGGATCTTCGCCTCGGTGGCTTCCAGGTCGGCCTTGAGGGTGGCGTCGGCGGCAGGGTCGGCCTTGGCCACCAGCGACGACAGGCTCGGGCCGGTCAGCTTGGTGCCGTCGGTGCGGGTGTACTCGCCCAGGTAGACGTTGCGGATACCCTTGGCGTCGTAGAAGTGCGAGTAGTGGGTGTTGTCGCTGAAGCAGTCCTGCTCGTCTTCCGGCGAGTTGGCTTCCAGCGAAACCTTCATGCGCTCGCCGGCCAGTTCGCCCAGCGACAGGCTGCCCATGCCGAACAGCATCTTGCGCAGGCCGTCGGTGACAGGCTCGGCTTCCAGGGTGGCGCGGTAGTTGTCGGCGACGTTCGGCGCCCAGTTGCCGACCATCTCTTCGAGGTCCTTGACCAGCAGCTCGGTGACCGACTTCAGGTAGGCACGGCGACGGTCGTTGTGGCCGCCGGTGGCGCCATTGCCTTCGAGGTAATCGGAAGCTGGGCGGTTGCCCGCGCCTGGGCCGGTGCCGTTGAGGTCCTGGCCCCAGAGCAGGAATTCGATGGCGTGGTAGCCGGTGGCGACGTTGGCTTCGGAACCGCCCAGTTCGTTCAGGCTGGCCAGCTTCTCGGCGGTGATGTCCTTGACGTCGACCTTCTCTTCGCCGACCTGGATCTCGGTGTTGGCGATGATGTTGGCGCTGGCCGCCGGGTTGCCCAGGGCGTGCTCGTAGCTCTTGTCGACGTAGTCGATCAGGCCTTCGTCCAGGGGCCAGGCGTTCACCTGGCCTTCCCAGTCGTCGATGATGGTGTTGCCGAAGCGGAAGGCTTCGCTCTGCAGATACGGAACGCGTGCGGCGGCCCAGGCAGCCTTGGCGGCTTTCAGGGTGTCGTCGTTGGGCGTTGCGAGGAATGCGTCGATGGCGGTTTGCAGGGTCTTGGCGGTGCTCAGCGAGTCGCTGTACACGGCGTAGACCATCTCGGCGTAATGCTTGACCACGGCCTTGCCGGCCGCTTCGTCGACAGCCCCAGGCGCCGCGGCGGTGGTGCTGGCGGCAGCAGGTGCCTGAGCTTGCGGAGCAGCAGCCTTGTCGTCCTTGCTTTCACCACAGCCGGCGAGAGCGATGGCGATGGCCAGCAGACTGGCGGAGGCCAGAGGCATTCGAATCATTATTGGGTTCCCTGCGTCGTGGAGTTGGACAGTGCGCCGTGGCACGTGAAACCGCAACATCATGCGAAAGATTTGCATTTGCTGTAAAGGGGCCAGCACGCAATTCATGTAAATGCGCCACTACAGTGCGGTGACCTGGTTACGCTGGGCCTGGCGCAGGAAACTGGTCAGCTCGCGGGCCGACAGCGGCTTGCTGTAGTGGTAACCCTGACCTTCGTGGCAACCCTGAGCGATGATGTAGGTCTCCTGCTCGGCGGTTTCCACACCCTCGGCGATCACCTGCATGCCCAGGCTCTTGCCGAGCTGGATGATCGCCCGAACGATGGTGGCATCGTCGTCGTCGTCGAGCAGGTCCTGGACGAAGCTCTTGTCGATCTTGATCTTGTCCAGCGGTAGCGATTTGAGGTAGCTCAGCGACGAATAGCCGGTGCCGAAGTCGTCGATGGCGATCATCGCCCCGGAGCGGCGCAGGCTCAGCAGGTGCTGGGCGGCGGTGGTGATGTCCTCCATCAGGCCGGTTTCGGTGACTTCCAGTTCCAGGCTGCGCGGCGGCAGGCGGTAGGCTTGCAGCAGGTTGTTGACCACGCGCGGCAGTTCGTTGTGGTGCAGCTGCACGGTGGACAGGTTGACCGCCATGCGCAGTTCGCTGAAGCCCAGGTCGTGCCATTCGCGCAGTTGCCGGCAGGCCTGGTCGAGCACCCACTCGCCAATGGTGATGATGTAGCCGTTCTGCTCGGCCAGCGGGATGAACTGGTCCGGCGGGACCATGCCCAGCTCCGGGTGCTGCCAGCGCAGCAGGGCTTCGACCCCTACCACGCGGTGGTCGCGGTAGCTGATCTGCGGCTGGTAGACCAGGTACAGCTGGTTGCGCCCGAGCGCTTCGCGCAGGTCTTTTTCCAGCTCGCGGCGGCGGCGCATCTCGCTGTCGACGCTGGCGATGTAGAACTGATAGCGGTTGCGCGAGCGGGCCTTGGCCAGGGTCATGGTCTGCTCGGCTTTTTGCAGGAGTTTTTCGGTGCTGTCGCCGTCTTCGGGGAACAGGGTGATGCCGATCGTGGCGCGCAGGCGAATCTGCTGATGGTCCAGACCGAACGGCACTTCCAGGTCGTCGAGAATGCTCTGGGCCAGCTCCGCAGCCTCGTAGGGTTGCTCGATATTGGCCTGGACCAGGGCGAACTGATCGCCGCCCAGGCGGGCCAGTGCGCCCAGCCTGCCACTGTGCGCCCGCAGGCGGTCGGCCAGGGCCAGCAGCAGCTGGTCGCCGACCTGGTAGCTGAATTGTTCGTTGATGCCCTTGAAGTCGTCCAGGCCTACGCACAATACGGCGACGCGGTGCTGCAGGCGGCCGCCGTCGACCAGGATCTTGTCCAGCTGCTCCTGCAGTTGCTGGCGGTTCGGCAGCCCGGTCAGAAAGTCGTACTGGGCCATGCGCTGCAAGCTGTTTTCGGCCTCATGGCGCAGGTGAGTATTGCGCTCGATGGAGGCCAGCAGTTGGTTGGCCGTGTTGACCCAGATGCCCAGCTCGTTTTTCTCGTGGCCCTTGAGCAGCGGGATCTGGTGCTGGCTGGGGCGGTCGGGGTTGATCTGGGTGAGGTGTTCGATGATCTTCGACAGCGGCTTGGTCAGCAGCCAGTGATAGACCAGATACAGCACCAACCCCATGGCCAGCGCGCGCAGCACGCCGGAGATGAAGATGATGATGGCGTTGATCAGGAAACCTTCGCCATAGGACGCGGTGTCGAGGGTGATGCTCAGGTCGCCGTAGTACTCGCTGTAGGGGCCACGGCCGACCAATTGCGTGGTGTAGGTGCGTTCCTGGCCGAGAATCAGGTCGGTCAGCCAACGCATGGACGCATCCTGCAGCGGCCGGGACTTTTCTGCCAGCATGGTTTCGTTGGGATGGCCGATGGACGCCTGGCGCACCGATCCGTCCTGGAACAGCCCTTCCATCACCTGCATGCCCATTTCCCGGTCGAGGCTGTACACCGCCTGGGTAGAAGGATCGCGGAACATGTCGAGGATGCGCTGGGCGTCATTGTTGACGGTCTGGCGGGTCTTGTAGGTGTCGTAGACGATCTGCGCGCAACTGAGGACGACGCCGACCGCCAGCGCCGAAAGCAGCACGACCCTGAGCAACTTGACCGATAAGCTGTTCCGCAATTCCAGCTTCAATGGGGTTTCCTTAATCCATGCGCATGGCATCATTTTGCCATTAACGTTGGCAATACACTATTGGCCGGTAGGGCTGTCCTGAGCAGTGTATCGGTTGCTTGACCCTGCAACTTGAGTGCGCTGTAGCGAACGTCCAGACGTTTGATGTTAGCGCGCTATACGGGCTGAGCAAGAGCCGCGCAAAAAACTGAATATTGGATCCAAACCGCACAAAAAAACCCGGCACATGGCCGGGTTTTCTGTTCAAGGCATGAGTACTCAGGCCTTGAAGGTCTTGCCTTCGAACTGTTCGGCAACGAAGGCCCAGTTGACCAGGTTCCAGAACGCCTCGACGTACTTCGGACGCAGGTTGCGGTAGTCGATGTAGTAGGCGTGTTCCCAGACGTCGCAGGTCAGCAGCGGGGTGTCGCCGCTGGTCAGCGGGCAGCCGGCGCCGATGGTGCTGGCCAGGGCCAGGGAACCGTCGGCCTTCTTCACCAGCCAGCCCCAGCCGGAACCGAAGGTGCCAACCGAAGTCTTGGTGAACTCTTCCTTGAACTTGTCGAAGGAACCGAAGGCGGCGTTGATGGCTTCTGCCAGGGCACCGGTAGGCTGGCCACCGCCGTTTGGCGACAGGCAGTTCCAGTAGAAGGTGTGGTTCCAGACCTGAGCGGCGTTGTTGAAGATGCCGCCCGAAGAGCTCTTGACGATCTCTTCCAGGGTCTTGCCTTCGAATTCGGTGCCTGGGACCAGGTTGTTCAGGTTCACGACATAGGTGTTGTGGTGCTTGTCGTGGTGATACTCCAGGGTTTCCTTGGAGATGTGCGGCTGCAGGGCATCGTGGGCGTACGGCAGCGGCGGCAATTCAAAAGCCATGGTGGATCTCCTGATTCAGGTCTAGTTCGCGGTTTGCGCAGGGCCGATCACGGGCGGCCCTATGTGCGTCGGCGAGTTTGTACTCTTTGCGACGCAAGGGCTGGATCATAGCACCAGCCCCGGCGCATAACCACGCAACAAAGATAGGGAATAGAGGTTCCAGAGCGGTTGGCCGGCGCCGACCGGCGGCCTTCAATTGAAGATCAGCTGCGCTGCCACGGCGAACATCATCACCGCGACCATCAGGTCGAGCATGCGCCAGGTGGCCGGGCGCGCCAGCCACGGTGCGAGCCACGCGGCACCGATCGCCAGGGTCGAGAACCACACCAGCGAGGCACTGGCGGCACCGGCCACGTAGGCGCCAGGGACGCTCTGCTGGGCGCCGAGCGAACCGATCAGCAACACCGTGTCGAGGTAGACGTGCGGGTTGAGCAAGGTCACCGCCAGCGCGCTGAGCAGCACCGCGCGCCGCGAGCGCACGCCCTGGCCTTCCTGGTGTTGCAGGCTCTGTTTGGAGCAAGCGCTGCGCAGCGCCTTGGCGCCGTACCAGATCAGGAACACCGCGCCACCCCAGCGGGCGATCGCCAGCAGCGTCGGGTTGTGCGCCAGCACCGTGGCCAGGCCGAATACCCCGGCCGCCACCAACAGCGCATCGCAGACGATGCACAGCGCTGCCACCGGCAGATGATGTTCACGGCGCAGGCTTTGCGCCAGGACGAAGGCGTTTTGCGCGCCGATGGCCATGATCAGGCCGAAGGCGACCAGCATGCCGTTCAGATAGCTTTGCCACATGGCACATACTCCCTAAAGATGCTAGCTATTGTGAAGATCGGCGATGTATAAGAAAAACCAATAAAGCTCATCCATCATTAGGAAAATCGATGTTCGACTACAAGCTGCTTGCTGCCCTGGCGGCGGTGATCGAGCAAGGTGGTTTCGAGCGAGGCGCGCAGGTTTTGGGGCTGTCGCAATCGGCCATTTCCCAGCGCATCAAGCTGCTGGAGGCGCGGGTCGGCCAGCCAGTGTTGGTGCGCGCCACGCCGCCGAGCCCGACCGAAGTCGGCCGCCAGTTGCTCAACCATGTGCAGCAGGTGCGCCTGCTCGAACGTGACCTGCAGCGCCAGGTGCCGGCACTGGACGAGGAGGGCATGCCGGAGCGCCTGCGCATCGCGCTCAACGCCGACAGCCTGGCCACCTGGTGGGCGGGTGCGGTGGGCACCTTCTGCGCCGAACATCAATTGCTCACCGATCTGGTGGTGGAAGATCAGGAGGTCGGCCTCAAGCGCATGCGCGCCGGTGAAGTGGCGGCCTGCCTGTGTGGCAGCGAGCGGCCAGTGGCTGGCGCGCGCAGCCTGCCGCTGGGCGCCATGCGCTATCGGGCGCTGGCCAGCCCGGCGTTCATGGCGCGGTATTTCCCGCAGGGGTTCGACGCCAGGCGCCTGGCGCGCACGCCGGCCATTGTCTATGGCCCGGACGATTTCCTGCAGCACCGTTACCTGGCGTCGCTGGGGATCGAGGAGGGTTTCCTGCATCATCTCTGCCCGTCGTCCGAAGGTTTCCTACGCATGACCGAAGCTGGCCTGGGTTGGGGCCTGGTGCCCGAGTTGCAGGCGCGCGAACAGCTGGCGGACGGCAAACTGGTGGAAATATCTGCCGATACCCCTATCGATGTGCCGCTGTACTGGCATCATTGGCGCAATGGCGGGCAACTGCTCGCGCAACTGACCGAACACCTGCGGCACACGGCACGGCATTGGCTGGTGCCGTTGTAACGGCGGCTGGCGTCTGTTGCATCTGAAATCTGAGGCGGAGTGTTACATGCGAATTCTGGTCACGGGCGCGAGCGGCTTCATCGGTGGGCGCTTTGCACGCTTTGCCCTGGAGCAGGGCCTGGATGTGCGGGTCAGCGGCCGACGCGCCGAGGGCGTCGAGCACCTGGTCAAGCGCGGTGCGCAGTTTATCCCCGGCGACCTGGGCGATGCCGAACTGGCCCGGCGCTTGTGTCAGGGCGTCGAGGCGGTGGTGCATTGCGCTGGCGCGGTAGGCAACTGGGGGCGCTACCAGGACTTTTATCAAGGCAATGTGGCGGTCACCGAGAACGTCGTCGAAGGGTGCCTGAAGGAGCATGTGCGGCGCCTGGTGCACCTGTCATCGCCGTCGATCTACTTCAATGGCCGCTCGCGTCTGGATATCCGCGAAGACCAGGTGCCGCGCCGTTTTCACGACCACTATGGGCAGACCAAGTACCTGGCCGAGCAGAAAGTCTTCGGTGCCCAGGAGTTCGGCCTTGAAGTCTTGGCGCTGCGCCCGCGTTTCGTCACCGGCGCCGGTGATGCCAGCATTTTCCCACGCTTGATGCAGATGCAGCGCAAGGGCCGCGTGGCGATCATCGGCAATGGCCTCAACAAGGTCGACTTCACCAGCGTGCACAACCTCAACGAAGCGCTGCTCAGTGCGCTGTTCGCCGATGACCGCGCCCTGGGCCAGGCCTACAACATCAGCAACGGCCAGCCGCTGCCGCTGTGGGATGTGGTCAACTACGTGATGCGTCAGATGCAGCTGCCGCAGGTCACCCGCTACCGGTCCTATGGCCTGGCCTACAGTGTGGCCGCGCTGAACGAGGCAGCCTGCATGCTCTGGCCCGGGCGGCCGCAACCGACACTGTCGCGCCTGGGCATGCAGGTGATGAGCCGCGATTTCACCTTGGACATCAGCCGTGCACGACAATACCTGGATTACCAGCCCAAGGTCAGCCTGTGGACGGCGCTGGATGAATTCTGCGCCTGGTGGAAGCACCAGCCACTGGGCCAGTGAACCTGGCGCAGGGATGATGGTCATCAGTGCGCCGCGTTAGCGGTTTATAATCATGCCTCTTTGCTATTACTGCGGTTGAAACCATCCATGCGCAACGATGCCCACGACGATTTTGATGATGTGCCAGCCCTGCGGGCCGGTACCCCTGATGATGATGAGCTTCTGCCTGCACGCGTGTCGCGCAACCGGCAGAAGGCCGCCAAACCGGCCAGCACTGGGCCGCTGTGGGCGCTGCTCGGCGCCTCGTTCATTGCTCTGGCCGGGCTTGGCTGGTGGAGTTTTCAGCAGATTTCGCTGATGGAGCAGCAGTTGGTGGCCACCCAGGAAAGCTTCGCCCGCATCAGCGAAGAAGCGGCGGGTCGCCTGCAGGCGATCAGCGGCAAGGTCGAGGCCAGTGAGTCCACGAGCACCACCGGCAGCGAGGCCCTGAAGCTGCAGATTCGCCAGTTGCAGGCCAGCCTGGCCGAACAGGGCAAGCAACAGCAGGGCGTGGCCGGGCAGGCGGGGGATTTGGGCAAGCGTCTGGAGCAGGTGCTGGCCGATACCCGCGAGCAGCAGAAAGCCGTGACTGAACTGCAGACTCAATTACAGGCGCAATTGAAGGCCGTCAACAGCGAGCTGGCGGCACTGAAGTCGGGCCAGGTGGACGGCGGCAAGCTCGACGGGCAACTCAAGAGCCTGAGCGACGAGGTGGCAGCGCTGAAGAAGCAGGGCAACCCCAAAGCGGCCATCGAGAGCCTTGAGCAAGACTTGTTGGTGTTGAAGAGCCAGGTGGAGAATCGCCCGGCGGCGGCGGCCAGTGGTGCTTCGGTGCAGGAGTTCGATGCGTTTCGTGGGCAGACTACGCGTAACCTGAATACCCTGCAGAGCCAGATCCAGAACCTGCAGCAGCAGATCAACGCAAGGCCTAGCAGATGAGAACCTCTGTGGGAGCAACTGTCTTCCACAAGACTTAAAAAGCTGCGCGGATTGAGCTGTGGGAGCGGCTTTAGCCGCGAACACGGGCGTAGCCCGTGCCATACACCGCGGTGCCTGCTTCGCGGATGAATCCGCTCCTACAGGTTGCTCGCTACTCGATTACAACCGCGGATAATCGATGTAGCCCACCGGCCCCTTGGCATAGAAGGTTTCCGGATGTGCCTGGTTCAACGGCGCATCCGCCGCCAGCCGCGCCGGCAAATCCGGGTTGGCAATGAACGGCACGCCAAACGCCACCGCATCGGCCTTACCGCTGGCCAATGCTGCATTCGCGCTGGCTTTGTCGAAACGTTCGTTGACGATGTAAGGGCCGCCGAAGGCTTCTTTGATCAACGACCCGATGCTGTCGTCAGCCTCCTTTTCCCGCGAGCAGATGAAGGCGATGCCGCGTTTGCCCAGTTCTCGTGCCACATAGCTGAACGTCTCGGCGCGGTCGGCGTCGCCCATGTCATGGGAGTCGGCACGCGGCGCCAGGTGCACGCCGACGCGGCCTGCGCCCCACACCTCGATGGCCACGTCAGTCACTTCCAGCAGCAGGCGAGCGCGGTTTTCCAGCGAGCCACCGTAGCGGTCGGTGCGCTGGTTGGTGCTGCTCTGCAGGAACTGGTCGAGCAGGTAGCCGTTGGCACCATGTATTTCCACGCCATCGAAACCGGCAGCCTTGGCGTTCTCGGCGCCGCTGCGGTAAGCCTCGACGATGTCGGCGATTTCTTCGGTTTCCAAGGCGCGTGGGGTGGGGTACTCGGTGATCGGGCGCACCAGGCTGACATGGCCTTTGGGCTGGATGGCGCTGGGCGCCACGGGCAGCTCGCCGTTCAGGTAGCTAGGGTGCGAGATGCGCCCTACATGCCAGAGTTGCAGGAAGATCCGCCCGCCAGCACCGTGCACGGCTTTGGTGATGTTGTTCCAGCCGCGTACTTGCTGATCATTCCAGATGCCAGGCGTGTCGGGATAACCGACGCCCATTGGCGTCACCGAGGTCGCTTCGCTGAGGATCAGCCCGGCGCTGGCGCGCTGCACGTAGTACTCGGCCATCAGCGCGTTGGGAATGCGCCCTTCATCGGCGCGGCAGCGGGTCAGCGGGGCCATGATGATGCGGTTGGGCAGTTGCACGTCGCCCAGGGTGATCGGATCGAAAAGCGTGGTCATAAGGTTTACCTGCTTTGTCAGAGTGCTTGGCGCAGTTGTTCGAGGAATGCCTGGATGGCGGCTTCGTTACGTTTGAAGAAGTGCCACTGGCCGACTTTCTGGCTGCTGATCAACCCGGCGCGCTGCAAAGTTGCCAGGTGGGCCGAGACGGTCGACTGGGACAGACCGCAGCGTTGATCGATCTGCCCGGCACACACGCCGTTCTCAAGGCTGTGGTGCTGGGCGGGGAAGTGCGCTGCCGGGTCTTTCAGCCAGTGGAGGATTTCTCGGCGGACTGGGTGGGCCAGGGCTTTTATTATTTCGTCGAGGTCGAGAGGCATGGTTATCAGGCTCGTGGTGTAGCGGTATATCGCGATGGGACGAAATATAAATCGGACTTTGGCGATATAGAAATATGAAGAGGTTCTGAGCTGAGCACGAATCGCTATATCGCGTTACAACGATATGCTGTTGCCGGGTGCTAGACTGGTGCCATGAACTACCTTGCACACCTGCACCTGGGCGGCCCCGCGCCGCAACAACTGCTCGGCAGCCTGTATGGCGATTTCGTCAAGGGTTCGCTGGAAGGGCGCTTTGCGCCGGAACTGGAAGCGGCAATCCGCCTGCACCGGCATATCGACAGTTATACCGATCGGCACCCGTTGGTGCTGGCGGCGCTGGCGCGGTTTCCCCGTGAGCGCCGACGATATGCGGGGATCGTGCTGGACGTGTTCTTCGACCATTGCCTGGCACGGCATTGGGGTGACTATGCCGAACAGCCGCTGGCGCAGTTCACCGGGGCGTTCTATCGCGTGCTGCTGGCAGAGCCGGAATTGCCAGGGCGGCTGGCGCGGATTGCGCCGTTCATGGCAGCGGATGACTGGCTGGGGGCGTATGGCGATTTCGCCACGCTGGAGCAAGTGTTCAACGGTATCGGGCGGCGTTTGTCGCGGCCCGAGGGGATGGTTGGGGTGATGGGGGAGTTGGAGCGGTTGTATGAACCGCTGCTGGCGGATTTTCGTGAGTTCTATCCGCAGCTGCAGGTGTTTGCCGCTGAGCAGAGGGCTTCTACTTGAGCAATGTGGTGTGCGTGCCGGCCCTTCGCGGCTGAAGCCGCTCCTGCAGGTGCCCACCATCCTGGAGCGGCTTCAGCCGCGAAGGGCCAGAACAGACAGCCAAAAAATCAAGCAGCCCGAGCCTGCCGGCGTGGTGCCAATTCAACCTCATCAACCCCGAACAGCGCCATGTGAATGGCCTGCTGCGCCTGAAACGCCAACACCGCACGTTCCTTTTCCACGCTGCAGATCGGCTGCAACAGCTGAATGCAAACCTCACCCCGAGGTTCAGCGAACAGGCGCATCAAGTGCGATACGAGATCATCATCGCCAATGAACGGAGCAATCGGATCCGCCTCGCCATTGCGCGAATATTGAATGGCCACCGGTTGCACCGCCACACCCTTATCGATTGCACCGGCCAGCAACCGACCATGGAACGTGCGCAGTTGCCGCCCATTGGTCGTGGTGCCTTCAGGGAAGATCAACAGCGGCCGGGCGTCGTTCAGTTGTTCGCTGATCTGCTCGCGAAGACGCTGGGCGTCGCCGCCACCGCGGCGAATGAACAATGTACCGGCCTTTTCCGCCAGCCAGCCGGCCACCGGCCAATGGCGCACTTCGGCCTTGGACAGAAACGACAACGGCAGCAACATGCCGAGCAGTGGGATATCGGTCCAGGAGACATGATTGCTGACCCACAGCATCGGCCGTTTGGGCAACTCGCCGATCACCCGCACCTCGAAGGGCAGCGCAGCGACCAGGCGTTTCATGAACAGGCAGGTCCAGCGCTGGCGGCGTTCGCTGGACGCCTTCAGGCCCAGGCGTTCACCACAGGCGATCACGCTGGCCATGAGCATGCCGAACAAAAGCACCAGCAACAGCCTTGCGAGGCGGGCGCACACCCGCAGCTTGGGCATCAGACCGCCGCCTTGAAGTGGCGGGCGTAGCGCGGGCAAAGGTCGTCGCGCTTGAGCAGGATGAACACATCGGCGACCTGGAAGTCTTCGTCCCAGCACGGCTCGCCACAGATCTTCGCGCCCAGGCGCATGTAGGCCTTGAGCAGCGGTGGCATTTCGGCGATGACGTTGCCGGGCAGGGCCAGGCTCGGCAACGGTTTTTTCGGTTCGGCGCGCAGGTGTTCGGTGCACAGGTAGCGCTCGCGCAGGCGCTGCATGATCGCGTGGGCTTGCACACCACCGTCCTGCATGGGGATGCTGGCGCAGCCCATCAGGTAGCTGTAGCGGCCTTCGTTGAGCACCTCGGCCAACTCGCCCCAGAGCACGGCAATGGTGCCACCGTTGCGGTACTCGGCGGCGACGCAGGTGCGGCCCAGTTCGAGGATCGGGCCCTGCAGTTGTAGCAGGCCATGCAGGCTGAATTCTTCTTCGCTGTAGAAGCGCCCCAGGCTGCTGGCGGCCTGGTGGTCGAGCAGGCGGGTGGTGGCGACCAGTTCGCCGGTGCTCAAGTCGCGAACGCCGATGTGTTGGCAGTGGACATCGTAATCGTCCATATCAAGGCCCTGGTCGGCGCCTTTGAGCTTGGCCTTGAATTCTGCGCTGAACACCTTGTAGCGCAGGGCCTGTGCTTCCTGCAGGGCCACAGCGCCGACCAGGCGCTCGGCTTGCAGACGGCGTTCAGTGCTGTTGTCGCCAGAGCGAGCGATCCGAGTCATTGCGAGTCTCCATAAGCCAGCCATGAAGGGTTGCGGCCGGTCGGCTTTGTTGTGCAAAGTCAGCCTAGGTAGGCGCGGTGTCACCCCTGTGAATCTTTGGTGATGCTTGCGTGACACCCCACAACAGCCCTTCGAGGAGCGTCCGATGGCCTGGTTGCAACGACTCAACGATCCCCTCCGCCAGCCCCTGGCTGGCACTCTGGGCGAAGCCTATGCCGCGCAGCTCGAGCACCTGGGCGCAGTCACCCCATTTGAACTGGCGGTGCTCGGCGGGCGCGCCATGGCCACCCCCGGGCTGGCGTTTCTCATCGGCTACCAGGCCGCCTTGCGCATGCTCTGGCCCAGCGCCCCGGCCAGCCTCGGCGCGCTGTGTGCAACGGAGCGGCGCAGCGTGCGCCCGGCGGACATGCAAACCCGCCTGGAGGGGCTGCGCCTGACCGGCAGCAAGGACTTCGTCACAGCAGGGCTCGATGCCGAATGGCTGCTGGTGGCGGCGCGCAGCGAGGGGCGGGGTGAAGCGCCACGGCTGAATTTGGCAGTGGTCTACCCAGGCGAGCATGGGGTGGCCCTGGAGCCTTTGCCGACCCTGCCGGTGATGCCCGAGGTCGGCCACGGCCGCCTGCACCTGCAGCAGGCGGCCTGCGAGCTGCTGGCCGGCGATGGCTGGGACGCATACGTCAAACCGTTCCGTTCGCTGGAAGACCTGTACGTGCTGGCGGCGATGGTGGCTTGGCTGTACGGGGTGGGGCAGGAGTGCGGCTGGCCGCAGCAGTTGCGCCTGCGCCTGCTCGGCGTGCTGGCGGGGTGCGCCGAGGCTAGCCGCCAATGTGCCGATAGCGTGGGTTGCCACTTGCTGTTGGGCGGTCTGTTCGCACAGTTTCACGACCTCAAGGGGCCGATAGACCAGGCGCTGGCGGCGGGGCCGGCACAGTGGGCACAGCTCTGGCAGCGGGATCAGGGGGTGATGGCGCTGGCTGGCGCAGCGCGGGAAAAACGCTTGGCCAAGGCCTGGAGTGCTGCCGGATTGTCATGAACGCCTGCCAGCATCGGCAGCACCTATGAACCTTGGGGCTGCATACGATGAAGGCGTGGTTGCTGATCCTGATAATGGCTGCAGGCGCTGCCAGGGCCGAGGGCTGGCCCATACCGGATTGGCAGGTCGACAAACGCGACGTCGATTGGCAGGCAGTCGACGCGTATGTCTTCCCGCCGCGCACTGCCAGTGCGCGTAGTGGTATCCGCAGCGACGCCCTGCTGATCATCCGAGACGGCCACATCGTTCACGAGCGTTACGCGGCACCCACTACGGCAAGCACCGCTCATCTCACCTGGTCGGTGAGCAAGAGCGTGCTGGCAACGGTGCTGGGCGTTGCCCAGGCCGAAGGGCGCTTCCAGCTGAAGGATGCTGCGGCGCGCTTTTACTCTCCGATGCAGGCGCATCCGGATGTGCGCCTGGTCGATCTGCTGCACTGGGCCAGTGGCCTGGACTGGCAGGAGGACTACGAATACGCGCCGCTGAAATCCTCGGTGGTGGCCATGCTCTACACCCGTGGCCACACCGACATGGCGAGCTATACCGCTGCGCACGCGGCCGTCGCAAAGCCGGGTGAGCGGTTTCTGTATTCCAGTGGCGACAGCAATGTATTGGCCGCCGCCTTGCGCGGCATGCTCGACCCCGGCGCCTATGCCGATTACCCCTGGCAGGCGCTGTTCACCCCGCTGGGCATCGGCAACGCGGTGTGGGAGCGCGACGGCTCGGGCACCTTCGTCGGCTCTTCCTACCTGTACCTCACTGCTCGCGACCTGGCGCGCATCGGTCTGTTGATGCAGCGTGAAGGGCGCTGGGCTGATCGCCAGCTGTTGCCGGCCAGCTGGGTAACCTTCAACCGCACGCTGTTCAGCCAGGCCCAGGCCATTCCCGGCGAAGCCAACCCCGGCGGCCACTGGTGGCTCAACCAGCCACGCAAGGGCAGTGCGGTGCCCTGGCCCGATGCACCGACAGACACTTATGCCGCCCTCGGCCACTTGGGTCAGGCGTTGTATGTGTTGCCGAAACAGAAGCTGGTGATCGTCCGCTATGCCGATGACCGCGATGGCAGCTATAGCCATAACGAACTGCTCAAGCGCGTGTTGGCGGCGCTGGCCAAGGAGGGCGCATGAAGCGTCTCCTGTTACTGGTGGTCGTGGCCCTGCTCGGCTGGGCGTGGCTGGAGCGTCAGGCTTTGGCGGATTTCCCTGGCATCCTCTCGGCCTATTCGGCCAAGGAATACTGCTCGTGCCGCTTTGTGATGGGCTTCGACCAAGCCTATTGCCGAGGTTACGTAAAGCAATGGCTGCCGCTGAGCACCCTGGAAGAAGACGTCGCCCAACGCCTGATTACCGCCGAGGGCCTCGGCCAGCGCAACCAGGCCGCCTGGCAGTCCGCGCAGGCGGGCTGCCGCTTGCTGCCGTGAAGGCGGGCGGTTAAGGTTGACGGTCTGGTTTCACGAGATCTGTCATGTTCAAGCTGCCCCGTCTTCTGCCCGCCCTGCTGCTGGCTTTATGCCTGCCCGCCCACGCCAACTGGCACCTCGATGGTGAGTCCTCACGGCTGTCGTTCGTCACCGGCAAGAACGGCGACACGGCCGAGGTCCACCGTTTTCTGGTGCTGCATGGCAGCGTCGACCGCAAAGGCGCGGCTGGGCTGCGTATCGAGATGGACTCGGTGAGCAGCGGCATCCCGCTGCGCGACGAGCGCATGCGTGATGACTTGTTCGAGGTTGGCCGTTTTGCCGAGGCAACGGTCAAGGCCCAGCTCGACCTGCGGCCGATCAACGACCTGGCCGACGGCGCGCAGATCGAATTGCGCCTGCCGCTGACCGTCACCCTGCACGGCCAGTCGCACAGCTACAACGCTTTGCTGCTGGCGACTCGCCTGGACGCGCGACGCTTCCAGGTGGTGACCCTCGAACCCTTGATTCTGCGTGCCGAGGACTTCGGCCTGGCGCCAGGCCTGGAAACCTTGCGCAAGTTCGCCAAGCTCAAGTCCATCAACCCGACGGTACCGGTCAACGCGGTGCTGATCTTCAACGCGCGCTGACATGCCGGGGCCGGTCTTCCCCTGGCGCGATGGCAATCAGTTCGAGCTGCTGATCGACGGGCCTGAATTTTTCCCACGCATGCTCCAGGCGATCGAGCGCGCCGAGTCCCAGGTCGACCTGGAGCTGTACCTGGTCGAGGCCGGCGCTTGTGCCGAGACGGTGGTCGCGGCCCTGGAGCGGGTAGCCCGTCGCGGCGTGCGGGTGCGCTGCCTGTTCGACGATTACGGTTCGCTCGCTTTCAATTCAGCCCTGCGCCAGCGCCTGCTGGACGCTGGCGTCTACCTGCGCTGGTACAACCGCCTGCGCTGGCGCCGCGGCCTGCGCAACCTGTACCGCGACCACCGCAAGCTGCTGCTGGTGGACGAGCGTTGGGCGGTGGTGGGTGGCACCGGTGTCACCGACGAGTTCTGGACCCCGGGTGAGGCCACCAGCGAATGGCACGAGGTAATGGTGCAGATCCAGGGCCCGCTGGTCAGCGATTGGCAACTGCTGTTCGATCGCCAGTGGCAGGCCAACAATCGCCGTACCGCCTGGCGGCCCCCCGAAGGCTTCGGCCTGCCGCGCCTGCCCAGGGTGCCAGCGCAGGGGCAGGGCATGGGCCGGGTGGCCTACGCCGACGCCCGCCAGCATCGCGACATCCTGCATTCGCTGGTGCGTGCGCTCAACAGTGGCAAGCAACGTGTGTGGCTGGCCACGCCATATTTTCTACCCACCTGGAGCGTGCGCCGCTCGCTGCGCCGGGCGGCGGGCAAAGGCGTCGACGTGCGCCTGCTGCTCACCGGCCCGCGCACCGATCACCCGTCGGTACGTTATGCCGGCCATCGCTATTACCCCCGTTTGCTGCGCGCCGGTGTGCGGATCTATGAATACCAGCCCTGCTTCCTGCACTTGAAGATGGCCTTGGTGGACGACTGGGTCAGCATTGGTTCGTGCAATTTCGACCACTGGAACCTGCGTTTCAACCTGGAGGCCAATGTCGAGGCGCTCGACCCGCCGCTGACGGCCGCCGTGCTGGCGAGCTTCGAGCGCGATTTCGCCCTCAGCGAAGAAGTCGACCTCGACCACTGGCACGCGCGGCCGTTGTGGCGTCGGGTGAAGCAGCGGGTGTGGGGCTGGTTGGACCGGTTAGTGGTCAACCTGCTCGACCGCCGAGACTGAGACCGGCTATCGTGCAGTGACTGTTTCCCTGCAAACGAAGGAGTGGATGCGATGACGGCTAAGAAGATTCTCATGCTGGTGGGCGACTACGTCGAGGACTACGAGGCGATGGTGCCTTTCCAGGCGCTGAGCATGGTCGGCCACACGGTGCATGCGGTGTGCCCGGAGAAAATCGCCGGGCAGACGGTGCGCACGGCGATCCACGATTTCGAGGGTGAACAGACTTACAGCGAAAAGCCGGGGCATAATTTTGCCTTGAACCATGACTTCGTTCAGGTCCGCCCGGAAAGTTACGATGCCTTGCTGATCCCCGGTGGACGTGCTCCAGAATATCTGCGCCTGGATGAGCGGGTGCTGGCGTTGGTGCGCGCCTTCGATCAAGCCGGGAAGCCGATTGCGGCGGTATGCCATGGTGCGCAGCTGCTGGCGGCGGCCGGGGTGCTGGAAGGGCGCGAATGCAGTGCCTATCCGGCCTGTGCGCCAGAAGTGCGACTGGCGGGCGGCACCTTCATCGATATCGCGGTGGACCAGGCGCATGTCGATGGCAACCTGGTGACGGCGCCTGCATGGCCAGCGCATCCTGCTTGGCTGGCGGCGTTCCTGAAGGTCTTGGGTACGCGTATCAGCTGACGCGTCCGATAGCGGTCATGGAACAATACCTGTCGCGCAGGGAAAAGGCGTTGTGTCGGGTCGGATGGTAGGGTTCCTCTTGTCATCCACTCCGACAGAACGACCGCCAAGCATGCAAATACGCCTGTTGCACGGCGCCGCTATCGCGCCATACATCGACGAACTCGCTCGCCTGCGCCTGACCGTGTTTCGTGAGTTTCCCATGCTTTTTGACAGCACCGCAGAGTATGAGGCCGAGCAGATAGGCATCTATGCCCAATCGGGGCGCAGCCTGGTGGTGTTGGCAGTGGAGGCCGGCCAGGTGGTCGGTGCTGCTACCGGCCTGCCTCTGGTAGACGTTGGCGCTGAGTTCCAGCAGCCGTTCCTCGCGCAGGGGCGGGACCCTGCCAGCGTGTACTTCTTTGGGGAATCGCTGGTCCTGCCCAAATATCGAGGCCAGGGCCTGGGGGTGCGCTTTTTCATCGAACGCGAATCTTATGCCCATAAGCTCGCCGAGTTCGACTACTGCGCATTTTCCACGGTGGAGCGGCCGGGCGGGCATCCGCTACGCCCGGCCAATTACAAACCGCTGCATGGGTTCTGGCGCAACCGTGGCTTCTTGCATGAGCCATCGCTGCGCACTTCCTGCAGTTGGCGTGACCTGAGGGACTCGCAGCAGTCGGCCAAGATCCTGTCATTCTGGCTCAAGCCGTTGCCGGCCTGAGTCAGGCTTCACTATTGCGGTCGGTATAGCGTCGACCGTGCTACTCCAAAGTGAGGTTTGTCGAGGAAGGTACTTGGCGACCCGTTTATCAGCCGGCTCAGCGGTGATGCCTTGTACACAGGCACATTGGTCACCTTCTCGAGGGTTGGGCCTTGTGCGCGAGCGCCCTGTAGCGTGGCTGGGCCCTTGAGGAATATCTTCTGACTGAAGGCTTCGACCGGTCGGCGCAACTCATTGGCAATTGACTGCGCCGCACCGCTCTTGCCACCCCAGCAGGCGAGCAACACGATCTTCTGGTCTGCGGGGTACCCCATTTCCGCCAGCCGAGGGGCAATCAGGTTGCGGGCGATGTTGAGCGCATCGTCTGCCTGCCCCTGTGCATTCATCAATTGCCCCAAGGGGTGCCCGTGGGTGACGAACGCCGCTGTGCCTTCGCCATACAGGTTTGGAATGAAGGCGACATCGCTGCCGCCTTTGGTAGTCGAGAAAAGTATGCTCGCGGGTCGTTCATTTCCGCCTGGGCCGAGCTTGTAAGGCTGAAAACCGGCCAGTTTGCTGGCGCTGCGGCCACTGGCGCTGGCTGCTGAGCTGACCAGTTTGGCGGCGGCGGGGACGATGCCGAACAGTGCGCCGGCGATACCGCTACCCAGTGATACCCAGCCCAGTGCACTGGCGGTCCGTTCATGCGTGTCGCTGGCCTGCAGCATCGCGCTGGCGGCACCGGTACCAAAAGACGTGACATTGAGCACTGCGCTGGTAACGGCCAGGGCGCCACTGGCACTCATTGCCCCCCAGCCCCCCGCGATCAACGGTAACAATGCTGCCCCCCCGGAAGCCAGGCTTGCTGCGCCAAGCGCCAGGCCGATACCCGTCACCACCCAGCTTTGCCAGCTATGACCGTCTGGATCGGTGCGCTCGATGGGGTTGCCACCGCAGTACACGTAAGGGTTGATTCCACCACGGCCGAACGGGCTCTCGTCGTCAGGGCTGAGGAAGGTCATCAACACGGGGTCATAGGGGCGATAGCCGCCGGGGACGAGCCAGCCGGTGAGCGGGTCGTGACGTTCACCCGCATAGCCAAAGCCTTGCTGCTGTTGTGCCGCGCCGTGGGGGGTGTATCTGCAATGACCAACTTCATCGCCGGCTTCCAGCATGACACTGCCCTGAGTGTCGCACCCCAGCAACGTGTTCTTGCGCACCCCTGCAGTGAGTTCGCTCAGGGCAAACAATGTCTGGCCATCGCTCACGACGCTCAACTGTACGTCGCCCTGCTGTTCATGGGTGAGTTGCCCGGCGCTATGGAAGCTGCGGGTCAGCTGCCCATCGAGCATGCGGTCGCACAAGTGGCCGCTGGGGTCGTAGGCATAGCTGCAACTGCGGCCCGAAACGTCGACGCCCGCGAGGCGCCCTTCGCTGTCCCAACTCAGCGAGCGGCCCAAACTGTCCTCGACCACGCGGCCGCAGGCGTCATGACGCAAGTCGATACGCGCGGGCCAAGTGGCGTGGGTATGAGTGATGGTGACGAGCTGAGTCGGATCCTGCGCACTGTAGCTGAACTCGGCCTGATCCTGGCTGCCGTCGGCAAATACGCTGACCACCTGCGTGTAGCCATCCAGTGCGTTGAAGTTGAAACGCTGTTCGACAATGGCGTTGCCGAAGGCGTCCAACGGGGCTGACGTGGGCGTGACGGTGTAGCGAATCAACCGACCGCGCAGGTCGTAGTCGAAATGCTCTTCACCTTGTTGCCCATCGCCGCTCCAGGTCCGCGCAACGAGCCGATCGAGATTGGAGTAGGTGAGGGTCTGGGTGCTCTGGAAGGGTTCGGAATCAAGCCTGTCGAGGGTGAAGGTGCGCTGGTGTTCGCGGCCCATGGCATCGTAGGCGATCACCTGGCGCAGGTGTCGCCCGTTGTCAGGGTCGTCGCAGACGATGGTCGCAGGGCGGGAGAAGGCGTCATAGGTGTAGGTGGTTTCCAGTGCGCCGACTCGCAGCACGTGGAGCCGGCCCAGAGTATCCAGGCTGCGCTGGTGTTCGACCCCGGCGGCATCGGTGAACCGGAGGGGCAGGCCTTTGAACGAGTGTTCCCAGGTCGTGATGTGTTGCTCGCCATCGATGTTCCAGGTTACCCGCTCGGCAAGCCCCGCGGCGTTGAATTGCCATTGCTGACGGCCATGATCATCGCTGGCCACCATGGGCACCCCCAGCGTTGGGTGGTAACCGAGTGTGCGTGCGCCGCCTGTGTCTGGAATGGTGGCAACCAGGGCGTTACCCAGGTTCGGTTCATAGGTATACGAAAGGACAGTGCCGTCGGCCAGCGTATTGGCTGTCGGTGGCAGCTGGTTGGCCTGGTAGTGATAGCGTGTGCTGCGCCTGCCGACCTCCACAGTGCGCTGTCGGCCGAGGCCGTCGAAGGTCTGGCGGCCGATCACTTGCCCATCTACTGCAACGCACTGGGGATGATGATCGTCACTGTGGGGGGCGAACGTCCAGGTCAGGCGGGTGGAATCAGGCAGCTGTTTTTCGATCACGCGTGAGTAGGCGTCATAATGGTAGCGCGTCACGGCATCGGCCACACCTGTGGCATGGGTGCGCTGCTCGATGATCCGATCGATTCCGTCGCGGACCAGGTGCAAGGTGCGCATCAGTTGGCCGGTATTATCGAAGTCCTGCTGTTCGATCGGGCTGCCGGCGACGTTGTAACGGGTTAACTGCCGAGGCCCCGACTGGCCATCGGCCGTCTGCCATTGCTCACTTAGCAGATTGATCGGATCGTGCCGCACATGCTGTTCGATCCCGGTCGCAGTGGTGGTGCTGGCAGCCTTGCCCCAGCCGTCGTAACGGGTCGTGCTGGTCAGCACCAAGGCTTCAGGCGGTGAGCCAATCCAGTCGAGGGTGGTTTCCCGGACCTTGCGGCCTAGCCCGTCGAACGTAGTGCGGTTGACCTCGCGAAATGTGTCGGGTGGGTTTTCCAGGTCTTCGAGCTCCACGCAGATGACGTTGCCATCGCCATCGAGCCACTGCCGTTGACGGCGGCCGATGACATCGACCTGCTCGACCATGACCGGGTTACGCTCACTATTGCCACGGGCCAGGCGGGCAGTGTCGTCGTGGAAGTGGTAGCGGGTCAGCTGCTCGGTCTGGAATGGGCTGTCGATGGCGCTCAGGGCGCGAACCAGCCGGCCGAGCGCATCGTACTCGTAACGGGTCAAACTGCCGGTTTCGCTGCGTTCCCAACAGATCAGACCGCTGCCCAGCCACTGTGCGCTGCGAGTGCTGGAGCGGTTTTGCTCATCGTTTTCGAAGCCAATGATAGTGGTCGAGGTGATCAGTTGGCCCTCGTTCATCTGGTAATCGAAGGCGGTGGTGGTCACGTTGCCTTGCAGCGTTACCGCGATAGCCTGAACCCGCCCATGGTGAGGGCCTGAGGCGTCGATGTAGGTGTATTGGGTCGCTTCCAGCAGATCCTGGTCATGGCCATTGAAGGCCTGTTCGCTTTCGACGACGATGTGGACGTGGTCAGGCTCGGCCATGTTGGCCAGCGACTGGTAGGTGTAGGTGATGCTGGACATCGCTGCATCGCCTGCCGCCTGGGCCGGGATGATGGTCTTGCGCTTGAGGTGTCGCACCATGCCCAGTGGGTCAGGCGGGCAACCTTCGGCGCCTTCGGCTGGGTAATATTCGCTCAGCTCCTGGACCCCGCTGGGGTGACCGGTATGCACGACATTGCCGAAATCATCGTAGCGATAAGTGGTCGTTTCACTGCGATGGGTGTCCGCCTGGGCAAGGTCGACGTAAGTGGTGGAAATCTCGATGGGCAACTGGCAGTACGCTGGCTGCTGCGCCCAGGTCAGCTTGGGGTCGGCTGCGTAAGCGAAGCGTTTGCGGGTTTCGCAGTTGCCCAGCCGGTGGGTTTCGCTTATCAGCAGGTGATAGCGGTCCCAGGTGCGGTGGTAAGTGCCCAGGGGTTCGCCGGCGCCGTCGGTGAGGGTTTCGATGGCTTGGTATCGATAGTCACTGTCCACTTGGTAGAGGTTGTCTCGGCCATCGCTCCACTCGAATGCCTGGTCACTGCCAAAACCCAGGTAGTTATGATCGCCGACCCATTCGTAGCTGTGGTTCAGCTCGCTGGCTTGCAACCCGCTGGCGTGTGTCCAGGCGATCACCCGCGGTAACCACGGAAAAGGTGCGCCGTCGGGTAGCTGATGGCCGTCGTTCGGCGCAGACCATTTAACGATGTCCTGGGCACCCAGCGGGCTGGTGACATGCGAAGGTAGCAACAACTCGGCGCCGTTGGGCATTTGCAGGGTGTCGTAGTCGATTTCGAAGGCCGAGTCGACACCGGGCAGATGGATGCTGCTCACACGGTCGTTGCTCAGCCATAGCTGCAGCAATGCGTTGTCAGGGTTGTCAGGGTTCAAGCTGAACTGCAGATCGCCGCCGTCGTGTTCCAGCCGCACCAGCGAGCGCGTTTCATCGCGAACCTGGTGCAAAATGTAGTCGTCATCGCCAAACGGCATCCAATCGAAAAACAGCTTGCGGCCTTCAGGCGAGCGCATTTCAGTGAGCAGATAGCGTGCGCTGCCAGCGTCTTGTTTTTCGAGAATTTCGCAATCCCCGGTCTTTTTATCGATCCGCACGCTGCCGTCAGCCTGCCACGCTACCTTGAGACTCTTGAGCTTGTGGTCGAAGAACACCAATCGTTCTCCCGGCGCCAGGTTCGAAGCGTTCAGGTCGACGGCAAAACGTTCGCCCGATGCCAGGCTCAGGTGCGGGTTGTGCTGATCGAGGTTGAGCTCGGACAATCCGAGGTTCCAGCCCAGGCCGTAGCCGCGGTTGACCGCAGAGCTGAGCGTGTTGAAGGCTAGCGAGAGGCTGAGCGAGGGGCCGCAGAGGTGGTTGGCGGCGGGTAGCGGCAGGGAGAGGGCGAGGGTGAATTGACCGGTGCGGTCATCCACGCCGGTTTTTACGAAATCGCCGAAGTTGCTGGCTTGGCTATGAATACTGGACATGGCGGTTAACTCAGGCTGGCGAATGGTCGGCGCTTGGCTTGCAAGCGCCGTGGTAGCTCACGCGAAAGGGCTCAGTTCACGCGGAAGTCGACAACCCTGTCGTTATCCGTTGTGAAAAATTCGACCTCGTGCGCGTTGCCATCCTGATCAATGAGTGTCCACAGGCTTTCGTGGACCTCGATCTCATTGAAGTACATGGAATAGAAGCGCCGGTGCGAACAGAAAATGGCCATGTGATGACGACGTGGCAGGAAGGTTTTACGTGCTTCGGGAAATTCGTGGTGGAAATGATGCTCAACGGCATAGACAGACACGTCATAGTGCTGGCTGTAATCATTGACCCCCTCGAATGAGAACAGGGCATGGTCCCAATTGCGCCGCTTGTAGAACACCTCACCCGACGCTGTCGCGTGCGCGATGCTCTGGACGATGGTGAAGTTGGGATCCTTGAAGCCGAAGTAGCCAACGTCCACCTTGAACTCGTCATCGTGGTTATTGACGCTCTCGATCTGGTATTCGACTCTTGGCTCCATGCTCAACTGGAAGGCCGAATCTGGGTGGCGTCGCGGCGAAATGGATTCGAGGACGACCGATGACTGGAAGGGGCCTTCATTGGTTTCGAAGTGAGTCGTCTCATCCTTCCAGATACCCGCATGGATTGTAGACAGCGTGCCACCCGGCAATGTCGAAGTGACATAGAAGCGTCGGCGCACGGCGTTGGTCGAGGCATCCAGCAACGGGCTGGGGACTGCGCCGGACGCTGCATGGTAGACAAAGCGCGGGTCGCGTTCGGCGTGAGCTTTGAGATCGCCTTTCAGGTCGTGGATCTTGCCGTCGTCATCGATCAGGATGAGCTGCATCGAGGCCAATGACTGTTCACTGATGGTCTGGCCCTGGCGGGGTTCGATGGTGATCGTCACTTCCACCTGTTGTCGGCCATTGGCAAACACTCGGTTGGAGTTGGAGGTGATATCGACACGGAAGCGACGTAGCCATTGGCTGGCATTTGCGGAGTTGCTCATCAGGTCATCCTCTGGGTTGGATGTGCCTATTTGAAGAGCAACGGTGGGGCTGGGTGGGGTAAATAAATAGTGTTTTCTGCGGCCCCATCGCCGGTGACCGGCGATGGGGTAGCACGTTTACATCAGATCACTTGACTTCAACGGCCAGGCTCTCGGCGATCTTGCCCTGCCACAGCGCAGGCCCAGTGATGTGCACCGACTCACCGTTGCTGTCGACCGCGACGGTGACTGGCATGTCCTTCACGTCGAACTCGTAGATCGCTTCCATGCCCAGCTCGGCGAATGCCAGGACCTTGGACTTGCGGATAGCCTGGGCCACCAGGTAGGCGGCGCCGCCAACGGCCATCAGGTACACGGCTTTGTTGTCCTTGATCGCTTCGATGGCGGTCGGGCCGCGCTCAGACTTGCCGATCATGCCCAGCAGGCCGGTCTGTTCGAGGATCTGGCGGGTGAACTTGTCCATGCGCGTGGCGGTGGTCGGGCCGGCTGGGCCTACCACTTCGTCACCGACCGGGTCGACCGGGCCGACGTAGTAGATGAAGCGGCCTTTGAGGTCGACCGGCAGTTCTTCACCACGGTTGAGCATTTCGACCATGCGCTTGTGCGCGGCGTCGCGGCCGGTGAGCATCTTGCCGTTGAGCAGGATGGTTTCGCCCGGCTTCCAGCTGGCGACTTCTTCCGGGGTGATCTCGTCGAGGTTGACGCGACGGGCGCTCGGGCCGGCTTCCCAGACGATCTCCGGGTAGGCGTCCAGCGATGGCGCTTCCAGCTCGGCCGGGCCGGTACCGTCGAGCACGAAGTGGGCGTGACGGGTGGCGGCGCAGTTAGGGATCATGCACACCGGCAGGGAGGCGGCGTGGGTCGGGTAGTCCATGATCTTGACGTCGAGCACGGTGGTCAGGCCGCCCAGGCCCTGGGCGCCGATGCCCAGCTGGTTGACCTTCTCGAACAGCTCCAGGCGGATCTCTTCCAGGCGGTTCTGCGGGCCACGGGCCTTCAGTTCGTGAATGTCGATGGACTCCATCAGCACTTCCTTGGCCATGACCGCAGCCTTCTCGGCGGTACCGCCGATGCCGATGCCGAGCATGCCAGGCGGGCACCAGCCAGCACCCATGGTCGGTACGGTCTTCAGCACCCAGTCGACGATCGAGTCGGACGGGTTGAGCATGGCCATCTTCGACTTGTTCTCGGAACCGCCGCCCTTGGCTGCGACGTCCACTTCGACCTTGTCGCCCGGGACGATCGAGTAGTGGATGACGGCCGGGGTGTTGTCCTTGGTGTTCTTGCGGGCACCGGCCGGGTCGGCCAGGATCGAAGCGCGCAGGACGTTTTCAGGCAGGTTGTAGGCGCGACGCACACCTTCGTTGATCATGTCGTCGACGCTCAGGGTGGCGCCGTCCCAGCGCACGTCCATGCCAACGCGGACGAACACGGTGACGATACCGGTGTCCTGGCAGATCGGGCGGTGGCCGGTGGCGCACATGCGCGAGTTGATCAGGATCTGGGCGATCGAGTCGCGCGCGGCAGGCGACTCTTCACGCAGGTAGGCCTCGTGCATCGCCTGGATGAAGTCGACGGGGTGGTAGTACGAGATGAATTGCAGGGCGTCGGCGACGCTCTGAATCAGGTCGTCTTGCTTGATCACGGTCATGCAGCGCGCTCCTCTTAAAGACGGGAACATTCGTAAAGGCCTTCCGACACTGCACACGGTGTGTCGAAACGCCTGGCAAGGCGCCGGCAGGTCAGGCCGACGTAAAAAGGCGCGGCAGTATAGCGCGCCTGTGGCGGCGAAACACCTGCGTGTGGTCTGGACCATGGTCGGCTGCTGACGGGCATCCTTTTTGCTGCCAGTACTGGCTTGCCTTAGAGTGGCCCTATAGACCTGGAGAGATGATGACCATGCCTGAACTCTGCGTGGGCGAGCGCCGCTGGACGGTGCCCACCGGCAGCAACCTGCTCGATGCCCTGAACGAGGCGGGGTTGAATGTGCCTTACAGCTGCCGCGCCGGCAGCTGTCACGCCTGCCTGGTGCACTGCCTGGACGGGCAACCGGCAGATGCCTTGCCCGAGGCGCTGGCGTTGGATAAGCACGCACAGGGCTGGCGCCTGGCCTGCCAGTGCTGGGTGGTAGGTGACCTGCGTGTGGCGGTGTTCGACCCGCTGCAGGACGGGATTCCTGCCCAGGTTTGTGCACTGGACTGGTTCGGCGATGTACTGCGATTGCGCCTGCGGCCTGAGCGGGCGCTGCGTTACCAGGCGGGTCAGCATGTGGTGCTGTGGTGCGGATCGGTCGCGCGGCCGTATTCGCTGGCGAGCCTGCCGGGGGAAGATGATTTTCTCGAATTTCATATCGACTGCCAGCGGCCAGGCGCCTTTTGTGACAGCGCTCGGCAGTTGAAGGTTGGCGATACGCTGCGTTTGGGGGAGCTCAGGGGCGGTGCGTTGCACTACGATTCGGACTGGCAGGCGCGACCACTATGGCTGTTGGCGGCGGGGACCGGACTGGCGCCGTTATGGGGCATCTTGCGAGAGGCAGTGCGGCAGGGGCATCAGGGCGAAATCAGAGTGATGCATGTGGCGCGCGATGGCGCGGGGCATTACCTGGCGGAGCCTTTGCTGGGCATTGAAGGCGTGAGTGTCGAACCGGTGTTGGCGGACCAGTTGGACGAGGCGTTGGCTGCTTTGCGCCCATCATCACGACAGACGGTTGCGCTGTTGTGTGGCTCGCCGGGGAGTGTCGAGCGCTTTGCGCGGCGGCTGTTTATTGCGGGGATACCGAGAAATCAGGTATTAGCCGATGTGTTTGTAGAGCATGCGTGATGCTTTGCGGTGTTCGGGCCGGCCTCTTCGCGGGACAAGCCCGCTCCCACAGGGTTCGTGCGCAAACCTTGTGGGAGCGGGCTTGCCCCGCGAATGGGCCGCAGAGCGGCCCCTTTGAAGGCTATCAGCCGACCAGCGGATCACCGACATGCAGGATCTTCATGCCGTTGGTGCCACCGATGGTGTGGTAGCTGTCGCCTTTGGTCAGGATCACCCAGTCACCTTGCTCCACCAGCCCACGCTTGAGCAGTTCGTCGACTGCCGCCTGGCTGACCTTGTCGGCCGGCAACGAGGCCGGGTCGAAGGCAATCGGGTAGACGCCGCGGAACATCGAGGTACGGGCCTGAGTGGCGCGGTGTGGAGTGAGCGCGAAGATCGGCACGTGCGAACGCAGGCGCGACATGATCAGCGGGGTGTAGCCACTTTCGGTGAGGGCGATGATCGCCTTGACGCCGGGGAAGTGGTTGGCGGTGTACATGGCCGCCAGGGCGATGCTTTCGTCGCAACGCTCGAAGGTGGTGTGCAGGCGGTGGCTGGACTTCTGGTTGGTCGGGTGCTTTTCGGCACCTTGGCAAATCCGCGCCATGGCCTGTACGGCTTCGATCGGGTACGAACCCGCGGCGCTCTCGGCCGACAGCATCACCGCATCGGTGTTGTCGAGCACGGCGTTGGCCACGTCGGACACTTCGGCACGGGTCGGCATCGGGTTCTGGATCATCGACTCCATCATCTGGGTCGCGACGATCACCGCCTTGTTGTTGCGGCGGGCGTGCTGAATGATCTTCTTCTGGATGCCGATCAGCTCGGCGTCGCCGATTTCCACACCCAGGTCGCCACGGGCAACCATGACCGCGTCGGAGGCGGCGATCAGGCCGTCGAGGGTTTCGTCGTCGGCAACGGCTTCGGCGCGCTCGATCTTGGCCACCAGCCAGGCGCTGCCGCCGGACTCGTCACGCAGCTTGCGGGCGTATTCCATGTCCTTGGCGTCACGCGGGAACGACACGGCCAGGTAGTCCAGGTCCATTTCCGCAGCCAGTTTGATGTCGGCCTTGTCTTTTTCGGTCAGGGCCGGTGCGGTCAGGCCGCCACCTTTGCGGTTGATGCCTTTGTGGTCCGACAGCGGGCCGCCGACGATCACCACGCAGTGCAGGGCATCGGCAGTGGCGGTTTCGACGCGCATGACCACGCGGCCATCGTCAAGCAGCAGTTCGTCGTTTACGCCGCAGTCCTTGACCAGGTCGGGGTAGTCGATCCCGACGATGTCCTGGTTGCCTTCGGTCAGCGGGTGGACGGTGGAGAAGGTGAACTTGTCACCGACTTTCAGTTCGATGCGCTTGTTGCTGAACTTGGCGATGCGGATCTTCGGACCCTGCAGGTCGCCCAGCAGTGCGACGTGACGGCCATTCTTGGCGGCGATGTCACGGATCAGGCGGGCGCGCGCCTTGTGCTCGTCCGGGGTGCCGTGGGAGAAGTTCAGGCGTGCCACGTCCAGGCCGGCGAGGATCAGTTGTTCGATCACTTGCGGCGAGTTGCTGGCGGGGCCAAGGGTGGCGACGATTTTGGTACGGCGGATGGTCATGCACAGACTCCTATAGTGAAGCGCAGCGAAAGGCTACTCCTCAATTGCGCTGTAGTCATTGTTCCATTGCACTACCTGCACGCAAGACAGGGTGGCATTTGAACGGTCGGCGTATGCTTGCAAAACCCTGTGAAGATTTGCCGATGCTGGCCGATACATTGGCATCAAAGGAGATCCCCCATGCGAGCCCTGATCGTTTTCGTCCTGGCGGCCAGCGCCGTCGGCTGCACCCGCTGGTCCATGGACCATCACTTGAACAACGCCTACCGCGCCTATGACCGGGGCGATTGCCAGAAGGTCATGCTGGAACTGTCGCAGGTCGACCGCACCAGCCGTGCCCGGCCGTTCATCCACCCGGAAGTGTCGCTGCTGCGTGGCCAGTGCCTGGAGCGCCAGCAGTTGTACGTGGACGCTGCGCAAACCTACGAGTATCTGATTCAGCAGTACCCGCGCAACGAATACGCCTATCGCGCCAAGGCCCGACTGCAGACATTGGAGAAGCTTGGCCACTATCGTGCTGGCCAAGCGGCAGTGGCCACCCCGGTGAATACCTCTCCTTGGCGTTAACACCAAGGTATCGTACATTTCACGGGATTTGCCGCGCGCGCTGCGCTAACCTGTAACTCAGTTGTTACAACCACCGCCAGTCTCTGGTATTGCTGGCATCGGGTACGGATCGCACCAGTGACCATGTTCAACCAGCGCCATATCGAACGCCATCAGTTGCCTTGTGTACTCAAGGTCTTCAACCGCTTCACCGATCAGCCGATCGGGCAGTTGGGCAATGCCTCTGAAGATGGCCTGATGTTGATCAGCCAGCTCCCTGTGCTGGTTGGGCCGGACTACGAGCTGCAATTGCGTCGACCGCTGGCCGGTGGCGGCTTTCAATTCATCAACCTGACCGCCAGTTGCCTGTGGTGCCGCGAAGACCAGACGCCGGGGCACTACGACTCGGGCTTCATGCTGTTGCAGGCATCACGCGAATACGACGAGTTCGTGCGCTCGTTGCGCGACTTTTTCAGTTTCAACTCGGCCAACGCTTCTGTCTGAGGTCCGCTAGGCTGTGTACGAAATAGCTTGAAACGCAGGTTAGGCAAGGCAAAAACCGGCGAGGAAGCGGAGTTGACTGGTTGTCAATGAGCATTCCGAGCCGGTTTTTAACGCAGCATAACCAAGTTTCAAGCTATTGCGTACATAGCCTAGAATCGGGGCGACCTTGTATCAGGACGACCCCGTGACCTCCATCTTCTGGCACGACTACGAAACCACTGGCATCAACCCGCGCTGCGACCGTCCGCTGCAGGTGGCCGGTGTGCGCACCGACTTCGACCTCAATGAAGTCGACGAGCCGATCAGCCTTTATTGCCGCCCTTCCGACGATATCCTTCCGCACCCGGCGGCGTGCCTGGTGACCGGTATTACTCCGCAACAATTGGCCAATCAGGGCCTGTGCGAAGCCGAGTTCATGACCCGGGTTCATGAGCAGCTGGCGCGCCCTGGGACCTGTGGCGCTGGCTACAACACGCTGCGCTTCGACGACGAAGTCACCCGTTACAGCCTGTACCGCAACTTCTTCGACCCCTATGCCCGCGAATGGCAGGGCGGCAACAGCCGCTGGGATCTGATCGACGTGGTGCGCACGGCGTACGCCCTGCGCCCGGAGGGCATCGTCTGGCCACAACAGGATGGGCGCACCAGCCTGCGCCTGGAGTTGCTCAGCCAGGCCAATGGCATCGATCACGGGCATGCCCACGAAGCACTTTCCGACGTGCGGGCGACCATTGCCTTGGCGCGCCTGATTCGGCAACAGCAACCCAAGTTGTTCGAGTGGCTGTTCCAGTTGCGCAGCAAGCATAAGGTGATGGAGCAAATCCGTTTATTGCAACCGCTGGTACATATATCGGGACGCTTCTCGGCAGCCCGTCATTATCTGGGCGTAGTCTTGCCACTGGCCTGGCACCCAAAAAATCGCAATGCACTGATTGTATGCGACTTGCATCAGGAAACCCTGCCGTTAATAAGGGAAAGTGCCGAGGTACTGCGTGAGCGGTTGTACACACGCCGTGAGGAACTTTCTGAAGATCAATTACCGGTACCCCTGAAGTTGCTGCAGATCAATCGCTGCCCGGTCGTGGCACCGCTTTCGGTTTTGCGTCCTGCGGATCAGCAGCGGTTGGGTATCGATCTGGCATTGCTGCAATCACGGGCTGAAGCACTGGCCAATCAACAGGCGCAGTGGCAACACAAGCTGGAATATATCTACAGCAAGGAAGACTTTGTTCCGAGTGAAGACCCCGAGCAGCAGTTGTATGACGGTTTTCTCGGTGACCGCGATCGGCGCCTGTGCGAGCAAGTGCGTACCCTGGACCCCGCTCAGTTGGGGCATGGCCATTGGATGTTCGATGATCCGCGCATGCCTGAGTTGTTGTTCCGTTACCGGGCACGTAACTTCCCTGAGACCTTGAACAGTGAAGAGCGTCAGCGCTGGCATGGTTTCTGTCAGCAGCGGCTCAGCGACCCGCAATGGGGGGCACCGAACACCCTGGGCGACTTCGAGCAGGCCCGGCAGGGCGCCTGGGCCAATGCGGACGAGGCGGGGCGGCGGGTGCTGGATGCCTGGCAGGCCCATGCCCGGCAATTGTCCGAGCGGTTCGCCTTGAGTGGAGTTGCTTGAATAAACAAGAACGCCGGCATTGAGCCGGCGTTCTTGTTTAAAGCGGTGGCGCGTGTAAGCGGACAGATCAGTCCAGCAGGGTCGCCCAGCTTTCAACCACATCACCACCCCACTTGGCTTTCCATTCTTTCAGGGTCTTGTGGTTGCCGCCTTTGGTTTCGATTACTTCACCGTTGTGCGGGTTCTTGTATTGCTTGACCTTGCGCGCACGCTTGGTGGCGGTGGTCTTGACGGCGCCACGTGGGGCTTTGCTCAGTTTCGACTCTGGGTCGAGCAGGGCAATGACGTCGCGCAGCGACTTGGAGTATTCGCCCATCAAGGTGCGCAGTTTGCCTTCGAACTCCAGTTCTTTTTTCAGCTTGTCATCCTGCGACAGGTTGGCCAGGCGGGCCTGAAGTTCCTTGATGGCTTCTTCGGTAGCGCGGTATTCGTTGATCAGAGACATGGAGTGTTCCTTGATGCGTGTTCGGAAATGTGTGGAGCAATAATAGACAGGCGAAACTCTCAAGTAAACCAATTAATCAGGCCATAAACTCTTAATGTGCCTGTGACAAAATATCTCAAGGTTAAGAAAAATTTACATATGCCCCTGCAATTCGTCATGTTTGTCATCTGTCTGCCGTGGCGGGTTGTCGCAGCCTGCGCTGCTGGGTGGCGCCGGGTGCGGACACGATGATTACTGCGTTTTTTCGGGCAGGCCGTTAGAATGAGCGCCTTTGCGAAGTTCTTGGAGTCTTATTCATGCGCACCTATCGACTGGTGATCGCCTGCCCCGACCGCGTTGGTATCGTGGCGAAAGTCAGTAATTTCCTGGCTTTGTACAATGGCTGGATCAACGAGGCCAGCCACCACTCCGATGAGCAGAGTGGCTGGTTCTTCATGCGCCATGAAATCCGTGCCGAATCCCTGCCATTCGGCATCGAAGCCTTCCGCGAAGCATTCGCACCGATCGCCGAAGAGTTTTCCATGACCTGGCGCGTGACCGATTCGGCGCAGAAGAAGCGTGTCGTGCTGATGGCCAGCCGCGAATCCCATTGCCTGGCCGATCTGCTGCACCGTTGGCACACCGACGAACTGGATTGCGATATCCCCTGTGTGATTTCCAATCACAATGACCTGCGCAGCATGGTCGAGTGGCACGGTATTCCATTCTTCCACGTACCCGTCGACCCGAAAGACAAAGCACCGGCATTTGCCGAAGTATCGCGCCTGGTCCAGGAGCATGCGGCGGACGTGGTAGTGCTGGCGCGCTACATGCAAATCCTGCCACCGCAGCTGTGCCAGGATTTCGCAGAACGGGTGATCAACATCCACCACAGCTTCCTGCCATCGTTCGTCGGCGCCAAGCCGTACCACCAGGCCGCCCTGCGCGGCGTGAAGCTGATCGGTGCAACCTGCCACTACGTGACCGAAGAGCTGGACGCGGGTCCGATCATCGAGCAGGACGTGGTGCGCGTGAACCATGCCGACAGCATCGAGGACATGGTCCGCTTCGGCCGTGATGTCGAGAAGATGGTGCTGGCCCGTGGCCTGCGCTATCACCTGGAAGACCGCGTGCTGGTGCATGGCAACAAGACCGTGGTGTTCGACTGATACACCCGAGGGGGCTGCGCTGCAGCCCCCATTATTTTGGGGAGCATGGCATGGCAACTTCCCGCAACAAGCCCACCGCCTCACCACCGCCTACCCTCGGCGAGGGCTGCCTGGCCCGTTACGACCTCGACGCTCTCAGCGAAGAGGATGGTGCAGACTTTAGCGACGCCGCCGAGCTCTGGCGCCAGCTCAACCCGCCTGACGCCGCCAGCGCTCCAGCAACGGACGCGCCAGCAGGCAGACGAACACCGGCCCCCCGGCCAGCAGGTAAAAGTAGTACGTGACCGCACGCCAGATCAGGATGGCCGCAGCGGCAGTCGAGCTGCCTACCAGCGGTGTCAGCAAGCCGGCCGAGGTCAGCTCGGCGGCCCCGGCGCCACCCGGCAACAGGCTGAACTGGCCGGCGCTGAGCGAGAGCATCTGCACCAGAAAACTGGGGATCCACGCAAGCTCCACGCCCAATCCACGCAGCACCAGGTACAGCACGCTGTAGCGCAGGCTCCAGTGCGCGCAGGTGAGGGTGAACACCAGCACCAAGGTGCGTTTGGGTAGTTGCCAGGTTTGCCCCAGCGCTTCGATGAAATGCAGCAGCTTGCGCGCCCAGCGGCGTCTGCGCTGTGGCGACATGCCCAGTCGCCGCAACAACCGTCCGTTCGCCCGCATCACCGCCCGGCGGTAGCGCAGCAGAAGCACGATCGCCGCCAGTGCCGCACACAGCAGCAGAGCACTGCCCAGCAGCATGCTTTCCTGGCTGCGGCCGAGGCTGTGGAACAGGGCATAGCCGGCAATCGCCAGCATCGCGCAGAAGAAGAACAACAGGTCGTTCAATTGATCCATGGCGAACACGGCGCCGCTGCGCGCCGGCCCGATGCGCTCGCGCGCCAGCAGCGCCATGAGCGTCAGCGGCCCGCCACTGCCGCCTGGGGTGGTACAGATGGCAAATTCGGTGGCCATCACTACGCCGAGGCTGCGCACGTGGCCCAGGCTGGCTCCGTGTTCGCCAAGCAGTAGCCGCAGGCGTATGGCATTGATCACCCAGCACAGCAGGATCATGCCCAGCAGTGTCAGCATCAGGCCCGGGTCGAACGCTTTGAGCCTGGGGAGCAACTCGCTGCCGCCCAGCAGCATGGGCACCAGCAACGCACCCAGCATTGCCAGCGCCAGCCAGCCGAGCCGGCTCATGCGACCACCTGGCGCTCCAGCCAGGCCGATTTGGTCAGGGGCTCGCGACCTTGCTGCAGCAGATCGTCGAGCGTGCGCAGCCAATATTCACGCGAGGAACGGTGGCGCATATCCACCGGGTGCAAGCCCAGACGCAAGGTATCGGCGCCCTGCCAGCGCTTGCGTTGCCAGTCGCAAACCACCCGCGACAGGCCGCGGCGCCAGGCGCTGCGGGCGCTCCAGACCAAGCCTGGAGCGTCGTAGGCGGTGAAGTCGGGCAAGCGATACAAATGCTGAGGGGTGCTGGTGTAGCGTAACGGCAGCTGGCGCAGGGCTTCGCGGGTGCCTTGGCTCATCAGCCAGGCAGGCGCGACGAAGCCGGCGACTGGCCATCCCTGTTGGGCGAATAACGTCAGGCCTGCTTCCAGGCGTTGCATGGCCTGCGCTTGGTCGAGGCCATAGAATTCGCCTTCATGGGTGTAGAGGCGGCGCATGAAGAACTCGCCCGGACTGCGCGGCGCCGGCCCTTCGTCGGCGTGGTAGAACCCATGCAGCGCCAGCTCGTCGCCCCGCGCAAGTCGCCGTTCGAGTAACCGGCAGAAGGTCGGCGAGCGAGTCAATGGGTTGCGGTGATGGAAGTCCGGCACCACCAGCCAGGTCATGGGCACGTTGCCCATCTGGTCGACCGCTTGCACGAACGGCTGGTAGTCCGGCCAGGTCTCGGGCGCGATGTCGTGCAGCACCAGCATCAGGCTGCGCGGGGCGATGCTTGCCTCAGCCATGGGCGCGAACCAACGGCTGATGGCCGAGCACCGCTTGATAATGCAGCAGCAGCCCGTTGACGACGTTGTCCCATGAATAGTGCTGCTCGACATGGCTGCGGGCCTGGACGCCCAGCTTGCGTACGCCGTCCTCGAACACTTCGCGCACAGCCGTTGCCATGGCCAGGCCATCGTTGGCCCGGCACAGGCGTCCGCACTGGTCGTTGACGATCTCGCTAAAGGCTCCGGCACGTACGGCAACCACGGGGGTGGCGCTGGCCATTGCTTCGAGGATGACCAGGCCGAAGGTTTCCTGGTCACCGGCATGCACCAGCAAGTCGGCACTGGCGACCAGCCGGGCGACTTCCTGCGGTGCGCAGAAATGGTTGATCACACTGACATTGCCCGGGACGTTGGCGGGCATGTTCGATCCCACCAACAGCAAGTGGTAGGGGCGACCCAGGCGCTGCATGCAGTCGAGCAGAACCGGCAGGTTCTTTTCCCGCGAGCCACGGCCAGCGAACACCAGCAGCCGACTGGTATCGGGGATGCCCAGTTCGGCGCGCAGCTGTGGGTCGCGGTGCTGCGGGTTGAAGGTCTGCAGGTCGACGCCGAGGCGCTGCACATGGACATCACGCACGCCCAGGCGGATCAGTTTGTCGGCCATCACCTGGCTGGGGGCCAGCACCCGGTCGAAATTGCCGTAAAGCTTGCTGACGTAGGCTTCGACATTCGGGGTGAACCAGTTGCCCATGCGGTTGCTGACCAGCAGCGGCAGGTCGGAGTGGTAGAAACCGATCACCGGCACGTCGAGTTGCCGCCGTGCCTCCAGGGCAGCCCAGGCGGTGAGGTAGGGGTCGCCCACCTCGATCAGGTCGGGCTTGAGACCGCGCAGCACATTGCACCAGGGCGCCAGGCGCACCGGGAAACGGTAGCCGTTGCCGAAGGGCAGGGGTGGGGCGGGGACATGGTAGATGCCATCGGCGTGGCGCGCGCTGGCGCCGGGTATCAGCAGGCTGTGGCGCACGCCCTGGAGGGCATCGAGGCGGTGGTGTTTGGCATCAAGATAAGTCCTTACGCCGCCACTGGCTGGGGCGTAGAACATGGTGATGTCAGCGATGTGCACGATCAGCATCCCTCCGGGATCGTCTTCGGGTCTGTCACCCGGCTGTAATGAGCCGGCGATGACGCGCCTAAAGGTTGACCTACCAGAAGGATAGTTTGTTCGGTTGGAATCGCGGCAGGCAGTCGCCTGCCTGCCGCTGGATGTCAGATGCGGAAGCTGCCGACCAGGTGCTTGAGGCGGCTGGCCTGCTGCTCAAGGTCCGAGCACGCGCGCAGGGTGGCCTGCAGGTTCTCGACCCCTTCCTGGTTGAGCATGTTGATTTCGTTGATGTCCATGTTGATCGAGTCGACCACGGCCGTCTGCTCTTCGGTGGCGGTGGCCACCGACTGGTTCATGCCGTCGATCTCGCCGATGCGCACGGTGACGCTGTCCAAGCGTTCGCCGGCCTGGTTGGCGATGGCCATGCTGTCCTGGCTGTGGCGCTGGCTCTGGCCCATGGTATCGACGGATTCGCGTGCGCCGACCTGCAGCTCCTCGATCATGGTCTGCACCTGCTGCGCCGACTCCTGGGTGCGGTGCGCCAGGTTGCGTACTTCGTCGGCCACCACGGCGAAACCACGCCCGGCCTCACCGGCCCGTGCCGCTTCGATCGCGGCGTTGAGCGCCAGCAGGTTGGTCTGCTGGGAGATGCTGGTGATCACTTCGAGAATCTGGCCGATGTTCACGGTCTTGCTGTTGAGCGTCTCGATGTGCGCGCTTGAAGTGACGATCAAGTCCGACAGGCGGTTCATCGCATCGATGTTGCGCGCCACCACCTGCTGGCCTTCTTCAGCCAACAGGCGGGCGGAGCTGGCATGCTGCGAGGCCTGGGCGGCATTGCCGGCAATTTCCTGGGCAGCGGCGCCCAGTTCGTTGATGGCGGCGGCCACGCTGTTGGTGCGATTGGACTGCTCGTCGGAGTTGGTCATCGAGGAATTGGAAGCGCTGATGACACGCAGGGCAACTTCGTTGACCTGCTCGGTGGCCGAAGACACTTCGCGGATCGATCCGTGGATACGTTCGACGAAGCGGTTGAACGCGGTACCCAGGATGCCGAATTCGTCATGGTTGTGAATCTTCAGGCGCTTGGTCAGGTCGCCTTCACCTTCGGCGATGTCCTCCATGGCGCGGGTCATGGTCATCAGCGGTTGCATCAGCACGCGGATCAACAGGCCGAGCAGGCCGATGATGATCACCACCGCGACCACCGTGGCGATCACCGCCGAGGTGCGGAAGGTGCTGAGCATGGCGAAGGCCTTGTCCTTGTCCACCGACAGGCCGATGTACCAGTTGGCCGAAGGCAGGCCCTTGATCGGAGTAAAGGTCAGGAGACGGGTTTGGCCGTCGGTCTGAATTTCAGTCAGCTCACCGGACAATTTCGGAGTGTGCTGCGGGAACAGGTCCGACAGCGATTTCATCACCAGCGCCTGGTCCGGGTGCACCAGGATCTTGCCCTGGTCGTTGACCAGGAAGGCATAGCCCATGCCGCCGAAATTCAAGGAGTTGATGATCTGTACCAGGCCGTCCAGGGCCAGGTCGCCGCCGACCACGCCGACGCTGCTGGAGACCTTGCTGAGGATGCCGATGACCATCTTGTTGGTGGTCATGTCGATGTAGGGTTCGGTAAGGATGGCGCCCTGTGCATTCATGCCGTCCTTGTACCAGGGGCGGGTGCGCGGGTCATAGCCCTCGGGCATCGGCGAGTCGGGGCGCACGCTGAAACCGCCGTCGACCTTGCCCAGGTAGACGGTGAGAAAGCTCGAGATCAGCGCGTTCTGGCCCATCAAAGTTTCAGCGTTGGCGGGTTGCTGGGCAATGTTCTGTGCGAGGTTTTCCACCAGTTTGATACGGCCTTCGAACAGGTTGCGAATATTGGTGGAAGTGGACGCACTCATTTCCGCCAGATAATTCTCCAGGTTCTCGCGGATGGCATTACGCTGAAGATAATCGTTGTAGAGCGTGAACAGGCTGAAAGCGAGTATCACGATCAATGAGGCGGCGAAAAGAATCTTGTGGCTGAAACGAAGGCTTTTGTTCATGGCGTAATCGGTTCCGCTAAGGTTTTTATCGGGCGTTCGCACAAGTACCGCTATAAAACAGTGCAACATCCCGAAAATCCTTTCAGGGGTGTTCTGTCTTCAAAGGCGAATATCATCCCCGCGTATCGGCCGAGGGGTCGCCAAGCTTGAGCAGAGGATTGAAAAGATGCCGGAATCTTCGACCATAGTTGTAGGCGCTGGCCCGGATGGCCAGCCTGTCAGTCAAGCCATGCGCCTGGCCAATCGTCACGGGTTGGTTGCCGGTGCCACCGGTACTGGCAAGACCGTGACCCTGCAGCACCTGGCAGAGGTGTTCAGTGATGCAGGTGTGGCAGTCTTCGCCGCCGATGTAAAAGGTGACCTGTGCGGTGTCGGGGCCGCAGGCGCGCCGCAGGGCAAGGTGGCCGAGCGAATTGCCGGCATGCCTTGGCTGGGCTACCGGCCGCAGGCTTATCCGCTGAGTTTGTGGGATATCGCCGGGCAATCCGGCCATCCGCTACGCACCACCTTGAGTGAAATGGGGCCGTTGCTGCTCGGCAATCTGCTGGAGCTGACCGACAGCCAGCAGGCGGCGCTGTATGCCGCGTTCAAGGTGGCTGATCGAGATGGCTTGCTGTTACTGGATATCAAGGACCTCAAGGCGCTGCTCGCGCACCTGAAAGAAAACCCGCAACTGCTGGGTGAAGACAGCGCACTGATGACCTCGGCCTCGACCCAGGCCCTGCTGCGCCGTTTGGCGACACTGGAGCAGCAGGGCGCCGAGGCATTGTTCGGCGAACCGGCGCTGCAACTGGAAGACCTGTTGCGGCCTGACGTCGATGGGCGTGGGCGCATTCATCTGCTCGATGCCAGCCGCCTGGTGCATGAGGCGCCGAAGGTGTACGCCACCTTCCTGTTGTGGCTGCTGGCCGAGCTGTTCGAGCAACTGCCGGAGCGCGGCGATGCCGACAAGCCAGTGTTGGCGCTGTTTTTCGATGAGGCGCATCTGCTGTTCAACGGCACGCCCAAGGCGCTGCAGGATCGTCTTGAGCAGGTGGTGCGGTTGATTCGCTCCAAGGGCGTGGGGGTATTTTTCGTCACCCAATCCCCGGGTGACTTGCCAGATGCCGTGCTTGCCCAGTTGGGGCTACGCATCCAGCACGGTTTGCGCGCGTTCACCGCCAAGGAGCAGAAGTCGCTGCGGGCCGTGGCGGATGGTTTTCGGCCAAATCCTTCGTTCGACACCTTGGCGGTGTTGACCGAGTTGGGTATTGGCGAAGCGCTGGTGGGCACTTTGGAAGAGAAGGGCACACCGGCGATGGTCCAGCGCGTGTTGATTGCGCCGCCGCAGTCGCGCATTGGGCCGTTGAATGGAGCCGAACGCACTGCATTGATTGCCGGGTCGCCGTTGGCGGGGCGTTATGACAAACCGATCGACCGCGAGTCGGCTTATGAAATGCTGACGCAGCGCAAGGGCGAGCCGGTAGAGCCGGCACCGGTGCCGAAGGCGGATGAACAGAGCCTGGCCGACAAGGCCGGGGATTTTCTGCAGAGTGCGGCGGGGCAGGCGATCAAGTCTGCGGTGCGCCAGGCGGCCAATCAGCTGGGGCGTCAGTTGGTGCGCGGGTTGATGGGGTCGTTACTCGGAGGCAAGAAACGGTAGTGAGTCAGCACCGGCCTCTTCGCGGGGCAAGCCCGCTCCCACAGATTCACCACATTGCTTGAGACTGGTGTGCATCTGTGGGAGCGGGCTTGCCCCGCGAAGAGGCCGGTACAGTCCACATAAAAAAGGCGCCTATAAGGCGCCTTTCTCATGTTAGCGGCAGGCCTCAGCCAATCGCTTTGGACGCCAGCCAGAACAAGCCGGCCGACAGGCCTATCGTCGCAGGCAGGGTCAGTACCCAGGCCAGCAGGATAGTCTTCACCGTGCCGCCTTGCAGGCCGCTCTTGTTGGCGACCATGGTGCCCGCCACGCCGGACGACAGCACGTGGGTAGTCGACACCGGCAGGGCGAAGACGTTGGCCAGGCCGATGGCGCAGGCTGCGGTGATCTGTGCCGACATGCCCTGGGCATAGGTCATGCCCTGCTTGCCGATCTTTTCGCCAACGGTCAGGACCACGCGCTTCCAGCCGACCATGGTACCCAGGCCGAGGGCCAGGGCCACGGCCACGATCACCCAGAACGGGGCGTATTCGGTGGTGGCGGTGAGGTCTTTGCGCAGCTTGTCCAGGTCGGCCTTTTCACGGGCTTCCAGGCCTGGCAGCTTGCCGACTTTTTTCGCGGTGTCATCCAGGCACAGCAGGTAACGGCGAACTTCCACGCGCTTCTCTGCATCCAGGGCACGGTAATCGGTAACACCTTGCAGCGAAGATTGCAGCGCGGCGATGGTCGGCTCGGTCTGCTGCGGGTTGCAGCTGAACTGCTCAGGCAGGTCGCTGGCCTGTGCCTTGCCCAGTGCCAGGAACTCGCCCAGGGTGGCGGCATTGCGCTGGTAGAACTGGCTCAGGTGAGTGGTCGCGTCGCGGGTGCGTTCGATCTGGTAGGTGGTGCTGTTCAGGTCGAGCACGAACTTGGCCGGGACGATACCGATCAGCACCAGCATGATCAGGCCGATGCCTTTCTGGCCGTCGTTGGAGCCGTGCACGAAGCTCACGCCCATCGCCGAAATCACCAGCACCAGGCGGTTCCAGAACGGTGGGTGCTTCTTGTCGTCGAGCTTGCGACGCTGCTCTGGCGTCTTGTGCATCTTCGACAGCGGGCGCCACCATTTCAAACCAAGCAGCAGCAGGGCGGCGATCGCGAAACCGGCCATGGGCGAGACTACCAGCGACATGCCGATGTCGATCGCCTTCTGCCAGTTGACGCCATCACCCAGCGGGATGTCGTTGATCAGGGCATTGGCCAGCCCTACGCCGAGGATCGAGCCGATCAGGGTATGCGAACTGGAGGCCGGGATGCCGAAGTACCAGGTGCCCAGGTTCCAGGTGATGGCCGCTGCCAGCAACGAGAAGACCATGGCCAGGCCATGTCCGGTGTTCACATTGATCAGCAGTTCGACCGGCAGCAGGTGCACGATGGCGTAGGCCACTCCGACACCACCGAGCAGCACGCCGAGGAAGTTGAACACCCCGGAGAAGAACACGGCCAGGTGTGGTGGCATGGCTTTGGTATAGATGACGGTGGCTACCGCGTTGGCGGTGTCATGAAAGCCATTGATGAACTCGAATGCGAGCACGAAGGTCAGGGCAAGCAGCAGGCTCACCAATACCCAGGCATCCAGTCCGCTGAATAAATCGATCATGAAGGTTGTCTGGCGGTCATTTGGGGGGCGGGATTATGCCAGAAAACCTTTGCAATCGATGCCCCCGCAGCTGACCGATGGAAGCTTTGTGATCGGCCTCAAAGCTTGGCTGCTGACGGAAAGATCCGGTAAAAGTTCCGTAAAAAGCTACAAAAAAAGCCTAAATCCGCCAAATTCCTGTCAACGGCAGTGGTCGATCGGGGTTCAAACGCTTGTATGAAATTTGTGTAAATCCATTTCATCCTCAGCCTTTCGGTAAGGATAAGCCGCGTCGGGGCAGCGTTGTACCCTCGACGCGATGGCAAATGGCCGTGCCGGATGGGGCTGCTCAGGGCTCTTCGCTGCGCAGCTCTTTTTCCATCTTTTCCAGTTCCTGGCTGAACACCTGATCCTGGACCGTGGCACGTTTGCGCCACGGTTTGCGTTCCGGTTCCGGTTGCGCCGCGTAAGTGGTGACTTCGCCACCGTAAACTTCCTTGTAACGTTCAGCCTGTCGCTCGAGTTCCGCGCGCAGTTCATCTTTCGTCACAGTAATACCTGAATGTAGAAGGCTGGTGTTGCGTGCACGTGCTAGTTGCCCATGCACAGGATGTGCTGGTCGTCGTGAAAGATCAGGCCTTGGTGTTAACTGCCCGAGTATCGATCCGGGCCAGCAGAATCGATTATAGCAATGGCAAAAAGGGCAAACAGACTTATTTGCTCAGCTCTGACATCACTTGTCTAAGTTTGCCGGCTGCGCCTGTGCGAAGTTTGAACAGGCACTGATCGGAAAGTTCGCTGCAGTTACGCTTCCCAGAGAGGCAAATAAAACGGCCCCGCACAAGGCGAGGCCGTTGCCTGGGGACTTCTACGGTGGGTACCTGACCAGTCTCTCCAAAGAAGCCACATGTGGCAGGAGAAAGGTATAAGCAAACGTGTCGCCGGTCAATTGCGATTATCGGCCGTTTGTTCGATAATCGCACGAAGCAGCGTTTTTTTTGAGGTGAGCGATGAGCGACGAAACACTGGTCAATGAATCTGCCAGCCCTGACTCGGCACGCCCGACGACACCGGCCATGGCACCGCCCATCGTGGCGTCACCCGCCAAGCGTATTCAGGCGTTCACGGGTGATCCGGATTTCATGACCTCGCTGGCCAGAGGCCTTGCCGTTATCCAGGCCTTCCAGGAGCGCAAGCGCCACCTGACCATCGCGCAGATCAGCCACCGTACTGAAATCCCCCGTGCGGCCGTGCGTCGATGCCTGCATACGTTGATCAAGCTGGGCTATGCCACCACTGACGGGCGCACCTATTCGCTGCTGCCCAAGGTGCTGACCCTGGGCCATGCCTACCTGTCATCGACGCCGCTGGCGGTATCAGCCCAGCCTTATCTGGACCGCATCAGCGATCAATTGCACGAGGCCGCCAACATGGCCACCCTCGAAGGCGACGACATTCTATATATAGCCCGTTCCGCCACGGTCGAGCGACTGATCTCGGTCGACCTGTCGGTCGGTGGGCGCTTGCCGGCCTATTGCACATCGATGGGGCGTATCCTCTTGGCGGCGATGGACGACACCAGTTTGCGCGAGTACCTCGACCGCGCCGACCTCAAGGCCCGGACCAGCAGAACCCTGCACGACCCCGAGTCGCTGTTTGCCTGCATCCAGCAGGTACGTGCGCAAGGCTGGTGTGTAGTCGACCAGGAACTGGAGCAGGGGCTGCGCTCGATTGCCGTGCCGATTTACGACGCTTCGGGGCAGGTACTGGCGGCGCTGAACGTCAGTACCCATGTCGGACGGGTCAGCCGCAGCGAGCTGGAACAACGGTTCCTGCCGATCCTGCTGGCCTCGAGCCGTGATCTTTGCCACCAGCTGTTTGGCTGAGTGCCCTTTGCACCCATCTCGAACATCCCATCCGTTTCCTGTGCGATAAACGCACAGTGTCGCTCCGGGCGAATTGCGCCCCCTTCATTCGCTGATTAATGTCTCTCGCAACGGTCGGCTTAGCCGACCGAACAAGAACAATTAACCGGCGCATTCCTCGATCCATAACCCTGTACTGGTTGCACAGTACAGCGGCCCGATTGTGCGCACTTCTGGATAACAACAATGAACAAGCCTCAATCAGTCGGGAACTGCCTCGACGTCCAGTCGTTCATCAATGACCAGCCACTGTCGCGCTATCAATGGCGGGTGGTGATTCTCTGTTTCCTGATTGTTTTCCTCGATGGCTTGGACACTGCCGCCATGGGTTTCATCGCCCCGGCGTTGTCACAGGAGTGGGGGATCGACCGCGCCAGCCTGGGCCCGGTGATGAGCGCTGCGTTGATCGGCATGGTCTTCGGCGCTCTGGGATCGGGGCCATTGGCTGACCGTTTTGGCCGTAAGGGCGTACTGGTCGGCGCAGTGCTCGTGTTTGGTGGCTTCAGCCTCGCCTCGGCTTACGCCAGCAATGTCGACCAATTGCTGGTGCTGCGCTTTCTGACCGGCCTGGGTCTGGGCGCCGGCATGCCCAACGCTACCACGCTGCTTTCCGAATACACCCCCGAGCGTCTGAAGTCCCTGCTGGTCACCAGCATGTTCTGCGGCTTCAACTTAGGCATGGCCGGTGGCGGTTTCATCTCCGCCAAGATGATCCCGGCTTATGGCTGGCACAGCCTGCTGGTGGTCGGTGGCGTGCTGCCGCTGCTGTTGGCGGTGGTGCTGATGGTCTGGTTGCCGGAGTCGGCGCGCTTCCTGGTGGTACGCAACCGCGGCACCGACAAGGTGCGCAAAACCTTGGCACCGATCGCCCCGGCAGTGGTGGCGCAGGCGGCAAGCTTCAGCGTGCCGGAACAGAAAGCCGTGGCTGCGCGCAACGTGTTCGCAGTGATCTTCTCCGGTACCTATGGCCTGGGCACGATGCTGCTGTGGCTGACCTACTTCATGGGCCTGGTGATCGTCTATCTGCTGACCAGCTGGCTGCCGACGCTGATGCGTGACAGCGGTGCGAGCATGGAACAGGCCGCTTTCATCGGAGCGTTGTTCCAGTTCGGTGGCGTGCTCAGCGCGGTGGCGGTGGGATGGGCCATGGACCGCTACAACCCGCACAAGGTCATCGGCATCTTTTACCTGCTGGCGGGTGTGTTTGCCTACTCAATCGGTCAGAGCCTGGGCAACATCACCGTGCTTGCGACGCTGGTGCTGGTCGCCGGGATGTGTGTGAACGGCGCGCAATCGGCCATGCCTTCACTGGCGGCGCGTTTCTACCCGACCCAGGCGCGCGCTACTGGCGTGTCGTGGATGCTGGGTATTGGCCGCTTCGGCGCGATCCTCGGTGCCTGGAGTGGCGCGACGCTGCTGGGCCTGGGCTGGAACTTCGAGCAGGTGTTGACTGCGTTGTTGGTGCCGGCGGCGCTGGCGACCGTCGGTGTCATCGTGAAAGGCTTGGTAAGCCACGCGGACGCGACCTAGGAGCGGCTTCAGCCGCGAACACCGGCGAAGCCGGTGCCATCCACCGTGTCGCTTGCTTCGCGGCTAAAGCCGCTCCCACAGGGGGGCTGCAGTGGATTTTAGAGAGAGGGAGCTGGGTAACAAATCGTTCGATAATCGCACAAATAGTCGATTATCGGATTGTCAGCGACCCACCCGGCTCCTTAATCTGAGCTCAACGTAGCACCCTGACCAGGAGTCTCCCAATGGCTGCAATTCTCCCGCTTCACGAAGCCGTGAAGCAGTTCATCCAGGACGGCGATACCGTCGCCCTCGAAGGCTTCACCCACCTGATCCCGACCGCCGCCGGCCACGAGATCATCCGTCAGGGCAAGCGTGACCTGACCCTGGTGCGCATGACCCCAGACCTGATCTACGACCAGCTGATCGGTGCCGGCTGCGCCAGCAAGCTGATCTTCTCCTGGGGCGGCAACCCTGGTGTCGGCTCGCTGCACCGCCTGCGCGATGCCGTCGAGAAACAGTGGCCGCATGCGATCGAAATCGAAGAACACAGCCACGCCGACCTGGCCAATGCCTACGTCGCCGGTGCCTCCGGCCTGCCGTTCGCGGTGCTTCGCGCCTACGCCGGCTCCGACCTGCCGAAGGTCAACCCACTGATCAAGAGCGTCACCTGCCCGTTCACCGGTGAAGTGCTCGCTGCGGTGCCGTCGGTTCGCCCGGACGTGACCGTGATCCACGCGCAGAAGGCCGACCGCAAGGGCAACGTGCTGCTGTGGGGCATTCTCGGTGTGCAGAAGGAAGCGGCCCTGGCGGCCCAGCGTTGCATCGTCACCGTCGAGGAAATCGTCGATGACCTGCAAGCGCCGATGAACGCCTGCGTATTGCCGACTTGGGCGCTCAGCGCGGTCTGCCTGGTGCCCGGTGGCGCACACCCGTCCTACGCCCACGGCTACTACGAGCGTGACAACCGCTTCTACCAGGCCTGGGACCCGATCGCGCGCAATCGCGAGTCGTTCACCGCCTGGATCGACTCCTACATCCGTGGCACCGCCGACTTCAACGAATTCAAGGCCAAGCTGGCCAGCACCTCGGAGGCTGCACAATGAGCTACTCCACCTCTGAAATGATGACCGTTGCCGCCGCCCGTCGCCTGCGCAATGGTGCCGTATGCTTCGTCGGCATCGGCCTACCGTCCAAGGCCGCCAACCTGGCGCGCCTGACATCGTCGCCAGACGTGGTGCTGATTTACGAATCAGGCCCGATCGGTGCCAAGCCGAGCGTGTTGCCGCTGTCGATCGGTGACGGCGAGCTGGCTGAAACTGCCGACACTGTGGTGCCAACCGGTGAGATTTTCCGCTATTGGCTGCAAGGTGGCCGTATCGACGTCGGTTTCCTCGGCGCGGCCCAGGTCGACCGCTTCGGCAACATCAACACCACCGTGGTAGGTGATTACCACGCCCCGAAAACCCGCCTGCCGGGTGCCGGTGGCGCGCCGGAGATCGCAGGCTCTGCCAAGCAGGTGCTGATCATCCTCAAGCAGTCGCCGCGCGCCTTCGTCGACAAGCTCGACTTCATCACCTCGGTCGGCCACGGTGAAGGCGGCGACTCGCGTAAACGCCTGGGCCTGCCGGGCGAAGGCCCGGTCGGCATCATCACCGACCTGTGCATCATGGAGCCGGAAGCCGGCACCCACGAGTTCGTGGTCACCGCCATCCACCCGGGCGTGACCCGCGAGCAGATCACCGCCGCCACCGGCTGGGCGATCCGTTTCGCCGACGATGTGCAGACCACCGCCGAACCCACCGAGGTCGAACTGGGCGCATTGCGTGACCTCGAAGCCCGCACCGCCGCGGCCCATGGCCAGGTGGCAGGAGAAGCCTGATGCGCGACGTATTCATCTGTGACGCTATCCGCACCCCGATCGGCCGCTTCGGCGGCGCCCTGGCCGGCGTGCGTGCCGACGACCTGGCAGCGGTGCCGCTCAAGGCGCTGATCGAACGCAACCCAGGCGTGCAGTGGGACCAGCTCGACGAAGTGTTCTTCGGCTGCGCCAACCAGGCCGGTGAAGACAACCGCAACGTGGCGCGCATGGCGCTGTTGCTGGCCGGCCTGCCGGAGAGCGTCCCGGGCGTCACCCTCAACCGCCTGTGCGCTTCGGGCATGGACGCCATCGGCACGGCATTCCGTGCCATCGCCAGCGGCGAGATGGAGCTGGCCATTGCCGGCGGCGTCGAATCGATGTCGCGTGCGCCATTCGTCATGGGCAAGGCTGAAAGCGGTTACTCACGCAACATGAAGCTTGAAGACACGACCATCGGCTGGCGCTTCATCAACCCGCTGATGAAGAGCCAGTACGGCGTGGACTCGATGCCCGAAACTGCTGACAACGTGGCCGACGATTACCAGGTTTCGCGTGCCGACCAGGACGCTTTCGCCCTGCGCAGCCAGCAGAAAGCTGCCGCTGCCCAGGCCGCCGGCTTCTTTGCCGAAGAAATCGTGCCCGTGCGCATTGCCCATAAGAAGGGTGAAACCATCGTCGAGCACGATGAACACCTGCGCCCGGAAACGACCCTGGAGGCGCTGACCAGACTCAAACCGGTCAATGGCCCGGACAAGACCGTCACCGCCGGCAACGCCTCGGGCGTGAATGACGGTGCTGCGGCACTGATCCTGGCCTCGGCGGAAGCGGTGAAGAAGCACGACCTGACCCCGCGCGCCCGTGTACTGGGCATGGCCAGCGGCGGCGTTGCCCCCCGCGTGATGGGCATCGGCCCGGTGCCGGCAGTGCGCAAGCTGACCGAGCGCCTGGGTGTGGCGGTGAGCGATTTCGATGTGATCGAGCTCAATGAAGCGTTTGCCAGCCAAGGCCTGGCGGTGTTGCGTGAACTGGGTGTGGCCGATGATGCGCCGCAGGTTAACCCCAATGGCGGTGCTATTGCGCTGGGACATCCGCTGGGCATGAGTGGGGCGCGGCTGGTGTTGACTGCACTTCACCAGTTGGAGAAGAGCGGTGGGCGTAAGGGGCTGGCGACCATGTGTGTTGGGGTTGGCCAGGGCTTGGCGCTGGCCATCGAACGGGTTTGATCTGGTCCGGCCTTTTCGCGGGGCAAGCCCGCTCCCACAGGTTAGGTGTGGGAGCGGGCTTGCCCCGCGAATAGGCTGGCCCTGTAAGACACAAGGCTAATGGCCGGCCCCAATGCGGAACGAGTGTGTTACTAGGTATGTCTAGACTTACCTAGCACCCTCCAGGAGTAAAACCATCATGACCTCAGCCTATTACACCGGCGAAGAGCGCAGTAAGCGCATCTTCGCCATCGTCGGTGCCTCCTCAGGCAACCTGGTGGAATGGTTCGACTTCTACGTCTACGCCTTCTGCGCGATCTACTTCGCCCCGGCCTTCTTCCCCTCCGACGACCCGACCGTGCAATTGCTCAACACCGCCGGTGTTTTCGCAGCGGGCTTTTTGATGCGCCCCATCGGTGGCTGGATCTTCGGCCGCCTGGCCGACCGTCATGGCCGCAAGAATTCCCTGATGATCTCGGTGCTGATGATGTGCTTCGGCTCCTTGATGATCGCCTGCCTGCCCACCTACGCCAGCATCGGCACCTGGGCCCCAGCGCTGCTGTTGCTGGCGCGCCTGATCCAGGGCCTGTCGGTGGGTGGCGAATACGGCACCACCGCCACCTACATGAGTGAAGTGGCGCTGCGCGGCCAGCGCGGTTTCTTCGCCTCCTTCCAGTACGTCACCCTGATCGGCGGCCAGTTGCTGGCGGTGCTGGTGGTGGTGATCCTGCAACAGCTGCTGACTGAAGAGGAACTGCGTGCCTGGGGCTGGCGCATTCCGTTCGTGGTTGGCGCCATTGCCGCGTTGATCTCGCTGATGCTGCGCCGCTCGCTGCACGAGACCAGCAGCGCCGAAACCCGCAATGACAAGGATGCCGGCTCGGTCAAAGGCCTGTTCCGCAACCACGCCGCAGCTTTCATCACCGTGCTCGGTTACACCGCTGGCGGTTCGCTGATCTTCTACACCTTCACCACCTACATGCAGAAGTACCTGGTCAACACCGCTGGCATGACCGCGAAGCACGCCAGCTACGTGATGACCGGCGCGCTGTTCCTGTTCATGGTGCTGCAGCCGTTCTTCGGCATGCTCTCCGACCGCATCGGGCGGCGTAATTCGATGTTGTTGTTCGGCGCCTTGGGTACGCTGTTCACCGTGCCGTTGCTGATGGCGCTGAAGACGGTGACCAGCCCGTTCATGGCCTTCGTGCTGATTACCCTGGCCCTGTGCATCGTCAGTTTCTACACCTCGATCAGCGGCCTGGTGAAGGCCGAGATGTTCCCACCGCAGGTGCGTGCGCTGGGTGTCGGCCTGGCCTATGCCGTAGCCAACGCAGTGTTCGGCGGTTCGGCCGAATACGTGGCGCTGGGCTTGAAAACCCTGGGTATGGAGAACACCTTCTACTGGTACGTGACAGCGATGATGGCCATCGCTTTCCTGTTCAGCCTGCGCCTGCCGAAACAGGCAGCGTACCTGCACCATGAGATTTAAGGACGTTGCATGACCAACCAGCTGTTCGACGCCTATTTCACTGCCCCGGCCATGCGCGAGATCTTCTCCGACCGCGGTCGCCTGCAGGGCATGCTCGATTTCGAAGCGGCCCTGGCGCGCGCCGAAGCGGCTGCGGGGTTGGTGCCGCACAGCGCGGTTGCCGCCATCGAGGCCGGCTGCCAGGCTGAGCGTTATGACGTTCGCGCCCTGGCCGATGCAATCGCCACCGCTGGCAATTCGGCTATCCCGCTGGTCAAGGCGTTGGGCAAGGTGATCGCCAGCGGTGTGCCCGAGGCGGAGCGCTATGTGCACCTCGGTGCCACCAGCCAGGATGCCATGGACACCGGGCTGGTGCTGCAGTTGCGCGATGCCCTGGGCCTGATCGAGGCGGACCTTGCCAAGCTGGCCGAAACCCTGTCGCGCCAGGCCCTGCAGCATGCCGACACGCCGCTGGTGGGGCGCACCTGGCTGCAGCATGCAACGCCCGTGACGCTGGGCATGAAGCTGGCGGGTGTGCTCGGGGCTCTGACCCGTCACCGTCAGCGCCTGCAGGAACTGCGTCCACGTTTGCTGGTGCTGCAGTTCGGTGGTGCCTCCGGCAGCCTTGCGGCCCTGGGCAGCAAGGCGCTGCCGGTCGCCGAAGGCCTCGCTGAACAGCTCAAGCTGACCTTGCCTGAACAACCCTGGCACACCCAGCGTGATCGCTTGGTGGAATTCGCCTCGGTGCTGGGCCTGGTCGCCGGCAGCCTGGGCAAGTTCGGCCGCGACGTCAGCCTGCTGATGCAGACCGAAGCGGGCGAAGTGTTCGAGCCCTCGGCGCCGGGCAAGGGCGGCTCGTCGACCATGCCGCACAAGCGCAACCCGGTGGGCGCGGCGGTGCTGATCGGTGCCGCCACCCGCGTACCCGGCCTGCTGTCGACGCTTTACAGTGCAATGCCCCAGGAGCACGAGCGCAGCCTCGGTCTGTGGCATGCCGAGTGGGAAACACTGCCGGATATCTGCTGCCTGGTTTCGGGCGCCTTGCGCCAGGCCCAGGTGATCGCCGAGGGCATGGAGGTGGACGCCGAGCGCATGCGCCGCAACCTCGACCTGACCCAGGGCCTGGTGCTGGCCGAGGCGGTGAGCATCGTCCTGGCTCAGCGCCTGGGCCGCGACCGCGCCCATCACCTGCTGGAGCAATGCTGCCAGCGCGCCGTGGCCGAACAGCGCCACTTGCGCGCCGTACTGGGCGACGAGCCACAGGTGACCGCCGAGCTGACCGAGGCGGAACTCGACCGCCTGCTCGACCCTGCCCATTACCTCGGCCAGGCCCGCGTCTGGGTGGCGCGCGCCGTGGCTGAACATCAACGTTTCACTGCCTGAAGGAGACCGCTGTGGCGCATGTGCAACTGGCCGATGGCGTACTGAACTACCAACTCGACGGCCCGGAAGATGCCCCGGTGCTGGTGCTGTCCAACTCGCTGGGTACCGACCTTGGCATGTGGGACAGCCAGATTCCGCTGTGGAGCGAGCACTTCCGGGTGCTGCGCTATGACACCCGTGGCCACGGTGCTTCGCTGGTTACCGACGGCCCCTACAGCATCGAACGACTGGGCCGCGATGTATTGGCACTGCTCGACGCCCTGGACATCCAGCACGCCCATTTCGTCGGCCTGTCCATGGGCGGTCTGATCGGCCAGTGGCTGGGTATCAATGCTGGCGACCGTCTGCACAGCCTGACCCTGTGCAACACAGCAGCCAAGATCGCCAATGACGAGGTGTGGAATACTCGCATCGACACCGTGCTCAAGGGCGGCCAGCAAGCCATGGCCGACCTGCGCGATGCCTCCATCGCCCGCTGGTTCACCCCTGCGTTTGCCGAGGCGCAACCTGAGCAGGCGCAGCGCATCTGCCAGATGCTCGCGCAGACCTCCCCCGAAGGCTATGCCGGCAACTGCGCCGCCGTGCGCGATGCCGACTTCCGTGAGCAACTGGGCCGTATCCAGGTGCCTACGCTGGTGGTGGCCGGCACCGAAGACGTGGTGACCACGCCGGAACATGGCCGCTTCATGCAGGCCAACATCATCGGTGCCACTTACGCCGAGTTCCCGGCGGCGCACCTGTCCAACGTCGAGATCGGCGAGGCGTTCAGCCGCCGCGTGCTCGACTTCCTGCTGGCTCGCTGAGGAATACGCCATGGATGAGAAACAACGTTACGACGCCGGCATGCAAGTACGCCGCGCAGTGCTTGGCGATGCTCACGTGGACCGCAGCCTGGAGAAGCTCAACGACTTCAACGGCGAGTTCCAGAACATGATCACTCGCCATGCCTGGGGGGATATCTGGACCCGCCCGGGCCTGCCACGCCACACCCGCAGCCTGATCACCATCGCCATGCTGATCGGCATGAACCGCAACGACGAGCTCAAGCTGCACCTGCGCGCTGCGGCCAACAACGGCGTGACCCGTGACGAGATCAAGGAAGTGCTGATGCAGAGCGCGATCTACTGCGGCATTCCGGCGGCCAATGCCACCTTCCACCTGGCGGAGTCGGTGTGGGATGAATTGGGCGTGGAATCGCGGGATTAATTGTTTGTCTTGCTGGCCTCTTCGCGGGGCAAGCCCGCTCCCACAGATACTCCACAAATCTTGAAATCAGTGGGATATCTGTGGGAGCGGGCTTGCCCCGCGAAGAGGCCGGCTGATTGTTACACAGCTGCCTTCTTCTGCCGCAGCGCCACCGGCCCGGCATTGGCTTCCACGGCCTGTTTCAATGCCGGGCACAGGCCCAACATGAACGCCGCTTCGGCCACTACGAACAGAGGCCCGATGATCAGCCCGCTGACATCATCGACGAACGCCGGCTTGCGGCCCTCGTAATGATGCCCGACGAATTGAATGATCCACCCCACCACGAACGCCCCTATCCCGACGCTTAGCCACAGCGAAGTGCTCTGCACTGCCAATACCTGTCCCACCCACAGGCACAGCCCCAGCAGCACACCCATCACCAGCCCGAAGCGCAGGTCCAGGCGCAGGTAGAACCAGACCGAGGCCGCCGCCGCCAGCAGGGCAGGGGACAGCCAGATGCCCGCCAGGTCCCAGCCGGGGCGCGACAGCAGGATGGCCACCGCCGCCACGATCAGCGGGATGCCGATGAAATGCGTGCCAATATTGCGCGGGTCGCGATGGTAGTTGGCGTACTGGCTCAGGTGTTCGACGAGGTTTTTCATTGTTGTTCCTCCTTGGCTGACCTCCCCCAATAATGCTGAGGATAGCCCGAAGTCACAGCATCATCAGTTCAGCGAATGGCAGCACTGCGTAGCGGCGCATCGAGTTCCACCAGCGTCTCGATCATCGCCCGTGCCGCCGGTGACAGGCGGTAGCCGCTGCGGCTGACCACGCCACAGCGCACACTCAGTACCTCCAGTGCCGGCGGCAGGTTGCGCCAGTGCAGGCGGACCAGGCGCCCGGCAGCCAGGTCATCGGCTACTGCCTCTTCGCTGGCGGTGCCTATCGCGTCGGTAGACTGCACAACGCTGCGCAGTACGGCGAGGTGCTCGGTTTGCAGGTGCGGGGTGAAGTCGCTACGTCCGCTCAGGTTGGCCAGGCGTTTGCGCACGCCGGCGGCGAGCAGGGCGCTGGCGAGGGGGTAGGCGAACAGGTCGTTGGTCGACAGGCTGTCCTTGGCCAGCAACGGGTGGCCGGGGCGGCAGAAGAACAGGCCGGGGCGTGGGCTGAGCGCTTCGGTGTGGAAGTTCGGATCGGCTTCGAACGGGCGGATGTCATCGACGAAGAACTCGATTTGTTCGCGGCGCAAGGCCTGGCCCAGGCGTTCGGCGTTGTCGACCAGCAGCGCGGTGCGGATCCCGGGGTGGCTGGCAATGAAGTGGCGCAAGGCTTCCGGGACCAGGCGCGCGGCCAGGGCAGGGCCGCTGCCGAAATGCAGTTCGCCGGCATCGAGTTTGGTCATCTGCAGCACTTCGTTGCTCAGCTGCGCGGCGCCTTGCACCAGGCGCCTGGCGTGTTGCAGGACCACCAGGCCTTCGGGGGTCGGCGGCAGGGCTTTGCTGGCGCGGTCGACCAAGGCGCAACCGAAGGCCTGCTCCAGGCCCTGGATGGCGCGGCTGAATGCGGGTTGGGTAATACCCATGGCCTCGGCGGCGCGAACGAAGCTGCGGTACTCGGTGAGGGCGATGAAGTAGCGCAGTTGGCGAAGGTCCATGTCAGGCTCTGCGGCGGAAACAAGGCTCGATTTAATCGACTGATTTATATGTCGTCAAAGAAGGTTTATGGATTTGTTTATTTCTTTTGGTTATTTGCTGGAGCATATGGCCTCATCGCGGCTAAAGCCGCTCCGGGTCATGCACAGGTGTTGAAATGGTGAGGAACCTGTAGGAGCGGCTTCAGCCGCGAAGAGGCCAGCACATTCAAAGCAGATTCAACGGATAGCTCACAATCAACCGATTTTCATCGAACGAATTGGTGCTGAAATCCCGGCGCATGGTCGAGTTGCGCCACTTCACCGACAAATCCTTGAACGACCCGGATTGCACCACATAGGCCAGCTCCGTCTCGCGCGCCCATTCCTTGCCATCGGTCACGCCGCCCGCCGTGACATTGTCACCCTTGATATAGCGGTTCATCAGCGTCAATCCCGGTATGCCAACAGTGACGAAATTGAAGTCATGGCGCACCTGCCAGGAGCGCTCCTTGGCGTTGTCGAAACTTGAGTTGTAGCTGTCGTTGGCCAGGGTGCCGCCACTGGTGCCGTTGACCCGCAACCAGGCATCGTCGCCGCTGACCTTCTGCAGGCCGACATAGAAAGTACTGCCCTTGTAGCGCGCCGAGAGCATCGCCGAAGCCGTGCGGTTGTCGAGTTCGCCTGCCCGTTCGGCGCCATCCTCCTTGCCAATGAAGTAGCCGAGGTTGGCGCCCAGGGTCCACTCGCCGAGCGGCTGGCTGTGCACCAGGTTGAGGTATTGCTGGCGGTAGATGTCTTTGAGCTGGGCGTCCCACAGGCCAATCATCGTGCGCTTGTCGTTGAAGGTGAACTCACCACCACCGAAATTGAAGCGGTCGGAGGTGAATGCCGCGCGGCCGTTCAGCGACATGTCTTCCATGCTGGCGTCGTTGCGCGGGCTGTTGCCGCGAAACTGCCCGGCGTACAGGGTCAGGCCGTCGATTTCCTTCGAGGTCAACTGGCCACCGCGGAAGGTCTGCGGCAGCGAGCGGCCATCGTCCGAGCGCAGGATTGGCAGAACCGGCATCCACTCGCCGACTTTCAGTTCGGTTTGCGACAGCTTGGCCTTCAGCGCCACGCCCAGGCGGCCGAAGTCGTCGGCGGGGCGGCCATCGTCGTGCACTGGCAGCAGGTGGGTGTTGGTGGTGCCTTTACCGCCATCGAGCTTGACCGAATACAGGCCCAGCACGTCCACGCCGAAACCCACGGTGCCTTGGGTGAAACCGGAGCGGGCATCGAGGATGAAGCTTTGCGTCCATTCTTCGCCCTTGGCTTGAGAATGGGCCGGGTCGACGAAATTGCGGTTGATGTAGAAGTTGCGCAGGTTGAGGCTGGCCTTGGCGTCCTCCATGAACCCGCCTTCGGCGGCGAACGCGGGGAGCGCGCAGGACATGGCCAACAGGCCGGGCAGCAGCTGGCGTGCAGGGTGGGAAGTGCTCATCTGTCGTGGATCTCTTGTTTTTATTGGCGAGCCGATGGGGCGTTGCTGGAGGCGATGGTGCGGGGAAGGGAAGGGGCGAGGCAATTCGCCACAGGCGGAAGCGGGCGATAATCGAACGGAATGTTCCAGCTGGTTAACTGTAAGTCTGTGCTGGCCTCTTCGCGGGACAAGCCCGCTCCCACAGGTCCCCACTGAACTGGAGACTTGTGATTTACCTGTGGGAGCGGGCTTGTCCCGCGAAGAGGTCGATACAGACGGCAGAAACAAAAAGCCCACCGCGAGGGTGGGCTTGATCAGTCTACAGAAGCACTCAGCTCTTCGGTGCTTCCACCGATGCCTGCTGATTGGCCTGCCCGGTCTGCTCGTACCAGCCACCACCCAGCGCCTTGTACAAGTTGACCTCGCTGGTCAGCTGCGACAGGCGATCGGTGATCAGCGACTGCTGCGCACTGAACAGGTTGCGCTGGGCATCGAGGAAGGTCAGATTGCTGTCGATGCCGATGCGGTAACGGCGTTCGGCCAGGCGGTAGTAGTCCTGGTTCGCCTGCACCAGGTCGCGTTGCGCCTGCAGCTGCTCTTCGAAGGTCTTGCGCGCCGCCAGGCCATCGGAGACTTCCTGGAAGGCGGTCTGGATGGTCTTTTCGTACTTGGCGACGTTGATGTCCTTCTGGATCTTCGAGTAGTCCAGGCTGGCCTTCAAGCTGCCGGCGTTGAAGATCGGCAGGTTGATCTGCGGCTGGAACAGCCAGGTGCCCGACCCCCCCTTGAACAGCCCGTCCATGTCCGGGCTCAGGGTCCCGGCGTTGGCGGTCAGGCTGATGCTCGGGAAGAACGCTGCGCGCGCTGCACCGATGTTGGCATTGGCGGCCTTGAGCAGGTGCTCGGCTTCCTGAATGTCCGGGCGACGGGTCAGCAGGTCGGATGGCAGGCCAGCAGGCACCTCGGCCAGCTGGTCGGCATCGAGTTTCAGCGCTGTCGGCAGGTTGGCTGGTACGCCGGTGCCGAGCAGCACGGCCAGGCTGTTGACGTCCTGGGCGACCAGGCGCTGGTACTGCGAGTACTTGACCCGGGCGCCTTCCACGGCGGTGCGCGCCTGGCTCAGGTCGAGCGCCGAGGCCACACCCACTTCGTTGCTGCGGCGGGTCAGGTTGTAGCTTTCCTCGTACGTCTTGAGGGTGTCTTCGGTCAGCTTGAACAGTGCCTGGTCGGCCTGCCAGGTGTAATAGGCGTTGGCCACGCTGGCCACCAGGGCGATCTGCGTGGAACGCCGCGCCTGCTCGCTGGACAAGTAGGTTTCCAGAGCCTGCTCGGTCAGGCTGCGCACGCGGCCGAACAGGTCCAGCTCATAGGCGCTGACGCCCAGGGTGGCCGAGTACTGGCTGGTGATGTTCGACTCACCGGTGGTCGACATATTGGCCGGCACACGTTGGCGGCTGCCGCTGCCGGTGGCCGAAACCGCAGGGAACAGGTCAGCCCGCTGGATGCGGTACTGGGCGCGGTAGGCGTCCAGGTTCAGCGCCGCGACACGCAGGTCGCGGTTGTTCACCAGCGCGGTCTGGATCAGTTGCTGCAGTGCCGGGTCATGGAAGAACTGACGCCAGCCCTGTTCGGCGGCGGCCACGTCGGCCGACTGGGTCGGCGTGTACGCAGGGCCTTGCGGCCACTGCTGGGCCACCGGCGCTTCCGGGGTCTGGTAGTCAGGAATCAGCGAGCAGCCGCCGAGAATGAAAGCGGTTACCGCCAGGGACAACAAAGACTTGGTCATTGCCCAGCCTCATAACGTGGAGTTTCAGGGGTGACGTCCTTTTCCGGCTCTTTGCTGCCGAACAGCGACGACACTGCGACGAAGAATAGCGGTACCCAGAAGATTGCCAGGATGGTCGCACTGATCATGCCGCCGATCACGCCGGTGCCGATGGCGTGCTGGCTGCCCGCGCCGGCGCCGCTGGCGATGGTCAACGGTACCACGCCGAGGATGAACGCCAGCGAGGTCATGATGATCGGACGCAGACGCATGCGGCACGCCTCGATTGCGGCGTCGTACAGGCTCTTGCCCTGCTCGTGCAGTTCCTTGGCGAATTCGACGATCAGGATCGCGTTCTTCGCCGCCAGGCCGATGGTGGTCAACAGGCCGACCAGGAAGTACACGTCGTTGGACAAGCCGCGCATGCTGGTGGCGATCAGCGCACCGATGATACCCAGCGGCACCACGAGCACGACGGCGATCGGGATCGACCAGCTTTCATACAGGGCTGCCAGGCAGAGGAACACGAACAGTACCGAGAGGGCGAACAGCGCCGGCATCTGCGAGCCGGAGAGTTTTTCCTCGTAGGACATGCCGGTCCAGGAGAAGCCGATACCGTCCGGCAATTCGCCTGCGATGCGTTCCACCTCGGCCATGGCTTCACCGGTACTGTAGCCAGGGGCTGGCGCACCGAGAATTTCCATCGCCTCGACACCGTTGTAACGGGACAGCTTGGGCGAACCGTAGGTCCACTCGCCTTTGGCGAAGGAGGAGAACGGCACCATCTCGCCTGCACCGTTGCGCACGTACCACTTCTGCAGGTCTTCCGGGCTCATCCGGGCGTCTGATTCACCCTGGATGTACACCTTCTTGACCCGGCCACGGTCGATGAAGTCGTTGACGTAACTGGCACCCAGGGCAATCGACAGGGTGTTGTTGATGTCGGCGATGGTCACGCCCAGGGCGCTGGCACGTTCGTCATCGATGGTCAGCTGGTACTGCGGTTCATCGTTCAGACCGTTCGGGCGCACGGCGCTGAGCACCTTGCTTTGCGCGGCCTTGGCGAGGAATTCATTACGTGCCTCCATGAGCTTGGCATGGCCGACACCGCCACGGTCCTGCAGGAACACGTCGAAGCCGGTGGCGTTACCCAGCTCCAGCACCGCAGGCGGGGCGAAGGCGAACACCATCGCATCGCGGAAGGTGAAGAAGTGCTGCTGGGCGCGCTGCGCCAAGGCGAACACGCTGTTTTCCTTGGAGCGTTCGCCCCACGGTTTGAGCATGATGAACGCCATACCGGAGCTCTGCCCGCGACCGGCGAAGTTGAAGCCGTTGACGGTGAACACCGAAGCTACCGTGTCGCCTTCTTCCTCCAGCAGATATGAGCGCATCTGGTCGACCACCACCTGGGTGCGCTCGGCACTGGAACCGGCCGGTGTCTGTACCTGGGCGAACAGTACGCCCTGGTCTTCCTCAGGCAGGAACGCCGTTGGAATACGGGCGAACAGCCAGATCATGCCGACCACGATCAGCGCGTAAGCGAGCAGGAACGGAATCTTGTTGCGCAGGATGGCACCGACGCTGCGCTCGTAGCCGTTCACGCTGCGGTCGAAGTTGCGGTTGAACCAGCCAAAGAACCCGCCCTTGGCCACATGGTGCTCGCCCTTCTTCAGCGGCTTGAGCATGGTGGCGCACAGCGCCGGGGTGAAGATCAATGCCACCAGCACCGACAGGCCCATGGCCGAGACGATGGTGATGGAGAACTGCCGGTAGATCACACCTGTGGAGCCGCCGAAGAAGGCCATTGGCAGCAGTACCGCCGACAGCACCAGGGCGATACCCACCAGGGCGCCCTGGATCTGTTCCATCGAACGCTTGGTCGCCTCCTTGGGCGGCAAGCCTTCTTCGGACATCACCCGTTCGACGTTCTCCACCACGACGATGGCGTCGTCCACCAGCAAACCGATGGCCAGCACCATGGCGAACATGGTCAGGGTGTTGATGCTGAAGCCCGCTGCGGCAAGGATGCCGAAGGTACCGAGCAACACCACCGGTACGGTCATGGTAGTGATGATGGTGGCGCGGAAGTTCTGCAGGAACAGGTACATCACCAGGAACACCAGGACCACGGCTTCGATCAGGGTGTGGATTACCCCGCTGATCGATTCGGTGACCACCGGCGTGGTGTCATACGGGAATACCGCTTTCACGCCTGGCGGGAAGAACGGTTCCAGGTCCTTGATGGTCTGGCGCAGGGCCTTGGCGGTGTCCAGGGCGTTGGCACCGGTCGCCAGCTTGACTGCCAGGCCCGAGGCCGGCTTGCCGTTGAACTGGGCGCTGATGGCATAGTTTTCACCACCGAGGCCGACCTGGGCGACATCACCCAGGCGCACCTGCGAGCCATCCTTGTTGACCTTGAGCAGGATCTTCTCGAACTGCTCGGCGGTCTGCAGGCGGGTTTTGCCGATGATGGTGGCGTTGAGCTGGGTACCCGGCAGGGCAGGCAGGCCGCCGAGCTGGCCGGACGACACCTGCACGTTCTGCGCGGCGACCGCGGTCTTGACGTCGACCGGGGTCAGCTGGAACTTGTTCAGCTTGGCCGGATCGAGCCAGATACGCATGGCGTACTGCGCACCGAACACCTGGAAGTCACCTACGCCCGCCGTACGCGAGATCGGGTCCTGCATGTTGGAGACGATGTAGTTGGCCAAGTCATCCTTGGTCATGCTGCCGTCTTCGGACACCAGGCCAATCACCAGCAGGAAGTTCTTCACTGCCTTGGTAACACGGATACCTTGCTGCTGCACTTCTTGCGGCAGCAGTGGGGTCGCCAGGTTCAGCTTGTTCTGAACCTGAACCTGGGCCGTGTCGGAGTTGGTGCCCTGCTCGAAGGTGGCGGTGATGGTCATGCTGCCATCGGAGTTACTTTCCGACGACACATAACGCAGGTTGTCGATACCGTTGAGCTGCTGCTCGATGACCTGCACCACGGTGTCCTGCACGGTCTGCGCCGAGGCGCCCGGGTAGGTCACGGCGATGGCGATGGCCGGCGGCGCGATGCTTGGGTACTGGTTGATCGGTAGCTTCAGGATCGACAAGGCGCCGACCAGCATGATCACCAAGGCGATCACCCAGGCGAAGATCGGGCGATCGATAAAGAACTTCGACATGGTTTACTCCGCTTTGGCGTCTGCTTTGGCCGCGTTGGCCTGATCAGGGCTACCTGGCTTCTTGACGTTGGTGGCCTCGCTGACCTTGACCTCGACGCCAGGGCGCACGTATTGCAGGCCTTCGGTGATCAGGCGGTCGCCCGGGTTCAGGCCTTCCTCGATCAGCCAGTCGCTGCCCAGGGTCCGGCTGGCCTTGAGCTGGCGCAGTTCGACCTTGTTCTCCTGGTTGACCACCAGTGCGGTCGGTGCACCCTTGAGGTCACGGGTGACGCCTTGCTGTGGGGCCAGGATGGCGTTGCTGTTGACCCCGGCCTTGAGCCGCGCATGCACGAACATGCCGGGCAGCAGGGTGTGGTCGGGGTTGGGGAAGATCGCGCGCAGGGTCACGGAACCGGTGGTCTCGTCGACCGCGACTTCGGAGAACTCCAGGCGACCGTCACGTTTGAACAGGCTGCCGTCTTCCAGTACCAGTTGCACCGAGGCCGAGTTATCGCCGGCCTTCTGCAGTTGGCCGCTTTCCAGGTCACGGCGCAGCTTGAGCAGCTCGGCGGTGGACTGGGTGACGTCGACATAGATCGGGTCGAGCTGCTGGATGGTGGCCATGGCGTTGGTCTGACCATTGCTTACCAGCGCACCCTCGGTGAACGACGAACGCCCGATACGACCGCTGATCGGCGCCAGGACCTTGGTGTAACGCAGGTCGATCTGGGCGCTTTTCAGCGAGGCATCGGCTTGCAATCGTTTGGCATTGGCGTCGTCGTATTCCTGCTTGGACACTGCCTGTTCGTCGATCAGCTGCTTGTAGCGCTCGGCCAGCGAGCGGGTTGCCTGCAGGTTGGCCTGGGCGTTGGCCAGGTTGGCTTCGTACACGGCCGGGTCGATCTGATACAGCTGCTGGCCTTCCTTGACGTCACTGCCTTCCTTGAACAGGCGCTTGAGAATGATGCCATTGACCTGTGGGCGAACTTCGGCGACGCGGTAGGCGCTGGTGCGCCCCGGCAGTTCCGAGGTCAGGGTGAAGGCTTGTGGCTGAAGGGTCACGACGCCGACCTGAGGAGCCTGTGCTGCGGGCGCGGCTTCTTCTTTCTTGCAGCCACTTAGCAGAGTTGCCAGGGCGACGGCGGAAACCAGAGCGGTAACGGCTGGCTTGAATTGCATGAGGATCCTCGGGTCGCTGGAGCGGGGAGACGCTCAAGAGTAATGGAAGAGTCTGGTCAGAAAAAATGCTATCAGGTGGATAAATAGCTTACTAACGAATATACTTACATTCATGCTTGTTTGTAAATAGCGTTGGGTTGTACCTGTCTACGTTCCCAGCCCCTTGATTAGCCTATCCGGGCGGTACCCTGCAGAGGTGCTCCCGGCGGACGTCCCGCACGCGACGCGCTTGCGGGCCCAGATGAGGTTGTACTGCCATGGTCCGTCGAACCAAAGAAGAAGCCCAGGAAACCCGCGCGCAAATCATCGAGGCTGCGGAAAAGGCCTTCTACAAGCGCGGGGTTGCGCGAACCACCCTGGCCGACATTGCCGAGCTGGCGGGCGTGACCCGGGGTGCGATCTACTGGCATTTTAATAACAAGGCGGAGCTGGTGCAGGCGCTGCTCGACAGCCTGCACGAAACCCATGACCACTTGGCGCGCGCCAGCGAAAGCGAGGACGAAGTCGACCCGCTTGGCTGCATGCGCAAGCTGCTGCTGCAAGTGTTCAACGAGCTGGTGCTCGACGCCCGTACCCGGCGTATCAATGAAATCCTGCATCACAAGTGCGAGTTCACCGATGACATGTGTGAAATTCGCCAGCAGCGCCAGAGCGCAGTGCTGGATTGCCACGAGGGCATTACCCTGGCGCTGGCCAATGCCGTGCGCCGTGAGCAGCTGCCGGCCGAGCTGAATGTTGAGCACGCGGCCGTGGCGTTGTTTGCCTATGTCGATGGCCTGATCGGGCGCTGGCTGTTGTTGCCGGACAGCTTCGACCTGCTGCGCGATGTTGAAAAATGGGTCGACACCGGGCTGGATATGCTGCGCTTGAGCCCCGCATTGCGCAAATGACACTTTGTTAAGGATTGTGAGGGAGTGTTTCCCGCCGATATTAAGGGGGGATTAATACCTTCGGCTGATGCGTTAATGCCCGCGCAGTTGCCGGTCGGGTAACGCCAAGGCGGCCACCAGGCCCAGCAATGCCACCGCTGCGCTGCCCAGCAACAGATGGCGGAAGGTTTCCAGCAAGCGTGCCTGGGTCGTCGGATCCGGCTCGCCTGCCTGCAAGCTCCCCAGCAGTGGATTACCCAGCAGCTCGAAGCCACCTTGGTGCAGCAGCGCCAGCAGCAGGCTGGACATGCACGCCACGCCCATGGCCCCGCCCAGCGAGCGGAACAGGTTGGTGGTGCTGGTGGCCACGCCGATGTCCTTGCTACTTACCGCACTCTGGGTGCCGACCAGCGAGGTCGGGAACTGCAGGCCGCAGGCGATACCGGTCAGCAGCATGAACACGGCGCTGAGCAGCGCGGATTGCGGCGGTGTGATGGCCATGGCGAAGATCGCCACCGGCATCAGCAGCGCGCCAGCGAGAATCTGCGGCTTGTAGCGCCCCGTGAAACTGGTCATGCGTCCGCCGGTAAACGCCCCGATGGGCAGGCCAATCGCCAAAGGCAACAGGTGCAGCGCCGCGCTGTCGGCACCTGCACCGGTGATGCCCTGATAACGCAAGGGCATCAGCATGGTCAGCGAGATCGACTGGAAGCTGGCGAAGAAAATCACTCCCCAACACAAGACGGCCACCGGGTTGCCAAATAGACCGAGGGGCAGCAAGGGCTCCGGGTGGCGGCGTTCGTGACCGATGAACAACACCGTGCCCAGCCCTGCGCAGGCAAACAAGGCCAGCACGGAAGGCGCGCTCCAAGGCTGGCCCTGGCCGACGAGGGTGATGCCCAGCAACAGGCTACCCAATCCCAGAATCAGCAACACCGCCCCGAGATAGTCCACCTGCGCCTGCCGGCGCTGTACCGGCATGCCGCTCAGTGCGCGCTGGATCGCCCACAGGGCGACCAAGCCCAGGGGCAGGTTGATCCAGAACACCCAACGCCACGACATATATTCGGTCAGCCAGCCACCCAGCACCGGCCCGGCAACACTCGCCACGGCATACATGCTGCTGAAATAGCCCTGATAACGCCCTCGTTCGCGGGGCGGGACGAAGTCGCCAATGATCGCCTGGCTCACTGAAACCATGCCGCCAGCGCCGATACCTTGCAGCACCCGCGCCAGCACCAGCTGCTGCATGTCCTGGGCCAGGGCGCAGGCGACCGAGGCCAGGGTGAACAGGCTGATGCCGGTGAGGATCATGCGTCGGCGACCGTACAAATCACCGAGCTTGCCGTAGATCGGCACGGCCACGGTCATCGCCACCATGTAGCCGGAGATTACCCAGGCCAGCAGGCCCACGTCGTTGAACTGGGCGGAAATCGCTGGCAGGGAGACGGCGACGATGGTCTGGTCGAGCGCACCGAGAAAGATCGCCAGCATCAATGCAGTGAGGACGTTGCGCAGGGCGATAGGGGGCAGGGCGGCTGTCACGATGTACCTTCGCTTAACGGACGGTTCATGAGGAGTTTCAAATTGTAACCCGACTTCGGTAGCTTCCTATGTACTATCTGCATCCCCTATGCAAGATCGGCATTGGCGCATTCATCCAGTGCTGCATGGCCGCGTGATATCGTGCATGGGCCGCAGGGGCTGAAATCCGGGGCTTGCACCAGCTTGGTGCAGCAAGTTGTCGCAGGATTTCAGTGCCGCTGTATCCCACACCTTTTATTCCTCTGCCTGCATGTCGAGCATGACCGCCCAGATGGCGACGGTTGGAACAGGTCAGGTAGACCCGATTCAGGGGTCGGTAGCAACCGTTCAATTTCACCTATAAGCGGAGTGATCATGCCCAGGGCTTCCCACCAAGATTTGCGTTTTGCCTTCCGCGAGCTGCTCGCTTCAGGTTCCTGCTACCACACGGCGTCCGTGTTCGACCCGATGTCGGCGCGCATCGCTGCCGATCTAGGTTTCGAAGTCGGTATTCTCGGCGGCTCGGTCGCGTCGTTGCAGGTACTGGCTGCGCCTGACTTTGCCCTGATCACTTTGAGCGAATTCGTCGAGCAGGCCACTCGCATCGGGCGCGTGGCCCAGCTGCCGGTGCTCGCTGATGCCGACCATGGGTACGGCAACGCCCTCAATGTCATGCGCACGGTGATTGAACTGGAGCGTGCCGGCGTCGCTGCGCTGACCATCGAAGATACTCTGCTGCCGGCCCAGTTCGGTCGCAAGTCCACCGACCTGATCCCGGTCGAAGAGGGCGTCGGCAAAATCCGCGCGGCGCTGGAGGCACGAGTCGATTCGTCGCTGTCGATCATCGCCCGGACCAACGCCGGGGTGCTCAGCACCGAAGAAATCATCGTGCGTACCCAGAGCTACCAGAAGGCCGGCGCTGACGGCATCTGCATGGTGGGCGTGAAAGACTTCGAGCAGCTGGAGCAGATTGCCGAGCACCTGACCGTGCCGTTGATGCTGGTGACCTACGCCAACCCCAACCTGCGCGATGACGAGCGCCTGGCGCGTTTGGGCGTGCGCATCGTGGTCGATGGCCACGCCGCGTATTTTGCCGCTATCAAGGCCACCTACGACTGCCTGCGCCTGCAGCGCGGTCAGCAGAACAAGTCGGAAAACCTCAGTGCCACCGAGCTCTCGCACACCTATACCCAGCCCGAGGATTACATCCGCTGGGCCAAGGAGTACATGAGCGTCGAGGAGTGAGCAGGACGCTGCCCTTCACGGCAAACCGGCATCCCACTCAGGCTCATCGCTGAACCGCTGAGCGAGGAAGTCCAACATGCTGCGCAACGTTGCCGGCATGTGCTTGCGTGACGTGTACACCGCGTTCAGGTTCAGCGCTTGTGGTCGCGCATCGGGCAACAGGCGCATCAGTTCGCCCGTGCGCAGGGCCGCCGCAGCCTGATAGGTTGGCAGCATGGCGATCCCGGCGCCGGCCACTGCGGCCTTTTGCAGCGTCAGCGCCTCATTGGCACTGATATTCCCCTCCACCGGCACAGCGACCTGCTGGCCGTCCACATCGAATTGCCAAAGGCTATGGCCGAAGTAGGCATGGGTAAGGCAGTTGTGCCGACTCAGCTCCTCGACCCGCTGCGGCGTACCGTGCTCAAGCAGATAGGCCGGTGCCGCACAGACGACCGATCGGCAAACGGTCAGCCGCCGGGCGATCAGGTTGGGGTCCAGGTCGTTGCTGGTGCGGATGGCCAGGTCGATGCGCTCGTCCACCAGATTGACCGTGCGATCGAGCATCTGCAGTTCGACCTTGACCCCAGGGTAGCGCCGCACGTAGGCGGCCACCGCATCCACCAGCTGTGCCTGGCCGAACGAAGTACTGACGCTGATGCGCAGTGCGCCGCGGGGGGCATCTTCCGGTTGGCGAACGGCGGATTGCAGGTCGCCGGCCAGTTCCAGCAACTGGCGGCAACGGGGTAGGGTCTCCAGGCCGGCGGCGGTCAGGCTCAGTTTGCGCGTGGTGCGCTGCATCAGTCGTGCGCCAACCCATTCTTCCAATTCTGCCAGGTAGCGCGAGACCACCGGCCGCGATAGCTGCAGATGATCCGCCGCTGCCGACTGGCTGCCCAGGTCGACGACGGTGATGAAAACGCGCATGGCGTTGAGACGGTCCATGATCTGCTCGTTTTTAGAAACAAACTATGTTCGAGCATCGCATTTTTTGTCATGGATTTGGCAACTAAGCTGTTGATCATTCTTCTAGCGGACGGTCACAGAGCATGTCGATTTTCACTCCCTTGCGCAGTCTGGTTCTGGCAGGTCTGGCCATGACGGCTCAGGCCCAGGCCGCCGAGCCATTGCAACTGGATATCTACAACCCGGGCCATGAGGCCATCTTCCCGGTCAGCTCGGTGATCGTCAGCGGCGAGAAAGACGCCATCCTGGTCGATGCCCAGTTCGGCAAGGCCCAGGCTGAACAGGTGGTGCAGCGCCTGCGTGCTGGCGGCAAACGCCTGACGACCATCTATATCAGCCATGGCGATCCCGACTACTACTTCGGCCTCGATACCCTCACCCAGGCATTCCCGCAGGCCAAGGTGGTCGCCTCGGCCGCTACCGTTGCCCATATCCGCCAGACCATGGACGCCAAGCTGGCCTACTGGGGCCCGCAGATGGGCGCGGACCAACCGGCGCGCCTGGTGCTACCGCAGGTGCTCGATGGCAATCGCCTGATGCTTGAGGGGCAAGCGCTCGATGTCATGGGGCTGGATGGTCCGCAACCTGAGCGCAGCTTTGTCTGGATCCCCTCGATCAAGGCGGTGGTCGGTGGCGTGGTGGTTTCCGAAAACATCCACGTGTGGATGGCTGATACCCAGTCGGCCAAGTCCCATGTCGACTGGTTGGGCACGCTCACACAAATCGAGCAATTGGCGCCGCGCACCGTGGTGGCCGGGCACTATCTGGGCCAGAGCAAGCATTCGCTCGATGCCGTGCGTTTCACGGCGGGCTATATCCGCGCCTTCGATGCTGAAGCGGCCAAGGCCAAGGATGCCAATGCACTGATTGGCGCGATGAAAAAACGTTACCCGGACCTGGCCGACGAAAGCTCGCTGGAGCTCGGTGCCAAGGTCGCCAAGGGCGAGATGAAGTGGTAATCCCATTCAATTGAAGGAAGGTTCCTCATGAGCAAGATAGCAATCATCGGTGCCACTGGCCGTGCCGGCAGCCAACTGCTGGAAGAAGCCCTGCGCAGGGGGCACAGCGTGCTGGCCATCGCCCGAGACCCCTCATTCCTGCAAGGGCGTGCCGGTGTCACCGTGCAGGCACTCGATGTAAAGGACAGCGCTGCATTGCAAAAGGCTGTCGATGGTGTGGACGCCGTGCTGAGTGCGGCGCATTTCTCGACCATCGAGCCGCATGCGATCATCGAGCCGGTAAAGCGTGCCGGGGTAAAGCGCCTGTTGGTGGTGGGCGGTGCCGGTAGCCTGCTGTTGCCTTCCGGACATCGAGTGATCGACAGCCCGGACTTCCCTGAGGCCTACAAGGCCGAGGCCAGTGCCGGGGTTCGTTTTCTCGACGTGCTGCGCCAGGAGCAGAACCTGGACTGGACCTTCCTGTCGCCCTCGGCAGAGTTCGTCGAAGGCGAGCGCACGGGGCATTACACCTTGGGCAAGGACCATCTGCTGATTGGCGCTGATGGCAAAAGCTGGATTACCTTTGCCGACTTCGCGATTGCCATGCTCGATGAGCTGGAAAAACCGGCGCATTCGAAACAACGGTTTACTGCCGGCTACTAAGGCCTGTCATTGCCCAGCGCGACCTTCCAGCCAGTCCATCAGCTCGATCAGCCCTGCTGGCAGGCTCTTGGCCTGGCTGACCAGGTAATAGCCTTTACCGGTGATCACCTTCAAGCCGAACGGCATGCACAAGCGCCCGCCGCGTAGGTCATCGCCAATCAGCGCCCAATCGCCAATGGCCACCCCAGTGCCTTGGGAGGCCATGGCCATGGCCATGTCCAGGGTCTCGAAATGCTGCTTCGGCCCTTGCAGGTCGAACGCCGCTCCCGCCGACTGCAGCCAGAGGCGCCAATCATGCTCATCCCGCGACGGGTGCAGCAGCATATGGCGCGCCAGGTCCTCGACCTGTTTCAACGGTACCGGCCCCGCCAGTAACGATGGCGCACAGACCGGCGTGAGTTGCTCGTCGAACAGTTTGCGCACCCGCAGCCCATGATTGGGCAAGCTGCCATAGACAACGGCTGCATCGAATCCTTCTCTGCGAAAGTCCACCCCGTGTTGCACCGTGGTGGTCAGTTCCACCGGCACATCCGGGCGCAGTGCTTGCCATTCCATCAAGCGCGGCAGCAACCAGCGCATCACGCAGGTCGGCGCCTTGAGCTGCAGGGTGGTGCTTCGGCCGCCCACCTCGCGTACACCTTGTTCGATCAGCGCGAAAACCTGCTGCACGCGCGGCAGCCAGTCCTGCCCCTCGCGGGTCAGGCTCAAGCCCCGGGCCTGGCGCTGGAACAAGGTGTAACCCAGGTGTTCTTCCAGCCCGGCGATCTGGCGGCTGACGGCACCTTGGCTGATATGCAACTGCTGCGCGGCACGGGTGAAATTGCAGTGCTGGGCGGTGACCAGAAACGTGTGCAAGGCGGGGAGGGGCGGGAGGCGTTTCATCGCGGCAAGCCATGATTACAGGACATGGCTAGTATGTGTTTTTTTGCCTTGTGGCGATAGCTGTGGGTTGGGTCCAATGCGCCTAGATTCCAACAAGATCCAAGGTGAAATCCGATGGCAACCTGCGGCGAAGTACTGGTCAAACTCCTCGAAGGCTATGGCGTAGACCATGTCTTCGGCATCCCCGGCGTGCATACCGTGGAGCTCTACCGCGGATTGGCGGGCTCGTCCATCCGGCACATCACCCCTCGCCACGAGCAGGGCGCTGGGTTCATGGCTGACGGTTATGCGCGCACCCGTGGCACGCCGGGCGTGTGTTTCATCATCACTGGCCCCGGGATGACCAACATCACCACCGCCATGGGGCAGGCCTACGCCGATTCGATCCCGATGCTGGTGATTTCCAGCGTCCAGTCGCGCGACCAACTGGGCGGTGGCCGTGGCAAGTTGCACGAGTTGCCCAACCAGAGCGCGCTGGTGGCTGGCGTCGCGGCCTTCTCGCAAACGCTGATGAGCGCCGACGACCTGCCGCAAGTTCTGGCCCGTGCCTTTGCCGTGTTCGATGGCGCGCGGCCACGCCCGGTGCATATCGAGATCCCGCTGGATGTGCTGGTAGAGCCCGCTGACCACCTGCTGCCAGGGCGTCCGGTTCGCAGCAGCCGCGCAGGCGCCGCGCCGCAGGCCGTGGCACAGATGGCCGAACGCCTGGCCACGGCGCGCAAGCCGTTGATCCTGGCAGGGGGGGGTGCGCTGGCCGCAGGTGCTGTGCTTGCGCGCCTGGCTGAGCATTTGCAGGCCCCGGTAGCGCTGACCATCAATGCCAAGGGCCTGCTGCCGGCAAAACACCCGCTGCAAATGGGTTCGACGCAATCGCTGGTCGCCACCCGTGCGCTGGTGGCGGAGGCCGACGTGGTGCTGGCGATCGGCACCGAGCTGGCCGAGACCGACTACGACGTGACCTTCAAGGGTGGCTTTGAAATCCCCGGTAGCCTGCTGCGCATCGACATCGACCCGGATCAGACCGTGCGCAATTACCTGCCGGAGCTGGCCCTGGTTGCCGATGCCGAACTGGCGGCGCAGGCACTACTCGACCATTTGCAGGCGCTGCCGCAGCCGTCCCGTGATGTCAGCTGGGGAGCAACGCGTGTGCAGCGCCTGCGTGAGGCGCTGAACGCTGATTGGGATCAGCCGACGCTGAGCCAGACCCGCCTGCTGACCAGCATCCTGGAGCGTCTGCCCACTGCCATCCTGGTGGGGGACTCGACCCAGCCGGTGTACACCGGCAACCTGACCCTGGACATGGATCAGCCACGCCGCTGGTTCAATGCCTCGACCGGCTACGGCACCTTGGGTTATGCGCTGCCAGCAGCGATGGGCGCCTGGCTGGGCAGCGCCGAACAACCTGCCGCGCGCTCGCCGGTGGTGTGCCTGATTGGCGATGGCGGCCTGCAGTTTACCCTGCCGGAGCTGGCCAGCGCAGTGGAAGCGCAGGTGCCGTTGATCGTGCTGCTGTGGAATAACCAGGGCTACGAAGAGATCAAGAAGTACATGGTCAACCGCGCGATCGAGCCGGTCGGTGTGGATATCCATACCCCGGACTTCATCGGCGTCGCCCGTGCCTTGGGGGCAGAAGCCGAAGATGTCGGCGATGTGGCGCAACTGCAGGCTGCCCTCGGGCGGGCGGTGGAGCGCCGAGGGCCAACCCTGATCCAGGTCGATCAGAACCAGTGGCAGGCGGCCGTGCAGGGCTGACTTTCAGCTGGCACTGGCACGCAAGCGTGCGACATCGCGGAGCGGTGGCGCACCATACAGCCGGCTGTATTCGCGGCTGAACTGGGACGGGCTTTCATAGCCCACCCGATAACCCGCCACCGCTGCCTCCAGGCCGTCGTTGAGCATCAGCCGCCGCGCCTCCTGCAGGCGCAGCTGCTTCTGGTACTGCAACGGACTCATGGAGGTCACCGCCTTGAACCGGTGGTGCAGGGTGGAGGTGCTGAGGTTGACCTCCCGCGCCAGGTCCTCGATGCGCAGGGGCTGCTGGAAGTTCTGGTTGAGCCAGGTGATGGCCTGGCACACCCGGTGCGTCTGGCTGTTGGCCAGGGCGATTTCGTACAGCCTGTAGCCCTGTGGGCCACGCAGCAGACGGTAAAGGATCTCCCGACGGATCAGCGGCGCCAACATGGCAATGTCACGGGGCGAGTCCAGCAGGCGGATTAGCCGCAGCAGCGCGTCTAGCAGTTGCGGATCGGTTTTTTCCACGAACAGGCCGCGGCCGGACGGCAGGTTGGGGACCAGCATCGGGCCGCTTTCGGCGATCAACTGGCTGATTTCGGCCGGGTCGAGGTCCAGGCGCAGGCCAAGGCACGGGTTTTCCGGGCTGGCATCGAGCTTCGCACCGCTTAGCGGCAGGGCCACCGACACCACCATGTAATGCAACGGGTCGTAAGCGTACTGCTCGTCGCCGAGGAACAGGCTTTTGCTGCCCTGGGCCAGGATGCACAGGGCGGGTTGCGCCACGGACGGTACGGAGCGGACATTCTCGGTGTAGCGCACCAGGTACAGGTCATCGATGGCCGATGCCGGGCCGTGGGCGTCACCACCGTGACGGCTGATCAACTCCGCCAGCTCCAGGCGCTGTACTTCCAGGGTCGGATCGGTGGACGGGGTAGTGGTCATGATGGCTATCCTCTGCTGACCGACGCAGCATAGGTTTGGGCAATGGCGGGCGCTAGTCGAAAGCTGCACGTCGATTGCCTGATCCTGCAGCGCGGCAGGATCAGGCAATCGACGTGCAGTAATGGCCTAACGCGCGATGCGGGGGCGCACCTAATCTTGGCAGCCTGGTTTTTCTGTCCGCCTGCTTCAAGGAGATCGTGCAATGGCCCTTTCACAACCGGTCACCCACTTGGCTTTCATCCGTGCCAGCAGCGGTCGTTCGGCAGAGTTGGGCGCGCGCCTGCGTGACCTGCTCGAACCCTCGCTGAGTACGCCTGGCTGCCTGAGCTTTACTGTACAGCGCTCCCAAGCCGATGCTGACCTGTGGCTGCTTAGCGGTAGCTGGCGCGATCAGCAGGCAATGAGCGGCTATTTCGCCTCGCCGACCCTGCAGTTATTTGGCGAGTTGGTGCAAGCCCAGGTGGTCAGCAGCCTGGACCTGCATACCTTCGATTGAATGCCCCGTCACACAGGTTAGAATGCCGCCTCGATAAACCAGGCGGATAGCAACATGGCACGTAGAGAATTCCCCCATTTCGAAGCGGTTTCGGCGATGGTCCCAGTAGAAGGGGGCGGATACAACGCCGCCATCGCAGTCAAGGCCTTGGGCATGGGCGGCGCGCCGCGTTTCCACAAGGTGCTGGACGGTCAGGTTTTCAAAGGCGCCATGGCGGCCGATGAAGCCGCCTGCACGGAGCTGGAGCGCCTCCAGGGCGTCAGTGAAGACGGCGAGCTGGTCTGGTAGGCAGCGCGTTCGATCAGACCTGCGGCCTGCGCATCTGGAACAGGTTGCCCAGCTCGAAGTAATCCGCCGGGCCACCGCCACGCAAGATCGGTTCGGCGGCGGCCGTGTCGTAGATGCCGTCCTTGAGCAAGTGCTCGGCAATATGCACCGCCACCACTTCGCCAAGAATCAGCCAGCTTGACACCAGTTCCTGGTCGGCACGCTTGAGCTGGACGATCTGGCTCACCTTGCATTCGAAGGCCACCGGGCTTTCGCCCACGCGCGGCACTTGAACGATGCTCGACGGCGTTGCAGTCAAGCCGCTCAGCTGGAATTCGTTCACATCCGCCGCCACTGCCGCACAGCTCTGGTTCATCTGCTCCGCCAGCGGGCGGGTGGCCAGGTTCCAGACGAACTCACCGGTTTGCTCGATATTGTTCAGGCTGTCTTTGCGCCCAACGCTGCAGAATCCGATGATCGGCGGAATGTAGTTGAAAGCGTTGAAGAAGCTGTAAGGCGCTAGGTTCAGTTGGCCTTCGCTGCTCTGCGAAGAGATCCAGCCGATCGGGCGCGGGCCGACGATGGCATTGAACGGGTCGTGGGGCAGGCCGTGGCCTTTGGCGGGTTCGTAGTAGTACATCTGCGTTAGGCCTGCTGGCCCTACCTCTGGGGGGGACGAGGCGCCTAGTGTGCCAATTCTGCGTCCGCCTGAAAATGATCAAGCCCGGCCAAGGCCGGGCGAATGACACGCATCAGTGATCAGCTGAAGCGGTGGGCGTTGGTGCGGTCGAAGCCATTTTCTGCAAAACGCTGGCCGCCGGTGCGATCAAAGCCGTCTTCGGCGAAGCGCTGTGCACCCGTGCGATCAAAACCATCTTCGGCATAAGTGGCTGCTTGCGTCTGAGCGGCTGCGAAGGTGTGTGCGTTGGTACGGTCGAAGCCATCTTCGGCGAAGGCGCCAGTAGCGAAAATCGAGAGGGCCACGGTGAGGATCAGTTTGTTTTTCATGGTCGTTGCTCCGTTGGGTTCGAGAGGTTGCTTGTTTCTATGGATTTGATGTTACGCCTATTAAATTGATTAAAAAGCGCAAATATTCGCATCTAAATATCAGCTAAATAGATCGATCAAGGCGTCTATCCTGCTTGTACGCTTGGCACGTAGCAGGTGACAAAGTGGCGTTTTTTCAGTGATGAGGATGAGGGCGCTGAATTAAAGAAGGGTTAAGTAGGTCACCCGATCTCAAACAAAAAAGGCGCCCCGTCTCCGGAGCGCCTTGTGTTTACCGCTGGATCACTATCAGTCAGTGGTAATCCGCGAATGCTGCTTGGTGTCCTTCATGGTTGCGTACACCAACAGCGAGCAGGCGATGCACGCCGTGACGTACCAGTAGAAACCGCTCTCCATCCCGGCGCTCTTGAACCACAGGGCCACATATTCTGCAGTGCCGCCGAAGATGGACACAGTCAGGGCGTAAGGCAGGCCAACCCCCAGGGCGCGAATTTCGGTTGGGAACAGCTCGGCTTTGACCACGGCATTGATCGAGGTATAGCCACTGACGATGATCAGCGCCGCCATGATCAGGAAGAACGCGCCCCACCAGGTCTGGATGGTGTGCAGGGTGCTGAGGATCGGCACGGTGAACAGAGTGCCGAGCACACCGAAGGCGATCAGGATCGGGCGACGGCCGATCTTGTCGGACAGGCCGCCGATGATCGGCTGCAGGCACATGAACAGGAACAGTGTGGCCGCCGAGATGGTGGTCGAGTCACTGATGCTCATGCCCACGGTGTTGACCAGGTACTTCTGCATGTAGGTGGTGTAGGTGTAGAACGCCAGGGTGCCGCCCATGGTCAGGCCGACCACGGTCATCAATTCCTTGGGATGGCGCAGCAAGGTGCGCATCAGGCTTTCCTTGGCCTTTTCCTTCTTGGTGAACGAGGCGGTTTCTTCCATGCCACGGCGCAGGTACAGGGCAACTACCGCGCACAGCGCGCCGATCACGAAGGGTACACGCCAGCCCCAGGCATACAGTTCCTCGGTAGTCAGCGTCTGCTGCAGGACGATCAGTACCGCCAGGGCGATGAGCTGGCCGGAAATCAGGGTCACGTACTGGAAGCTGGAGAAGAAGCCACGGCGTTCCTTGCTGGCCATCTCGCTGAGGTAAGTGGCAGAGGTGCCGTATTCGCCACCCACCGACAGGCCCTGCATCAGGCGTGCGATGACCAGCAGTACTGGCGCGGCGACGCCGATGGTTTCATAGCCCGGGGTCAGGGCGATGACCAGCGAGCCGGCGCACATCAGCAGTACCGAGGCCATCAGCGCGGCCTTGCGCCCCTTGCGGTCGGCGTACAGGCCCATCAACCAGCCACCGATCGGGCGCATGAGGAAGCCTACGGCGAAGATCGCGGCGGTGTTGAGCAGTTGTGCGGTGGAGTCGCCGGCCGGGAAGAAGGCCTTGGCGAAGTACAGCGAGAATGCGGCGTAGACGTACCAGTCGTACCATTCGACCATGTTGCCGATGGAACCACTGAAAATCGATTTTAGGCGGCTGGCGGTGGTTTTTTCTGTGGCCGGCGCGGCGGCCGCCCCGGTTGGCAGGGAGGTGGCGTTATCCATCAGGGATACCTTCTCGTTGTTTTTGTGGAGCGCGCCTGGGGCGCTGCTTGCCAGGACAATTGCAGAAGGTGTGCCAAATGGGGGCGTTGCGATTCATTTGAGTGCGCGGTGCGCCCTTCGCGGGCAAGCCCGCTCCCACAGGGCCCGTGTGGTTGCTGATGTTGCGCCTTGAATCTGTGGGAGCGGGCTTGCCCCGCGAAGGGCGCGCCGTGAATCTGGAAAGTAAGCGGATTTACGCCCAGTCAGGGTTAACGATCGGCGGAATTCCGCTCATTCCCGAGCTACGAAATCCTCACGCAGCAACCCATGCCGCTGCATCTTTTCATTCAAGGTGCGCCGCGGCAGTTGCAACGCTTCCATCACGCTCTTGATTTCACCTTTATGCAGGCGCAACGCAGCACGCAGGCATTGCGCCTCGAATGTTTCCATCTGCTCGACCAATGACTGGCCCATGACCGCCGAATCACTGTTCGGCGAACTGAGCCCCAGCGCATGCCGCTCTGCCGCGTTGGCCAGCTCACGCACGTTGCCCGGCCAGTCGTGCGATAGCAGCTGTGCCAGCTGCGTGCCCGACAGCGCTGCAGCAGTCCGGCCCAGCTTGCTGGCTGCGGCATGGGCGAAATGCTCGAACAACAGGGGGATGTCCTCACGCCGCTCCCGCAGCGGTGCCAGACGCAGCTCGGCGACATTCAAGCGATACGCCAGGTCTTCGCGAAAACGCCCGGCACGGGCTTCTTCCAGCAAATCGGGCTTGGTCGCGGCGATGATTCGCAAGTCGACGCTGATGCTCTGGTTGGCCCCCAACCGCTCCAGTTTTTGTTCCTGGATCACCCGCAGCAGCTTGGCCTGCTGGGCCAGCGGCATGCTTTCGATTTCGTCGAGGAACACCGTGCCGCCGTTGGCATACTCCAGCTTGCCAATGCGCTTGCCCTGTGCCCCGGTAAAGGCGCCGCTCTCATGGCCGAAGAGCTCGGCCTCGAACAGTGTCTCGGGGATCGCTGCGCAGTTGAGCGCGACGAAAGGTTTGCCGGCGCGTGGGCCGAAGTCGTGCAGGCAGCGCGCCACTCGCTCCTTGCCACTACCGGTTTCGCCACGGATCAGCACATTGACCGGTAGGCTGGCCAGGTCGAGCACCTGTCGGCGCAGCTGCTGCAGGCCTTGAGACATGCCCAGCAGGGTGGCTTCCAGGCGTGACTTGAGGTCGGCCTGTTCATGCAGGCGGCGGTTTTCCAGGACTAGCTGGCGTTTCTCCAGGGCGCGTCGCAAGCTGCCCAGCAGATGCTGCGGCGTGAAGGGTTTTTCGAGGAAGTCATAGGCGCCATTGCGCATGGCCTCGACCGCCATCGGTACATCGCCGTGGCCGGTCAGCAGGATGACTGGCAGGTCCGGGTCATCGGCCTGCAAGCGTTCGAGCAGTTGCAGGCCACCCATGCCCGGCATGCGCACGTCACTGATGACCACACCCGGAAAGTGCTGCGGCAGGTGCGCCAGGCAATCCTCCGCACGGGCGAACAGTTGCACGCTGAAACCGGACAGGTTCAGCCATTGCTCGACAGCGCTGCGGATACTCGCTTCATCATCGATGACGATCACTGAATTCAGCATACGGGCTCCGAGTCGCGGGGCAGGGTAAAACTCAGGCGCGCACCGCCTGGCAGATTTTCGGCGTGCAGCTGTCCGCCGGCCTCGACGATGATGCCATAGGATATCGCCAGGCCCAGTCCAAGGCCTTCACCTACCGGTTTGGTGGTAAAGAACGGGTCGAAGACCTTGGCCAGGTCGGTGTCGGCAATCCCTCCGCCAGAGTCGAGGACGCTCAGGCGCCACTGGCCCTGTTCGGGTTCGATGCGGATTTCCAGGCGCTTGTAGCGTTTGTCCGCCATGGCGTCGAGGGCGTTGTGCAGCAGGTTGATCAGCACCTGCTCCAGGCGGATCGCGTCGCCGCGCACCCAGGCCGGGCGGGCGAGGTAGAGCGCCACTTCGACCTCGTCGTTGCGCATGCGTGTGTCCAGCAGATGCAGGGCCTGATCGACAACGGACGCCAGGTCCAGCCGTTCGCGCAGGCCGACCGGGCTGTTGCGGGCAAAGGTTTTCAAGTGGCTGGTGAGCGCAGCCATGCGCGTGAGCATTTGTTCAAGCGGCTCCAGCGCCTGGCGCGCTTCGTCGTAGCGGGCGTGATCAAGCAGCAGGCGCAGGGTTTCCAGCTGCATGCGCTGGGTGGTCAGCGGCTGATTGATCTCGTGGGCCATGGCGGCGGACATCTGACCGAGTGCGGCCAGTTTCGCCGATTGCACCAAGCCCTCCTGGGCGGTGCGCAGTTCGCGGGTGCGTTCCTCGACCTGGCGCTTGAGCTCTTCGCGGCTGCGCTGGCGCAGCCGGGCCAGGCGCAGGCGCTGGCTGACGAACAGCGCGGCGAACACCAGGCTCAGCCATACGGCGGCAGCGCCCAGCGCAGCGTTACGGCCAGCGGTTGCCACCTGGGGCTTGCGCAGCAGGTGCAAGGTCCAGTCTTCGCTTGCCAGCGGCAGGCTTTCCCACAGGTATTCGGCCGACCCACCGGGGCCCTGCACTCGGCTCAGATGACTATGCTCGGCAAAGCGCGTCAGCACTTGATGCTGTAGCGGCACCAATGGCTGCTTGTCGTACTGGCGGGTCTCGGCCAGTTCGGCGCGGTCGGCGCCTTCGAGTGGCTGCAGCTCTCGATAGCGCCATCCGTCCTGGTTGGCGATGAAGGTGATGCCGCGCGCGTCGCTGACCAGCAGGATATCGCTGCCTTGACGCCACTCGCGCTCCAGTTCGGGGAACTCCAGCTTGACCACCATGGCGCCAAGGAAGCGCCCCTGTTCGTCGGTAACCGCGCTGGCCAGGAAGTAACCAGGCACGCCACTGGTCACACCGACCGCATAGAAACGACCGCTACCTTGACTGCGGGTTTGCTTGAAATAGGGGCGAAAGCCGTAGTTGGAGCCGACGTAGGTCGTCGGCAGGCGCCAGTTGCTGGCCGCAACGGCCAGGCCGGTTCGATCGAGCAGCTCAAGCGTCGAGGAATTGGCCGCGCCGTTGATGCGTTCGAGCTTGCGATTCAGCGCGTCCTGCACCTGTTCGCTGACCGGACCCCGCAGCGCCTGAATCAGCTCCGGATCCAGTGCCAGGACGGCAGGCAGGGCGCGGTAGCGTTCGATCAGGGTATGCAGCGAGGTGGCGTACAGACCCAGTTGCTGACTGGCGCGGCGGGCGTCATCTTCCATGGCCTGGCGCTTGGCCTGATGCAGAGCCCAGCCCGCGCTGAGCGCGGTGCCCAGCAGGATCAGCAGGGTGATCAGCCCCAGACGCAGGGCGCGAAAGGATAATGGCATGAGACGGGCCTGGAGTATGGAGAGACTTGTTCCGGCCCATTCGCGGGCAAGCCCGCTCCCACAGATACCGCGCCGCACTCGAAGTCAGCGCTGTACCTGTGGGAGCGGGCTTGCCCGCGAAGAGGCCGGGGCTACCGACCGACTTCTTACAGCAGTTCGAAACTCTGTTGCTGTATGGCTTCGGAATCCAACCCAATCTGGACATTGAACTCACCAGGCTCGGCCACCCGTTGCAGCTGGCCATTGTAGAACTTCAGATCTTCCTCACTGATGCGGAAGGTCACGGTTCGCGACTCACCGGCCTTGAGCATCAGCTTGTGGAAGTTCTTCAGTTCCTTGACCGGGCGGCTCATGGACGCCGATACATCCTGCAGGTAAAGCTGCACCACGGTTTCCCCGTCAAGCTTGCCGGTGTTCTTCACCGTCACTTTGGCTTCCAGCGAGTCGCCGCGCTTGAGGTCCCTGGCCGACAGGTTAAGCCCAGACAGTTCGAAACTGCTGTAGCTCAGGCCATAACCGAACGGATACAACGGGCCATTGGGTTCTTCGAAATACTGAGAGGTGTAGTTGCCAGGTTTACCTGGGGTGAAGGGCCGACCGATGCGCGTGTGGTTGTAGAACATCGGAATCTGCCCGACCGAGCGCGGGAAGGTGATGGCCAGCTTGCCCGACGGGTTGTAGTCGCCGAACAACACGTCGGCAATGGCGTTACCGCCTTCAGTGCCAGCGAACCAGGTTTCCAGGATGGCGTCAGCCTGCTCGCGTTCCCAGGCGATCGACAGCGGGCGGCCGTTCATGAGCACCAGTACCAGGGGTTTGCCGGTGGCTTTCAACGCTTTGATCAGGTCGCGCTGGACCGCCGGAATTTCCAGGGTGGTACGGCTTGAGGATTCGTGCGACATGCCGCGGGACTCACCGACTACGGCCACCACCACGTCAGATTGCTTGGCGGCCCTGACCGCTTCATCGATCAGCACGGCGGCCGGGCGCGGGTCGTCGACGATTTCCGGAGCAGCGAAGTTGAGGAAGTTCAGGTATTCGAAGATCGCCTTGTCGCCAGTAATGTTCGAACCCCTGGCATAGACCAGCTTGGCCTTGCCGTCCACGGCGCGGCGCAAGCCTTCGCGCACGGTGACCGAGTGCATCGGCTGCCCGTCGGCAGCCCAGCTGCCCATCATGTCGATCGGCGCATCGGCCAACGGGCCGACCAGAGCGATGGTGCCAGCTTTTTTCAACGGCAGGGTCTGCTGGCGGTTTTCCAGCAGCACCAGGCTGCGGCGCGCCACATCGCGGGCGGCGTCGCGGTGCAGGCGGTCCTCGCCGTAGTAATCCTTGAGGTCGGTTTCGGCCTTGCCGATGCGCACATAAGGGTCTTTGAACAAGCCCATGTCGTACTTGGCCCCGAGCACTTCACGCACGGCCTGGTCCAGCTCAGCCTGGGTCACTTCGCCGTCTTTGAGCAGGCCTGGCAGCTCTTCACCGTACAAGGTGTCGTTCATGCTCATGTCGATGCCGGCCTTGATCGCCAGCTTGGCCGCCTCACGGCCGTCGCGGGCGACGCCATGGCGAATCAGCTCCTGGATGGCGCCGTGGTCGCTGATGGTCACGCCCTTGAAGCCCCACTCCTTGCGCAGCAGGTCGTTCATCAGCCAGGTGTTGGAGGTGGCCGGCACGCCATTGATCGAGTTCAGCGCGACCATCACCCCGCCGGCACCGGCGTCGAGCGCGGCGCGGTAGGGCGGCAGGTAGTCGTTGTACATCTTTGGCAGGCTCATATCGACCGTGTTGTAGTCGCGCCCGCCTTCCACCGCGCCATACAGGGCGAAGTGCTTGACGATGGCCATGATGCTGTCGGCGTTGGCCGGGCTGCTGCCCTGGAACGAGCGCACCATCACCTGGCCGATCTTCGAGGTCAGGTAGGTGTCTTCGCCGAAGCCTTCGCTGGTGCGGCCCCAACGAGGGTCGCGGGCGATGTCGACCATGGGCGCGAAGGTCATGTCCAGGGCGTCGGCAGAGGCCTCGATGGCCGAGGTGCGGCCGACCTTGGCGATGGCGTCCATGTCCCAGGTGGCGGCCAGCCCCAGGCCGATCGGGAAGATGGTGCGTTCGCCATGAATGGTGTCGTAGGCGAAGAACATCGGGATCTTCAGGCGACTGCGCATGGCGGCGTCCTGCATCGGCCGGTTCTCGGGCGCAGTGCGCGAGTTGAACGTACCGCCGATGCGCCCGGCAGCGATTTCCTCGCGGATTTTCGCGTGCGGCATCTCCGGGCCGATGCTGATCAGGCGCAGTTGGCCGATTTTCTCGGCCTCTGTCATCTGGCCGATCAGGTGCTCGATGAACGCCTGCTTGTCTTGCAGGGGCGGGGCGGAGGGGGCGGCAAGGGCCGCCTGACTGGCAAGGCCCATCATGGCCAGGCCCAGCAAAGACAGTTTCATCATGAATTCCATTGTCGAGGCCTGTGCCGTATCCACAGTGATACGTGCGCGGCCGAAGTTTTCAGGCGGCTATTGTTGTACGATTCACAGGCGTTAGTTCCAGCGGCGGATTATGCCTGAATATGTAGGCCGCTGAGGAACACCCGATGCCGGGACTACAACAATAAGAACGATCCAGAGACCGATGGCATGACCCCCCTCAACGAATACGAGCAGCGCCAGATCGCCGAGGCCATCGCCCGCGTGGAACGGCGTACCGATGCCGAGTTGGTGACCGTGCTGGCCCGGCGCGCCGATGACTATGCCTACCTGCCGCTGTTCTGCGCCGCCGTGCTGGCGCTGGCCATTCCTGGGCTGTTGCAGTGGCTGCTGGGCTGGCCGGGTGCACGCGGCCTGCTGGTGGCCAACGTGCTGCTGTTCGTTGGGTTGTGCATGGTACTGCGCCAACCGCGCATGGCCACCTGGCTGATCCCTGCTGCCCTGCGCCGCTGGCGGGCATCGCGTCTGGCGCGGCAACAGTTTCGCGAACAGAACCTGCGGCACACGGCGAGTGGCACTGGGGTGCTGATCTTTGTCGCCGAAGCGGAGCGGCATGTGGAAATTCTCGTCGATCAAGGCATCGATCGCCATCTCGATGCAAAGGCCCGCGCGATCATCGTTGCCCGTTTTACCCTGCAGGTGCAGCAAGGCCGGACGTTGCAAGGCTTCGTGGACTGCATCGAGGCCTGCGGTGATCGGTTGAGCGAACACGTACCGCGGACCCATGCGCGCAATGAGCTGCCCAACCGCCTGGTGATCCTCGACTAGCCACGCCCATCGCGAAAACCTTCGCCTGGGGCAGGCATCGACGTAGAATGCGCGGCATTGCGCAACGCGCTCCCCGCTACCCGAGGCACCTGTTTTCCATGTCCGCCAGTATTCCCGCTACTTCCGCGCCGGATGCGCGCGCCCAGTTTCTCGAGCTGCTGAGCGCCGCCTTGCACGGCAACACCTTGGTCAAGCTGGTGCTGGCGCGCCCTGTCGGCGCCGATCAGACCTTGCAGCGGATCATCGCCAAACCGGTGCAGGTGAAAGGGCAGCCGAACCTGTCGCTGGTGTATCGCCACCAGACCCGCGACATCACCCGCAACGTGCCGCTGGACCAGGCGCTGGCGCTGGTCGCTGAACTGCTGCCGGACGGCTTTCGCAATGCCCACCTGTTCGATGGCGAGGGCGAGCTGCAGCTGACCTTCAGCAAGAAGGGCAAGCCGATGCTCCAGCGCCACGGTGCCCAGCCGCCCCGCGAGGTGGCTGCCAGCACTGGCCACGACCGCGAGAAGAAGCGCTACCTGGCGTTGTCGCGGCCATTCCTTCGCGACCTGGGTGTGACCGATGCGCAGGGCGCACTGATCCCTTCCATGTCGCGCAAATGGAAGCAGATCAACAAGTTCATCGAGGTATTCGAGCACGCCCTGGCCAATGCCCCGGTGCCTGAGCAGCAGGCATTGCGGGTGGCTGACTTCGGCTCGGGCAAGGGCTACCTGACCTTCGCCATGCATGATTACCTGCGCAACACGCTGGCGCGCGAGGCTCAGGTGACTGGTGTGGAGCTGCGCCAGGACATGGTCGACCTGTGCAACGCTGCTGCGTCGCGCCTGGACCACCCGGGGCTGGAGTTCCAGTGCGGCGACGTACGCAGCGTGGTACCCGAAGCCATCGAGGTGATGATCGCCCTGCACGCGTGCGACATCGCCACTGATTACGCGATCCATACCGGCATCCGCTGCAATGCCGCGATCATCATGTGTTCGCCGTGCTGCCACAAGCAGATCCGCCCGCAGCTGCACAGCCCTGGGCTGTTGCAGCCGATGCTGCAGTACGGGCTGCACCTGGGCCAGCAGGCTGAAATGCTGACCGACAGCTTGCGCGCGCTGTACCTGGAAGCCTGTGGTTACGAGACCAAGGTGTTCGAGTTCATCTCGCTGGAGCACACCAACAAGAACAAGATGATTCTTGCGGTGAAGCGTAAACAGCCGGTGGAGGCGGGGGCGTTGCTGGAGAAGATTGCGCAGCTCAAGGCGTTTTATGGGGTGCAGGAGCATTGCCTGGAGACATTGTTGCGCGGTGATGGGTTGATCGCCGGTTAGCAAAGCCTGTTGAGCTCAATTCTCGAAAGCGCGTAGGAGGCTTCCCAAACACTTCTTTCCACCCCCTTGAGCGTCTAGCAATCTGTAGTGTAGTGGCCATGATCTATTCAAGTTGTCATTTGACAACCAAGAGATGATGAGCCCACACTGGAGAAGATGTGATGTCGCGCCCGAGTCACGCCAGGAAAGAGGTCGAGCAGGCCTTGAGGCACGCTGAGTCCCAAGGATGGAGAGTCGTTGCGGGTGGTGGGCACTGTTGGGGGAAGTTGTATTGCCCCTTCAACGATGCTGATTGTCGATGCGGGGAACATTGCATCACCAGCATCTGGAGCACCCCAAAGAATCCAGGCAATTTTGCCCGTCAGCTAAGACGCGTAGTGGACAATTGCGCGGGTACGGGGCCTACGGACGCCGCATTGAAGGCGGGTGAGGAGCAATGACGATGGAATATGAGTTCACCCTCAAGTACCAACTGATCGAAGACGAAGATGTGGATGCGCTTCTCGAGCGCTTGGCCGAAGCAGGATGTGAGGATGCGTTGGTCGGGGTCGGTCAACCTGGCCGCCTGTCCCTGGAGTTTGTACGGGAGTCGCCGAGCGCCGAGGAGGCGATCGAGAGCGCGCTCAGGGATGTTCGTACTGCGGTCCCTGGTGCGCGGCTGATCGAGGCCACGCCAGACCTCGTCGGGCTTACTGATGTGGCAGAGATCGTAGGTGTATCTCGCCAGAACATGCGCAAATTGATGCTGGCGCATATGCACAGCTTTCCAGCGCCCATGCATGAAGGCAGCACGTCGCTCTGGCATCTCGCCGATGTGCTGGCCTGGCTTCAGGCGAGGGGAAGTTACGCCATCGGGCAGCAGACGCTGGATCTGGCCCGGGTTGCGATGACCGTCAACGTATCAAGCGCCCATGCGCGGGTATTCAATCGACCGGTAGGTTTGGCTCATTGAAGATGTGTCGTTGGGGCAGCCTCAGCGGCGTCCAGTCGGCACATCAATTGCCAACTCCGCAAGCCCCAACGGATGCGTACTCGCATCGAAGAAATGCAGCGCCGTCTCTGTCAGATCACCAAACCGCTCAACGAAATGCTGCTTCTGATTGATCACTGAAGCCTCGTTCAACGGCCGAATAGCAATCGAAAGATGCGCCGGCCGCGCTTGGCGAATGGCGTCGAGCAGGTGCTGGTCGCTGCTGTCCAGATGCTGCCCGAACAGGCACAGCCCCTGGCTTTCCTGTGCCAATTGTCCCAGGCACCAGCCCAGGTAATCCGAATTGCGGATCGCGCGCAGCTTCTCGTCGCTGCGGTCTTCGTTGATGAACAATGGCACTTCACCGGGAATGTTCACGGCAAAGCCGTCGAGCAATTCAGCGCTTTCGGCACTGCGCTGGCGGGTGGCGCCGTCCGGCAGCTTGAGCAGGTGCAGGCCACCATGCAGGTGCAGCATGCGCGTACCAGTAGCCTGCGTGCGGCGCACATCGAAGAAACCCTGTTCATCGAACAGCGCGGCGAAGCCTTGTGGGGCGTGCTGCACGGCCCAGGGCAGGATCAGGTCGTAATTGCTGGTGTAAACGCTGCGATAACTGCGTAAGGCCTGGTTGATCGACGCCAGGCTGGCCGCCGGCATCAGTGGCCAGGGGAGGTGCACGGTGCGCACGGCGTGGATCAGCGCTTCCTTGATCGAGTAATAGCGGTTCAGCGGGGCGGTGGAGTTGATCGCCAGGGCGGCGTTGGCGCGCACCGTATGGTTGAGCGTGCTCAGTACCGGCTCGAACAGCTCCGTGCCCAGCGACTTGAACAAGGCTTGGTCGCTGATCGCCAGGCCCTTTTTGCGCCCGGCGCGTTGCGCTTGCTCGAACAACGAAAAATAGCCGAACGGCTTCCACAGTGCCCGGCTGGCGCCGTTGCCCAGTAGCAGGGCATCGCACGGATGGCGTTGAGCGAGTTCTTGCCAGGTGGAGAGGTGGGCGTCGAGTGCGGGCATGATGGGTCCATTCGCTGCAGCGGGAAACGGCGGCGACTTTAGCATGTCATGCGAGATGTGCGAGGGTTGCGGTTCAGCCATCACAGGGTTCGTGGGATGAAAGAGGAATTCAGCGTGCGCAAAAGTCTGATCGGGATTCTCGCCTGGGCAGCCCTGGGGGCGGCGTCTTCGGCCTCGGCAACGGAGGGCAAAAGTATCGCTGCCGCCCAGAGCATTCCTTACCCCGCCGTGATCGCCCATCGCGGCGCCTCCTACGATGCTCCTGAGTCGACAGCTCCCGCGTACCTGCTGGCGCGTGAGTTGGGCGCCGACTATCTGGAGCTCGACCTGCAGCGCACCCGCGATGGCGTGTTGGTGGTGGTTCATGACGATGAGCTGTCCCGCACCAGTGATGTCGCCGAGCGTTTCCCCGAGCGCAAGACCAGCCCGGTCAGCGCCTTCACCCTCGCCGAACTGAAATCCCTGGACGCCGGCAGTTGGTTCAACGAGGCCTATCCGCAGCGTGCCCGAGCCTCGTTCAGCAAGCTGTCCATCCTCACGCTGGATGAAGTCATCGACATCGCCGAAGGCAATCCCGAGCGCCGGCCTGGCCTTTACATCGAAACCAAAGTACCCAACCAGTTTCCAGGCATTGAGCGGGAGCTCAAGGCGCGGCTTGAGGCACGTGGCTGGCTGGACAAGCCAGGGCGTGTGGTGCTGCAGACGTTCGATCGCAACAGCCTCGCCTTGCTGCACGAGGTCATGCCGCAGATTCCGAAGATTCTCCTGCTGTGGGTGGGCACCAAGGCCATCATGCCCGCCTCGGGTCAGGACTTCGCAGGCTCGGGTGAGCGCGACAAGGCCGCGTTCTATGCGCGTCAGCAACCGAAGGATCAAGCGGAATTCCTGCGATGGCTGGACATTGCCAAACAGGGCGGGGCAATCGGTACCGGCCCTTCGGCCAAGCGCAGCAAGCTGGGCGAACAGAGCTATGCCGACCTGATCCAGCCATGGATGAACCAGGCAAGCCATGAGCGTGGGTTGCTGGTGCATGTCTATACGCTCGATGAGCCTGAGGACTTCGATGTAGCAATGAAGGCTGGGGTTGATGGGATCTTTACCAATCGAGCGGGTGCACTGCTGCGCTTTTATCATCGCCCGGCTGAAAGTGAGTCGGGCTTACTGACAAAATTGGGGTATTGAGCAGTTGACGCAGTCGTTAATGGGCGAGCGCTTTGAGGACATGAGCGGGATCGTTGCGTATGGCCCGTAGCAAAGCTTTAGCCGGTCCAGTTGGCTCCCTGCGTCCCTGTTCCCAGTTTCTCAAGGTGGCGACCTGAACATCGATCATTTCGGCAAAACGTGATTGCGATAAACCCGTGGACTTGCGGATGGTCCTTACTTGGAGGGCGTCAATTTCGAATGCGCGCGAGGGCTCGAGCGTGCCTTGAACGATGTCATCCATCTGCTGGACACTCTGCATCAGCTCTTCGAAAAACTTGCTCATGTGTGCCTCCAGTGTTCGATGATGCTTTTCAGCGCTCTGCGTTGTTCGGCGGTCAAGTCGGGTTGTTCATTCTTGGGGTAGATGTAGAGCATCGCAATTTGCGAAGCGTGGTTGAAGTGGTAGTAGATTACCCGGGCTCCGCCACTCTTCCCGTGGCCTCCAGCGGCAACGCGAATTTTGCGTAAGCCTCCGGTTCCTTCGATGAGGTCGCCCGCATCGGGCGATGCCATCAACCGTATCTGCAAAAGCCGATAACTGCCGTCATCAAGGAGTGCTTTGACTCGTTTGGTGAAAATGGGTGTTTCGGTGAAAAGCATAGCAGGGTATACGCCATTGGCGTAGTCGCTGGCTATCCAGCACTACGGCGAAAGAAGAAGCCCCATCATCTGAATCAGGGCTTTTCAGGCTAGCGGACACCGCATTGACTAGCCGATCATCTCCTTCCTACTCCAATGTAGGCTGTTTCCCTATCCGGCCAATTGCTCCTTGCGACTCCTGTTCCGCCACACCCGATACGCCCGTATCCCCGCCCGCACCGAACCAAACAGCAGTTTGTCCTCCATCTCCCGAGCCATCCCCGAGCGCACCAGCATGCGCAGGAACGTGCCGCGGGCGCGGGCGATGCCGAAGAAGATGCCTTGTGCCGCGAGGGTGTCGCGCACTTCGCGCAGGGCGGAAATGCCACTGACATCGATGCTGCTCACCGCTTCCGCATCGAACAGCACGGCGCGGGGCTGGGCCTGGCTCTGCACGGCTTCGAGCAGGCGCATCTTGAAGTAGTCGGCGTTGAAGAACAGGATCGCATCGTCGAAGCGGTATACCACCAGGCCCGGCACGGTGCGGGCTTCCGGGTGCTTGCGGATGTCGACCTGGCCTTCGGTTCCCGGCAGCCAGCCCAGCACCGCGTCGGTGGGTTGGTAGATGCTGTAGAGCAAACGCAGGATCGCCAGGGTCACGGCAAACACGATCCCCGGCAGAACGCCCAAGCCCAGCACGCCGACCGTGGTCAGCAGGCACAGCCAGAATTCGAAACGGCTGAGGCGGCGGATTCGCCCCAGCGACTTGATGTCGATCAGCCCCCAACCGGCCATCAGCAGTACGGCACCCAGTGCGGCCTGGGGGATCCAGGCCATCGGCCCGGTGAAGAACAGCAGGATCAGGGCGATCACCAGTGCGGCGATGATGCCGACCAGCTGGCTCTTGCCGCCGACCATGTCGTTGACCGCAGTACGCGAATCGGCGCCGCTGATGGCAAAGCCCTGGGATATCCCGGCAGCCAGGTTACTGACCCCAAGGGCGACGAATTCATGGTTGGCATTGATCGCATAGCCGTGCCGCGCGGCAAAGCTGCGGGCAGTGAGCATGGCGCTGCAGAAGCTGACAGTGGCGATACCCAGGGCGTCGCGCAGCAGGCTCTTGGTTTCCGCCAGGTTGCTTTGTGGCCAGGCCAGTTGCGGGATGCCGGCCGGCACCGGGCCGAGGATGGCCACGCCCAAGCGGTCCAGGCCGAACAGGCCGACCAGCAGGGTGAACACGGCCACCGTCACCAGTGCCGCCGGCACGCGCGGATAGCGCCTTGGCAGCCAGATCAGCAGGGCCAGCCCGGCCAAGCCGATGGCAAGTGTCAGCCAGTGGATTTCGCCCAGGCGCTGCACGAAGTTGATCAGGCTGAGGATGAACCCGTCACCCTCGATCTTGAAGCCCACCACCTTGGACAACTGCCCGGCAATCAGGCTCAGGCCAATCCCATTGAGGTAACCGATCAGGATCGGCCGCGAGAAGAAGCTGGCGATGAACCCGGCCCGCGCCAACCCGGCGGCAATCAGCATTACTCCGACCAGCACGGTAACGATTACCGACAGCTCGGCGATACGCTGCGGATCGCCCATGGCCAGCGGCGCCACTGCACCGGCGATCATCGCGCAGGTGGCGGCGTCCGGGCCGACCATCAACTGGCGTGAACTGCCGATCAGGGCGTAGACCATCATCGGCAGCACGCAGGCATACAGGCCGTATTGGGGCGGCAAGCCGACGATCTGCGCGTAGGCGATGGCGATGGGGATCTGGATGGCGGCCACCGACAGGCCAGCCTGCAGGTCGGCGTGGAACCACTCGCGGCGGTAGTGCAGCAGGTTGGCAAGGCCCGGTAGCCAGCGGGAGAGAAACATGCGCAGTCCTTTCGAAATGTTTCGCGAATCCATAGAACATATGCGCCACAAGGCGTTTCGCTTGCAAGTGGATTCGAGGCATTTTCAGGAGAGGCAGAAACGAAAAAAGGAGCCAAAGCTCCTTTTGACAGCGATGACGTTGTTGGAACGCCATGCGGGAATGCGGTGTGGAGCGGGTAGAGGGAATCGAACCCTCGTCGGAAGCTTGGGAAGCTACTGTTCTACCATTAAACTATACCCGCGTCTGCGATCGACTTTTTACCAGAACCCTTTCTGAATTAGAAGCCCCAGTTATAAACAAGGCCTAAAAAAAACTGTCGGCGCCCATAGCCTGCGGGTCATGGCTACAGGACGCCGATGCGCTCAGATAGCCCATGCGTGCTGCACTTGCGAGTTGTTGAACGGGGTGCGTGCCCGAGGTTCACGCACGGTCGGCTTGAGGAAGCCGAGCAGGGCGCTGCGAGTATCCTCGCAAGCCGCTTTGTTCTCCATGTCGAGGAAGTGGCCGGCATCTCGGATCACGGTGAAGTGGCTCTTGCCGACATGGTTGCCGAACTGCCGGGCGTCCTCGGCGGTGGTGTACTCGTCGCGGTCGCCGTTGATGAACAGCACCGGGATGTCGATGTTGCGCGCGCCTTTCAATGCCCGGTCCAGGTCATACTGCAGCACCTGGTTGATGTGGAAGTGCATCTGCGCGTACTCGTGGGTGTCGAGACTGCTGACGTGCCGATAGTTGAAGCGCTTGAACAGCGACGGCAGGTGCTTGCCGATGGTGTCGTTGACCAGGTTGCCGACCTGGTAGCGATCGCAGGCGGCCAGGTACTGGCAGCCACGGTCGAGGTAGTCGCGCATCGGTTCGTTGATCACCGGCGAGAACGAGCTGACCACGGCCTTTTTCACCAACCGTGGCTGGTGCGCCAGCGCCAGCAGGGTGCAGGCACCGCCCCAGGAGAACGACATCACGTGGTCGGCCTGGAAGTGCTCGATCAGCTCAAGCAGGATGTGCGCCTCATCCTCCTTGCTGATCAGGCGTTCCTGGCGGTTGTGCGGCTTGGACTTGCCGGCGTACGGCTGGTCGTACAGCACGACGTTGAACTGCGGGTGCAGGTTACGCACCGTCTGGGCAAACGAGGCCGTGGTGGCCAGCGAGCCATTGATCAGGATGATCGTCTTCTCGGCCGCATCCGCGCGATGGAACTCCGTGTAAACCCGATACTGACCTTGGATATCAAGTACAGCGATTTCTGGCCTCATGTCATCGACTCCTGGCGCAAAAAGGGTAATCGCGTCACCTAGGGTGCACGTTGTTTATGACAGGTAGGCATTTGCCTGAAGGAATTACCGGGGGCCCTGTGTCGATCCTTGGCACACGTGTCGACGGTATTGTTTTTGGCGGGCAATTCGCCGTGCCCCAAGGCTTCTAGGCCTTGGGTAGCCGGCAAAAAGGTGTGTTGGTTTGCGTTTGTGACTCATGAGTCACGTGCAGACCGACAAGTTAGCAGTCAAGCAGGGTTTGGGGATCGCGCAAGTGCCGCTCGAGCAAAATTGTGACTTTTCTCGCCGAGCGGTCGTATGACCTCTGCGCAGGGGCCGAGGCGGTCTAGACCGCGGCTATTTCCTTAGCCGTCAACGCCCGGAACTCACCTGGCGCAAGGCCTGGGTCGAGGCTGATCGAACCCATGCTTTCCCGGTGCAAGGCCACTACTTTGTTGTCGAAGTGGCCGAACATGCGCTTGACCTGGTGGTAACGCCCTTCGACGATCGCCAGCCTGGCGCTGCGGGGGCCGAGAATGTCCAATTGCGCGGGGAGGGTGGTCAGGTCTTCGAAGGCGAAGTAGAAGCCTGCGCGAAACTGGTCGACGTAATGCGCGCCGATCTCGTCCTCGGTCTCTACCAAGTAATGCTTGGGCAGCTTGGTCGCGGGCTGGGTCAGGCGCCGAGACCATTGGCCATCGTTGGTCAGGACCATCAGCCCGGTGGTGTTGTAGTCGAGCCGCCCGGCGATATGCAGGTCGTCGCGCAGTTCCGCAGGCAGCAGATCGAGCACGGTGCGGTGCTGCGGGTCATGGGTGGCGCTGACGCAGCCTGTCGGCTTATGCAGCATCAGGTAGCGCGCCGGACGCCCGGCCTGCAGCAGTTGATCATCCACCTCGATACGGTTGAATTCACGCACCTCGGTGAGCGGATCGTTTACCGCTTGGCCATCCACGCGCACGCGGCGCTGCACCAGCAGCAGGCGCACTTGCTGGCGGTTGTAGCGGGGCAGGTTGGCGAGGAAGCGGTCGAGGCGCATGGCGGCAAAAAGGTGTAAATGAACAGGGCGCGCAGTCTAGCGCTTTTCACTGTCGATCGGGGCTGGCGTGTTCGCAGGCAAACCTGCTGCACAGCGCGGGCACAGGCAGGACTGGTCGCGCAGTTCCGATGGCAAGGCCTGAAGCACTGCTGGGTCGATGGCCACGGCAAAACACCAGCAGGCCTCGGTGGCGGTGCGTGGGTCGGCCAAGGTGCACTGGTTGAGGGCGCCGCAGGCGGGGCAGCGCTGGCTGTCATTCATACGCGAATCCGGGTGTTTCACTGCAGACGCGGTTGCGGCCGGCCTGCTTGGCACGATAGAGGGCGCGGTCGGCGCGGGTCAGCAGGGCGTGCAGGGTGTCATCGGGCTGCAAACCACTGAGGCCGATGCTGGTGGTCAGGCGCAGCGGCTGGTCGTCGTAGCTGAAGGTCAGGTGCTCGGTACGCCGACGGATCTTTTCCGCCACGTCGATGGCTTGCCGGCCTTCGGTTTCGCGCAGCAGCACGATGAACTCCTCACCGCCCCAGCGGCAGAGTATATCCGACTGGCGCAGGCTGCTCTGCAGCACGTTGGCGAACTGGCGCAGCACTTCGTCGCCGGCCAGGTGGCCGTGGGTATCGTTCAGCGCCTTGAAATGGTCCAGGTCGATCAACAAGGCCACCAACGGTGCGCAATCGCGCTGGGCTTCGTGCAGGGCCTGTACGGCCAGCAGGTCGAAGCTGCGCCGGTTGGGCAGCCCGGTGAGGGTGTCGAGCGTGGCCAGCGCTTCGATACTGGCTTGATGGCGCCTGAGCATGGCATGCAGCAGCGACAGGACCACCAAAGTGATCATCGCGCAGATCGCCAGGTTCAGGTACAGCGATTGGCGCACGCGGTCCAGAGCGCCATTCTCACGCTTGTCCACCAGCAGGTACCAGTCCAGCTCTGGCAAGTGCCGTACGTTGAGAAAATGGCTGTGGCCTTTGCTGTCCTTGTATTCGTGGCTACCCTCGCTGGGCACCGGTTGCTGCACCAGCAACGCGTCCAGTTCGGGATTGTCCTGCAGCGGTTTACCCACTCGTAAACCATGAGGGCCGCCATCGGAGCCAGTGAGCAGGACCTTGCCCGTGGCATCGGTGAAGAATACCGAGCGCTGGTAACGGCGCTGGTAGGTGTCGATCAGCTTGACCACCGCGTCCACGCTCAGGCCTACCCCGGTAGCGCCGATGAAACGCTGCTGGTAGTCCAGCACCTGATGGTTGATGAACACGGTGAGGCTGTCCTGGTTGGCCATATCCAGGTCGACGTTGATCTCGTAAGGCACCTTGCGTTCGCGCAGGCGGAAATACCAGGCATCACGCCAGGCCCCTGGCTCGACATGCTTGAGCACGCCCTTGGCCTGGTAATACGTGAGGCTGCGGTCGGAGACGAAAAAAGACGTGAAGGTATCCTGTTTGCCCATCACTTCACCGAGAAAGCGGGTGATGCGCTGGGTATCCTGTTCGCCGGCCAGCACCCAGTCGCGCAGGAAGGTGTCCTGGGCCATCATCGAGGCGATCAGCACGGGGCGGATGAGGTCTTTCTGAATTTCCGAATAGACCGTGTCGGACGTCAGCGGCAGCTCGGTATTGATGATGCCATCGCGGATTGCGCTGCGTGAGGCGAAGTAGCTGAGCAGCGAGGTGGCGAGGAAGCCGCAGGCCAGCAGCACCAGCAGGGCGAGGATCAACGAGCGCTGCGAAAACAATGCGGAGCGTGTAGGCATGATCGTCCCGTGATGTGTGCCGAGGCGCTCATTCTAGTGACATGACCGAAAAAAGACTGCAGGTTTTTTGCGGGTATCCGAGCTGTTTCAATTTGTTGCTGAAATGGCACTGCACATTGGCGGCAATGTCTTATTCAGTGTCGACCAACGCGTTGCCGTCGACGCCCGTCAGCGCCGCTGTTCGGGCACCCCAGCGGTCCAGGAGGCCGCCATGTCCTATCGAATCCTGTTGATCGCCCTGTTGGGTCTGATGACGACCGCCTGCGTTCCATATCACGGAGGTGGCAGTTACTACCGTTCGGATTACTACACCACCGATCGCTACGTCGCGCCCGGCTACTATCGCTATGACCGGTACTATGTGGCGCCGCAACCGCGCTATTACTACCAGCCTGCTCCACGTTACTACCGCCCTGCGCCGGTACCGCAATACCGGCCACATCCGCAACCGGGCATGAAGCAGTGGCATGGCAACCCGCGCTACGACTACGGCAATCGCCAGCGCTATGACTATGGGCGAGATCGCGATCGACATGATTACCGCAATGACAGCCGCCGGTATCAGAACGACCGCTGGCATTCCAATGGCCGTGGCGACCGTGACCGCCGACCGGATGGCGGCCGTGGCGGCGATCGCAACTGGCAACGGTGATGGGTGACAGGGCCGCTTTGCGGCCCTTTCGCGGGACAAGCCCGCTCCCACAGGTACTGCGCAGGTCTTGGACTTTGCGCAATTCCTGTGGGAGCGGGCTTGTCCCGCGAATGGGCTGCAGCGCAGCCCCATCAAGCCAGATCAGCCAAGGGGTGCCGCCCCTCCCACACCTTCACGAAATGCGCCTCGACCACCGCTGCCGGCACCTGCGCCACATCCGGCCAATGCCAGCGCGGCTGGTTGTCCTTGTCCAGCAAGCGCGCGCGCACGCCTTCGCTGAATTCCGGATGACGGCAGCAGTTGAGGCTCATGCTGTATTCCATCTGGAATACCTGGGCCAAGGACAAATGCCGCGCCCGGCGGATCTGCTCCCACACCAGGTGCGCCGTCAGCGGGCAGCCCTCGTGCAAGCGCTGGCCTGCTTCGGCCAATAGAGGATCGGCATGGTGTTTCAAGCCCTCAAGTGCCCGCCATGCAGCTGCGGGGTCGGCGACATCGAGCAGTGCGTCGATCGCCTGGCGCCGCGGTAGCCACTGAGCCTCGGGCAACTCGGCGAAGGCCCGATGCTGTTCTGCCTTGAGCAGGCTGTTGAGTTGCAGGTCGGTCTGTTCCTGCCAGTTCATCTGCAACAGCTCGTCCAGCAGGCCCTCTTGCTGGTGCTCGCCGAAAAATCGGTCAGCCAAGCCAAGATCGAGGGCGTCGCGGGCATTGATGGGGGCTCCGGTCAGTCCCAGGAACAACCCCAACTTTCCGGGAAGGCGGGCGAGGAACCAACTGGCGCCGACATCGGGGTAAAGGCCGATGCTGATTTCCGGCATCGCCAGCCGGCTGCTGGGCGTGACGATGCGCACCCCGGCGCCCTGCAGCAGCCCCATGCCGCCACCCAGCACATGGCCATGGCCCCAGCACAGCAGGGGCTTGGGGTAGGTATGAATGAGGTAGTCGAGGCGATACTCGGCGGCAAAGAACGTCGCCGCCAGTGGCGGTACGCTGCCGGGGTGGTCCCGGCAGGCTTGTGCCAGCGCCCTGACGTCGCCCCCGGCGCAGAATGCCTTGGCGCCGTTGCCGCGCAGTAGTACGCAGACCACGCCTGGATCCTGGGCCCATGCGTGCAGTTGTTCGCCGAGCACCTCGATCATCGGCAGGTTCAGGGCATTGAGCGCCTTGGGCGCATCCAGGGTGGCAATGCCGATGCGGGCGCCATCGGCGCCGGTGAGTACCTCGCAGTGAATGGCCATGGACTACCTCGCTCAAGTCATCATCCTAGTATGGCCTGCCTGGCCAAACACGCCGGTCGTCGGTCGGACCGATTGACAAGGGAGAGTGGCTTACCTAGTGTCGCGCCATTGTTTACGGATGGCCCCATGACTGACGACGATCGCATCAAACTCGAACCCAGCTGGAAAGACGCCCTGCGTGCCGAGTTCGACCAGCCCTACATGCACCAGCTGCGTGAGTTCCTGCGCCAGGAGCATGCCGCCGGCAAGGAGATCTACCCGCCGGGGCCGCTGATTTTCAATGCGCTCAACTCCACGCCACTGCCGCAGGTGAAAGTGGTGATTCTCGGCCAGGATCCGTACCACGGCCCGGGCCAGGCCCACGGTCTGTGCTTCTCTGTGCAGCCGGGTGTGCCGACGCCGCCGTCGCTGGTGAACATCTACAAGGAAATGCAGCGCGACCTGAACATCCCGATTGCCAGCCATGGTTACCTGCAGAGCTGGGCCGAGCAAGGCGTGCTGCTGCTCAACACGACCATGACCGTCGAACGCGCCAATGCCGCTTCGCATGCCAAGAAAGGCTGGGAGTTCTTCACTGATCGGATCATCCAGGTGGTCAGCGAGCAGTGCCCGAACGTGGTGTTCCTGCTGTGGGGCGCGCATGCCCAGAGCAAGCAGAAACTGATCGATGGCACCAAGCACCTGGTGCTGAAGTCGGTGCACCCGTCGCCGTTGTCGGCCTACCGTGGGTTCCTCGGCTGCGGGCATTTCAGCCGGGCCAATGGTTTCCTTGAGCAGCGTGGGCTGGCGCCGATCAACTGGGCATTGCCGCCTCTTTGAGATTTGCGTCGCTTTCTTCGCGGTTAAAACCGCTCCCACAGAGATCCCCCGGTCCCAGTGGGAGCGGCTTCAGCCGCGAAAAAGCCAGCACAATCACTGCGATTTCGCGTTCCATACCCTGAACAGCGGCTCCGCCAGAAACAGCACGAACAACAGCCTCATCACCTGCAGCGCCGTCACCAACGGCACTGACAGCTGCAAGGTCTCCGCCGTCAGGCTCATCTCGGCAATCCCCCCAGGCATCATCCCCAGCGTCAGCGAGCGCAGGTCCAGCGCAGTCATCACGCTCAACGCCCACGCCGCACTGCCGGCAATCAGCATGCACAGCGCCGTGGCCAGCAGCGTACGTCCCAAAAATGAGGGGGCGCGGCGGAAGAACGCACGATTGAAATGGCAAGCCAGGCCGCTGCCGATCAGCCACTGGCCAATCTGGCTGGCGCCGTTGGGCAAGGCGATCTGCAGATTGCCCGCCAGGCTCACCGCCGCCGCCACCAGCAAGGGCCCGAACAGCCAAGGGTTAGGCTGGCGCAACCGCTGCCAGATGAAGCCAACCGCCACCCCCAGCGGTGCGATCAGCGCCAGCCAGCCCCAACTCACACTGCCAGCATGGTTGAGCGGCACACCGTCACCGATCAGGAACTTGAACAGCGCGGGGACACACAGCACCACGGCTAGCACGCGCAGGCTCTGGGCCGCCGCCACCTGGCTGAGCACCGCGCCGTTGCGCGCGCCGAGGTTGACCATCTCCCCCGAGCCGCCAGGCATGCTGGCAAAAAATGCCGTGGCACGGTCCTCGCCAGTGCGACGCAACAGCCACACCCCGACCACGCTGGAAACAGTAGTGAACAGCGCGGCAAAGAAGATCAGCAGGAAATGGCTGGCCACCTGCTCGATCACCGCCGGGGTGAAGTGCAGGCCGATACCCAGGCCAATGATGCACTGGCCGCACTTGCGGCCGTTGGGGATTTCCGAAAGCTGCCAGGGCGTCAGGCAGCGCACCAGGATGATCGCCAGCAACGAGCCGACCATCCATGGCAAAGGCCAGCCGATCTGGCTGGCGAGATACCCGCCCGCCAGGCCGACCAGCCCGGTTGCCCAGAACAGCGGCAGTGACCGATCAGGCATCGGCCATGGCCCGGCGCTGCAGGTTGCGCTTGCGCCAGATCCGCAGCAGCGGCAGGCACAGCATGCACACCACCAGGGCCCACACGCCCATGCTGATCGGGCTGGACCAGAGAATGCCCAGCTCGCCGTTGGAGATCGACAGCGCACGGCGCAGGTTCTGTTCCATCAGGCCACCGAGGATGAAGCCGAGCAGAATCGGTGACAGCGGGAAGTCCAGCTTGCGCAGGATGTAGCCCATGATGCCGATGCCGACCATCAGGAACAGGTCGAAGGTGGTGGCATGCACGGCATACACGCCGATCGCGGTGATGATCGCGATCACCGGCACCAGCGCCCAGTTTGGCACGGCGAGGATGCGGGTGAAGATGCGGATCATCGGGATGTTGAGGATGACCAGCATGATGTTGGCGATGAACAGCGAGGCGATCAGGCCCCAGACGATGTCTGGTTGCTGTTCGAAGAGCAGCGGGCCCGGGGTGATGTTGTACAAGGTCAGTGCGCCGATCATCACCGCAGTGGTGCCGGAACCTGGAACACCCAGGGTCAGCATCGGTACCAGGGCGCCACAGCAGGACGCACCGATAGCGGTTTCCGGAGCAGCCAGGCCGCGGGCATCACCCTTGCCGAAGGTGCCGCTTTCGCCAGCGATGCGCTTCTCGGTCATGTAGGCCACTGCACTGGCCAGGGTCGCGCCGGCACCCGGCAGCACGCCCATGATGAAGCCGAGCAGGCCGCAACGGATGTTGACCACGAACACCGAGGCCGCTTCCTTGAAGTTGAACAGCATGCGCCCGGTGGCCTTGACCGCCTGGTGGCCGTGGTGGGTCTTTTCCAGCAGCAGGAGAATCTCGCTGATCGAGAACAGGCCCAGCACCAGCACCACGAACTGAATGCCGTCGGCCAGGTGCACGCTGTCACCGGTGAAGCGATAGACGCCACTGTTGGCGTCGATGCCGACTGCCGACAGGAACAAACCGATCAGTGCCGCGATAAAGGTTTTCAACGGTTTGTCGCCGGCCATGCCGCCCAGCGCGACGATGGCGAACACCATCAGTACGAAGTATTCCGCCGGGCCGAAGGCAATCGCCCATTTCGCCAGCAACGGCGCGAACAGCACCATGCCGCAGGTGGCGATCAAGGCGCCGATGAACGAGCTCCACGCCGACAGCGACAGGGCTACGCCAGCCAGGCCTTTGCGGGCCATCGGGTAGCCGTCGAGGGTGGTCATCACGGTCGAGGCTTCGCCAGGGATGTTCAGCAGGATCGAGCTGATCCGCCCGCCGTACTCACAGCCCAGGTATACCGCCGCCAGCAGGATCAGCGCCGACTCCGGTGGCAGGCCGAGGGCAAATGCAATCGGAATCAGCAGCGCCACGCCATTGATCGGGCCCAGGCCCGGCAGCAGGCCGACCACGGTGCCGATCAGCGTGCCGCAAAGGGCGGTGACCAGGTTGTACGGGCTCAGGGCGACGCCGAAGCCCTGGCCCAGGTAGCTCAAGGTATCCATGTGTCAGTTCTCCAGTACGCTCAGCAGGCCAAGGGGCAGGGGGACGTCCATCACGCGGTCGAACAGCCAGTAGAGGAACAGGCTCATGCCCACCACCACGATGGCGCTGTGCAGCCAGCGGCCGCCATACAGCCGGGCCATGGGCAGGCCGACCAGGCTGGCGCTGAGGATGAAGCCCAGGACTTCGAAGGTGCTGGCGAAGACGATGAGCAGGCCGACGCAGGCGGCGATCTTGGTCAGGGTTTCGCGGTCCAGCGCCGGCTCGTCGTCTTTGTGCACGATGGGCGTAGGGCGGATCGCAAGGTAGAGCAGGCCCAGGCCCATCAGGCCGAGCATCAGCAGCGGGAAGGCACGAGGCCCGACCGGTTCGTAGGAAAATGCAGCCTGGTAAGGCCAGGCCATCACGGCCAGGGCGGCGCATACCGCCAGCAGGACCAGGGCGAATAGGCGTTGCAGGATCATTAGGAAATCCTCTTAGGGTGCGGACCTATGGGAGCGGCGGTGCGGCGATCCGACTTGCCCCGCGAACACCGGCAACGCCGGTGCCATGCGGCGTGGTGCCTCATTCGCGGGACAAGCCCGCTCCCACATGGGGTGGCGAATGGCGGCTCGATTTACTGAATCAGCCCAAATTCCTTGGCCAACGCCTTGTAGTCCGCCACCTGTTTCTTCACGTAGCCATCCAGCTCGTCACCGGTCATGGCGAACGGGAACAGCTCGCGCTGGTCGCGTAGCTGTGCGAAATCTTCGGACGCGAGCATCTTGTCGAAGGACTCTTTCCACCACGCGTAGTCCTCATCGCTCACCTTCGGCCCAAGGTAGAAGCCGCGCACCACCGGCCAGACGATGTCGTAGCCCTGCTCCTTGGCGGTGGGGATGTTTTTCATCTCAGGCTCGTCCAGGCGATTTTCCGAGAACACCGCGAGGATGCGCATGTTGCCGCTCTGGATGTGCGGCATGGAGTCGGAAATGTCAGTGGAGCCGACCTGAATGTGGCCACCCAGCAACGCGGTGGCGATTTCGCCGCCGCCTTCCAGGGCCACGTAGCGCAAGTCGCGTGGGTTGATGCCGGCCGCCTTGGCGATCAGCGCGGTCTGCATCCAGTCCTGGCTGCCGACGGTGCCGCCGGAACCGATCACCACCTTGCTCGGGTCTTTTTTCAGCGCCGCGACCAGGTCATCGAGGGTCTTGTAGGGCGAGTCGCTTTTCACGGCGATGGCGCCGTAGCTGGTGCCAACCGCTGCCAGCCATTTCACGGCGTTTTCATCGAAGCGGCCGAACTTGCCCTGGGCCAGGTTCAGCAACGAGCCGCTGGACCACGCCACCAGCGTGCCGGCATCGCCCGGGCGCTGGGCGACCACGGCGTTGTAGGCCACCGCGCCGACACCGCCAGGCATATAGGTGACACGCATTGGTTTGCTGAGGATCTTCTCCTGCACCAGGGCGCTCTGCACCAGCTTGCAGGTCAAGTCGAAACCGCCGCCGGGCGAGGCCGGGGCGATGCATTCAGGGCGTTTGGGTTCAGCAGCGAGGGCATTGCCGGCCAGCAGCAGGCAACCGGTGGCCAGGGCGAGGCGGCGCAGTGAAAAGGTCATCGTCTATCTCCGTGAGCATTGTTGTTATGGGGTTACCACAGGGCGACGCTGTAACTCACCAGCAGCCGCACCTCGTCCGCATCGCGGGCGAAGTTGGAGCGGAAGGTGGCGTTGCGCAGGCGCACGGCGACGTTTTTCAACGGGCCGCTTTGTACCACGTACTTGAACTCGGTATCGCGTTCCCACTCCTTGCCCTCGCCACCGGCGGCGCGGCTGACGTTGTCGCCGTTGATGTAGCGGGTCATGAAGGTCAGGCCGGGAATCCCCAAGGCGGCGAAGTTGTAGTCGTAGCGCGCCTGCCAGGAGCGCTCGTCGGCACCGGCGAAGTCGTTGATCTGCACGAAGTTGACCAGGTAGGGGTCGGCGCCATCGATGTAGGGGAAGGCGCTGTCGCCGCTCAGTTGCTGCCAGGCACCACTGACCTTGTGCCCGCCGAGGGTGTAGCTGAGCATGCCGTTGAAGGTGGTGTTGTCGATGCGCCCGGCCTTGGCCGCGCCGGCATCGTCACTGATCGCCAGGCGCAGGTCGGCGCCGAAGGTGCCTGGGCCCCAGGGTTGGGTGGCGAGCAGGCCGATGAAGTGCTGGCGGTAGATGTCGTCGAGCTGGGCGAAGTGGTAGCTGCCGGTGATGCGGTCGGTGAACTTGTAGTCCAGGCCGGCGAGGTCGAGGTTGTCGGCGCTGAATGTGCCACCGAAGCGGCCATTCTTGTTGTTCAGGGCCAGGTCTTCCCAGTTGGTGTCGTTGCGGTCCTTGGCCTTGTCCAGGCGCCCGCCGGTGAAGGTCAGGCCTTTGATTTCCTGCGAGGTCAGCAGGCCGCCTTCGAAAGTTTGCGGCAGGATGCGGCCATCGTTGGGCTGCAGGGTCGGCAGTTCGGGGATCAGCGTGCCGACCTTCAGTTCGGTTTTCGACACTTTCACTTTGCCGGTCAGGCCGAGCTTGGAGTACTCGTCGGCCGCCTTGCCGTCATCGTGGGTCGGCAGCAGGCCGGTGTCGGTGCGGTCGGGGCTGGAGTCGAGCTTGATGCCGAGCATGCCCAGTGCGTCCAGGCCAAAGCCCACGGTGCCCTCGGTGTAACCGGACTCGAAGTTGAGCATGAAGCCCTGGGCCCATTCGTCGCGCTTGGATTGCTGCGCGCTGGTGCCGTCGCGGAAGTCGCGGTTGAAGTACATATTGCGGGTTTCGAAGGTCGCCGTGCTGTCTTCGAAGAAGGCGGCCTGGCTCATCGGGGCGACGCCGGCTAGTGCGAATGCGCTGGCAATGGCGGATGGGCGTGCGGACAGGGAAGGGGTAGGCGCGAACGCCTGCGGCTGCGATGACAGCATCAAGGATGGCTCCATTTATTGTTCTTATTCGTTGCACCTTGCTGGTGCTTTTTTCGGCGCACGGGGCGACCGTGGTGCGATGCTAGGAGACGAACCTTTCGCTAACCTTTCAGCTTGAAAGGTTTGTTACGAGGGCTTCACAGCACGGGCGACAGCGGTACACTCCGCGCCACCGCCCCACCCGAGCAGGGAGAATCCGATGCGTGTGCTGCTGGTCGAAGACCATCTGCAACTGGCCGAAAGCGTGGCCCAGGCCCTCAAGAGCCACGGCTTGACCGTGGATGTATTGCATGATGGCGTGGCTGCCGACCTGGCGCTGGCCAGCGAGGAGTACGCCGTTGCCGTGCTCGATGTCGGCCTGCCGCGCATGGATGGTTTTGAAGTGCTGGCGCGCCTGCGTGGGCGCGGCAAGACCTTGCCCGTGCTGATGCTGACCGCGCGCAGCGATGTGAAGGATCGGGTGCATGGCTTGAATCTGGGGGCCGACGATTACCTGGCCAAACCCTTTGAGCTCACCGAGCTGGAAGCCCGGGTCAAGGCCCTTCTGCGTCGCAGCGTGCTCGGTGGCGAACGCCAGCAGCGCTGCGGGCCGCTGGTGTACGACCTCGATACCCGGCGCTTCAGCCTTGGCGAGGACAATTTGATTCTGACCTCCCGCGAGCAGAGCGTGCTCGAAGCGTTGATCGCCCGCCCAGGGCGGGTGATGAGCAAAGAGCAGCTTGCTGCCCAAGTCTTCGGTCTGGATGAAGAAGCAAGCCCCGACGCCATCGAAATCTACATCCACCGCCTGCGCAAGAAGCTCGACGGCCAGCCGGTGGCCATCGTCACCTTCCGGGGCTTGGGCTACTTGCTGGAGCACCGCGATGCGTGACAACGGCAGCCTGCGCGGGCGGTTGCTAGGCAACCTGGCGCTGCTGCTGGTGGTGCTGATGCTGGCCAGCGGGCTGAGTGCTTACTGGAATGGCCGCGAAGCTGCCGACACCGCTTACGACCGCACGCTGCTTGCCTCGGCGCGGACTATCGCCGCCGGCTTGTCGCAGCGCGATGGCACGCTCAGCGCCGATGTCCCCTACGTGGCGCTGGACACCTTCGCCTACGACAGTGCCGGGCGCATCTACTACCAGGTGCTGGACATCAACCAGAAGCTGATATCGGGCTACGAAAACCTGCCGCCCCCGCCGCCTGGCACGCCGCGCACAGACGATTACCCGGCGCTGGCGCGCTTCTACAACGCTAGGTATCTGGGCCAGGACGTGCGCGTTGTCAGCCTGCTGAAGGCGGTCAGCGAGCCGAACATGAACGGGATGGCGGAAATCCGTGTAGCCGAGACCGAAGAGGCGCGGGTGAGCATGGCGCGCGGGCTGATGGCAGACACCTTGCTACGCTTGGGGATGTTGGCGCTGGGCGCATTGGTGATGGTCTGGTTCGCGGTGAGCGCTGCGCTGCGCCCGCTGGAGCGCCTGCGCACGGCGGTGGAGGAGCGCCAGCCGGACGACCTGCGCGCGCTGCCGCTGGTGCAAGTCCAGCGTGAGTTGAGCCCGCTGGTACGTGCCTTGAACCACTTCACCGAACGTTTGCGCGGGCAGTTCGAGCGCCAGGCGCAATTCATTGCCGAGGCCGCCCACGAGTTGCGGACGCCGCTGGCTGCGCTCAAGGCGCGGGTCGAGCTTGGCCTGCGCTCGCAGCAGCCCGAGGAATGGCGACAGACACTGGAGTCAGCCGCGCAGGGCACTGATCGCCTGACCCATTTGGCGAATCAATTGCTGTCGCTGGCGCGGGTGGAGAATGGCGCGCGGGCAATCGCCGAAGGTGGCGCGCAGCGCCTGGACCTGAGCCAGCTGGCCCGCGAACTGGGCATGGCCATGGCACCGCTGGCGCACAAGCGGGGTGTGGCTCTGGCGCTGGAGGCCGAGGCTCCGGTGTGGCTCAGGGGAGAGCCGACGTTGCTCAACGAGTTGCTCAGCAACCTTGTGGACAACGCGCTGGCCCATACCCCGGCGGACGGTAATGTGATCTTGCGCGTGCTGGCACCGGCGGTACTCGAGATCGAGGACGATGGGCCAGGAATCCCCGAAGATGAGCGGGAGCGGGTTTTCGAACGCTTCTATCGGCGCAGCGCGCAGGGGAGCGGGTTGGGCTTGGCGATCGTTGGCGAGATCTGCCGTGCGCATCTGGCCCAGATCAGCCTGCACGATGGCGAAAACGGCGGGCTGAAGGTGCGGGTAAGTTTTATTGCCGACTGATTGGGCGCGTGATCAACGCAACATGCTCCGTGCTTCCAGCAGCTCGCCTACCTCGAGCTCCGTGCCGTAGGGCAAGCCAAGATGGCGGTAGGCCGGCAGTGCCGCCAGTGGCCGGCTACGCCCGCGTTGGCTGATGCAGCGGGCAATCTGTACCACGTCGATATAATCGACCTTGTCGGTTTGACGGTCCAGGTCCTGCACCTGGCTCGGCAGGTTGACCAGCTGCTCGGGGAACTCCCACGAAGACAGAATCTTGTCCCCCAGCACCGGCTGGATCTGCTCGATGACATAGTGCAGGCAGACCGGGTCTGAGAGCAGTTCGTTGTGTTCTTCGGCGTAGATCAGCACCGGCAGCGCACCGATCTGATGAACCAGCCCGCCGAGGGTCGCCTGGTCAGGTTTCAGCTGTGTGTAGCGACGGCACAGTTCATAGCTGATGCCTGCTACTTCCAGGCTGTTTGCCCAGATATCCCTGAGTTTTTGCTCAACAGCCGAAGAACGGGCATGGAAAATCTGCTCGATCACCAGCCCGATCGCCAGGTTGCAGCTGTAGTTGATGCCCAGGCGGGTGATGGCCGTATGCAGGTCGGTCACCTCGACCGCCGCGCGCAGCAGCGGGCTGTTGACCACCTTGATCAGGCGTGCGGAGAGGGCGGCATCGCGGCCGATCACCTTGCTCAGGGCGGCAACGCTGATCTCGGTGTTCTCGGCGGCCTCGCGGATGCTCAGGGCGACTTCCGGGAGGGTCGGCAATACCAGGTCATCGTTGGCGATGGCAGCGAGCAACTGTGCTTGAACCATCTCGGCCAGCTTGTTCATGTACTTCTCTAGCGCAGGAGTGGCGGGCTGGTCAGCGCTGGATTTCCCGATCGCGGTCCAGTTCGTAAGGCAGGCTCGACACCTCGAGGCGCGGGCCCTGCGGGCTACCCAGGTGCAGGTTGTCGTCCTCCACCGCGTCGGCCGTCAGCACCGCGAGCAGTTCGCAACCATGGGCTGTACTGGCCGCGATAACCACTTCGCCGACCGACGATCCATGGGTGGGCGAGAAGATTTCGGTGCCGGGTGCCGGGATGTCCGACTGATCGAGCGACAGGCGGTATTGCCGGCGCTTGAGCTTGCCCAGGTACTGCATGCGGGCGACGATCTCCTGGCCGGTATAGCAGCCTTTCTTGAAGCTCACGCCATCGACCGCTTGCAGGTTGATCATCTGCGGGATGAACAATTCGCGAGTCGGGCCCATGACCTGGCCGATGCCGGCGCGGATCTGCCCCAGCAGCCAGTCGTTGAGACTGCCTTCGGGGAGCGCGGCGGCGAGCTTTTCGCGAACGCTCGCAGCAGCGTCTGCAGGCGCCCAGAGTTCGACGCGTCCTTCGGACACGGCGATGGCGATCAAACCTTCATGACGCGCGGTGGCGCCTGCGCTGGCCGGCACGCTCACGCCCAGCGCCTGCAGCGCTGCATCACCGTCCTGCAGGCCGAAACGCACCCAAGCGGCGCTTTCGTCGGTGAGCGTGGCCTTGGAGAACACCGCATATTTCTTCAAATCGGCCAACTGCGCGTCGAGCAGTTCGCTGGCCATCGCCAGCAGGTAACCATTGCCTTCTGGCACGATGCGAAAGCTCGATTGCATGCGCCCTTTGACCATGCAGCGGGCGCCAAGGCTCGCGTGCTCGAGGCTGAGGTAGTTGATGTTGCAGGTCAGCTGGCCCTGCAGAAACTTGCCGGCGTCGGAGCCGCGGACGGCAAGAATGCCCTCGTGGGACAGGGGGCTGAAGAAAGCGGAATCGGCCATGGGGGATCGCGGTGGCTAAAGACTGGCGGCCATCATAGAACGCCAGTAACAAAATAGGTAGGTGACTAGACCAACGCCTCGTGCCGCTTCTTGCGCCGGGCTGTATACTGGCGGCCCATTTGAGGAGGGCCCCATGGTCGAACAAACTGAACTCAACCGGCTTTTCTGGCACAGCCGCCGTGGCATGCTGGAGCTCGACGTGCTGCTGGTGCCTTTCACCCAGGAAGTCTACCCGACCCTGAGCGAAGCCGACCGCGAACTCTACGTGCGCCTGTTGAGCTGCGAGGATCAGGACATGTTCGGCTGGTTCATGGAGCGTACCGAGTCTGAAGACCCGGAGCTGCAGCGCATGGTCCGCATCATCCTGGATCGTGTCCAACCCAAGTGAGTGTTTCGAGTGCCGCTGGCAGGGTTCACGCCTGTTGCTGGCGTCCTATCTGGCTTGCCAGGGGGTGGCGCAGTTTGCCTTGTGGTTGAGTGCCTTGCCCTGGTGGCTTTGCCTTACTGTCGCAGGCGCTGGTCTGGCCCATGCCTGCTGGGTAATCCCCCGACGTATCCTGCTGACCCATGCCCATGCCGTCACCGGCCTGCGGCGCGATGCGCTTGGCTGGCGGCTGTTCAGCCGTGCCGAGGGCTGGCAGGCGGTGCGCCTGTGTCGGGACAGTGTGGCGCTTCCCGGATTTGTGGTGTTGCGGTTTGTTCGCCCAGGGCATTGGTTTAGCGAAAGCCAATGTATCGTCAAGGATGCTCTGGAGGCTGATCAGCATCGGCGTTTGCGGGTGAGGCTGAAGTTCAGCCGGCGCAGGTGGGCCGAGGTGGCGGGGCAATAGGCTGATACCGTGCCGCCTTCTTCGCGGGGCAAGCCCGCTCCCACAGAATCTGTGGGAGCGGGCTTGCCCCGCGAAGAAGGCGACGCCGATACTCAGCTCGGGCTGAGGATGGTGTCCTTGGCCTCAGGCAACATCCCTGGGTAATCCAAGGTGTAATGCAACCCGCGGCTTTCCTTGCGCTGCATGGCCGAGCGAATCATCAGCTCCGCTACCTGGGCCAGGTTGCGCAGCTCGATCAGGTCGCGGCTGACTTTGTAGTTGCTATAGAACTCATCAATCTCGTCCAGCAGCAGGCGGACGCGATGCTCGGCGCGTTGCAGGCGTTTGCTGGTGCGCACGATGCCCACGTAGTCCCACATGAAACGCCGCAGCTCGTCCCAGTTGTGCGCAATGATCACATCCTCGTCCGAGTCGGTGACCTGGCTGGCGTCCCAGCAGGGCAGGGCCTTCGGCATGGCGATCTGATCCAGGTGCGCCTGGATGTCGGCAGCGGCGGAGCGGCCGTAGACAAAGCACTCCAGCAGCGAGTTGCTGGCCATGCGATTGGCGCCGTGCAGGCCGGTGAAGCTTGTCTCGCCGATGGCGTACAGGCCTGGCACATCAGTATGGCCACGGTCATCGACCACCACACCGCCGCAGGTGTAGTGGGCGGCGGGGACGACCGGAATGGGTTGACGGGTAATGTCGATGCCAAAGGTCAGGCAACGTTCGTAGACGGTCGGGAAATGGCTCTTGATGAAGTCGGCCGGCTTGTGGGTGATGTCGAGGTACACGCAGTCCACGCCGAGGCGCTTCATCTCGTGGTCGATGGCGCGGGCCACGATATCGCGCGGCGCCAGCTCTTCGCGGGGGTCGAAGCGTGGCATGAAACGTTCGCCATTGGGCAGGCGCAGCAGGGCGCCTTCGCCACGCAAGGCTTCGGTGATCAGGAAGCTCTTGGCCTGAGGGTGGTACAAGCAGGTTGGGTGGAACTGATTGAATTCCAGGTTGGCCACCCGGCACCCGGCGCGCCAGGCCATGGCGATGCCATCGCCGCAGGCACCGTCTGGGTTGCTGGTGTACAGATAGACCTTGGCCGCACCGCCGGTGGCCAGCACGGTGAAACGGGCGCCGAAGGTGTCTACTTCGCCACTGTTGCGGTTCAACACATAAGCGCCCAGGCAGCGATCGCCCGGTAGGCCCAGGCGGCGCTCGGTAATCAGGTCGACCGCCACGCGCTGCTCGAGCAATTCGATGTTCGGGCGCTTGCGGGCCTGGTCGAGCAGAGTGGTGAAGATGGCTGCGCCCGTGGCATCGGCGGCATGAATGATGCGCCGGTGACTGTGGCCGCCTTCGCGGGTCAGGTGGAACTCGAAGCCGCCGTCGTCAACGCTGAAGTGTTCGTCGCGGGTAAAGGGTACGCCTTGTTCGATCAGCCACTGGATGGCCTCGCGGCTGTGCTCGACGGTGAAGCGCACCGCTGCTTCGTCGCAAAGGCCGCCACCGGCGTTGAGGGTGTCCTCGACATGGGACTGGACGGTATCGGTGTCGTCCAGCACCGCAGCGACACCGCCTTGGGCCCAGAAGGTAGAGCCATTGCTCAGGTCGCCTTTGCTTAGCACGGCAATGCGCAAGTGGCTTGGTAGGTTCAGTGCCAGGCTGAGACCGGCGGCGCCGCTGCCGATCACCAGGACATCATGTTGGAATTGTTGGCTCATGTCGGGACACTAGTAATCTTTGGGAGGGGCACGGCACAATAGTCACGCGCAGATGGCATTGTGAAACTATCGTGAATGCAGGCCGGGCTGCCTTTATAGCAGCCTGCGGTGGCCCATTTCCATGCCACCTACGACGTTACGGTAATCTTGATGGGAACTTTCCTACACGACCGGAAATCCTATGAAGGCTGCCCGTGCGCCATAATTTCGCGCGGCGACGCGTGGCGGCAGCTCTATCCGGGCTGACACCTGCGTATCCGAAACCTGATTATCGACGCAGCCGGCCGTGCCCGCGCCGCGTCTTCCGTGCGAGCCGACCAAGGGCCGCAGGAAACTTGCTTGGAGGAGAGAACTTTTGCGAAAAGCCCGAGTCTATGTTTGCAAGCCTGAACGATGGCTTTTGCAACGCTCCTTCAAGTTCACTGAGGAGTGTTCATGCTAACCCAGGAAGAGGATCAGCAGCTTGTCGAGCGCGTTCAGCGCGGTGACAGGCGAGCGTTCGATCTGTTGGTGCTGAAGTATCAGCACAAGATTCTAGGGTTGATCGTGCGGTTCGTACACGACACCCACGAGGCCCAGGATGTGGCACAGGAAGCCTTTATCAAGGCCTACCGTGCGCTTGGCAATTTCCGCGGAGACAGTGCGTTTTATACCTGGCTGTACCGCATCGCCATCAACACGGCGAAGAACTACCTGGTGTCCCGTGGAAGACGGCCACCAGACAGCGATGTGAGCTCCGAGGATGCGGAGTTTTACGACGGCGATCATGGTCTCAAGGATCTCGAGTCCCCAGAGCGCTCCCTGTTGCGGGATGAAATCGAAGGCACTGTCCATCGCACCATCCAGCAACTGCCCGAAGATTTGCGCACGGCTTTGACCCTGCGCGAGTTCGACGGTTTGAGTTACGAAGACATTGCCAGTGTCATGCAATGTCCGGTGGGTACCGTGCGCTCTCGAATCTTCCGCGCTCGGGAGGCCATAGACAAAGCCCTGCAGCCGTTGTTGCAGGAATCCTGAGACAGCGGCGACAGCCAAGAGAGGAACCGCCATGAGTCGTGAAGCTTTGCAAGAATCGCTGTCCGCGGTGATGGACAACGAAGCGGACGAACTGGAATTGCGACGGGTGCTGAGCGCCGTCGACGATGCCGAAACCCGTGCCACCTGGTCGCGTTATCAGGTAGCCCGCGCAGCGATGCACAAGGAGCTGCTGCTGCCTAAATTGGATATCGCCTCGGCGGTGTCTGCCGCGCTGGCCGATGAAGCCGTGCCGGCCAAGGTCAAGCAAGGCCCATGGCGCAGCCTTGGCCGTCTGGCCGTTGCCGCCTCGGTTACCGTCGCAGTACTGGCGGGTGTACGCATGTATAACCAGGACGAGATCACGGGTGCCGAGCTGGCTTCGCAGCAGCCTGCCCAGCAAGGCCTGAGCATGCCACAAACTCAGGGACCAGCCGTGTTGGCAGGCTATAGTGAAAGCAGTGAGCAACCGACCGGGCCAATGGCCAACGGCGTGCTGCAGAACCAGGCCGGCTGGGATCAGCGTCTGCCCGGCTATCTGCGCCAGCATGCGCAGGAATCGGCACTCAAGGGCACCGAAACCGCCCTGCCGTACGCCCGCGCCGCCAGCCTGGAAAACCGCTAAGTAAGGAGGATCATGCGCGCGCTACCTCTCCTGTCGCTGCTGTTAGGCAGCTGCATGACGGTGCCAGCGTTGGCAGCCAACTCCTCGCCTGAGGCGAGTGAGTGGTTGAACAAGCTGGCACAAGCCGAGCAAAAGCAGAGTTACCAGGGCTCTTTCGTCTACGAACGAAATGGCAGCTTCTCTTCCCACGATATCTGGCATCGCGTTCAGGACGGCAAAATCAGTGAGCGGCTTCTGCAGCTCGATGGCGCCGCCCAGGAAATCGTGCGCGTGGATGGCAAGGTGCAGTGCGTCAGCGGTGCCCTCGCCAGTGGAGTGAGCAACCTGCCCGACGCTGCGCCGCGCATGCTCGATCCCCTCAAGTTGATGAGTTGGTACGACCTGGGTGTTGCGGGAAAGGCGCGTGTCGCCGGCCGCGATGCCGTGATCGTCACGCTGACGCCTCGTGACCAGCACCGTTACGCCTTTGAGCTGCATCTGGACAGAAAGACCGGTTTGCCGCTGCGCTCGTTGATGCTCAACGACAAGGGGCAATTGCTCGAACGCTTCCAGATGACCCGCCTCGATACTGACGACCTGCCTACCGACGCCGATCTGCAGGCCAGTGCCGCATGCAAGCCGGTGGAGCGCATGGCCACTGCGAAGACCGAGGCCGTTGCAGGCTGGAGGTCGGACTGGGTGCCGCCAGGATTCGAACTGATCAACAGCACGGTGCGCCGTGACACTTCCCGCGACAGTTCTGTCAGTAGCCTGATGTATGACGACGGCTTGGCGCGTTTCTCGGTATTTTTCGAGCCGGTGAAAGAAGATGCCACCGCTGATGTGCGGACCCAGCTCGGGCCTACCTCGGCTGTTTCGCGACGCCTGAACACGCCCAAGGGCAAGGTGATGGTGACCGTGGTCGGCGAAATTCCACTGGGTACTGCAGAGCGCGTTGCGCTGTCGATGCGGCCCCAGGATGCCCAGGCGCGCCAGTGATGGCGCGCTTTATCAGCCCCTGTGCAAGGCGGTCGGACATGCGGCTGAAATGAAATTAAAGCATTGTCATTTGCAATCCATCTCTAAATTTTCTATAGGTCAGGCTTCTTGGAGTCTGGCCTTTCCTGCTTTTGCAGGGGTCTTACGCTAACTACGCTCGTTGTGACGGGAGCCGTATGTCAATACCTCGCTTGAAACCCTACCTATCGATGTTCGCCGCCGTGCTCATGCTCGGCCAGGTGCTCACCGCCCAGGCTGAGGACCCTCTGCCGGATTTCACCACGCTGGTCGAGCAGGCCTCGCCAGCGGTGGTCAACATCAGTACCAAGCAAAAGCTGCCGGATCGCCGCATTGCAGCCGGGCAGATGCCGGACCTTGAAGGCCTGCCGCCGATGCTCCGCGAATTCCTCGAGCGCAACACCCCGCAGCAGCCGCGTTCTCCTCGTGGGGATCGCCAGCGTGAGGCCCAATCGCTGGGTTCGGGGTTCATCATTTCGCCTGACGGCTATGTGCTGACCAACAACCATGTGGTCGCCGACGCCGACGAAATCGTCGTCCGCCTGTCGGACCGCAGTGAGCTGCAGGCCAAGCTGGTCGGCACTGATCCGCGCACCGACGTCGCGCTGCTCAAGGTCGAAGGCAAGAACCTGCCGACCGTCAAGCTGGGCGATTCCGAGAAGCTCAAGGTCGGTGAGTGGGTACTGGCCATCGGATCGCCGTTCGGCTTCGACCACTCGGTGACCAAAGGTATCGTCAGCGCCAAGGGCCGGACCCTGCCCAATGACACCTATGTACCGTTCATCCAGACCGACGTGGCCATCAACCCGGGCAACTCCGGTGGCCCGCTGTTCAACATGAACGGCGAAGTGGTGGGTATCAACTCGCAGATCTTTACCCGCTCGGGCGGTTTCATGGGCCTGTCGTTCGCCATTCCGATCGACGTCGCCATGGATGTTTCCAACCAGCTGAAGAAGGATGGCAAGGTCAGCCGCGGTTGGCTGGGCGTGGTGATCCAGGAGGTCAACAAGGACCTGGCTGAATCGTTCGGTCTCGATAAACCGGCTGGGGCCCTGGTGGCGCAGGTGCTGGAAGATGGCCCGGCAGCCAAGAGCGGCCTGCAGGTGGGTGATGTGATCCTGAGCATGAACGGCCAGCCGATCGTCATGTCGGCCGACTTGCCGCACCTGGTCGGCACGTTGAAGGATGGCGCCAAGGCCAAGCTTGAGATCATCCGCAACGGCAAGCGCCAGAACCTGGATGTGACCATCGGTGCGATGCCCGATGACGACGCCGACATCGGCACCACCGGCGCCGACGGCAGCGCCGAGCGCAGCAGCAACCGCCTGGGCGTGTCGGTGTCCGACCTGACTGCCGAGCAGAAAAAGTCGCTGGAACTCAAGGGCGGTGTGGTCATCAAGGAGGTTCAGGAAGGCCCGGCGGCGATGATCGGCCTGCGACCGGGTGATGTCATCAGCCACCTGAACAACCAGGCGATCACGTCGGCCAAGCAGTTCACCGAAATTGCCAAGGATCTGCCGAAGAATCGTTCGGTTTCGATGCGTGTGCTGCGCCAAGGCCGTGCCAGCTTCATCACCTTCAAGCTGGCTGAGTAATCTGGCTCGCAAGTAGGAAAGGGCAGCTTCGGCTGCCCTTTTTCATGAACGTTCACAATTGTTTGCCTGAAATGGCCGGTAAGGTGCGACAGAGGAATCTCCCATATCCCTGCTGGTTGAGGTACAATTCCCGGCTATTTTTCGGCGGGCGTCCGGCTCGCAGCCTTTTCCGAGTGTTGACCCGTGAGTGATTTGAGTCATATCCGCAATTTCTCCATCATCGCCCACATCGACCATGGCAAGTCGACGCTGGCCGACCGTTTCATCCAGATGTGCGGTGGCCTGTCGGCACGCGAAATGGAAGCCCAGGTCCTCGATTCCATGGACCTTGAGCGCGAACGCGGGATCACCATCAAGGCCCACAGCGTCACGCTTCACTACAAAGCTCAGGACGGCAAGACCTACCAGCTGAACTTCATCGACACGCCTGGCCACGTCGACTTCACCTATGAAGTCTCGCGCTCGCTGGCCGCCTGTGAAGGTGCGCTGCTGGTGGTGGATGCCGGCCAGGGCGTTGAAGCTCAGTCCGTCGCCAACTGCTACACCGCCATCGAGCAAGGCCTCGAGGTGATGCCAGTCCTGAACAAGATGGACCTGCCCCAGGCCGACCCGGACCGCGTCAAGGACGAGATCGAGAAGATCATCGGCATCGACGCTACCGACGCCGTGGCCTGCAGCGCCAAGAGCGGCATGGGCGTCGACGAAGTGCTCGAGCGCCTGGTGCACACCATTCCGGCGCCCGAAGGCGAGATCGATGCCCCGCTGCAGGCCTTGATCATCGACTCCTGGTTCGACAACTACCTGGGCGTGGTGTCGTTGGTGCGCGTGCGCCAGGGCCGCGTCAAGAAGGGTGACAAGATCCTGGTCAAGTCCACCGGCAAGGTGCACCTGGTCGATAGCGTCGGCGTATTCACCCCGAAACACACCCAGACCGCTGATCTGAAAGCCGGTGAAGTAGGCTTCATCATCGCCAGCATCAAGGACATCCATGGTGCACCGGTCGGTGACACCCTGACCCTTTCCTCGACGCCTGAAGTTAAAATGCTGGCAGGCTTCAAGAAGATCCAGCCACAGGTGTACGCCGGCCTGTTCCCGGTCAGCTCCGACGATTTCGAGGACTTCCGCGATGCACTGCAGAAGCTGACCCTGAACGATTCGTCGCTGCAATACATGCCGGAAAGCTCCGACGCACTGGGCTTCGGCTTCCGTTGCGGCTTCCTCGGCATGCTGCACATGGAGATCATCCAGGAGCGCCTGGAGCGCGAGTACGACCTGGACCTGATCACCACTGCGCCGAGCGTGATCTACGAGCTCGAACTCAAAACCGGTGAAACCATTGTCGTCGACAACCCGTCGAAGCTGCCTGACGTCTCGTCGGTCACCGACTTCCGCGAGCCGATCGTCACCGCGACCATCCTGGTGCCGCAGGAGCACCTGGGCAACGTCATCACTCTGTGCATCGAGAAGCGTGGCGTGCAGCGCGACATGCAGTTCCTCGGCAGCCAGGTGCAGGTGCGCTACGACATGCCGATGAACGAGGTGGTGCTGGACTTCTTCGACCGCCTCAAGTCCACCAGCCGCGGCTATGCTTCGCTGGACTATCATTTCGATCGCTACCAGTCGGCCAACCTGGTCAAGCTGGATGTACTGATCAACGGCGACAAGGTCGATGCCCTGGCATTGATCGTGCACCGCGACAACGCGGCCTACAAAGGCCGTGCGTTGACCGAGAAGATGAAGGAACTGATCCCGCGGCAGATGTTCGATGTGGCGATCCAGGCAGCCATCGGCGGCCAGATCATTGCGCGGACAACCGTCAAGGCGCTCAGAAAGAACGTACTGGCCAAGTGCTACGGCGGTGACGTCAGCCGTAAGAAGAAGCTGCTGGAGAAGCAGAAGGCCGGTAAGAAACGCATGAAACAGGTAGGCAACGTGGAGATTCCACAAGAAGCCTTCCTCGCCGTGCTCAGGTTGGATAGCTAGGTCCTATGTCGCTAAATTTCCCGCTGTTGCTAGTCATCGCCGTAGCCGTTTGCGGTCTGTTGGGCTTGATCGACCTGCTGTTCCTGGCCCCGCGCCGGCGGGCGGCGATCGCCAACTACCAGGGGAGCGTCACCCAGCCCGAAATGGCTGTGGTCGAGCGCTTGAACAAAGAGCCGCTGCTGGTGGAATACGGCAAGTCGTTCTTCCCGGTGCTGTTCATCGTGCTGGTGTTGCGTTCATTCCTGGTCGAGCCGTTCCAGATCCCTTCGGGTTCGATGAAGCCGACCCTGGAAGTGGGCGACTTCATCCTGGTGAACAAGTTCTCCTACGGCATCCGCCTGCCGGTGATCGACAAGAAGGTCATCGAAGTCGGTGACCCGCAACGCGGCGATGTAATGGTGTTCCGCTATCCGAGCGACCCGAACGTCAACTACATCAAGCGTGTAGTCGGCCTGCCGGGCGATCAGATTCGCTACACCAGCGACAAGCGGCTGTTCGTCAATGGCCAGGCCATCGCCGAGCAACTGGTCGGCGCCGAGCCGGGTACCTTGGGCAGCGCCGAGCTGTACAAGGAAAAACTGGGCGAGGCCGAGCACCTGATCCGCAAGGAGATGACCCGCTACCGCATGCCGCCGGACCAGCAATGGACCGTGCCGGCTGGCCATTACTTCATGATGGGCGACAACCGCGACAACTCCAACGACAGCCGTTACTGGGATGACCCGAACATTCCCAAGGAACTGCACGGCATGGTTCCGGACCGCAACATCGTAGGCAAGGCCTTCGCGGTCTGGATGAGCTGGCCAGAACCGAAACTCAGCCACATGCCCAACTTGTCGCGGGTCGGCCTGATCCATTGATACCCATCGGCGCTGTTCACAGACAGCGCCGAATGCATTTCTGACATAGGCTGTGTTCTCAGGGATCGAGAGTTTCGTTGCTCGCCGCAGCGGATCACAGCCAAACAGTCTTTCAGGAAGTTGATTTGAACAACGCGTTGAACAACCAACGGGTGGCTGCATGAGTGCTTCCCTTGCCCGTCTCGAGCGCAAGCTCGGCTACACCTTCAAGGACCAGGACCAGATGGTGCTGGCCCTGACCCACCGCAGCTACGCCGGGCGCAACAACGAGCGCCTGGAGTTTCTCGGTGATGCCATTCTCAACTTCGTCGCCGGCGAGGCGCTGTTCGAGCGCTTCCCGCAGGCCCGCGAAGGCCAGCTGTCGCGCCTGCGCGCGCGCCTGGTCAAGGGCGAGACCCTGGCCCGCCTGGCGCGTGGTTTCGACCTGGGCGAGTATCTGCGCCTGGGTTCCGGTGAACTGAAGAGCGGCGGTTTCCGTCGTGAGTCGATCCTGGCCGATGCCCTCGAAGCACTGATCGGTGCCATCTACCTGGACGCCGACATGCAGACCGCCCGCGAGCGCGTGCTGGCCTGGCTGACCGACGAGTTCGAAAGCCTGACCTTGGTCGACACCAACAAAGACCCGAAAACCCGCCTGCAGGAGTACCTGCAGTCGCGTAGCTGTGAGCTGCCTCGTTACGAGGTGGTCGACATCCAGGGCGAACCGCACTGCCGTACCTTCTTCGTCGAATGCGAAGTGGTGCTGCTGAACAACAAGAGCCGTGGCCAGGGCGTGAGCCGGCGTATTGCCGAGCAAGTCGCCGCCGCCGCTGCATTGATCGCCCTGGGCGTGGAGAATGGCAATGACTGAGAACAATCCGACCCGCTGCGGTTACGTGGCCATCGTCGGCCGCCCGAACGTGGGCAAGTCGACCTTGCTCAACCACATCCTCGGTCAGAAGCTGGCGATCACTTCGCGCAAGCCGCAGACCACTCGCCACAACATGCTCGGCATCAAGACCGAAGGTGATGTGCAGGCGATCTATGTCGATACCCCCGGCATGCACAAGGCCAACGACAAGGCCTTGAACCGCTACATGAACCGCAATGCCTCGGCGGCCCTGAAGGACGTCGATGTGGTGATCTTCGTGGTCGACCGTACCCGCTGGACCGACGAGGACCAGCTGGTGCTCGAGCGCGTCCAATATGTGACCGGCCCGCTGATCATAGCGGTCAACAAGACCGACCGCATGGAAGAGAAGGCCGAGCTGATCCCGCACCTGAAATGGCTGCAGGAGCAATTGCCGAATGCCGAAGTGGTGCCGATCTCCGCCCAGCAGGGGCACAACCTCGAATCGCTGGAGGGCTTGATCGCCAAGCACCTGCCGGAAAACGAGCACTTCTTCCCGGAAGACCAGATCACCGACCGCAGCAGCCGCTTCCTGGCCGCTGAGCTGGTCCGTGAGAAGATCATGCGCCAGCTCGGAGCGGAGCTGCCATACCAGATCACCGTGGAAATCGAAGAGTTCAAGCAGCAGGGCCATGTGCTGCACATCCATGCGTTGATCCTGGTCGAGCGTGACGGCCAGAAGAAAATCATCATTGGCGACAAGGGCGAGCGCATCAAACGCATCGGCTCCGACGCGCGCAAGGACATGGAAACCCTGTTCGACGCCAAGGTCATGCTCAACCTGTGGGTCAAGGTCAAGGGCGGCTGGTCCGACGACGAGCGCGCGCTGCGTTCGCTGGGCTACGGCGACCTGTAATCCTCCTGGAAGCCGGCACTGTCCTTGTGGGAGCGGCGGTCCGGCGATCCGGCTTGCCCCGCGAACACGGGCGAAGCCTGTGCCATACACTCCTAGTGTCTGGGCTGGCCTCTTCGCGGGGCAAGCCCGCTCCCACAGGATGTATCTCGATCTGCGGCTGAGTGATCGCTCATGGAACAACCTGTCGGCCAGCCGGCCTACGTGCTGCACAGCCGTGCTTACAAGGAAACCAGCGCGCTGGTGGACTTCTTCACGCCGCAGGGCCGCTTGCGCGCAGTGTTGCGCCGCGCACGTGGCAAAGGCGGCAGCCTGGTGCGGCCCTTCGTGCCGCTGGAAGTGGAGCTGCGCGGGCGCGGTGAGCTGAAAAACGTCGGGCGAATGGACAGCGTTGGTATCGCGGCCTGGCTGCACGGCGATGCGCTGTTCAGTGGGCTGTACCTCAACGAACTGCTGATGCGCCTGCTGCCCGCCGAAGCACCGCAACCCGAGCTCTTCGAACATTACGCCCTGACCTTGCAAGCCCTGGCGGCCGGGCGCCCGCTCGAACCGCTGTTGCGCTCCTTCGAGTGGCGCCTGCTGGAGGACCTCGGGTACGCCTTCGCGCTGGACCACGACGTCAATGACCAGCCCATCGAAGCCGACGGGCTGTACCGCTTGCGGGTCGATGCCGGCCTTGAGCGCGTCCAGCTGGTGCAACCAGGCCTGTTCAACGGTAGCGAACTGTTGGCCTTGGCGAAGGCCGAGTGGGAGGCGCCTGGCGCTCTGCTCGCAGCCAAGCGTCTGATGCGCCAGGCTCTGGCGGTACATCTGGGGCCAAAACCGCTGGTCAGCCGGGAACTGTTTCGCAAGCGCTGAGCACGTCGTATGCTGTGGGGCTAAACCTTCAGGAGAGCCTTTCGTGACTCACAGCAACCGCATGCTTCTCGGCGTCAACATCGACCACGTGGCGACCCTGCGCCAGGCCCGCGGCACACGCTACCCCGACCCTGTCAAAGCAGCGCTGGACGCCGAGGAAGCCGGCGCCGATGGCATCACCGTGCACTTGCGCGAAGACCGCCGACACATCCAGGAGCGCGACATTCTGGTGCTCAAGGACGTGCTGCAAACGCGCATGAACTTCGAAATGGGCGTTACCGAAGAGATGATGGCCTTCGCCGAGAAGATCCGCCCGGCGCACATCTGCCTGGTGCCGGAAACACGCCAGGAGCTGACCACCGAGGGTGGCCTGGATGTGGCAGGGCAGGAGGCGCGGATCAAGGCAGCGGTGGAGCGCCTGTCACGCACTGGCGCTGAAGTGTCGCTGTTCATCGACGCGGACGAACGCCAGATCGAAGCTTCGCGCCGTGTCGGTGCGCCCGCCATCGAGTTGCATACTGGCCGCTATGCCGACGCCGAAACCCCCACTGAAGTGGCCGAAGAGCTCAAGCGTGTCGCCGATGGTGTCGCCTTCGGCATTGGCCAGGGGCTGATCGTCAATGCCGGGCATGGCTTGCACTACCACAACGTCGAGGCGGTGGCGGCAATCAAAGGCATCAATGAGCTGAACATCGGCCATGCGCTGGTGGCCCATGCGCTGTTCGTCGGCTTCAAGGCGGCGGTGGCCGAGATGAAGGCGCTGATCGTCGCTGCTTCGCGCTGACCCGGCGAGCCTTATTCAGCCTGGAAAACCAGGCTGAATCGGGTTGGCCCGGTGGGGCTGCTGCGGACCTCGACCCGCCCGCCATGCAGCTGCATGATCGACTTCACGATTGCCAACCCAAGCCCGGTCCCGCCTTCCAGCCGGGACCGTCCCGACCCGGCCCGGTAGAACCGTTCGAACAGCTGCGGCAGATGTTCCTCGGCGACTCCCGGCCCCTGGTTGGCCACCCAAAGCCAGACCTCGTTGCCATGGCGTTCGATGCCCACGCTGACCGCCTGGTCGTCCGGACTGTGCCGAATGGCATTGCTCAGCAGGTTCGACAACGCGCGCTGGAACATCAGCCTGTCCGCCAACGCCGTGCCCCAACCCTGTAACCGAAGTGTCAGCCCTTTGTGCTCGGCACTGAAAGCAAACCACTCCAGCACCTGCTCGGCCTCATCCGCCAGCCCCAGCGGCTTGAGTGTCACCTGCGCCTGTGGCTGGCTGACCTGGGCCAGGAACAGCATGTCGTTGATGATGCGGTTGAGCCGGGTCAGTTCCTCGATGCTGTCTTCGAGTACCTCGCGGTAATTTTCACTCTCCCGCTCGCGGGCCAGGGTCACTTGGGCCTTGCCCATCAGATTGCTCAAGGGCGTGCGCAGCTCATGGGCGAGGTCGTCGGAGAACTGTGACAACTGACGTACACCCTGGTCCAGTCGGTCAAGCATCACGTTGATGCTGCGCGCCAACTCGGCGAGCTCCAGCGGCAGCCCAGTGTCGGGCAAGCGGTGCTGCAGGTCCTGCGCCGACACTCTTCCGGCGATGCGCCGGAAGTGTCGCAGCGGCTTCAGGCCTCGGTGCATCAGCCACCATGCGCCTGCGCCGATCAATACCAGCAGCAGCGGCAGGGCGAGCAAGGTCGAGCGCAGGTAAGCCTGGAGCAGGGCGCTGTCGTCGGCACGGTCGAGCGACATCATCACCCGCACCGGGGTGTCGTCACGCAGGCGCATCAGGCGTGTCGCGGTGAGGATCTGTTTGCCAGCGCTGTCACGCCATTCGTGGTAGCCCAGGCGCGCCTCGGTGCGCAGCTCGCCCACCTGCGACTCCAGAGGCGGGCCGAGGCTGAGCAGGTGCGGGTGGCGGCCTTCGAGTGCCAACACGGTGAGGCTGAGGTTGTCGTGGCCCATCACCAGGTCGAGCAGTGGGTGGGCGCGCGCGCCCAGGTCTTCAGTGCGCAGGTCGACCCGCAGGTTGTGCTCCACCTGCAACATCTTGCGTGCCAGGTCCTTGCGTGCGCGGCTGTCCAGTTCATGCTCGAGGGCGACTACCGCCAGGCAGGCCAGCAACAACACCAATGCCGCGCCCATCAGGGTCACGCTCAAGCCCAGGCGAACGGACAGGCTGGACTGCTTCACGCGCGCGCTTCCAGCACATAACCAACGCCGCGCAGGGTGTGGATGAGCTTGTCTTCGAAGGGGTCGTCGATCTTCGCGCGCAGGCGGCGGATCGACACTTCGACCACGTTGGTGTCGCAATCGAAGTTCATGTCCCACACCAGGGAAATGATCTGGGTACGCGACAGGACTTCACCGCTTTGACGCATCAGCAGGTGCAGCAGGGCGAACTCCTTGGCGGTCAGGTCGATCCGCTGCCCGGCGCGGTAGGCGCGGTGGCGGCCGGGGTCCAGTTCCAGGTCGGCGACGCGCAGGGTGCTGGGCTGCAGCTGCTGGTCGTTACGCCGCAGCAGGGTGCGAATGCGCGCCAGCAGCTCGGGAAACTCGAATGGCTTGAGCAGGTAATCGTCGGCACCCAGGTCCAGCCCTTTGACCCGGTCGGCGAGGCGACCGTGGGCGGTGAGCATCATGATGCGGGTGGCCGATTCTGCGCGCAGCCGTTGCAGCACGGCCCAGCCATCGAGTTCGGGCAGGTTGACGTCGAGGATGACCAGGTCGTACGCCTGCTGGCGAGCCAGGTGCAGGCCATCGGTGCCGGTGTGAGCGCAGTCCACAACGTAGCCGTTTTCGCGCAGGCCTTGCTGCAAATAGTCGGCGGTACGCAGTTCGTCCTCAATGATCAATAGGCGCATGGGGGGCTCGGGAAGTTGAGGAGGGGCGATTTTTGACCCTGTAGTGGTGTCAGGGTCAAGCGGCTGCATGTTACTGGATGAGAAAAGCTGAGCGGCGCAGATAACGGATTTGTAATCCTGGTGTTATCTGGCTGTTCATGCGGGCCTCTTCGCGGGGCAAGCCCGCTCCCACAGATACTGCGCAACACCGCAAGACTGTGGGAGCGGGCTTGTCCCGCGAAAGGGCCAGCACATTGCAGGACTGTAATTCCCACCTCACCTTGGCGTTAGCTAAGCCTTGCTAGGATGCCCGCATCTGATCGGTTATCACGAGGCAAACCTGATGAACCTGAGCAAATACCTGCTGCTGGCGATCCTCGCCCTGGGCAGCGCCAGTGTCTACGCCGAAGGTGGCGCCGAACGTTCCCGGCAATTTTGGGAAGCGTTCCGCCAGGACCAGGAACGTTTGCACGGTGACAAGCAAGCGATTGCACAGCGCGAGGCGCAAGAGAAGGCCCGCAAGCTGGCCAAGGACTAGCATTCAGGCGCCCAGACGGGCGCCTTTTTTATTTGCGTGCCAGCAGCGTGGCGCGGCGCGGGGCGGGGAGGCCTTCGACGGTCTTGCTCGAGTCGTTCGGGTCGAGGAAGTCGCCAAGCGACTGGTAGCGCATCCACTCGGTGCTGCGCTGCTCTTCGAGGCTGGTCACGCTGACGTCAACGCAGCGCACGTCGCTGAAGCCAGCGCGCCGCAGCCAGCGTTCCAGCGCAGGTACCGAGGGCAGATACCAGACGTTACGCATCTGTGCGTACCGGTCCTCTGGCACCAGCACCTGGTTTTCGTCGCCTTCGATCACCAAGGTCTCCAACACCAGCTCGCCGCCTTTGACCAGGCAGTCCTTGAGCGCCAGCAGATGCTCGATGGGCGAGCGACGGTGGTAGAACACACCCATGGAAAACACCGTGTCGAAGCCTTCCAGGTTGGCCGGCAGCTCTTCCAGCGCAAACGGCAGGTGCCAGGCGGGCAGGTCGGGCAAGTACTGCTGCACCGCCTGGAACTGGCAGAAGAACAGCCAATTGGGGTCGACGCCGATTACCATGTCGGCGCCGGCGCCGAGCATCCGCCACTGGTAGTAGCCGTTGCCGCAACCGACGTCGAGCACGCGCTTGCCCTTGAGGTCCAGATGCGGGCCGACCCGCGACCATTTCCAGTCCGAGCGCCATTCGGTGTCCACGTGCACGCCGAACAGATCGAACGGCCCCTTGCGCCAGGGCGACAGGCCCATCAAGCCTTGGCGCATCTGCTCACGGGTGGCGTCGTCGCAGTCACAGTCGAGGCGCAAGCCGTCGACCAGGTCGATTTCGCTGGGTTGCAATGCCGGCAGGGCATCGAGGGCGCCGCGCCAGCGATCGAGGTCGCCATGGCCTTTTTCCAGCTTGGCGTCCAGTTGGGCTTGCAGGCCTTGCGACCAGGAAGCCAGGGGCGTGCCCGCCAGGCGGCGGACGAGAGGGGACAGATCGATCATGGCAGGGCTATCAGCGAGGTGAAATTAAGGCATTGGAACCACGGCACCACCTTGCTGAAACCCGCGGCGCGCAGGCGCTCGGTGTGGGCTTGCAGGGTGTCTGGCTTCATCACGTTTTCGATGGCGCTGCGCTTCTGGGCGATCTCCAGTTCGCTGTAGCCGTTGGCTCGTTTGAAGTCCAGGTGCAGTTCGTTGAGCAGGGTCTGCTCCTCGTCATCGGCAAAGCGCAGTTTTTCCGAGAGGATCAGCGCGCCACCGGGCAGCAGGGCCTGACGGATGCGGCCCAGCAGCGCCAGGCGTTGCTCGGGGGCGATGAACTGCAAGGTGAAGTTCATCGCCACCACCGAGGCGGGCTCGAAGGGCAGGGTGAGGATGTCGGCTTCCAGCACTTGCACCGGCAACAGTTCCTGGAACATCGAGTCCTGCGCGTTGAGGTACTGGCGGCAGCGCTCGACCATGGCGGCGGAATTGTCCACGGCGATCACCCGACAGCCATCACTGCGCACATGGCGGCGCAACGACTGGGTGACAGCGCCCAGCGAGGCGCCGAGGTCGTACAGCGCGGTGTTCGGCTGGGCGAAGCGCGCCGCGAGCACGCCGAGGTTCTCGACGATGGTCGGATAACCGGGCACCGAGCGCTTGATCATGTCCGGGAACACGCGCACCACGTCTTCGTTGAACACGAAGTCGGGGACTTGCTCCAGAGGCTGGGCGAAAAGGCGGTCGGGCTGTTTGCTCACGGTGAATCCAGGCGGCTGATAAGAGGCAGGGCCGGCATTCTAGCCAAACCGCGGCAAGGATGCATGATTGGCTGACCAGCGCTTTGCGCTCATTCAACTCGCACGGCGCAATCGAAGGTCTGCACCGGGCGCACTTCCGGCGCCCAGGGCTGCTGGTAGACCAGCACCAGGTGCCCTTCGCCGGCCGCACGTCCCTCGAAGCGCCAGGTGGAGATGCCCGCGCTTCCGACGATACCCGCGTCCTCCGGGGCGCTGTACACCTCGGGGCCGAGGCTGCGCAGGACGTTCGAGGCGGGATTCTGCACCAGCCAGCGGTAGCCGGTGGTGGGGTTGCTGGGCAGGGTCAGGGTGAGTGGCTGACCGACCTGCAGGCGCTGCGGGCACTCGCTTTCGGCGTCGAGTTCGACGGGTTCACGCGGGTGCTGGGCGCAGGCGGTGAGCAGGGCGAGGCTCAGGGGAACGAGCAGACGAGGGGCAGTCATGGTGGCTCCAGAGGCGGGCGATGGCCTGAGGATAACCGAAGAAGTCGGGTTTTGTGTGGTCAGTGCCGGCCCTTTCGCGGGCAAGCCCGCTCCCACAGATACTGCACAACGCCGCAGTATTGTGGGAGCGGGCTTGCCCCGCGAAAGGGCCGGTATGGGTTAGAACAGGACTTTGGCCACGTCGGCAAAGCGCTTGGCAAAGTGCACCGTCAGCCCCTCACGCAAGTACTCCGGCAACTCTTCGAAATCGCCGCGATTCGGCTCCGGCAGAATCAGCTCGAAGATCTTCTGCCGACGCGCCGCGATGACCTTCTCACGCACCCCGCCAATCGGCAGCACCTGCCCGGTAAGGGTCAACTCGCCGGTCATGGCCACGCCTTTCTTCGGCGCCTGGTCGCGGGCCAGCGAAAGCAGGGCACTGGCCATGGTGATGCCAGCACTCGGGCCGTCCTTGGGTGTGGCACCTTCGGGTACGTGCAGGTGAATGAACGCTTCGTTGAAGAAGCCCGGATCACCGCCAAACTGCTTGAGGTTGGAGCTCACGTAGCTGTAGGCGATCTCGGCGGATTCCTTCATCACGTCACCCAGCTTGCCTGTCAGCTTGAAGCCGCGGTTCAGGGTATGAATGCGGGTGGCTTCGATCGGCAATGTCGCACCGCCCATGCTGGTCCAGGCAAGGCCTGTGATCACCCCTTTGCCAGCGAGCACCTGCTCACTGCGGAATACCGGCATGCCGAGTGAGGCCTCCAGATCCTTTGGGCCGATCTTCAGCTTGGCATCCGGGCTTTCGAGCAGCTTGACCACGGCCTTGCGCACCAGTTTGCCCAGTTGTTTTTCCAGCTGGCGCACGCCGGCTTCGCGGGCGTAACCCTCGATCACCAGGCGCAGAGCGCTGTCGCTGATGCTCAGGCTGGTCTTGGCCACACCGGCCTTTTCCAGCTGCTTGGGCCACAGGTGGCGCTTGGCGATGGCCAGTTTTTCTTCGGTGATATAACCGGACAGGCGGATCACTTCCATCCGGTCGAGCAACGGGCCAGGGATGGAATCCAGGGTGTTGGCGGTGCACACGAACAGCACTTTGGACAGGTCAAGGCGCAAGTCCAGGTAGTGGTCGAGGAAGTCGACGTTCTGCTCGGGGTCGAGAGTTTCCAGCAGCGCCGAGGCCGGGTCGCCCTGGTAGCTCTGGCCCATCTTGTCGATCTCGTCGAGCATGATCACCGGGTTCATCACCTCGACGTCCTTCAGCGCCTGCACCAGCTTGCCCGGCTGGGCGCCGATGTAGGTGCGGCGGTGGCCCTTGATCTCTGCTTCGTCACGCATGCCGCCGACACTGAAACGGTAGAACGGCCGGCCCAGGGATTCGGCGATGGACTTGCCGATGCTGGTCTTGCCCACGCCGGGCGGGCCCACCAGCAACACGATCGAGCCGCTGATCTCGCCTTTCCAGGCGCCCACGGCGAGGAATTCGAGGATGCGTTCCTTGATGTCGTCCAGGCCGGCGTGGTGCTGGTCGAGCACCTTGCGCGCGTGCTTGAGGTCGAGCTTGTCCTTGCCGTACACGCCCCAGGGCAGGGCGCTGGCCCATTCCAGGTAGTTGCGCGTCACGGCATATTCCGGCGAGCCGGTCTCGAGGATGGCCAGCTTGGCCATTTCTTCATCGATGCGCTTTTTGGCCTGCGCCGGCAGGGTCTTGCCTTGCAGGCGCTGTTCGAACTGTTCGAGGTCGGCGCTGCGGTCGTCCTTGGTCAGGCCCAGCTCCTGCTGGATGACCTTGAGCTGCTCTTTGAGGAAGAACTCGCGCTGGTGCTCGCCGATCTGCCGGTTGACCTCGGCCGAGATCTCGTTCTGCAGGCGCGCGACTTCGACTTCCTTGCGCAGCATCGGCAGGACTTTCTCCATGCGCTTGAGCATGGGTACGCAGTCGAGCACTTCCTGCAGCTGGTTGCCAGTGGCCGAGGTGAGCGCGGCGGCAAAGTCGGTGAGCGGGGACGGGTCGTTGGGGCTGAAGCGGTTGAGGTAATTCTTCAGCTCTTCGCTGTACAGCGGGTTGAGCGGCAGGAGTTCCTTGATCGCGTTGATCAGGGCCATGCCGTAGGCCTTGACCTCATCGGTCGGCTCGGCCGGCTGGCGTGGGTATTCGACTTCAACCAGGTAGGGCGGGCGATGGTGCTTGAGCCAGGTGCGGATGCGTACGCGGGTCAGGCCCTGGGCAACGAACTGCAGCTTGCCGTTTTCGCGGCTGGCATGGTGGACCTTGACCAGGGTGCCATACTCCGGCAGTGCCGAGGTGTCGAAGTGGCGATGGTCTTCCGGCGGGGTGTCCATGAAGAACAGCGCCAGGCAATGGTCCGGGGTCTTGGCCACCAGGTCGAGGGTTTCAGCCCACGGCTCTTCGTTGACGATGACCGGCAGCACCTGGGCCGGGAAGAATGGGCGATTGTGGATCGGGATCACGTAGACCTTGTCCGGCAACTGCTGGCCGGGCAGGGCAAGGGCGTGGCCGTGGCCGGCTTCGGCCTGGGCATCGAGGTGTTCGACTTCGCTGTGTTCGTCGGGTTGTTCCGGGAAATCCTGCTGGTCGCTCATGGGGCACCTGCGTGAATGACTATGGTGCTTAGATGGGGCGCGAGGGGATGGGTTTCAATGGTAGACGAAGGGAGGAGGGTGGTGTTCTTGCTGGCCTCTTCGCGGGCAAGCCCGCTCCCACAAGTACAGCGCCATTCTCGAATGTGGCACTGTACCTGTGGGAGCGGGCTTGCCCGCGAACGCGGCGGCAGGGGCGCCGCCGCAATTGAAGCTTAGTCGGCGAGTTTGTAAGCGATGATGTAATCGCCCATCTTGGTACCCAGCGAGCCATGGCCACCGGCGACGATCAGCACATACTGCTTGCCGTCCTTGCCGCTGTAGGTCATTGGTGTGGCCTGGCCTCCCGCTGGCAGGCGGGCTTTCCACAGTTCCTTGCCGTCGTTCACGTCATAGGCGCGCAGGTACTGGTCGAGGGTGCCGCTGAGGAAGCCGACGCCACCGGCAGTGACGATCGAACCGCCCATGCTCGGTACGCCGACGGGCAGGCCGATCGGCACCGGCGTGCTGTCATGGGTGGTGCCGTTCTTGCGCTTCCATACCACTTTGTTGGTGAACAGGTCGATGGCTGCCACGTAGCCCCAGGCTGGTGCCTGGCACGGTACGCCCAGCGGTGACATGAACGGGTGCATGATCACCGCGTAAGGCGCGCCGGTGTTCGGCTGCACGCCGCTGGTCTCGCTTTCGCGCTTGCTGCCGGCGGCCACTTGCTCACGGGGCACCATCTTCGACACGAAGGCCATGTAGTTGGGCGAGGTGAACAGCAGCTGGCGCACCGGGTCGACCGAGACGCCGCCCCAGTTGAACACGCCGACGTTGCCCGGGTAGACCAGCGAGCCCTGCTCGGACGGCGGGGTGTACTGGCCTTCGTAACGCAGTTCGCGGAACTGGATACGGCACAGCATCTGGTCGAACGGCGTGGCGCCCCACATGGACTGTTCGGTCAGGTCCGGGCCGAGCAGGTTGAGGTCGGAGCGGGCCTGGGTCGGTGCGGTGTGGTCACCCTTCACCGCGCCCTGCGGCACCGGGATCTCGCGGATCGGCACGATCGGCGTGCCGTCGCGGCGGTCGAGCACATACAGGCTGCCCTGCTTGGTCGGCACGATGATCGCGGGCTTGACGTCGTCCTTGGTCTTCAGATGCACCAGGGTTGGCTGGCTGCCGACGTCCATGTCCCACAGGTCGTGGTGGGTGAACTGGTAGTTCCAGCGCGCCTTGCCGGTGGCAAGGTCCAGGGCGACCACGCCAGCGCTGTACTTCTCGGCGCCTGGGGTGCGGTTGGCGCCGTACTGGTCAGGGGTCTGGTTGCCCAGCGGCAGGTAGACCATGCCCAGGTCTTCATCGACGCTGGCCAGCGACCACATGTTGGCCGAGTTGCGGCTGTAGGTCTTGCCTGGTGCCAGTGGCTTGGTGTCGTCCGGGTTGTTGCTGTCCCAGTTCCACACCAGGTGGCCGTCGTGCACGTCGTAGGCGCGGATCACGCCGGATGGCTCGTTGGTCGATTCGTTGTCGGTGACATGGCCGCCGATGATCACCAGGCTGCGGGTGACCGCCACGGGCGAGGTGGAGTAGTAACCGCCGGCAGTGAATGGGCCGATACCGGTGGTCAGGTCGATCGCGCCCTGGTTGGCGAAGCCTTCGCAGACTTTGCCGTTGTCGGCGTTGATGGCGATCAGGCGAGCGTCGGCGGTCGGCAGGTAGAGGCGGCGCGGGCAGGCCTGGGCGACGGCCTGGCCTGCATCGGAGACTTTCGGCGCGGGGCTGCCGTCACGGCTGACGTAGCTGTTCTCGTCGTAGTACGAGACGCCGCGGCAGGTCATGTGGGCAAAGCCCTTGAACGTGCCGACTGGGGTCTTGATCTGCGGGTCGTAGCGCCAGATCTCGGCGCCGGTGTCCGGGTCCAGGGCCAGCACCTTGCTGTGGGCGGTGCAGGCGTACAGCATGCCGTTGGCCTTCAGCGGGGTGTTTTCGTTGGTCAGTTCAACCGGGTCGTTGTCGGTGGGCAGGTCACCGGTGCGAATGCGCCAGGCTTCTTCCAGGCGGTAAGCATTCTGCGCGGTGATCTGGCGCAGCGGCGAATAACGGTCGCCGTGTTCGGTGCGGCCATAGGCTTGCCAGTCACCGTCCGGCATGGCCGGGGCGGCGCTGCCCATTTCGCTGTTGTCGCGGCCCAGTTCGCCGAACACTTCACCCGGGTGGGTGAACTGGCTACCCAGCGCGCAGGCGCCGGAGGCCACTACGGCAACGCTGAGCAGGGCCATATTGGCCTTGTTGGCCGGCCCGGTCAGCGGGCGACGCGCCCACGGCAGCAGCAACACCACGCCGATGGCGAACCAGATGGCCAGGCGTGGCACCAGTTGCCACCAGTCCAGGCCCACTTCCAGCAGCGCCCACGCGGTGCTGCCCAGCAGCACCAGGCCGTACAGGCCCAGGGCCAGGCGGCGCTGGGCCAGCAGCAGGACGCCCGACAGGGCGAAGCCGATGCCGGCGATCAGGTAATACAGCGACCCGCCCAACTGGCTCAGCTTGATGCCGCCCGCCAGCAGGGCCAGGCCCATCAGCAACAGCAACACGCCCAGCAGGCGCGGTAGCCAGCGGCTTCCATTCTTGGCACCGTCAGTGCTCATCGTATGTTCTCCGTTAGGTGAATGGTTGTCAGAAAGTGCTTTGGATCTTCAGGCCGCCGACCAGGGCATCGTCGACCTGCGACACCCCGCCCGGATGGCGGATGTACTGCAGGTTCGGGCGTACCGTGAGCCAGTCGGCCAGGTGAATGCCGTAATACAGCTCGGCGCTGTATTCGGTGTCCTGTACAGGGAGGAAACCGGGATTGTCATAGTCGTAGAGGCCTGCGGCCTGGTTGGCCAGGCGGGCGTTCTTGCGGTAGCCGGGGTTGACGTGCACGCGGGCGAGGGCGAACCCGATGTCGTCCTTGGCGCGGGCGTCGAAGGGGCCCTTGTATACCAGTCCTGCCTGCACATAGTTGTCGATGGCATTGGTCTTCTTGTCGTGCACCGTGGCGTTGGCGAAAAGGCTCAGGCCGCGCGACTGGTCGGAGGCAAGCGAGGTGACCTGTTGCTGGGCGCCGAACCACAGGCCGTGCTTGCTCGAACTGCTGCGGTAGGCGGCGCCACTGATGGCAGCCGGCTGGCCGTTGCTGTCCTTTAGAACGTCCTGTGCCTTGGCATTACTGTAGTAGTAGCCGGCGCGATATTCCCCTTTCAAGCCATTGACCCGCGGGCTCCAGACCAGTTCGATCGGCATCACCGCGCCCTGGGTGCCGCTGCCGCTGAGCTTGAAACCGTTGCCGGATTCGAGGTTGGAGGGGTTCTGTTCGAACACGCCGACCTGGGCATAAAGCGCATCGTTGAGGTTGTAGCGCACGCGCAGCGCCCACTGGCTGACTGGCCAGTTGTACCAGATGCCACCGACCCAGTTGCCCACTTGCGAGCCGCAGAAGGCCAGGTTCTGGAAGTCGCAAGGGAAGCTGTTGAAGTCCTCACCCTCGCCGAAGCGGCCGAATTTCACGTCCAGGGCGCCATCGAAGTACTTCTGCTTGATCCACATCTGCGTCAGCCGCCAGGTTTCGCCGCGGCCCCAGACTTCCTGGGCGGAGGTGAAACCGCCGACGCGCGGGTCGTTGATGCGGTCGTTGCTGATGTTGTCGCCGTGGCGTTCGGTGATGGTCAGTTGCAGCTCGGTGTCGTGCCAGCCGAGGATTTTTTCCAGGTCCAGGTGGCTGCCATAGGTGAACTGGTCGCTGTAGCGCGCAGTGCGGTCGTGGTCGTAACCGCCGTGCAGGTTGCTGCCCATCTCGCCGGTGTAGCCGAAGGTGAAGTCGTAGCCTTTTTCCAGCAGCTCGCTGCGGGTGCCGCTCCAGTCGCCGAGCATCCAGGGGGAGTCGCTGGCGAACATGTCGCTGGCGCTGACGCCAGGTGACAGGCTGGTGGCGAGGGCAATCAGGGCAGGGCCGGTGTAGCGGGTTCTAAGCATGAGATAGCGCTATCTTTTGATTATTGAAAAACGGCAAGCGCACCGATGAGCGGGCTCTTCGATGGAAATGGCGACCGGGATAGGGGAGTGAAGCGATTCAGCTTGCGGCGGGGAGGATATAGGGGAATTTGTAAGAAAAAAAGACAAATTGTCGCAGGTGATTATTACCGAATGGGCAACAATGTGGATTTGATGTGAACGGTGGGAGCGGCTTCAGCCGCGAACACCGGCGAAGCCGGTGCCATCCACCGCAGTGCCTGCATCGCGGCTGAAGCCGCTCCCACAAGGTGGCTATTTTCGATCAGAAGGTCGTGCGCAACCCTACCTCAACGCTCCGCCCTGGCGCTGGCGCAATATCCCGCAAAATCGAACTGGCATAGCGCACCGTCTGATCCGTCAGGTTCTCCCCGCGCACGAACGCCAGCCACTGGCTCTGGCCGATGTCGAACTTGTAGCCGACACTCGCGCCCAGCGTGGTATAGCCATCGGTACTGGTTTCATTGTCCGGCTTGCGATGTTGCGACGCCGCATGCTGCACATCCACCCGGGCCTGCCAGCGGTCCAGCTCCCAGACCAGCCCGCTGTTCAGCCGCAGCGGTGCAATGCGTGGCAACGGCTCGCCGCTGTCGAGGTTCTTGGCCCGGGTGTAGTCACCCGACAGCTCCAGGGCAAAGCTGCCGTAGCGGTTTTCGACCAGTTGCCAGCGGTCCTGGGCTTCGATGCCGTAGAAGCGTGCCCGTACGCCCTGGTACTGATACTCGGGGAAGCCGCCGTCGTCATGATCGTGGTCGTGATCCTCGTCACCATGGTCGTGGTCATGCCCTTCGCGCAGGTTGCCCGTGCCGATCAGCCCGATGTAATTGCGGAAGTGGCTGTAAAACACCCCGACACTGCCCTTGTGGGTGCCGTTGTCGAAGCGCAAGGCCAGGTCGGCGGAGATGGCTTTCTCTTTGTTCAGGCTGGCATCGCCCACTTCGTAAGCCCCGGTGGCGACGTGGGCGCCGTTGGCGTACAGCTCGTAGAACGTCGGCGCACGTTCGGTGTAGCCAAGGTTGGCGGCCAGCGCCCATACCGGATCGAGCTGGTAGACGGCGCCGGATGACAGGCTGAAGGCGTTGAAGCTGCTGGCGCTGTCGGCGTCGACGAAATTCTCGTTGCCCTTGGCATCCGGATCGACGCGGGTATGTTCCAGGCGCGCACCGAGGCTCAGGTTGAGGCGCTCGGTGGCCTGCCATTGCTCGAGCATGAACAGCGCCAGGCTGTCGGTATCGGTGTGCGGTACGAAGGCTTCTTCACCCAGCGCCGAAAACTCGTTGCGGCTGACCTGCGCACCAATCACACCCTCCAGCGGGCCGAGCGGCTGGTGTCGGGCTTCGATGCGCGCCTCATAGCCTTTGTTCTTGAAGGTGGTATGCACTTCGCCTTCTTCAATCTCGCTGTGCTCGTAATCGGTGTAGCCAGCATCGACCTTGACCGAGCTGAACGGGCCGTCGAGATCACGCAACTCGGAAGCGAACGCGTAGTGATCCTGTTTCATGTCCAGGCGCACGCCGGATTCGGCCACCGAACCGTAGTTGCTGTCGTAACGGCTGTAGGAGAGACCCGCATAGCCGTGATCCCAATGGTAGGAACCGCCAATGGCGCCGCCATCCTGGCGACCGTCGCTGTTCTCCAGGCGGTGCTTGCTGCCGGGTTCGTCGGCGTCACGCACTTTGGAACTGCGGGCATAGCCGGGGATGCGCAGGTCGTTGAACTGGCGGCTGTTGGCATCCAGGTGCAGGGCGAAGGTGCCGTCGCCGGCTTCCAGCTTGCCGGCGCTGCTGCGTGTAGTGTCGGCGCCGCCATAGCGCAGTTCGCCCGCGCCGTGGATACCCTCGATCGGTGCATCGGGGATGCGGTTGTCGAACGTGTTGACCACGCCACCGATGGCATTGCCGCCGTACAGCAGGGCGGCCGGGCCTCGGACGATTTCGACGCGCTCGACGGTGACCGGGTCCAATGGTACGGCGTGGTCGTAGGAAAGCGCCGAGGCATCCAGGGCGCCGACGCCGTTGCGCAAAATGCGGATACGGTCGCCATCCAGGCCACGGATTACCGGGCGGCTGGCGCCGGGGCCGAACCAGGTAGAGGCCACACCTGGCTGTTTATTGAGGGTTTCACCGAGGCTGCCATGCTGCTGTTGCAGCAGGTCGTCACCTTCGAGCACGGTACTCGGGGCGGCCAGCTGGCGATTGCCCAGCGGGTTGGCGGTGATGACCTGGGGTTCGAGTTCCACGGCCTGGCTGGGCGATGAAGCCAACCAGAGGGCGACGGCGAGGGGGGAGAGGCGCAGTGATGAGCACAACATGGGGAAGTGACGGTCCTTGGCAGAGGCTTTTTATCGTTACTGTATAACATCACTATTTCAGCACAGGGCTTTCGTCGATTGCCAGCGGTTTTTGTCATGGGGTACTGCGTCTCTTCGCCACTACACTCGTGTAAGGTGCGCATCTTTCCAACGCTGGAGCACAGGCATGAGCACTGCCCAACACAACGCGCTGCACGGCAAGACCCTCGAACAGATCCTCACCGAGCTGGTGGCGCACTACCAATGGCAGGGCCTGGCCGAGCGGGTCGATGTGCGCTGCTTCAAAAGCAACCCGACCATCAAGTCGAGCCTGACCTTCCTGCGCAAGACGCCCTGGGCGCGGGAGAAGGTCGAGCAGCTGTATGTGAAGCTGCAGCGCAACGCCTGAGATGACGCGTCATCCCTGGCTGACCCTGGCCGCCGTGCTCGGCTGGCTGGGCTTGACGGTGCAGATCTACCTGGTGCTGATGGCGCGCTGGCAGGAACAGGCCAGCCTGATCGGCGGGCTGATCAATGTGTTCGGTTATTTCACGGTGCTGACCAATACCCTGGTGGCGACGGTACTCAGCTATGCGGCCTTTGGGCGCGAATCGCGTGCCAAGCGCTTTTTCCTGTTGCCGTCGGTGAGTTCAGCGGTAGCCGCCAGCATCGTGTTGGTGGCGCTGGCCTACAGCGTGTTGCTGCGTCACCTGTGGCAGCCGCAGGGGTGGCAGTGGCTGGCGGATGAGTTGCTGCACGATGTGATGCCTGCGCTGTACGTGCTGTACTGGTGGTTCGCGGTGCCCAAGGGGTATCTGCGGCTCTGGCACCTGGCGGTCTGGGCACTGTACCCGGCGGTGTACTTTGCGTACGCGCTGTGGCGGGGGAGCGAGATTGGCGTGTATGCCTATCCGTTCATCGACGTGGCGAGTTTGGGGTATGGGCAGGTGATGCTCAATGCGCTGGGGGTGCTGGCGGGGTTCTGGGGGATTGGGTTGGTGCTGTTGGGGCTGGATCGGTGGCAAGGGCGGCGGCTGGTTTAGCCTGTGCCTGCCTCTTCGCGGGACAAGCCCGCTCCCACAGGTACCTCGCTGAACCTGAGGACAGTGGGGTGCCTGTGGGAGCGGGCTTGCCCCGCGAAGAGGCCGATGACGACGACGGAAATCACTCGTCGTCCGCAGTCCCGTCAGCTCGCCAATAAGCAGCGGCCTTAAGCGCATCTTCCGCAACCCCTTTCTCCAGCAGCAGCGATTCCTTGGCCTGCCGGGTCAGTGCTTTTTCCAGCGCCACCCAGCTATACAGCTTGCCTTCAGGCAAACTCAACCCCTGCAGGACAGCCAGCAGATCTTCACTGCGCTTGACCCAGACGACCTCAACCTCAGCCTTGCTCGGCAGCGGCTGGCGCTCTTGCTCATCTTCGATCTGGATCACCGCCAGTACCCGGCGCCCTGCAGGCAGTTCCTCCAGGCGTCGTCCGATCGCCGGAATCGCCGTTTCATCGCCAATCAACAGGTAGCTGTCGAAAATATCCGGCACCACCATCGAAGCCCGCGGCCCGGCGATGTTCAATGCCTGCCCTGGCGCAGCCTGCGCCGCCCAGGTCGAGGCAGGGCCGTCGCCATGCAGTACGAAGTCGATGTCCAGCTCACAGGCCGCCAGGTCGATGCGCCGTGGCGTGTACTCACGCATGGTCGGCCGGGCACCGCCGTCGCGGCCCAGGTTACGGGCGTCGATGGCCTGCTGCTGCTCGGCGGTCTCGGCGAACAGCAGCTTGATGTGGTCGTCAGTGCCAAGGCTGGTAAAACCTTGCAGTTCTTCGCCGCCAAGGGTGATGCGGCGCATGCGCGGGGTCAGGTCGGTGACGCGCAGTACCTGCAGGCGGCGCTGGCGGATTTCGTGGTTGACGCGGTGAATGGTGTCACTCATGGGTGTTCTCCATGGCAGCCTGGGCCGGCCCGGAGGCAATGGCTTTGGCGGTGTCGTTGAGCAGCGTGCGGACCCGTTCGATTTCTTCCGGGGTCCAGCGGCCGCTGTGCATGTGCAAGGCATGGCGCAAGTTACCGACCGCTTCATGAATCTCTGGCGGACGGTCGTGGCCACGCAGGGCGCGCTTGCTGACTTCGATGCGCATGCGCACGCCATCGAGGGCGACGGCCTGATCGGCAAGGGCGGTGCGACCAGCTGCGGTAATGACGTAGAGACGTTTGCTGCCCTGCACCTGGCCGCTGATCAGCTCGGCTTCTTCAAGAAAATTGAGGGTCGGATAGATGACCCCGGGGCTCGGCGTGTAGCTGCCGTCGAACAGGTTTTCGATCTGGCGAATCAAGTCGTAGCCATGGCCCGGTTGTTCTGCCAAAAGCGACAGCATCAGTAGTTTCAGATCACCCGGGGCGAAAACCCGTGGGCCGCGCTCACCGCGGCTGGGACGACGCTCGAAAGGGTCATGGGCGGAGTGGTCACGCATGGAGAAAAGGCTCCGTGTCTTTAGATATATCGCAAGATATTACTCAAGATATATCTAAATACAAGCCTTCAAATGCTGATGATTATCATCTAGATTTTCGATCGATTACTCGTATGCATCGCTACCTGTGGAGGTTTGCACTCGTTGGGATTGCCCGGCTCCAGGTACGGCATGAGGATCGGTGCCATACCCTTGAGCACTTGCACCGGCAGCGCCGAAGTGAACGTGAATGCCTCTGCGGTGCGCCCCGGCACGAAGGCGGTCAGGGTGCCGAAGTGGTTGTCGCCGAGAAAGAACACGAACGTGGCGGTACGGTTCAACGAACGCGAGCCGATCAGCCGGCCGCCGGCGCCGAAGCTTTCGATACGGTTGTCACCGGTGCCGGTCTTGCCACCCATCACCAGCGGTGTGCCGTCATGCAGCTTGAAGCTGCCGGAAATACGCCGCGCCGTGCCCGCGTCGACCACTTGCGACATCGCCCCCTTGAGCGCCCGGGCGACTTCCACGGGGAGAATCCGCACGCCACGGTCGGGATCGCTATTGAGCTTGGTTTCGTAAGGTGTATCGGCGGCGAAGTGCAGGGTGTCGATGCGCAGGGTTGGCAGGCGCACGCCATCGTTCTGGATGATGCCGACCAGTTCGGACAGCGCCGCCGGACGGTCGCCGGAGCTGCCGATGGCGGTGGCCAGCGACGGCACAAGGTGGTCGAACGGGTAGCCCACACGTTTCCAGCGCTGGTGGATGTCGAGGAAGGCTTCGATCTCGACCATGGTGCGGATACGGCTGTCACGGGCGCCCTGGTGGCGGCTCTTGAACAGCCAACCGTAGACCTCCTGGCGCTCGAAGCGGCTGGCATTGACCATTTCGGTCAGCGTTGCGCTGGGGTTCTTCAGCAGGTAGCCGAGCAGCCACAGGTCCAACGGGTGGACCTTGGCGATGTAACCCTGGTCGGGCAGGTCGTATTTGCCGGGACCGTAGGCTTCGTACATCTCCACCAGACGGCCGTCGGTGAGTTTGGCCAGCGCTTTCTTGTCATCCTTGCTGTGGGCGCGGACGAAAGCATTGAAGGTTTCCTGGCCGGCTTCGGGGAACAGGTAACGGTGTACCGCCGCCAGGCGCTGCGGGGTGACGCGCATGCTGTCGAGGAAGGTGTCCAGACGTTGCTGCGAAGTCTTGCGCTGGTATTTTTTCCAGAAGCGCATCAGGTAATTGGTGCCTTCCTTGTCGGCGAAGCGGGCGAGGTATTCCTGGCGACGTGGGTCGGCGTCGTCCTTGAGCAGCGGCACGCGGTTGAACGGCTGCTGGTAGGTGACGTAGCGCACCAGGTCGCGCATCAGGCGGATGAACGGCAGGTTGATCGACTCGCGTAGCGCGTCCTTGAGCGTCGGATTGCGGCTGTTGTCTTCCTTGCGGAAGTTGTTGAACACGTGCATGCCGCCGCCGGTGAAGAAGGCTTCGCCGGTGTTGGCCGAATACTTGCGCTCCAGAGCAGCGTCGAGCATGGCGTCCAGGCTCTGGTTCTTGCTGTTCTGCGCCAGCCACTCGAGCGACCACTGGGTGATGCGGTCGAGCTCGGCGACTTCGACTTTCTTGAGCTCCGCGGCGGGCTTGCCAGCGTACTTGTCGTGCAGCTCGGCGATGATCTCCAGGTAGGTGGTGAGCACCCGCAGCTTGGCCGTCGAGCCCAGTTCCAGCTTGCTGCCTTCGTTGATGTCGAACGGCTGATCGGTGCTGTCGGTCTGCACACGCACCCGCGAGCCATCGGCGGTGCGCTCGAACAAGGTGAAGCTGTAGCGCACCTGGTCGGTGGTCTTGCTGGTCAGCAGGCGCTCGCCGATCAGGCCCATCTGCGCGGCGAATGCGGGGTCGGACAGGTTTTTCAGGTACTGGCTGGCTTGCATCTGCAGGTCGGCCTGCAAGGTACTGGTGGCCGAGACGTCGAGGCGGTCAAGGTCGTACAGCGGGCGGTTGAGCATCGCCGCCAGGCGGTTGCGCGCCAGGCTGATGCCCTTGTTGGTGATGATCGGCACGATGGTCGGCTGCGCCACCCAGTCGCGGTACACCGCTTTGCTGGCCAGCGCCGCGTCAGCCAGCGGGCGATCGACGATGCCGTTGGCGGCGAGCACGCGGATGTGCGAATCGGTGAGCTCGGCGAGCTCCACACGGCCCTTGGACAGGTAATGCGACGGGCGGCGTTGGGCGATCATCAGCGACAATACCTGGCGCAGGGCCAGGCCGCGAGCGGCCATGCTGTCGGGGTCGGTCGCCGTCGAGGTCAGGGCCTGGTTGACTTGGTCGAAGTCGGCGCCGTACCACACCCGCAGGCCTTCGGCCATGCCGTGCACTTCGCCGTGGCCAGGCACCGCCGACAACGGCACGCTGTTCAAATAGTCACGCACGATACGCTGGCGGGCCTCGGTGGTGTCGGGGCCACCCTGGTAGGCGCGCACGCTGGCGGAAATCATCTGGCGGATCTTCTCGGCGCCGGAGACTGTCAGGCCGTCCGGTGAGTGGCGGTACTTTTCAAGTTGAGTTGCCAGGGTACTGCCACCGGCGGACTGGCCGGGCAGTGCCAGGTACTTTGCGATCTGGCTGTAGGCAGCCTTGGCGAAGCGCGGCCAGTCGACGGCGGGATTGTTGTTTGGATCCTCCGGATCGAGGAGGTCGCGGTTCTCGATGAACAGGAGGCTGTTGACCATCACCGGTGGAATGGCGGCGAAGTCCGGATACAGGTGTTGCGGGTAGTTGTACTGGTACAGCGTGTCACCGCGGCAATCGGTGATCGACAGGCCGGCCTGGATTTTCTCGATATAAGGCGCGAACAGGCCATGGTCGACGTAGTTCATCAGCGCTGGCGAAAAATGCACTTGCTCGCTGATCAGATAGTCGCGCTTGAGCAGGCGCGGCAGAAATTCCCCCAGCGCACTGTAGCCCAGGCGCTTGTCGAACGGCCCTTCGCCGGGGTAGACGATGGCATCGCTGGGCCCAGGTTGCAGCGAATAGGTGAGGGTGGTGGCCAGCTTGCTGAATTCCCGAGACTGCAGCTCGGAGGTACGAAACTCGTCGTAGGCGGCAAAACCGATGGCGACCATCGCCACCAGCAGGATCAGCAGAATCAGCCGCCACCACAGCCGACGCTGACGAGGGGACTTGGGTTGTGGCGTCTCGGCCAGAGGTGCTTCGGGTGCTTCCGTTGCGGTTGGTTCCGATTGCCACAGTGCGCCCATAATCTTCAATCCGGCCAGGTACTTTTCGTGTTGCTTGTCTGAAGCTTAGACGCTGACGGCAGGAGGTGAAAAATTTGTAAGAACTGCAGAAATTCAAAGTCGGATATGCGCCTTTGGTGTGGGTTCCTTCCTACGTCGTTATTGATAGGGTGGCTGGGTCGATCTGTGGACGGCACTTCCGTCCCGGATTTCTCGCCAAATTTCTACGTATTTACAGTGAAAAGCCCTACAGCGGGCTTCCTATACTGCTCGACCCCTTCGCCATGCCAGACGCTCTAGTCCGGCATACGGGCCGGCCCACAAGGCCGCCTGGCAAGCCAACACCTCGCCTATCGGCAGGGTCGGTGCTGCACGAAGGTCAAATCCAATAACAAAATGAGGTTGTATTGCTATGCCAGTCGGCAACCCCCCTGCCCATGGCGAGACCGCACAAGGCGGCCCGCTCAAGCGTGAACTGGGCGAACGGCACATCCGCCTGATGGCGCTGGGCGCCTGTATCGGTGTCGGTCTTTTCCTCGGTTCGGCCAAAGCCATTGAAATGGCCGGCCCTGCGATCATGCTTTCCTACATTATCGGCGGCCTGGCGATCCTGGTGATCATGCGCGCCCTCGGCGAGATGGCCGTGCACAATCCGGTCGCCGGCTCGTTCAGCCGATATGCCCAGGACTACCTTGGCCCGCTGGCGGGTTTTCTCACCGGCTGGAACTACTGGTTCCTGTGGCTGGTGACCTGCGTCGCGGAAATCACCGCGGTGGCCATCTACATGGGCATCTGGTTCCCAGATGTGCCGCGCTGGATCTGGGCCCTGGCGGCACTGGGCAGCATGGGCGCGATCAACCTGATCGCGGTCAAGGCGTTTGGCGAGTTCGAGTTCTGGTTCGCCCTGATCAAGATCGTCACCATCATCGCCATGGTCCTGGGTGGCATTGGCATCATCGCCTTCGGCTTCGGTAACGACGGGGTGGCGGTCGGGATCGGCAACCTGTGGAGCAACGGCGGCTTCATGCCCAATGGCGTGACCGGCGTGCTGATGTCGCTGCAGATGGTGATGTTCGCCTACCTGGGCGTCGAAATGATCGGCCTCACCGCTGGCGAAGCCCGCAACCCGCAGAAAACCATCCCGCAGGCCATCGGCTCGGTGTTCTGGCGCATCCTGCTGTTCTACGTCGGCGCCCTGTTCGTGATCCTGTCGATCTACCCATGGAACGAAATCGGCAGCCAGGGCAGCCCCTTCGTCATGACCTTCGAGCGCTTGGGGATCAAGACCGCCGCTGGCATCATCAACTTCGTGGTCATCACCGCAGCCCTGTCGTCCTGCAACGGCGGCATCTTCAGCACCGGGCGCATGCTCTATAGCCTGGCGCAGAATGGCCAGGCGCCCGCCACGTTCGCCCGCACCTCGAAAAGCGGCGTGCCGCGCAATGCGCTGCTGCTGTCGATCGGTGCCTTGCTGCTGGGTGTGCTGGCCAACTACCTGGTGCCAGAGAAGGTGTTCGTCTGGGTGACCTCGATCGCCACCTTTGGCGCGATCTGGACCTGGGTGATGATCCTGCTGGCGCAGATCAAGTTCCGCGCCGGGCTTTCGATGGCTGAAAGCAAGGCTTTGAAGTACCGCATGTGGCTGTGGCCGCTAAGCTCCTACCTGGCGCTGGCTTTCCTGGTGCTGGTGGTGGGCCTGATGGCGTACTTCGAAGATACCCGCGTGGCGCTGTATATCGGCCCGGCGTTCCTGGTATTGCTGACTGCCTTGTATTACACCTTCCGCCTGGCGCCGAAGGAGCAGCAAGCGGTCCCGAGTACCGCTTCCTGATTTGAAAACCCTTGGGGCCGCAACAGCGGCCCCAATCCTTTCAGGCCGCCACCTCACTGTTGGGCTCGAAACTGTCGGCCCGTGCCAATTGCCACATCCGCGAATAAAACTGTCCATTGACCTCGCCGGTCAGCAACTCGCCTGGTTTCAAGAACACATGCATCTGCGAGAACAGCTTGATCTCGGTAGCCGAGATACGTCGGACCAAGTGCTTGGCCTCCAATTGCGCTGGGTGCTCCAGGCCAGCTGCAGCGAGCATCTCAGCCAGTGCGCGCAGGGTGTTGTGGTGGAAGTTCAGCACCCGCTGGGCCTTGTCGGGCACTACCAGCGCACGCTGACGCAATGGGTCCTGGGTTGCGACACCGGTCGGGCACTTGTTGGTGTGGCAGCTTTGCGACTGGATGCAGCCAATGGCGAACATGAAGCCACGTGCCGAGTTGGCCCAGTCGGCGCCGATGGCCAGCACGCTGGCGATGTCGAAGGCGCTGACGATCTTGCCGCTGGCGCCCAGCTTGATCTTGTCGCGCAGGTTCAGGCCGACCAGGGTGTTGTGCACGAACAGCAGGCCTTCACGCAGCGGCACGCCGATGTGGTCGGTGAACTCCACCGGTGCCGCGCCGGTGCCACCTTCCTTGCCGTCGATGACGATGAAGTCGGGCAGGATGCCGGTTTCCAGCATGGCTTTGGCAATGCCCATGAACTCCCATGGGTGGCCCAGGCAGAACTTGAAGCCCACCGGCTTGCCGCCGGACAGCTCACGCAGCTGGGCGATGAACTGCATCATCTCGATGGGCGTGGAGAAGGCGCTGTGGCGTGACGGCGAGATGCAGTCCTCACCCATGAGGATGCCGCGGGTTTCGGCAATTTCCTGGGTGACCTTGTGCTTGGGCAGGATGCCCCCGTGGCCGGGCTTGGCGCCCTGGCTCATCTTGATTTCGATCATCCGCACCTGCGGGCTGCGCGCCTGGGCGGCGAAGCGCTCGGGGTCGAAGCGCCCGTCCGCCGTGCGGCAGCCGAAGTAGCCGCTGCCCAACTCCCAGACCAGGTCGCCACCGTGCTCGCGGTGATAGGGGCTGATGCTGCCTTCGCCGGTGTCATGGTGGAAGTTGCCCAGCTTGGCACCCTGGTTGAGGGCGCGGATGGCGTTGGCGCTGAGCGAGCCGAAGCTCATGGCGGAAATGTTGAAGATCGACGCCGAATACGGCTGGCTGCACTGCGGCCCACCGATGATGATCCGGAAGCTCGCCGGGTCGGCCAGCGGTGCCGGGCGCATGGAGTGGCCGATGAATTCGAAGCCGGATTCGTATACGTCGATCAGCGTGCCGAAAGGTTTGTCCGAAGCTTCGTTCTTGGCTCGTGCATACACCAGCGAACGCTGGGCGCGGGAGAAGGGCAGGGCGTCGCTGTCGGCCTCCAGCAGATACTGGCGGATCTCGGGGCGGATGCCCTCGACCAGGTAACGGATGTTGCCGAGGATCGGGTAGTTGCGGCGCACCGCGTGGCGCTGCTGCAGCAAATCGAACAGGCCGATCAGGCTGAGCACTGCGGTGGTCAGGGTGAACGGCCACAGCCATTCGTGATGGAGGAACGGCAGGCTCGCCAAGGTGAACAGCACACAAGCGGCAAACACTGCGTAGCGACTGAGAAGTGACAGGCTCATACGGGGTCCTTACGAAGCGCGGTCAGGCTCAGGGCCTGGAGGCAAACCCCGACCATAGCCCGGTTGTGCGGCGCTGAAAATGAAATTCGGGGTATCGAAAATCATTCTCACGCGCCTGTGCTGTGGGAGCACCTGTCTTCCACAAAACTTAAAAAGCTGCGCGGATTGAGCTGTGGGAGCGGCTTTAGCCGCGAACACGGGCGTAGCCCGTGCCATACACCGCGGTGCCTGCTTCGCGGATGAATCCGCTCCTACAGGGAGTAGCGGCTTCAGAACGTATCGCGCAGAAGCTTCAGTCGCCAAGATTGCTGATCTTCGGGTGGTGCCTCGGCCAGGAACGCATAGCGCCCGGCAATCCGCACCGCCACCGGTACACCGTCGCAGTACAGCAAGCGGTTACCGCCCACTGCGGGCACCTTCGCCCCAGGCAACAATGACCCAATCAGGTTCAGCGGGTCGCTGGCACTGACCACCACCAGCTCGCCGCCCAGTTCGCGACGCCGCACCTGGCGCAACAACCCGACCGCTTCCGGCAAGGCAAACTGTTCACCTGCGAGCCCGGCAATGAAGCGTCCGCCACGAATCTCGCCACGCGCCTCCAACCGGTGGTAGCAGCGCAGCAGCTCGCGCCAGGGCGGCAGCACATCACTCTCGCGCTCCAGCAGCCGCCAGCAGATCACCCCATAACGTCGCAACAGGCTGCGGGCGATATGTTCCAGGCGCTGGCCTTCGTCCACGGCGCCAGCGCCTCTGCGCAACAACGCCCAGCGGCCGGCGTGGGCCATGTTGCTGGAGAGTGGTGGGTGACCGCGCCTGCTGTTGCGTGATGAGCGTTTAGCGGCTGGCATGATCAGGCTACGCAGTCCGGTGAAACTGTCGGCACCGACCAAACCGGCGCCCACCAGCGCCTGCAAGGCCGTTTCCAGTTCGCTGGGCAATAGATGGGTCTCGTGCGTCAGTTCGTCGAAGAACAGCGCCCCTTGCGTTTGCAATACCTCATGCACCCGTTGCGCACGAGGTGCCAACTCATCCAATGTCGGCGCAGGTGCCAGGCTGCGCCAGAGCGCCAGATGCGCACGAGGCAGCAGCACCAGCGGCGTGCTCGCCAAAGTGGTGCTGGCTGCCGTGCTCGCCATGCGGCTCCAGGCAAACTGCCCGCTACGGCAGGCATCGTCGAGCCAGTGCGGGCTGTAATCCTTGATCCTTGCTGGCAGCAGGTCCGCTTCCCAAGCACCGGCAGCCACGGGGAAACCTTGCAACTGCTCGAGTACTTCAGCCACTGCCTGTGGTCCGCGCAAGCGTTCGTCGGTTGCCAGGTGCTGCCAGTCGAACAGAAATCGCATGAAGTCCTGCAGGCTGACCGGCTCGATTTCCCGGCGCAGGCGTTTCACGGTATAGCGATGGATGCGCGCCAGCAGATGGCGCTCGCACCACTGCAGCTGCACCTCGCCAGGGCTGAAATGGCCGCGCAGCACGTAGCCTTCGGCTTCCAGGCGAGCCAAGGCCTGTTCGACATGCGCTGCGGGCTTGCCGATTGGTGCGGCGATCCGCGCCAGGGTCAACGGGCCGCAGCCGCTCAGGCGGGCGCGCAACAGTTCGGTCAATGCACTGTCCGGGTCGATGGCCTGATCGAAGCCAGCAAGCACAGCGAGGGCAGGCTCCAGGGGCGTATGCGGATACAGCGTTTGCAGCAGATTCTGGCGCTCGCGCGCGAACCATAATCCTTCAGCGGGCAGGCGCATCGCGCGGCCAGCCTTGGCCAGTTGCCTGAGCGGCAAGTCCCACCCGGGATTGGCCTGCACTTCGGGATAGCTGATGGCACCGAGGCTCATCAAGGCTTCATGCATTTCGTCGGTGCTGCTGGGTTGCGGCCAGGCTTCGGCCTCGACGGCGCTGATCGCATCGGCATCCAGCGCGCCCAGGTCATCGCTGCTGTGTACCTCGTTCCAGCGCCGGTTGAGCACCGCCTGGGTGCGGCGTTCCTCCAGCGGAGCATCATCGAGGAAAGCGTAGGGCCTGGCATTGAGAATGGCCGATGCCAGCGGCGAGGGCGCGGGCAGGTCGCGGCAAAGCAGGCGTACTTCGCCGTTTTCCATGCGCCGCAGAAGGGCCAGCCAGCCGTCGCTGTCCATGGCTTCGTGCAAGCAGTCGTCGAGAGTCTGCTCAACCAAGGGGTGGTTCGGGATCTGCCGTTCACCGGCGATGTTTTCCAGGCAGGCGATCTGGTCGGGAAACACGGCGGCGATCAAGTCCTCGCTCTTGATGCGCTGGAGCTGCGGCGCGACCTTGCGCCCCCCCACAAAGCGCGGCAGCGCCATCGCCACGGCAGCGTTCCAACGCCAGCGCACGCCGAACAAGGGCGCGTCGAGCAGCGCCTGGATCAACACCTGCTCGGCGTTGCGGCTGGACAGGTAGCGCCAGACTTCATCCAGCTCGAAACTGTGGCTGGTGGACAGCGACAGCACGATGGCATCTTCGCTGGCCGCAGCCTGCAATTCGAAATTGAAAGTGCGGCAGAAGCGCTTGCGCAGAGCCAGGCCCCAGGCGCGGTTGATGCGGCTGCCGTAGGGTGAATGGATGATCAGCTGGGTGCCGCCGGATTCATCGAAGAAACGCTCCATCACCAGTGTCTGCTGCGAGGGCAGTGCGCCCAGCACTTCGCGGGTGCGCCCCAGGTAATCGAGCAGTTGGCTGGCGCAGGCCTGGTCAAGCGCGAGGTCGTTTTGCAGCCACACCAGCACAGCAGCGAAATCGCCATTGCACAGTGCCAGTTGCTCATCGAGGCGGGCTTGCAGTCGCGCCACTGCTGCCGACAACTCGTCGCTGCGCCCCGGCGCCTCGCCCAGCCAGAACGGAATGGTCGGCGGCAGCCCATGGGCGTCCTCGACCCGCACTCGGCCAGGCTCGACCCGCACGATGCGATACGAGGCATTGCCCAGCTGGAAGATATCGCCGGCGATGCTCTCCACGGCAAAGTCTTCGTTGACGCTGCCGATGTTCAGCGCCTGCGGTTCCAGCAACACGGCGTAGTCGGCGGTTTCTGGAATGGTGCCGCCACTGGTCAGTGCGGTCAGCTGGCTACCTCGGCGCCCGCGCAACATACCGCTGACCGCATCGCGGTGCAGGTAGGCGCTGCGCACACCCTGGCGGCCGTTGTAGCCTTCGGCAAGCATGCGCAGCAGTGCCTGGTAATGCTCGACGTCGAGTTCGGCGTAGGGCGTTGACTGGCGCAGGCAGTCGAACAGCGCCTGTTCCTGCCAGGGCTGGTTGCTGGTTTCGGCGACGATCTGCTGGGCCAGCACGTCAAGCGGGGCCTTGGGAATCTGCAACTGGTCCAGCTCGCCCTGGCGCACGCAGTCGAGCAGGGCGGCGCACTCGATCAGGTCATCGCGCGAGGTCGGGAACAGCCGCCCTTTGGGGATGCCTTCGACCTGGTGGCCAGAGCGGCCGACCCGCTGCAGGAAGGCGGCAATAGACCCTGGCGATGCGATCTGGCAAACCAGGTCGACATCGCCGATATCGATGCCCAGCTCCAGCGACGCCGTCGCCACCAGCATCTGCAGCTGGCCATTCTTCAGCCGCTGTTCCGCGTCCAGGCGCAGCTCCTTGGCCAGGCTGCCGTGGTGCGCGGCCACGGCCTCCTGGCCCAGGCGATCGCTGAGGTGGCGGGTGAGGCGTTCGGCCAGGCGCCGGGTGTTGACGAAGACCAGGGTCGTGCGGTGTTCGCGGGCCAGGTCTGCCAGGCGGTCGTAAACCAGGTTCCACACATCCGTTGCCATCACCGCGCCCAGGGGCACTGGCGGGACTTCGAGGGCCAGGTCGCGCTGGCGTGCGTGGCCGATATCGACAATGGCGCAAGGGCGCTGGTGGCCGACCAGAAACTGCGCCACACGCTCCACGGGCCGTTGGGTGGCGGACAGGCCGATGCGTCGCAGCGGCCGCCCGGCAAGCACCTGCAGGCGCTCCAGGGTCAGGGCCAGATGCGCGCCGCGCTTGTTGCCGGCCAGGGCATGGATTTCATCGACGATCACCGTGTGCACGCTGGACAATCCCGCGCGCCCCGAGGCCGAGCCCATCAGCACATAGAGCGACTCTGGCGTGGTCACCAGAATATGCGGCGCGAGCTTGCGCATGGCTGCGCGTTCTTTCTGCGGCGTATCACCGGTGCGCACGGCGGTACTGATGCGCGGCGCCTTGAGGCCCTGGTCTTCGAGTGCCTGGCTGATGCCTTCGAGCGGTGCCTGCAGGTTCAGGCGGATGTCGTTGGACAGCGCCTTGAGCGGCGACACGTAAACGACCTGGGTCTGAGCGGGCAATTCTCCGCCCTGTTCGAGGCCCTGCCGAAACAGCTCGTCGAGCACCGCGAGAAACGCACTGAGGGTTTTACCCGAGCCGGTCGGCGCGGCCAGCAGCATCGATTGGCCGGCATGGATCAAGGGCCAGGCACGCGCCTGGGCGTCGGTGACCGTGGCGAAATGGCGACGGAACCAGGTGCCGACGGCGGGGTGGAACAGCTCCAGCACCGGGTGCTGATGGGCGGGCAGGTTCATGCCTTGGTTATGGCGGCTGGCAGGCAGCTTGGCAAGTGGCCGTTCGTCTGTCAGCAGGTCGGTTGCCTGAATTACTGCACCATGTGATCCTTGCCCGCCCTGAGCCGCCCGAGAGTAGCCGCATGCCCAACACCATCCGTATCGCCGCCGCGCTGTTGATCGACCCGCAAGGCCGCACCCTGCTGGTGCGCAAGCGCGGTACCCAGGCGTTCATGCAGCCAGGCGGCAAGATCGATGCAGGTGAGTCGCCGGTGGAGGCGCTGGTGCGTGAACTGCACGAAGAACTCGGCCTGTGCATCGACCCAGCCCAGGCCGTGCACCTGGGCCGCTTTAGCGCCCCTGCCGCCAACGAGCCAGGCTTTGAAGTACAGGCCGAACTGTACCGCGTCGACAGCGCCGAGCAGGTGTTGCCGGCGGCAGAAATCGAGGAAGTGGTGTGGCTGGCGGCGGACGAGGCGCCAGTATTGGAACTGGCACCACTGACCCGTGACCTGATCCTGCCGCTGTACCGCCAGGCTGTCAGCGTACCGCGCTGACCCCATCGAGGGTGGCGAACGAGGTGTCCTTGGCGGTCAGCAGGAAGTCGCGCATGTACGGTGCATCGAGCATGTCGGTGCGCACCGCCGCGTAGAGCGTGGCGAACAGGCCTTTCTCGCCCAGGCGCTTGCCCTTCACGTAACCGCGCGAGCTGTACTCGTGCAGCGCCCAGTGCGGCATGCCGCACACACCACGGCCGCTGGCCACCAGCTGCATCATCATCACCGTCAGCTCCGAGGTGCGCACCGCGGCCGGTTCGATGTCGGCCGGCTCCAGGAAGCGGGTGAAGATATCCAGCCGATCGCGTTCCACGGGGTAGGTGATCAGCGTCTGGTCGAGCAGATCCTGGGGCACCATGTAGGGCTTGCTGGCCAGCGGGTGCTGGTTGGCCACGGCGAGCATGGCTTCATAGGTGAACAGCGGCACATAAGTGATGCCGGCGAGGTCCAGAGGGTCGGAGGTGACCACCAGGTCCAGGTCGCCACGGGCCAGAGCCGGCAGCGGGGCGAAGGCGAAGCCCGAGGCCAAATCCAGCTCCACTTCCGGCCAGGCATCGCGGAACTGGTCGATGGTTGGCATCAGCCATTGGAAGCAACTGTGGCACTCGATGGCCATGTGCAGGCGCCCGGCAGTACCGCCGGCTAGGCGTGCGATGTCCCGCTCGGCGCCGCGCAGCAGGGGCAGGGTGGCATCGGCCAGTTGCAGCAGGCGCAGGCCGGCGCTGGTGAAGCGGATCGGTTTGCTCTTGCGCACGAACAACGGCAAGCCCAGGCGTTCTTCCAGTTCCTTGAACTGGTGAGACAGCGCCGATTGAGTCAAGTGCAGACGCTCCGCAGCCTCGACCAGGCTATCGGCCTCGCGCAAGGCATGAAGGGTTTTCAGGTGGCGCATCTCCAGCACGGCTGACTCCGGGAAATAATTTTGCAGTAAGCAGGGATGAGTTGAGTTTCCCTCATGTTGCTCAGGCTGTCGACTGGACGTTGCGCCGCACCGCTCGGCAGGGTTCATCAAACTGTCACTGAACTGTGGCAGCGCGCCCGAATTAAATTCATCAGACTCGCGCTCTACTGGGGATCTGCATTCTGGTGTTTCTTTCATGCGGGCTTTTTTGCTGTTTTTCTTCTTTCTCGTCAGCGTGCCGGCGACGTTCGCCGATCAGCGTTGTGACGCTCAAGTCGCCGTACAGCGGGCCGAACTGGGTGACCTGAGCCTGGTCTACCAGAGCGTCGGTGCGCCCCGCGATCCGGCATTGCTGCTGGTGATGGGGTTGGGCGGGCAACTTATCCATTGGCCGGATGACGTGGTCGAGGCTTTGTGCCGCCAGGGCTTTCGGGTCATTCGCTATGACAATCGCGACGTCGGCCTGTCGCGCTGGAACCAGCTGCCACCGTCGGCCAATCTGACTGTGGAGCTGCTGCGCTACAAGCTAGGTTTGCAGGTTGCGGCGCCTTACACCCTGACCGATATGGCGGGTGATGGGCTGCGGTTGATGGACTCGCTGGAAATACGGCAATTCCATGTGCTGGGCGTCAGCATGGGCGGCATGATCGCCCAGCACATGGCCTCGATGGCGCCGGAGCGAGTGCGTAGCCTGACACTGGTGATGTCCAGCTCTGGCGCGGCGGGTTTGCCGGCGCCGGATCCTGCCTTGGTGCAGTTGCTGGCTCGACGCAGCGCACCGAATCGGCAAGTGGCCATTGAGCAGCAGGCTGACCTGCTGGCGGCCTTGGGCAGCCCTGAGGTTCACGATGATCGTGCCGCGTTGCTGCAACAGGCGGCTGTGGCCTATGACCGGGCATTCAACCCCGATGGTGCGAAGCGCCAGATCATGGCGATCCTTGCCGAGCCGAGCCGGGTGGGGCTGCTCAATCAGCTACGGGTGCCGACGCTGGTGGTGCATGGCACGGCTGATCCGTTGCTGCCGGTGATGCATGGGGTGCACTTGGCGGCGCATATTCAAGGCAGCCAGTTGCGGCTGATTCCGGGGCTGGCGCATCGTTTCCAGGAGGAATTCAAGGCGCCGTTGCTGGGGGCGGTGCTGCCCTACCTGCAGTCGCATCGGCAGGATGTCACGCATATCGCAGGGCTTTGACCTCCCCTGGTGGGAGCGGCTTCAGCCGCGAAACAGGCGACGCGGTGGATGGCACCGGCTTCGCCGGTGTTCGCGGCTGAAGCCGCTCCTACGGGGATCTCAGCCGAGCCCGTACTTCTTCACTTTGTCGAACAGCGTGGTCTTGGCCATGCCCAGCTCCTGGCTGGCCTGGCTGAGGTTGCCACCGGTGCGCTGCAGGGCGTCGCTGAGCAGGTTGCGCTCGAAGGCTTCAACCGCCTCGGCAAAGCCCAGGCCCTGGCTGGCGCCACCACTCGGGCCTTTCTTGAAGGCTGGTAAACCCAGGGCATAGCGTTCGGCCACGTTGCGCAGTTCACGCACGTTGCCCGGCCAATCATGGGCCATGAGGCGCGACAAGGTCTGGCTGTCCAACGTCGGCGTCTCGCGGTCGAAACGCAGCGCCGACTGCTGCAGGAAATGTTCGAACAACTGCAGGATGTCTTCGCGGCGCTCGCGCAGCGGCGGCAACTCCAAGGTCACCACGTTCAGCCGGTAGTACAGGTCGCTGCGGAATTGCCCAGTCTGGCCGAGGGCATCGAGGTCGGCCTTGGTTGCGGCAATGACCCGGCAATCGACGGCAATGCTCTGGTTCGAGCCCAGGCGCTCCAAGGTGCGCTCCTGCAACACCCGCAGCAGTTTGATCTGCAGATTGATCGGCATGCTCTCCACCTCATCGAGGAACAGCGTGCCGCCATTGGCGTGTTCGATCTTGCCGATGCGGCGCTTGCCCGCGCCGGTAAAGGCGTTGGCTTCATGGCCGAAGATCTCGCTTTCGAAGAGGTTTTCCGGCAGGCCACCGCAGTTCAGCGCGACGAAGGGCTGGCCCTGGCGGCGGCTGAAGTCGTGCAGGCAACGTGCGACAAGTTCCTTGCCTGTACCCGTCTCGCCTTCAATCAGCACATTGGCCGAAGTATCGGCGACGTTGGCGATCAGTTCGCGCAGGTGTTCCATGGCCGGGGAGCGGCCGATGATGCGACCCTCCAGGCTGCTCTGTTCAGCCAGTTGGCGGCGCAGGGCCAGCACTTCACGCGACAGCCCGCGCTGTTCCAGGGCGCGGCGCACCACGTCGACCAGGCGCTCCGGCGAAAAAGGCTTCTCCATGAAATCGTAGGCGCCGTTGCGCATGGCCCCGACCGCCATGTCGATATCGCCATGGCCGGTGATCAGCACCACCGGCAAGCTGCGGTCACGTGCCTTGAGGCGGTTGAGCAGTTCCAGGCCATCGATGCCTGGGAGGCGGATGTCGCTGACGACGATGCCGGCGAAATCATCGCCGATGCGTTCCAGGGCCTGCTCCGCGCTGCCTACACCTTCGCAGGCGATGTCTTCCAGGGCCAGCGCCTGTTGGCAGCCGAGCAGCACGTGCGGGTCGTCTTCGACGATCAAGACAGTAAGTGGCGCTTGGTTCATGGGAGCTCTGCCGATTCGTTAGGAGGGGAGGCCAGCGGCAGGGCGAGGACGAATGCGGTCCCGCCGTTGCCCGGGTGCTCGACATTGAGGCTGCCCTTGGCGGCGGCGGCGAGGCTCGCCGACAGGGTCAGGCCCAGGCCCAGGCCGTGTTCGCCCGGCTTGGTGGTGAAAAAAGGTTCGAACAGGTGCTTGCGCGTTTCGGCATCGATGCCGTGGCCGTTGTCGCGTACCCGCAGGCGATATTTGTCGCCGTGCAGTTCGCCCTCCAGCCACAGTTCAGGCAGTGGCACGGTGGCCATGGCGTCGAGGGCGTTGCCGATCAGGTTGACCAGAATCTGCTCCAGGCGGGTCTGGTCGATGGCCAGTTGTTGGTCGTCGAACTGGCTGTGCAGCTTCAGGTGACAACCGCTGATGCGGTTGCCCAGGACCTGCAAGCTGGCTTCCACGGCCTTGGTCAGCGAGGCCTGGCCACTGTCGTCGCCACGCCGGGCGAACGAGCGCAGGCTGGCGGTGATGCGACCCATGCGGTCGATCAGGTCATTCATGGTGCGCAGGTTGGTGCTGGCGGTTTCCAGCGCGCCGCGCTCCAGGAAGCGCACGGTGTTACCGGACAAGGTGCGCAACGCCGCCAGCGGCTGATTGAGTTCGTGGGCGATGCTGGTGGACATCTGCCCGATGGCCGCCAGCTTGCCTGCCTGCACCAACTCGTCCTGAGCATGGCGCAAGGTCTGCTCGGCGTGGCGTCGCTCGCGGATCTGGCCCTTGAGCCGCTCGTTGCTGGCGCGCAGGTCGGCGGTACGGTCGGCGATGCGCCGTTCCAGCTGGCTGTTGGCCTCTTCCAGCGCCTCACGGGCAGCCAGGCGGGTGGCAATCACCTTGCGTCGCTCGTTCCAGGCGATGCCGAGAATTGCCAGCAGGGCGAACGCCACGCCGACCAGAATGCCTTGCATCATCGATTCGCGGCGCAGGTCCTGCAAGGGGGTGAGCAGGGTGAAATGCCAGGGAGTGTCGACCAGGCGCCGGGTCTGCGCCAGGTACGCCACCTCGTGGGGCTTGCCGTGGGCGGTTTCGCTGTTGGCCGGGAAGGTCAGTTTTTCCACGCCATCGGCCAATGTCTCGCGGGCCAGCGGCTCCAGCTCGTTAAGCGGCCACCAGTAATATTGCAGGCTGCGCGCCAGGCGTTCCTTGATTTGCGGGGTCAGCGGGCGCACCGATTTCAACCGCCGCGCCGGGTCGCTGGAGAGGATGATGATGCCATTTTCGTCGCTGACGAAGGCTTCCAGGCGAGCGCGCTGCCAGCGCTCCTCCAGGGTGTCGAGACGCACCTTGATCACCGCCACGCCAATGATCTTGCCGTGTTCCTCCAGGCCGTGGGCCAGGTAGTAGCCCGCTTCGCCCGTGGTGCTGCCGATGCCGTAGAAACGGCCCGGTTCGCCGCGCACGGCGGTCTGGAAATAGGCGCGGAACGACAGGTCTTCACCGAGGAACGAGTCGGCATCGCGCCAGTTGCTGGTGGCCTGCACGCGGCCATTGGTATCGAGGACGAAGATCGCCCGGCTGCGGCTACGGCGGTTCAGGCCTTCGAGATATTCGTTGACGGCTTGGCGAGGGCCGCCGTCAGGGTCGGTGAGCAGCTGCGAGACGCTGTCTTCCAGCTCCAGCAGGCTGGGCAAATAAGTGTACTTGCTGATTTCGCTCTCGACCGTGCGCGCGTGCAGTTCAAGCGCGCGCTCGCCGTTATCGCTGAGGGTGCGGATGCCGTTGCTTTCGCTGATCAGGTACCCAGCCATCCCTAGACCGACCATCAGCAGGATGATCAGGGGCGGCAACAGCAATTGGCGGATCAGGCGGGATTTCACGGCAGGCTTGGCAGGAAGAAGTAGCGAGGGGTCGCATTTCATCACAGTGGCCTTGTCACGACCAGCATCCGCTGCCCGGAGGAGCCCGGAGCAGCGGAAGCGGTGGCCGACTTAGTGTTGCAGGATCTTGCTGAGGAAGTGCTGGGTGCGTTGGTCGCGGGCGCTCTGGTCACCGAAGAATTCTTCCTTGGTACAGTCCTCGATGATGCTGCCCTTGTCCATGAAGATGACCCGGTTGGCGACCTTGCGTGCAAAGCCCATCTCGTGGGTCACGCACATCATGGTCATGCCCTCGTGGGCCAGCTGCACCATCACGTCCAGTACTTCGCTGACCATCTCCGGGTCCAGTGCCGAGGTCGGTTCGTCGAACAGCATGACGATCGGGTCCATGGCCAGCGCGCGGGCAATCGCCACGCGCTGCTGCTGGCCGCCGGAGAGCTGGCCGGGGTGCTTCTTGGCGTGGGCACTGAGGCCGACGCGATCGAGCAGGGCCAGGCCCTTCTTGGAGGCTTCCGCCTCGCTGCGGCCGAGGACCTTGCGTTGGGCGATGGTCAGGTTCTCGGTGATGGTCAGGTGCGGGAACAGCTCGAAGTGCTGGAACACCATGCCCACGCGTGAACGCAGCTTGGGCAGGTTGGTCTTCGGGTCGGCGATGGAGGTACCGTCGACCACGATGTCGCCCTTCTGGAACGGCTCCAGCGCGTTGACGCACTTGATCAAGGTGGATTTACCCGAGCCCGACGGGCCGCAAACCACCACCACTTCGCCTTTCTTGACCTCGGTGCTGCAGTCGGTCAGTACCTGGAAGTCGCCGTACCACTTGTTGACGTTCTTGATGGAAATCATACGGTGATCCTTTTTTGCAGGCGCTTGACCAGCCACGAAGCGGAGAAGCTGATGAGGAAGTAGACGACCCCGGCGAAGATCAGGAACTCATGGGAGCGCCCGATGATGTCGCCGTTGGAGCGTGCCGAGTTGAGGAAGTCGACCAGGCCCACGGTGTACACCAGCGAGGTGTCCTGGAACAGGATGATGCTCTGCTGCAGCAGCAGCGGGGTCATCTTGCGGAAGGCCTGGGGCAGGATGATCAGGCGCATGGTCTGCGCGTAGTTCATGCCCAGCGCCTGCGCGGCGCCCATCTGGCCCTTGGAGATCGACTGCACGCCAGCCCGCACGATTTCACAGAAGTACGCGGCCTCGAACATCATGAAGGCGACCACGCAGGAGGTGAAGGCACCCACCGGGGTGTCCTCGCCGGTGATCCAGCGCAGCACGAACGGCACCGCCAGGTAGAACCAGGTGATCACCAACAGCAGCGGGATCGAGCGGAAGTAGTTGACGTAGGCGCCAGCCACCCGCGACAGCAGTTTGCTCGACGACAGGCGCATCAGGGCCAGGACGGTACCCAGCGCGATACCGCCCACCACGCCCATGACCATCAGCTTGAGGGTCATGACCATGCCTTCCCAGAGGGCGGGCAGGGCCGGGATGATTTCGCTGAAATCCATTTCCATTTACTTGCCCCCCACGGAAATCAGGCCCGGCACGGCGACTTTCTTCTCGACCATGCGCATGAGCAGCATCAGGCCCATGTTCAGGGTGAAATAGATCAGCGTGGCCAGGGTGAACGCTTCGAACAGGTTGGCGGAAAATTCAGCGGTCTGTTTGGTCTGCGCGAGCAGTTCCATCAGGCCGATCAGCGAAGCCACCGAGGAGTTCTTGAACACGTTCAGAAACTCGGAAGTGAGCGGCGGAATGATGATCCGGTACGCCTGCGGCAACAGCACGTTGTTATAGATTTGCGGCAGGCTGAAGCCCATCGCGCGGGCAGCGGCTTCCTGGCCCTTGGGCAGCGCCTGGATACCGGTACGCACCTGTTCGCAGACCCGTGCGGCGGTGAACAGGCCGAGGCAGATGACCACGCTGATCAACGCCGACGTGGTCGGGTTGAGGTCTTGCTTGAACCATTCCTGCAGGCCTTCGGGCAGCAGGTCCGGTACCAGGAAGTACCAGATGAACAGCTGCACCAGCAGCGGCACGTTGCGGAACAGCTCCACGTAAGCCGTGGCGATACCCGATACCAAGCGGTTGGGCACGGTACGCATGACGCCGAGGACAGACCCCAGCAACAGCGCGATGATCCAGGCGGTGATGGCGATGGCGATAGTCCAGCCCAGGCCGGTGATGTACCAGTCCAGATAGGTTTCGCTGCCCACGCCGGTGGACTTGAAGAACACGCCCCAGTCCCAGTTGTAATTCATCGGGATTTCCCCTCAGACGGTTGTTTCACGGGCACCTTCGAGCATCCGGGGGCGCTTGGCGCCCTCGGATGAAAGGTTAGACACTAATGAGTAGCCTGCAGAATTGATTCGTGTGCTTGCGCACCAGGCCACTATCTGAGGATCAGGACTTCTTCTCGTCCGCGGCCTTGTCGGTCGGCTCGGCGATCAGTTTTTTCAGCTCATCGCTCATCTGGAACTGCAGGTTCAGGCCTTTTGGCGGGATTGGCTGCATGAACCACTTGTCGTAGCTCTTGTTGACCTCGCCCGACTTGAAGTAGCCGACGATGGCCTCGTCGACCGCTTTCTTGAACGCGGCATCTTCCTTGCGCACCATGCAGCCGTAGATTTCGTAAGACTGAGGGGTACCGGTGATGACCCAGTCGGACGGCTTGCGCGCCTTGGCCATTTCACCGGCCAGCAGGGCGTCGTCCATCATGAAGGCCACGGCGCGGCCGCTTTCGAGCATGTTGAAGGCTTCACCGTGGTCCTTGGCGGAAATCACGTTCATCTTCATCTGCTTGTCGGCGTTCATCGCCTTGAGGATGCGCTCGGAGGTGGTACCGGCGGTGGTCACCACGTTCTTGCCGGCCAGGTCCGGGAAGTCTTTGTAGGACGGCTGACCATCCTTGACCTTGGTCAGCAGGCGCGTGCCGACTTCGAAGATGCCCACCGAGAAGCCAACCTGCTGCTGGCGCTCGACGTTGTTGGTGGTGGAGCCGCACTCAAGGTCGACGGTGCCGTTCTGCACCAGCGGGATGCGGGTCTGGGAGGTGACCAGGTTGTACTTGACCTTGATGTCGGTGCCCAGTTGCTTCTTCAGGGCTTCGACCACTGCCAGCTGGATGTCGTGGGAGTAGCCCACAGGCTCCGGCTTGCCAGCCAGGTAGGAAAACGGAATGGAGGAGTCGCGGTGCCCCAGGGTGATGGTGCCCGAATCCTTGATCTTCTTCAGGGTGCCGGTCAGTTCTTCGGCCATGGCGGGCGAAGCGATGACCGCGGCCGCGATGGCGGCGCCCAGCAATTGACGAACGATACGCATCAAATTTTCCTCGACGTGTTTGTTTTTTTTATGGAGCCGTTGGCGGACTCTTTCGTTCAACGAATACCGCAAGAAGCGAGAGCATTCGGCTACCAAGTGTAGAGCATGAGTCGTGCCAAGCTCTCTGTTTTATGATAACGGCCTGTAAACCGAGAGGTTCAAGGGTTTTTCAAGTAACGGCGAAGTTCAAGTTGATCGAATATCCGAACGAATACTTTTCCGCTGTTCGGAAAACCGAACGAGGGGTGCGAGCACTAAGTAACGCCCAACCCCACGCGCAAGCAGGTGTCATGGGGCGACTCATCACGGAGCCGTCCTATGCCTCAGCCGCCTTTCGATCCCGATTCTATCGATACACTCATTGCACAACGGTTACCCGCCTGGCTCATTGCTGGCGACAAGCCCGAACGCCTGGTTGCATTGCACGCCGCGTTGGCCCGCCAAGACCAGGCGGCCCAGCGCCTGGGCGCAGTGATCAACGCCATCCCGGCCCCGCATGACTTTGCCGAACCGCTGTTGCAGGCTGCGTTGACTCAGCGTGGGGTCACCCCTGTCGACCTACGGCGTGGCACTTTGCATCTCACCCAGCGGGTCCAGGCACCCACTGCCGCACCCAACCTGCCCAGGCGCGAGATTGAACGCAAATCCTCGCGCAGGCTGCTTGCCGCCGCCTTGCACAACTTCCATGTAAGCGAAACACGGCCTTCGATACTGTTGAAAGGGGAGTTGCGCGCAGCCGATGGCAGCGTGATCCCGATAGGCTTCCATGCCTTCGCCGGCTTGTGTCGCAGCGTGGATGTGGGCGGCCAGTACCAGGCATTGCTGGAAACCCGCCTCAGACCGCTCGACCAGCCTGGGCACGAGCATGGCGACACGGCCCAGACAGTGGAGCAGTTGTTCGAAGACAGCCAGCAAGCGCACTTTGAAGTCGCCATACGCATTGCCGCACTCAAAGGCGTTCTCGATGAGCACGACTTCCTGCAGCTGTTACCCCTGTTTGCAGGCAAACCCCAGGTGCCAGCGGTGCCTGGGCAAGTAGCTGCCCGTCAGCTTTATCTACTGGGTAAATGCATGCGCGGCATCGTGACCCTGGAACTACAGGGTGGCGCCGACGCTGCACTGCAAAAGGTGATTGCCTGGATTCCGGGCGATCCGCAGCAATCGGTGTTGCAGCATGCGTCTTGGCAGGCGCTATACGATGCCTTGGGCGAACGCCTGCGCGATGCGGACTATCGAACCTTCTTCTACCGTTTTCTGAGCGAGCGTGACCGGGCCAGCTTTGCTGGCGCCTTGCTTGAACAGGTGCAAAGCCAAGCCTCTGCACTGCAACTCGACGGGCGTAACCTGCCGATTACCACTACGTTGCGTGAGCACCTGCGCACCCTGCAGATCGAAAAGTTGTTCGACGACGCGCGCGTCCTGGCGGTACCTACGGGAGATGAAGACGCGCAAGATCGGCGTCAGCGCCTCGATGCATACAAGGAGCTGGGGTTTGGCGTGCTCGGGCTCGCTGCGCTGTTCGTGCCGGTCTTGGGTGAAGTGTTGCTGGCAGTGACAGCGGTGCAGATTGCCGACGAAGTTTATGAAGGTTATGAAAGCTGGGTGATCGGCGACCGCAGGCAAGCGCTGGAACATCTGTTCAATGTCGCGCAAACGGTGCTGGTGAATGCATTGATCGCCAAAGGCAGTTCGATGGCGGCGCAGGTCTTTGACCGTTTCGCGCTCGTCGATGAGCTGGCTCCCATGCGCCACGCCTCAGGTCAGGTGCGCTTGATGCGAATGGCCACTCAACCTCAGTACCTTGAAGGCGATAGCCTGCTCATTCGGCAGTTCGGTGGAAAATTGGCCAAGGTCACCGACCAAGCCGCTGCCCACCTGTTGGAAACCACAGGCTTTGAGCCCAAGCAATTGCGCCGCTTGCTTGCAGAGCGCGCCCAGGCGCCATCGCGGCTGCTCGAGGCCCACGACCTGTACACGGCTCACAGGCAACAGCCCCAGTTGCGAGGGGGCGGCCTGGATGCGTGGCTGCGCGAGCGCTGGCCAGCACCGGCTACTGAAGAGACCGTGTTGATGCGCCAATTTCCCTCGCTATCGCGTAGCGGCGCTCGGGAGGTGCTCGAGCACAGCAGCACGCTCGAGCAGCAACGGCTCGTGGATACCCAGCGCATTCCCCTGAGCCTGTTGGAGCGTATACGTTGGCAATTGCGCGAAAGTCGCATCGATCGGGCCTGTGCCGGGCTGCGTCTGGACCGCGCGGCCAATGCCGACACCGAGCAGCTTGCCCTGGGTCTGGTCGACACGCTGGCGGCCTGGCCGGAGTCGGTCAGGGTGGAGCTGCGTGAGGGTGGCCCGGCGGGTGAACTGCGGGCTTCGTGGGGCTCGGCGCAGGCCAATGAAGTGGTGCTGATCGTGCGTCACCCCATGGGGTACAGCTCGAAGGTCGGGGGGGATGAGGCTGGAAGCCTGCTAGGCAGTCTCATGCAGAACATGACCGCGTCCCAGCAGCGCATTCTGGCCAGCGCGGCGCTGGATGAACAGGCGCTGGGCGATCGCCTCGCACGGCTCGCAGGTCAGGACCGCGAACGTGTTGCCAACATGATTGGCATGGCACCGACAGGCCGGGGCTGGCGTCCCCCTCAGCGTTTTGCCGATGGCCGGCTCGGGTATCCACTCAGCGGCAGGCCGGGCGGTGGCAGGCGGGCGATCCGGTGCGGCATCCATCGGATTTTCCCGACATTGGACGAGGATCAAATGCAGGCGTACCTGCTCGACGTGATGTCTCGAAGCGGCGATCTCTGGCAGCACTACGCCGACCTGCAAGACCAGCTTAGCCGTTTGCGCACGGCGCTGAACGACTGGAGTGGACGCTGGCACTACCCACGGGACGCCTTGCGCCGGCAACGCGTGGCCAAACAGCTGCGCCGCAGTTGGCGACGGAAAATCACCAACGATGCTGGAGAGTACGTGTTGGAGGTGGAGGGAGAACGCGTCGGTGCCTTGCCAGTGCTGCCCCAGGATATTTCCTACGGGCATGTACAACGCCTGATTTTGCGCGATATGGAGCTGGCAGAGATCGACAGCGATTTTCTGGCGCGTTTTCCCGATCTGGTAGAACTCGACCTGACGGACAACCGCCTTTCTACGATCCCTGCGGGGATCGAGTATTTGAGAAAACTCAGGCAATTGCACCTGGCAGGTAACCAGATCGAAGTCACCAGTGCTGGAAATCAGCGCTTGTCGGCGCTGCGTAACCTTCGCTTGCTGGACCTGAGCGACAACCCGCTGGGGCGTGCACCCGAGCTTTCCGGGTTGTTCAATCTCGGTACGCTGAGGCTCAGGGCGACTGGTTTGGATCGGATCCCCGCCGGTTTGCCGGAAAACGCATGGGTGGATCTTCGCGATAATCAGATCCGTCAGGTGCGCGCGGACTTGCTGACCCTTCGCTCGCAGGTTGCGGGATTGTCCTTGCACGATAATCCGTTGGACCAAGCCAGCGCGGCGTTACTGGATGAAGCCGCAGGCGGTGTGGCCGCCGGGCAACCAGGCAGTGCCTCTTACCGACACCAGGCCGTCGATGATCAACTGCGTGACCAGTGGATAGGCCCTGCTGCCGATCCGCAGCGAGCGCTGACCTGGCAGACATTGCGTGAAGCCGAGGGTTCGGCTGGCCTGTTCCGCTTTCTGGCGGACTTTGCCGGTCAGGAGGACTTCCAGAGATCCCCCATCCACTACCGCAGACGCGTCTGGGATATCCTCGACTACTGCGCGCAGCACGAATCCATGCGTCGACGTCTGTTCGAGGAAGCCTCCGGCCCACGAACCTGCGCTGATCAGCTGTTGATGATCCTCGATCAAATGGAGGTGAATCTTGTTGCAGAGCGACCACTCGAAGATGTGCCGATGGATCAGCTCGATATGGCGATATGGAGGCACGGTCGTGGGCTTTGGCGGTTGGACCAGGTCAATGAGCAGGCCGAACGGCACATTGAGCAGTTGCGCCAGCAAGCGCGGCACATTGTGGATCCGTTGGAAGTGACGCTGTGCCTGCGGGTCAATCTGGCCCGCGAGCTGGAGTTGCCAGTGGTGACGCGCAAGATGCACTACCAAAGTTACGCTCATGTGACCCGAGGCGATTTGCAAAAAGTGAAGGCGAACGTCCTGGCAAACGAAACGACCGATACCCTGGTAGCCTCGTTGAGCCAGCGGCCTTTCTGGCGCGAGCAGGCGCGCCGACTTGCCTGGCAGCGTTTCGAAGATATCAGTGAGCCGTTCTATCAACGCTACGCTGAGCTCGAGGAGGACTGCGCTGCCCAACGCATTACTGAAGCGATGCTCGACGAGCAGGGCAGGGCGCTAAGTGCCGAGCTCGCCGCGCTTCAGGATGACCTGCTGCTTACGCTGGCGCAGGAGCTCGAGCAACGATTGCACGCCTGATCATGCCGCGCAGGTACGTGCTGGAGTGGCCTGCTTGCGCTGCAGGTAATCCGCCAGCACGTTTCGCTCATCGGCGCTGATGAACAGCCCCAGTTTGGTCCTGCGCCAGAGAATGTCGTCGATATCGATTGCCCACTCCTCACGGCGCAGGTAATCCACTTCAACGCTGAACAGGCCGCCACCGATCGGCTGGCCCAGATCCTGCGGCCCCTCAACGCCGTCAAGCAGTTGCCAGACACGGCTACCGTAGGTCTGAGCCCAGCGCTTGGCGATATCGGCCGCCAGCCAGCCGTGGCGTGCCTGGATGGCATCGGCCAACGCCAGGCTGGTGGTCATGTTTTCGCCGCCCGGCAACGGTGCCAAAGCGGTCCAGCTGCCACGCATCTGGGTGAAGAACGGCTTGAGTTCAGCCATCGCCGACTCGGCGAGTTTGCGATAGGTGGTCAGCTTGCCACCGAACACCGAGAGTAGGGGTGCTTGGCCTGCCTCGGCAGACAGGGCCAGGGTGTAGTCGCGAGTGACGGCCGAAGGGTTGTCCGATTCGTCGTTGCACAGGGGGCGAACGCCGGAATAGGTGTGCAGGATGTCGGCGCGGCTCAGCGGCTGATTGAAGTGTTCGTTGACCACGTTCAGCAGGTAGTCGGTTTCTTCCTCGCTGATCGCTACCTTGGCCGGGTCACCGCTGTATTCACGGTCGGTCGTGCCGATCAGGGTGAAGCGATCCAGGTAGGGGATGCAGAAAACGATGCGCTGATCTTCGTTCTGCAGAATGTAGGCATGTTCACCTTCGTACAGGCGCGGCACGATGATGTGGCTGCCCTGGATCAAGCGGATGCCGTAAGGCGCGTCGAGCTTGAGGTCGTCCTTGATGAAGCTGGCGACCCAGGGGCCGGCTGCGTTGACCAGGGCACGCGCTCGGATGCTGCGCAGGCTGCCGTCAGCCATCTGCAGGTCGACCTGCCACAGGCCATCGATACGCTCGGCACGCAGGCAGCGAGTGCGGGTATGGATGTGGGCCCCATTTTCACGAGCGGCCATCGCGTTGAGCACCACCAGGCGTGCGTCATCGACAGCGCAATCGGCATATTCGAATCCACGGGTGATCGCCGGCTTCAACGGGTAACCCGGGCCGAAGCGCAGGCCGCGCGAGGCGCCCAGGCGTTTGCGCTTGCCCAAGTGATCGTACAGGAACAGGCCGGCGCGGATCATCCAGGCTGGACGCAGGTGAGGGCGATGCGGCAAGACGAAGCGCATCGGTTTGACGATGTGCGGGGCCTTGGCCAGCAACACCTCACGTTCGGCCAGGGCTTCGCGCACCAGACGGAATTCGTAGTGCTCCAGGTAGCGCAGGCCGCCATGGATCAGCTTGCTGCTGGCCGATGAGGTGTGCTGCGCCAGGTCGTCCTTTTCGCAAAGGAATACATCCAGGCCGCGCCCCGCAGCATCGGCAGCGATGCCCACGCCATTGATGCCGCCGCCGATCACGGCGAGATCGTAGCAGTCGGCGAGTGGGGGCTGGGAGGAAACGGGCTGGGACACGGGCAAGGCCTCCTGGTTTGTTCACATCGAAAGTGAACATCAATGTTCGTTTGCGAAAATACTAGCGCAATAGAAGCGCGGTCGCCAGTCAGTCTTTATAGAAAAAACTGATCAGATGACAACGAAATGAACATTTATGAAAATAAGGGGCCGCTGCGGCGGCCCGTCACGACTCAGACCACGTCCAAGCGGACCTTGTACTGATTGAGCAGTTGGGTGAGGCCAGGCGTAGGTGTCTGGTCGGTTACCAGGCAGTCGACCAGGCTGATCGAACCCATGCGTACCATGGCGTTGCGCCCGAACTTGCTGGAGTCGGCAGCGAGAATGACTTGCCGGGCGTTGGCGATGATCGCCTGCGAAACCCGTACTTCCTGGTAGTCGAAGTCCAGCAGGCTGCCGTCTTCATCGATGCCGCTGATACCGACCAGGGCGTAATCGACCTTGAACTGGCTGATGAAGTCTACGCTGGCCTGGCCCACCACCCCTCCATCGCGGCGTACCGTGCCGCCGGCCACCAGCACTTCGAAATCATCCTTGGCCGCCAGGATCGCAGCCACGTGCAGGTTGTTGGTGATGACTTTCAGCTGGCTGTGATTAAGCAATGCCCGGGCAATCGATTCGGTGGTCGTGCCGATGTTGATGAACAGTGAGGCATGGTCGGGAATCTGCCGAGCGACGGCTTCGGCGATGCGCTGCTTCTCATCGCGCATCTGGTCGGCGCGCATGGCATAGGCGGTGTTTTCGATGCTCGAATCATAAGCCGCACCGCCGTGGTAGCGGCGCAGCAGGTTGAGTTCGGCAAGCAGGTTGATGTCACGCCGGATGGTTTGTGGCGTGACAATGAACAACTGTGCCATTTCTTCGATACTGACGTAGCCGCGTTCGCGCACCAGTTCGAGGATTTGTTGTTGGCGTGGGGGCAGATTCATGGGCGGTCCTTGGGGGCAGCCGGACAAATTCTGCAATGATGCCGTAGGAAAGGGATGACGACCAGTGGAGCATTGGGGCCGGCTGGCGGCCCCAACCTGTGTTACGCCTCGTGATCTTCCCAGTCACGGGTGCGCTCGACGGCCTTTTTCCAGCCGGCGTAAAGTTTCTCTTTCTCGGTGTCGTCCAGTTGTGGGCTGAACTCGCGCTCGATGATCGCCTTGTCACGCAGCTCGTCCAGGCTGCCCCAGAAACCACAGGCCAGGCCTGCCAGGTAGGCAGCACCCAAGGCGGTGGTTTCGCGCATTTTCGGGCGCTCCACGCAGGTGCCGAGGATGTCGGCCTGGAATTGCATGAGGAAGTTGTTGGCCACCGCGCCGCCATCGACACGCAACTCCGAAAGGCGCTCGCCGCAGTCCTGCTGCATGGCGTCGAGCACGTCGCGGGTTTGGTAGGCGATGGATTCCAGCGCGGCACGGATGATGTGATCGACCTTCACACCACGGGTAAGGCCAAACAGCGCACCCCGTGCGTACGGGTCCCAGTACGGGGCACCCAGGCCGGTGAAAGCAGGTACCAGGTACACGCCGTTGCTGTCCTTGACCTTGCTGGCGAAGTACTCGGTGTCCAGCGCGTCGTTGACGATCTTCAGCTCGTCGCGCAGCCACTGCACGGTGGAGCCGCCATTGAAGACTGCGCCTTCCAGGGCGTAGGCCACTTCGCCACGTGGGCCGCAGGCAATGGTGGTCAGCAGACCGTGGGAAGACTTCACCGCCTTGTCGCCGGTGTTCATCAGCAGGAAGCAGCCGGTGCCGTAGGTATTCTTGGCCTGGCCCGGCTCCACGCACATCTGGCCGAACAGTGCCGATTGCTGGTCGCCAGCGATACCGGCGATGGCGATGCCGCTCTTGGTATGGCCATACACTTCCGACGACGGACGTACTTCGGGCAGCATCTGCCGCGGGATGCCGAGGATTTCCAGCAGCTTGTCGTCCCACTGCAGGCTGTGGATGTTGAACATCAGCGTGCGCGAGGCGTTGGTGTAGTCGGTGACATGCACCTTGCCACCGGAGAACTTCCAGATCAGCCAGGTATCGACGGTGCCGAACAGCAGCTCGCCACGTTCGGCACGTTCGCGGGCACCTTCGACGTTGTCGAGGATCCACTTCAGCTTGGTGCCGGAGAAGTAAGGGTCGGTTACCAGGCCAGTGGTTTCGCGGATGTAGTCTTCATGCCCATCACGCTTGAGTTGCGCGCAGATCTCGGTACTGCGCCGGCACTGCCAGACCACGGCGTTGTAGACCGGGCGACCGGTTTCCTTGTCCCATACCACGGTGGTTTCGCGCTGGTTGGTGATGCCGATGGCGGCTACCTGGGCATGGCTGATGCCGGCCTGGGCCAGGGCTTCGACCATGGTGGCGCTCTGCGTGGCGAAGATTTCCATCGGGTCGTGCTCGACCCAGCCGGCTTGCGGATAGTGCTGGGCGAATTCGCGCTGAGAAGTGCCGACCACATTGGCGTCGCGGTCGAAAATAATGGCCCGCGAACTGGTGGTGCCCTGGTCCAGGGCGATGATGTAGTTCTTATCCTGGGTGTCTGTCATGGTCGTAGGCCTTGCAAAAAGAGGAGGTCAGGGCGTCAGCTTCAGTTGGCTTGAGTATCGCCCTGGCGATTGTCGTTTGTCTCAGGGTTCGCGCTTTGCGCCGCCGGCAGGTTGCGGGCAATCAGGCCACGATAGGTGGCGGCACCCAGGCAAGCGCCGAGTATCGGTGCGAACACCGGTACCAGGAAATAGGGAATGTCCCGACCGCCAGTGAAGGCGATTTCGCCCCAGCCGGCCAGGAAGGTCATCAGTTTTGGCCCGAAATCGCGGGCCGGGTTCATCGCGAAGCCGGTCAGCGGGCCCATGGCGCTACCGATCACGGCAATCAACAGGCCGATCAGCAGCGGCGCCATGGCGCCACGCGGTAGCCCGTTGTTGTCGTCGGTCAGGGCCATGATCACCGCCATGAGGATGGCGGTGATCACCACTTCGACCAGGAAGGCCTGGCCTGTGGACAGAGAAGGGTGCGGGTAGGTGGAAAACACCGAGGCCAGTTCCAGGCTCTCGGCGCTGCCTCGCAGCATGGCGTGGGCCTGTTCGAAATCGAAGAACAGGTTGCTGTACAGGGTGTACACCAGTGCCGCGCCGCAGAACGCACCGCAGACCTGCGCCAGCATGTAGAACGGCAGCTTGCGCTTGTCGAAACCGGCGAACAGGGTCAGGGCGATGCTCACCGCCGGGTTCAGATGCGCGCCGGAAATACCCGCGGTGAGGTAGATCGCCATGCTCACACCAACGCCCCAGATGATGCTGATTTCCCACAGGCCGAAGCTGGCGCCCGCGACCTTGAGGGCGGCAACACAACCGGTACCGAAGAAGATCAACAGCGCCGTGCCGAGAAATTCGGCCAGGCATTGGCTGGACAATGTGGGTTCGCGTAGAGCAGTCGTCATGTATGACCTCGTTCTTTTTGTTGTGAGGCGCTTGGCGCTCGACAGCAAAGCCCGGTGCCTATCCCCATTGGCATCGGGCATCTATAGGAATGCACCTTAAGAGTGCACCGTTTATTCAGAAACGAAAAAATATAGACAAGAAACGCTTATGTCAAAGGTCGAAAGTGAACGGTCGGTCACGAATTGGACGGCCTTTGCACCCTTGAATCCGCGAGTTAGACAGGGGCGTGGGAGGTGAACTGGCTGGGATGTGGGAATTGTCCTAAAGTAGCCGCCGATCTGTACAAGACCGGAGCCCTGCATGACCCCCGCCCTCGACCTGTTGAAAAAAGCCCGCGCCGAGCACCGTGTGCACAGTTATGAACATGACCCCAAATCGGCGTCGTACGGCCTGGAGGCGGCGGAAAAGCTCGGGCTCGATCCGCAGCAGGTGTTCAAGACCTTGCTGGCGAGCAGCGAGAAAGGGGAGCTGCTGGTGGCGGTCGTGCCCGTGGTCGGGACGCTGGACCTCAAGGCGCTGGCCCTTGCCGCCGGTGTGAAGAAGTGCGAGATGGCCGACCCGGCGGCGGCGCAACGGGCCACGGGATATCTGGTGGGTGGGATCAGCCCGCTAGGGCAGAAGAAACGTCTGCGCACCTTCATCGACGATTCGGCGCAAAGCTTTGCAACCATCCATGTCAGCGCCGGGCGGCGAGGGCTGGAAGTGGAATTGGCGGCGGCGGTGCTGGCTCAACATACCCAAGGGACGTTTGCCGGGATCGGTAGGGGCTGAGATGGCATGGGGTCGCATAGCGGCCCCATCGTTGAGAATTCAGGTCGCCGAACTGTAGCGGCGAACCCCGCTTTCCTGGCGGGGCAACTGCGCCGCGACACTGCCTGGCACCGGGAACAGCACCAGGTGGTCAGCCTTGACGGCAATCCCGACGTCCTCGCCCACCTGATGATCGATGTGGCTGGGGAAGATCGCTTCCAGCTGGCTGCCGGTCGGCAGTTGCAGGCGGTACAGCGTCGATGCACCCAGGAAACTCTTGCCGACGATACTGGCCCGCAGTGCACTATCTGCGGCATGCACGATATCGTCAGGACGCAGCAGCACGTCCACCGAGCTGCCCGGCGCCATGATGTACGCACGGTTGCCGCGCAATTCGCCAAGTTCGGTATTGACCGCTTCGTGGCTGCTCATCTGGCCACGGATGAAGTAACCCTGGCCAATGAAACTGGCGACGAACGGCGTTTGCGGCTCGTGGTAGAGGTTGTAGGGGGTATCCCACTGCTCCAGCCGTCCTTCCTTGAATACGCCCACATGATCGCTGACCGCGAAAGCTTCTTCCTGGTCATGGGTAACCAGGATCGCGCTGGTGCCGCGGCTCTTGAGAATGTCGCGCACCTCATGGCTGAGGCGCCGACGCAGCTCCACATCGAGGTTGGAGAACGGCTCGTCGAGCAGCAGCAACTGCGGCTCGGGGGCCAGCGCGCGGGCCAGCGCGACACGCTGCTGCTGGCCACCGGACAGCTCGTGCGGGTAGCGCCCACCCAGGCGGCCGAGCTTGACCAGTTCGAGCATCTCTTCGACCACCTGCGCCTGTTTCGGGTGCTTGGCGATGCCGAAGGCGATGTTCTGCGCCACGGTCAGGTGCGGGAACAGTGCGTAGTCCTGGAACACCATGCCGATCCGGCGTTTTTCCGGCGACAAGGTGAAACCGGCGCGGGAAATGACCTCGCCGGCCAGCTGGATCTCCCCTGCATGCACCGGCTCGAAGCCGGCGATGGCGCGCAGGGTGGTGGTCTTGCCGCAACCCGAAGAACCCAGCAGGCAACCGATGTCGCCTGCGTTCAGGTGCAGGTTGAGGTTCTGGACGATGCGCTGGTCGCCGTAGCCGCAGGCCAGGTCGCGCAGGTTGAGCAGTAGGGGTTGACTCATGCGTGGTGGTAAGCCGGTTCGACAAGGAATTCGAGTAGGGCCTTCTGTGCATGCAAGCGGTTTTCAGCCTGGTCCCAGGCGACCGAACGGGGGTCGTCGAGCAGGTCATGGCTGATTTCCTCGCCGCGGTGGGCGGGCAGGCAGTGCATGAACAGGGCGTCGGGTGCCGCCAGGTCGAGCAGTGCGCGGGTGACCTGGTATGGCGCAAAGTGCGCCAGGCGCCGTGCAGTTTCCTCCTCTTGACCCATGGAAGTCCAGACATCGGTGGTCACCAGGTGTGCACCGCGCACAGCTTCACGCGGGTCACGGACGATCTGCACGCGCTCGCCGCCCAGCGCCATGAAGCGTGGATCCGGGTCGTAACCTTCCGGGCAGGCGATGCGCAGCTGGAAGTCGAACTGCCGGGCGGCTTCGATGTACGAGTTGCACATGTTGAAGCCATCGCCGACCCAGGCCACGGTCTTGCCCTGGATCGAGCCGCGGTGCTCCTGGAACGTCTGCATGTCGGCCAGCAGCTGGCACGGGTGCGATTCGTCGGACAGGCCGTTGATCAGTGGCACGCGCGAATGGGCGGCGAATTCGGTGAGGGTACTGTGGGCGTGGGTGCGGATCATCACCGCATCGACCATGCTCGACAGCACGATGGCGCTGTCGCTGATCGGCTCGCCACGGCCCAGTTGGGTGTCGCGCGGGGACAGGAAGATCGCCTGGCCGCCGAGCTGGATCATGCCGGCTTCGAACGACACGCGGGTACGGGTCGAGGATTTTTCGAAGATCATCCCCAGTACACGGTTTTTCAGCGGTTCGAACAGCACGCCGCGCTTGCGCAGGTCCTTCAGCTCGATGCCTCGGCGGATCACCCCGAGCAATTCGTCGGTGGTGAAATCCAGCAGGGAGAGAAAGTGCCTAGCGCTCATGATTGACTACCTTATCTGCAACGGTATGCAGGTCGACCGTATGGTTTTTTTTGACAACGGGAGTGACCTGCGGCGTAAGCCGCACGGGGCGGACGAAATAGGGAAAGGCGCAATACTATAATTAAATGTCGCCTGAAACCAAGAGGGGAAACAGCGGCTCTGTTGCAAAGGGTGTCTTTACCCATGGTGCCTGTGCTGTTTTTTATTTGCTACAGGGGTTTTACACGGCTCTCTGGCCGTTTGGCAAATGGCCGGCGCGAATCGCGCGCCTGATGTCGGGGGATTCACGTCGCGAAGCGCACTGGCAGGGGCCAGGGGCAGCGCGCATAGTCGGCATTCGACAACAACGAAAGGCAGAGGCGGCCATGACCAAGATCCTGCATCACCGTGCCTGTCACCTGTGCGAGGCGATCTGTGGGCTGAACATCGAAGTCAGCCTCGAAGACGATGGGCGGGCGCGCATCAGCTCGATCAAAGGCGACCCCCAGGACCCTTTCAGTCGCGGCCATATCTGCCCCAAAGCGGTGGCGCTGCAGGATATCCAGGACGACCCCGACCGCCTGCGCCAACCACACCGGCGAATAGGCACGCAGTGGCACGCCATCAGCTGGGAGGACGCATTCGCCCTGGCTGCCGACAAGCTCTGGTCGATCCAGCAGGCCCATGGGCGCAATGCCGTGGCCGTCTACCAGGGCAACCCCAGCGTGCACAACTATGGGTTGATGACCCACAGTAACTACTTCCTCGGCTTGTTGAAGACGCGTAACCGCTTTTCCGCCACCTCGGTGGACCAGTTGCCCCAGCATCTGACCAGCTATCTGATGTATGGCCACGGCCTGCTGTTGCCGATCCCGGACATCGACAATACCGATTTCATGCTGATCCTCGGCGGCAACCCGCTGGCCTCCAACGGCAGCATCATGACCGTACCGGATGTGGAAAAACGTTTGAAAGCTCTGAAGGCCCGGGGCGGGACATTGGTTGTGGTGGACCCAAGGCGCAGTGAAACGGCGGCGATGGCGGACCGTCACCTGTTCATTCGACCCGGTGGCGATGCGGCGCTGTTGTGCGGTCTGCTCAACACCTTGTTCGACGAGGGCCTGGCGCGTGGCTCGCATCTGCCGGTCGAGGGGATGGAGCAGGTGCGCGAGGCAATCGCGCCATTCACTGCCGACTCGATGAGCGCGCTATGCGGAATCGAAGCGGGTGCTATCCGCCAACTGGCGCGTGACTTCGCCGCAGCCGACAAGGCCGTTTGCTATGGCCGCATGGGCGTGTCGACCCAAGCCTTTGGCACGCTGTGCCACTGGCTGGTGCAAGTGATCAACCTGGTGACTGGCAACCTCGATCGCGTAGGCGGGGCACTGTGTACCGAACCCGCCGTCGACCTCGTGGCGAGCACTTCAGGCGGCCACTTCAATGCCTGGCAGAGCCGCGTGTCCGGTTTGCCCGAGTATGCCGGCGAGTTGCCGGTGGCCGCCCTGGCCGAGGAGATGTTGACCCCGGGCGAAGGGCAGGTGCGGGCGCTGGTGACCGTTGCCGGCAACCCGGTGTTGTCGACGCCCAATGGCCGGCAGCTGGACACGGCCCTGCAAGGGCTGGAGTTCATGCTCAGCATCGACCTGTACATCAACGAAACGACCCGCCACGCCGACCTGATCCTACCGTCCACTTCGGCACTGGAGAACGATCATTACGACAGTACCTTCAACCTGTTGGCGGTACGCAATGTCACCCGTTTCAACCGGGCGATCCTGGCCAAGCCGACTGGCACCCTGCACGACTGGGAAATCTTCGTCGGCCTGGCGCAGGCGTTCGCCCAGCGTGCTGGCCTGGAACTCAAGCCCACCCTGGCGCCAGCGAAGATGATCGACCTGGCGTTGCGTAAAGGCCGGTATGGCGACGAGAGTGACTGGAAGCTCTCGCTCGGCACGCTGGATGAATATCCCCATGGCCTTGACCTCGGCCCTTTGCGCGCCAACCTGAGCGCCCGCCTGAGCACTGCCAGCAAGGCCGTCGAGGTGGCGCCGCAGGCCGTACTGGATGACCTGCTTCGGCTGGCGCAGCAGGCCCCGCCGGCAGCGGGCGATCTGCTGTTGATCGGCCGACGGCATGTGCGCAGCAACAATTCCTGGATGCACAACTTCCATCGGCTGGTGAAAGGCAAGCCGCGTCATCAGCTGCTGATGCACCCTCAGGATTTGCTCCAGCGGCACTTGCAGGATGGTCAGCGGGTCCGCATCCGTTCGCGCACCGGTTCCCTCGAAGTGGAGGTGCAGGCCTGTGAGGACATGATGCCAGGCGTGGTCAGCCTGCCCCATGGCTTCGGTCATGGCCGCCAGGGCGTGCACCTGCAGATCGCCCAGGCACAACTTGGCGTCAGTGCCAACGACCTGACCGACGAGCACCTGCGTGATGCTGTTTCGGGTAACGCGGCACTCAATGGCGTGCCCGTGCAAGTGGAGGCCGCCTGAGGCGTGGCAAGGCCGAGCACGTTGCTCGGCTTTCCGATACAATGCGTCACCGTGCCGACGACCGTGTCGGAAAGTTCAGCCGAGGTGCTACATGGATATCATCGAAACGATCAAAGAGCAGATTGCCAACAACACCATTCTGCTTTACATGAAAGGCTCGCCGAATGCCCCGCAGTGCGGGTTCTCGGCCAAGGCATCGCAAGCTGTGATGGGTTGCGGCGAAAAGTTCGCCTACGTCGACATCCTGCAGAACCCGGAAATCCGCGCCAACCTGCCCAAGTACGCCAACTGGCCGACCTTCCCACAGTTGTGGGTAGCCGGTGAGCTGGTCGGCGGTAGCGACATCATGCTGGAAATGTTCGAGAAGGGTGAGTTGCAAACCCTGATCAAGGAAGCTGCCGCCAACGCCAAGGCTTCCGAAGCCTGATCCCCAGGCAGGCATAAAAAAACCCGCTCATGGCGGGTTTTTTCATGGGGCGGGAAATTACTCTTCGCCCATCTGCGACTGCAGGTAGTTCTCGATGCTGATCTTGTCGATCAGGCTCAATTGGGTTTCCAGCCAGTCGATGTGCTCTTCCTCGGATTCGAGGATGTCTTCGAGCATGTCGCGCGAGCCGAAGTCGCCAACGGTTTCACAATGGGCGATGGCGGCTTTCAGGTCGACCAGGCCTTTCTGTTCGAGCTTCAGGTCGCACTCGAGCATTTCCTTGGTGTGCTCGCCAATCAGCAGCTTGCCCAGGTCCTGAACGTTGGGGATACCTTCGAGGAAGAGAATACGCTTGATCAGCTTGTCAGCGTGTTTCATCTCGTCGATGGATTCTTTGTACTCGTGCTTGCCGAGCTTGTTCAGACCCCAATCTTCATACATGCGGGCGTGCAGGAAGTACTGGTTGATCGCGACCAGCTCGTTTCCGAGGATCTTGTTGAGATGCTGGATGACGCTTACGTCGCCTTTCATTGCGGGTTCCTGCCCTGTAGAAGAGTGCCAATACAGGGAAGTTTGAGCCCGTAACTTACAGGTGTCAAACCTAAGTTCTTGAATAATAAGTGAAAATTAATAGGAATAAGAATGTTTGTGAACCGCGTTGGCGCGCTAACTTATTGAATTTTAGGCATAAAAAAACCGGACACACGGTCCGGTTCTTGAAATTGGGCACTATCAAGCGGTAGTAAATTCTACCGGGTAGGGCAGGGCGGCTTGCTGGCTCACCTGAAGCTTGGTGAGGGTCTCGCGGACCACCTCCTTGGCCAGGCACGCACATTTACCACATTGGCTGGCGACATTGGTCGCGGCTCGGACTTCCTTGTAGCTGCAGCATCCTTCATAGATCGCATCGCGGATCTGTCCGTCGGTAACGCCGACACAAAGACACACATACATAAAGTCGGACCATCGCTGGTTGAGTCGATGGTTGGAGAGTAATGGTAATGAGAATGCTTGTCAAAACACTTTGTTGAAGAGGGCGCGCTCGAGTGACCGGCGGTTGGATTCGGACTGTCATCGCAAGCCGTGTATGATGGTCGGCCTTTGTTGGATGTCGGGCACGCCCGCCTTGCCCGGCAAACGTTTTTTCACCCTCATCAGGAGATTACAATGAGCGTACTCGTTGGCAAACAAGCCCCCGACTTCACCGTACCGGCTGTGCTGGGCAACGGCGAAATCGTCGACAGCTTCAACCTGGCCTCGGCCATCAAGGGCAAGTACGGCCTGGTGTTCTTCTACCCGCTGGACTTCACCTTCGTCTGCCCGTCCGAGCTGATCGCCCTGGACAACCGCATCCCTGACTTCCAGGCGCGCAACGTTGAAGTGATCGGCGTGTCGATCGACTCGCACTTCACCCACAACGCCTGGCGTAACACCCCGGTCAACAACGGCGGTATCGGCCAGGTCAAGTACACCCTGGCGGCCGACATGACCCACGAAATCTGCAAGGCCTATGACGTCGAGTCCGAAGGCGGCGTGGCCTTCCGTGGCGCCTTCCTGATCGACACCAACGGTGTTGTCCGTTCGCAGATCATCAACGACCTGCCGCTGGGCCGTAACATGGACGAGCTGCTGCGTCTGGTCGATGCCCTGCAATTCCACGAAGAGCACGGCGAAGTCTGCCCGGCCAACTGGAAAAAAGGCGACAAGGGCATGAACGCTTCGCCAGAAGGCGTTGCGGCTTACCTGAGCGAGAACGCTGGCAAGCTGTAATTGCCAGGCGCATAAAAAAACCGGCCTTCGTGGCCGGTTTTTTTATGGCAGCGCAACTCAGTCGTTGAAATCGCGCCAGCCGCCCATTTCTTTCCAGCGGTTGACGATGCCGCAGAACAGCTCGGCGGTCTTTTCGGTATCGTAACGCGCCGAATGTGCCTCACGGCCATCGAAGTCGATGTCGGCGCTCTGGCAGGCCCGCGCCAGCACGGTCTGGCCATAGGCCAAGCCCGCCAGAGTGGCGGTGTCGAAGCTGGAGAACGGGTGGAAGGGGTTGCGCTTGAGGTCGTTGCGCGCCACCGCAGCGTTGAGGAAACCGAGGTCGAAGCTGCTGTTGTGGCCGACCAGGATCGCCCGCTTGCAGCCATTGGCCTTGAGTGCCTTGCGCACGCCACGGAAGATGTCGGTCAGCGCGCTTTCTTCGCTCACCGCCATGCGTAGCGGGTGGTCCAGCTTGATGCCGGTGAATTCCAGCGCCGCTGCCTCGATGTTGGCGCCTTCGAACGGCTCGACACGGTAGAAGTAGGTATGTTCCGGGAACAGGAAGCCCTTTTCGTCCATGCCGATGGTCACGGCGGCGATTTCCAGCAGGGCGTCGGTGGCGCTGTTGAAGCCGCCGGTCTCGACATCCACCACCACCGGCAGGTAGCCACGGAAGCGCTCAGCCATCGGGTGGCGCGAGCCGCTACCGGCCTGGCCGTCCTGATCGTCTTCGTAGAGGTCTTCGCTCACGCGTTGTCCTCCAGTAGGCGCCAGCGCAGTTTCTCACCGGCGCGCAGCGGGATCACGGTCTGCTCGCCGAATGGCAGGCTGGCCGGGGCAGTCCATTCTTCGCGGACCAGGGTGATGCGGTCGGTGTTCGCCGGCAGGCCGTAGAAGGCTGGGCCGTGCAGGCTGGCGAAGCCTTCCAGTTTGTCCAGCGCGTTGCGCTGCTCGAAGGCCTCGGCGTACATCTCGATGGCCGCGTAGGCGGTGTAGCAGCCGGCGCAACCGCAGGCCGCTTCCTTGGCGTGCTGGGCATGCGGTGCCGAGTCGGTGCCAAGGAAGAACTTCGGGTTGCCGCTGGTGGCGGCGTCCAGCAGCGCCACCTGATGGGTGTTGCGCTTGAGGATCGGCAGGCAGTAGAAATGCGGGCGAATGCCGCCGACCAGCATGTGGTTGCGGTTGTACAGCAGGTGCTGGGCAGTGATGGTCGCACCGACGTTGGCCGGGGCCTCGCTGACGAACTGCGCGGCATCGGCGGTGGTGATGTGCTCGAACACCACTTTCAGCGTCGGGAAGCGTTCGACCAGGCGGCGCATGTGTTCGTCGATGAAGCGTTTTTCGCGGTCGAACACGTCGATCTCGGCGCGGGTCACTTCACCGTGCACCAGCAGCGGCATGCCGACTTCCGCCAGTGCCTCGATGGCCGGGAAGATGTTATCGATGCTGGTCACGCCGGAATCGGAGTTGGTGGTGGCACCGGCCGGGTACAGTTTGGCGGCGTACACGATGCCGCTGGCCTTGGCCGCGCGGATGTCCTCGGGGCTGGTGCGGTCGGTGAGGTACAGCACCATCAGTGGTTCGAAGCGGCTGCCGGCCGGGCGGGCGGCAAGAATGCGCTCGCGGTAGGCAGCGGCTTCGTCGGCGTTGCGTACCGGCGGAACCAGGTTGGGCATGATGATGGCACGGGCGAAGGTACGCGCCACATCGCCAACGGTATGGGGCAGGACGGCACCATCGCGCAGATGGATGTGCCAGTCGTCGGGACGCAGGAGGGTCAGGCGATCGGACATTGGGGATTCCAGGCGGGTCGAACTCAGGCCCCAATGCTACCGGAAAACCCCGTGCCGAGCACGGCTATCAAGTTTTCCGACGAGCGTCCGATAGCCTGCCTGTAAGCCGTCAAAATTAGTGGAGCCGCCCGTGCGCCAGCGTTACCTAGCCCTGTTGACCCTGTTCGCCAGCCTGCCGGCCGGTGCATTGACCTTCCAGACCCGCATGGAGAACATCGCCTGGAAAGTCGAGGGTGACCAGTTCGAATGCCGCTTGATCCAGCCGATCGACGGTTTCGGCAGCGGTGAGTTCGTCCGACGGGCAGGTGAGCAGCCAGTTTTCCAGTTGCGTTCGTCCAGTAATGCGCTGGGCGCAGGCTCGGCCACGCTGCTGGCCGCTGCTGCACCCTGGCAACCGGGACGCGCGGATATCAACCTGGGGGCCGTGCGTCTGGCCCGTAGCGGCGTGCTGTTCAGTTCGTCCCAGGGCCAGGCCAGTCGCCTGATCAACGGCTTGCTCGATGGCCGCAGCACAGTGGTGCGCAGCTACACCGGCGAGGCGGGGCGGCCGATGGAGGTGCGCGTGTTGCCCGTTAGTTTTGCCAAGGCGTACAGCGACTACCAGGCATGTGCTGGCAAGATGCTGGCGATGAATTACGACCAGGTGCGCCAGACCCAGGTCGGCTTCCCGGGTGGCGGTATCGACCTTGATGCAGCGGCGCGGGCGCGGCTGGATATGATTCTCGACTATCTCAAGGCTGATCCGACGGTTAATCACATCGAACTCAATGGTCACTCCGACAACAGCGGCAATCGTCTGACCAATCGGGATACTTCGCGGCGTCGGGCATTGGCCGTCGCGGATTACTTCAAGGCTCATGGTGTGCCGGAAGAGCAGATTACCGTGCGCTTCCATGGTGAACGCTATCCGCTGGTGAAGAACAACAGTGCGGCGAACCGGGCGCGGAATCGGCGGGTGAATATTGAGCTGGATCGGGTGGCGGTGGTGGAGAAGGCGGTTGTGGCTCCGGCTCCGGCTCCGGCTCCGGCTAAAACCCCCTGAGATCAGCGTCGCTGCCGGGCGCATGCCTCTAAAGATGTAGAGCCCTGGAGATCGAGCGCCGCCCGCGCGGCGCTTCGCGGGGCAAGCCCGCTCCCACATTTGTTGCAACGTGCCATGGCCTGATAGGCCATAGTTGCCTGCCTTGTTAGGACGACGCGATTTTTAGGCTTGCGCTGCTGCTGCCCCACAAGTCTTCAGCCATGCACCAAGGCGGACAACCATGGCCTGACAGACAATGGCACGTTGCAACAAATGTGGGAGCGGGCTTGCCCCGCGAAGCGCCGCGCGGGCGGCGCTCGATCTGATGCTCACCACACCTCCCTAGACATGCACTTGGAATCCACACCTTCCAGGGCTTGCACCCGGAATCCACACTCCAATCCACGTCGCGCTCTCGACTGTTCCTGTCGCTTTGTCGTCAGAAGCTGTCGCCCCACTGTAAATTTGTCCGCAACGCCGGTAGAATCGATCCCTTTCCGTACAACCCCGTGGAGTGATGGCATGGCGGACGTAAAAAAGGTCGTACTGGCGTATTCCGGCGGCCTTGATACTTCGGTGATTCTCAAGTGGCTGCAAGATACCTACGACTGCGAAGTGGTGACCTTCACCGCTGACCTGGGTCAGGGCGAAGAAGTCGAGCCGGCTCGCGCCAAAGCCCAGGCAATGGGCGTCAAAGAGATCTACATCGACGATTTGCGCGAAGAATTCGTGCGTGATTTCGTCTTCCCGATGTTTCGCGCCAACACCGTCTACGAAGGCGAGTACCTGCTGGGTACTTCCATCGCCCGTCCGCTGATCGCCAAGCGCTTGATCGAAATCGCCAACGAAACCGGCGCCGACGCCATTTCCCATGGTGCCACCGGTAAAGGCAATGACCAGGTGCGTTTCGAGCTGGGCGCCTACGCGCTCAAGCCGGGCGTCAAAGTCATCGCCCCATGGCGCGAGTGGGACCTGCTGTCCCGCGAGAAGCTGATGGACTACGCCGAGAAGCACGCCATCCCGATCGAACGCCACGGCAAGAAGAAGTCGCCGTACTCGATGGACGCCAACCTGCTGCACATCTCCTACGAAGGCGGTGTCCTGGAAGATACCTGGACCGAGCACGAAGAAGACATGTGGCGTTGGAGCGTCTCGCCGGAGAACGCCCCGGACCAGGCGACCTACCTTGAACTGACCTACCGCAACGGCGACATCGTTGCCATCGACGGCGTCGAGAAGAGCCCGGCCACTGTCCTCGCCGACCTGAACCGCATCGGCGGTGCCAACGGTATCGGTCGTCTGGACATCGTCGAGAACCGTTACGTCGGCATGAAGTCGCGTGGCTGCTACGAGACCCCAGGCGGCACCATCATGCTCAAGGCTCACCGCGCCATCGAGTCGATCACCCTGGACCGCGAAGTCGCTCACCTGAAAGATGAGCTGATGCCCAAGTACGCCAGCTTGATCTACACCGGCTACTGGTGGAGCCCGGAACGTCTGATGCTGCAGAAGATGATCGACGCTTCGCAGGTCAACGTGAACGGTGTTGTGCGCCTGAAGCTGTACAAGGGTAATGTGACCGTGGTCGGCCGCAAGTCGGACGACTCGTTGTTCGATGCCAACATTGCAACCTTCGAAGAAGATGGTGGCGCCTACAACCAGGCCGATGCCGCTGGTTTCATCAAGCTCAATGCGCTGCGCATGCGCATTGCTGCCAACAAGGGCCGCGGGTTGCTTTAAGCCCCGAAGCGTATGAAAAAACTCGGCTCAGGCCGGGTTTTTTTTTGCGAGCCTGAATTGCCTAATCCAGGAGCGCGACGGCGTCATGCGGTTCCTCACTGATAGACAAGCGGAAACTTTGTTGTTTGTCCAAGTTGCAGTAGATCCACGTGCCACTTTTAACAGGTGTTTGGGTCACGAGTTTGAGTACATGTGTTGTGATTATTGTCTGCGCTTCAGGCCCGGAAAGCATCAGCATGATTGGTTTGATAACGTGGTTGTCGAGGGAGTCGGATTCAGATGGCAGGGGCTCAGGGGTTTTCAAAGGAGCTGTGTGTTTGATTGAGATATTTCTGTCGGGTTTGTAAAACGACTTGTAATTGAAGTTCAGGGTGAGGAAAAACAGCGCCGTCAGAAAGAAAGGAAAGCCGACCAGGAACCACGTGTAGAGGCTTTGACTAGTGTCGCTGAGAAACGGAAGTGTCGCTAGCGCGGACGCTTCGATGATCCCAGCGAAAAGAGCGATGATGGTCAGTGGCGCTACCGACTGGTGTTTGCTCATGATGGCTGCCTCCTGCGGCTTTCGCTATCAATAGCTCACCCTCAATGGCGACTGAATTGTGTGCTGTTTCCGGGGGGGGAGATTTATCCCTTCGTTGGCTGCAGTCATTGAATCGAAGCGGATTGTTGTAACAGTTGTGCGTAGGAAAATTCTGAAAGCGACGTAAGGTTTATCTATTACGGTATTTGCGGAGGAAAACGATACTCCATTGACCGTCCCGCTCGGTTATTGTGTCGCGTCGTCAAAGCAAAATAATGAATGGATATCGCATGAATAAAGTCCTTATCGTGGATGACCATCCGGTCATACGCTTGGCAGTGCGCATGCTGATGGAGCGGCATGGCTACGATGTGGTTGCAGAAACCGACAACGGCGTGGAAGCGCTACAGCTAACCCGCGAGCACCTACCTGACATCGTGGTGCTCGATATCGGTATTCCCAAGCTCGACGGGCTGGAAGTCATTGCTCGCATGGCAACGGCGAGCCCGGGCAGCCGGGTGCTGGTGCTGACCTCCCAGGCGCCCGGGCATTTTTCGATGCGCTGCATGCAGGCGGGGGCTTCAGGCTACGTGTGCAAGCAACAGGAACTCACCGAACTACTCAGCGCGATCAAGGCCGTCTTGTCCGGTTACAGCTATTTTCCCAATCAAGCCTTGCACAAGTCGCGCGGCCGGGTAGGGGGTGCCAGTGAAACGGAAATGGTCGATCGTCTGTCGGCGCGGGAAATGATGGTGTTGCAGCAACTGGCGCGCGGCAAGTCCAACAAGGAAATCGCCGACAGCATGTTCTTGAGCAACAAGACGGTCAGCACCTATAAGACACGTCTGCTGCTCAAACTCAATGCGCACTCGTTGGTCGATCTGATCGAGCTGGCTCAGCGTCACGGCCTGGCCTGATCCCTCTGCGCGGAGAGCCTCCAACGGGAGGCTTTCTGGCCGGGCTAGAGGTCGTAATCGAAATCCGCAAGCTGACGCTGCAGGCGCCGTTCTTCAAGAAGATTGTCTATGGTGCGACGTTTGCTCAGGTTGGTCTTCGCGGGTTCCAACCGAGGCTCCGCATCGTCGTCAGCAGTGGCAAAGTCATCTTCGATCGACAGGTCGTCTTTATCGGTACTCATGAGTCGCTCCAAGCCAAAGGGCCATTGGCCGTCCTTATAACGAAAGAGCGAACGTTGGTAAAAAAGATTTTTTCAATCGAAACGGGTGGGTATTCACTATCGGATCAATCGTCTGATGTTTTCTGCTTGTACTCGCACAAGTCTTCGATCCTGCAACTGCCGCAACGTGGCTTGCGTGCCTGGCAGACATAGCGGCCGTGCAGGATCAGCCAATGGTGCGCATCGAGCAAGTAGTCCTTGGGGACGAACTTCAGCAGCTTCTTCTCAACGTCGAGCACCGTCTTGCCGGGCGCTATGCCCGTGCGATTGCTCACGCGGAAGATATGCGTGTCGACTGCCATGGTCGGTTGGCGAAAAGCCGTGTTGAGGACTACGTTGGCGGTTTTTCGGCCGACGCCGGGCAAGGCTTCCAGGGCTTCGCGGGTCTGCGGCACTTCACCGCCATGGCGCTCTATCAGCAGGCGGCAGGCTTCGATGACATTCTTGGCCTTGCTGTTGTAGAGCCCGATGGTCTTGATGTAGTCGCTCAGCCCTTGGACACCAAGTGCGTAGATAGCCTGTGGGGTATTGGCGACTGGGAACAGTCGAGCGGTGGCCTTGTTGACACCGACATCGGTAGACTGCGCAGAAAGGGTCACGGCGACCAGCAATTCAAACGGGGTGGTGTAGGCCAGCTCGGTTTTTGGATCGGGATTGTCTTCGTGCAGCCTGCGAAAGATTTCCAGGCGTTTGGCGGCATTCATGGGGTCAACGCTTTCCTTGACGACGTGAGGGGGCGGGGCCCGGACGCAGCCAATTGTACAAGGCCAGTAGTACACCGAGCACTAGCAGCGCACCCGGAGCCAGCTTGGCCGCATACACGCCCAGCTCATCCCCTAGCCATTGGCGAGTGGCGCCGAGCACCATGCACAGGGCCAGCAGTCCAGCCAGGTGCTCTGCCAACAGGCGCCAGCGGCCGTTATCCGGCAGCAGCCGATCTGTTGCCAGGCAATGCAGGCAGATCAGCGCCGGGAAATAGCCGAGGGCCAAGGCTAGCGGCAATGCCCAGGCGCGTAGCGCAAGTAGCAGGCAGCTGGACAGCGCCGCGAGCAGCAGCAGGCTTGCCAGCCAATACATCGCCCCACTCAATCGGCTGCGCAAAGGGTGCATCAGTCCTTGGTGGAGCACGGTCAGCACGAGCAGGCTGATGCCGATGACGCTGGCTTGAGCAAGCGTACGGGTGGCGCCGAGTAACGGCGCCAAGCCTGCCAGCAGCAGACAGTATCTATTCATGAGCAGAATTTCCGAGCAATAGCGCGCGGTACTGATCGAAATAACGCAACGCATCCTGCTGCGCCTCGATCACCGCACGTGACGTGACCGTCGCACCGGCCAGTTGGTCGAAATCGCCCTGATCGCGCTGTAGCGCCCATCGGTCTTCGAGCCGACGATGGGCGAACTGCGCCAGCCAATTCAGCTGAGGGTCGGCGATCCGGCCACCCAGCCCTGGGCTTTCATGTTGTTCGATGACTTGGGTGCCGATCAGCCGGCCATCGACGCTGATGGCAATGGTCAGGCGGATGGGGGCGGCATAACCCTGTACTTGACTCACCAGCACCACCGCCGTCGCAGTGTTGCCGCGACTGGCGCGATAGGCTGCGATTATCTGGCTATGCGAGGCTTGAACGGCGGGCAGTTGCAGGGGGGCGGCCAGTGGATGATTGTCGTAGCTTTTGGCGGGAAGAACCGCCAGAAACTGCTGCGCCTGCAATTGTTGCTCGGCTTCGCCGATTGCTGTGCGTGTCCATTGCCGCCAGGCCAGCGTGGCCGTCAATGCCATTCCAGCCACGATAAGCAACAGGATCAGGCTGCGCAGGGGGGGCTTCATGGGGTGACCTGCGCGTAGCGTGCGGCTATCCGCTCGAGCGTCGGCACAGCCAGGTTCATCAGCAAGATGGCGAATGCGGTGCCATCGGGGTAACTCCCCCACGTGCGGATCAGGTAGATCAATGCGCCCGTGCCGGCCCCGAACAGCAGTCTGGCCAGATCAGCCTTTGGGCCTGACACCGGTTCGGTGGCTATGAAAAAAGCCGCCAGCATGGTCGAGCCGGAGAACAGGTGCAGCAATGGCGAACCATTGGAGTCCGAACCGGAACCGTTCCACGCCAGCAGGCTGAACAGCGACAGTGTAGCCAGCAAGCCCACCGGCGCATGCCAGCTGTACACCTTGCGTTGCAACAGCAACAACCCGCCGAGCAGAAACGCCAGGTTGACCCATTCGCTGGCGCTGCCACCGACATGGCCAAAGCCCGGATGGCTGGCGAAAAGCTCGTCAAGGGTCAGGCTACGATTGTGACGAAGGCCATCGAGGACTGTCGGGCTAGCCCATGCATCGATTTGCTCACCACCGCCAAACACCAGGTGCAGGGTGCCGCTCAAGCCCGATGGATGGCCCGGCCAGTGATTCATTTGCAGCGGAAAACTCAGCAGCACGAATGCGTAGCCGACCATCGCCGGGTTGAACAGGTTGCGGCCGACGCCGCCGAAGGCCTGCTTGCCCAAACCAATGGCGACGGCTGTGGCAACCATAGGCAGCCACCAGGGCGCCTCGGTGGGCAGGGCGAGCGCGAGCAGCACTGCGGTCACCAGCGCGCTACAGTCGTTGAGGGTGGTGGTAACCGGTTGACCGCGCAATGCCATTGCCGCCATTTCGCAACCAACGGCAGTGATTGCGCATAGCGCCAGGCTCACCAGCAGCCCCCACCCCAACAGCCACAACGATGCCAGCAGGCCCGGCGCGCAGGCCAGCAGCACCAGCCCCATGGCGCTGCGCAGGCGAGGGTCAGCAGTGGTCATGGGTCAGTTTCATTGCATGAATAATCCGTTGATGCCTGAGAGCGCCATGGTCATGATGCCGGCCCCTAGCAAGGCGATGGGCAAGCCGCGAAGTGGGGCCGGAACCTCCGTATGCTGGCTGCGCTGATTCAGATCGTCGAACAGCGCCAGCGCCAGCCAGTAACCGAGCCCGGCCAGCACGGCCCAGCCCAATGTGGGCAGCCATTGGGCTTGTGCCCCCAGGAGCTGCAGTGTCAGCCCCAGCAACGCAGCATTGTTCAATAATGGCCATGTCAGCTGCGCCGTTGGCCAGTCGCGCCGCAGCCTGGCCAGTACCTGCGGTACGCCCCAGGCAAGCAACGCCAGCCAGGGCAGCAGCAGAAACAGACGCAGGTCCTGCAGATGCAAAGGCGCTACGAGCACGTGCTCCAGCAGCTGGCCGCTGATCACACCAATGATGATCGAAAGGGCTCCCGCCAGACCGCAGACATGCAGCCCAAGCCTGGACCTCGGATGCCGTTGCAGGAACTGATCGCTGAGTAGCGCGGCGCTGATCAGCACCAGGACATAGTCGTTCATGCAGATGACGATAGCCGCTATCGGCTGCGCTGTCCGACTAAGCGCCAGGGAATGAAAAAGCCCCGGCACTGAGGCCGGGGCTGGAGGAATTACTTGATGCGCTGGCCTGGCTTGGCGCCGCTGTCCGGGCTGAGCAGGTAGATCTCTTCACCGCCAGGGCCTGCGGCCATGACCATGCCTTCGGAGACGCCAAAGCGCATTTTCCGAGGCTTGAGGTTGGCCACCATCATGGTCAGGCGGCCTTCCAGTTTGGATGGGTCCGGGTAGGCCGACTTGATGCCCGAGAACACGTTGCGCTGCTCGTCGCCGATGTCCAGGGTCAGTTGCAGCAGCTTGTCGGCACCCGGCACCGCTTCGGCCTTGACGATCAGTGCTACACGCAGGTCGACGGCGGCAAAGGTGTCGAATTCGATTTCCGCCGACAGTGGGTCCTTGGCCAGTTCGCCGTTGCCCGCAGGTGCCTGTGGCTGGCCGCCGGCGGCCAGCAGGTCTTCCTTGCTGGCAGCGACCATGGCTTCGACCTTGGCCAGCTCGATGCGGCTCATCAGCGCTTTGAACGGGTTGAGTGGGTGGTTTTCCAGGCGCGAGGTGTGGTCGTTCCAGCAGAGCGGCGCGACGTTGAGGAAGGCCTCGGCGTCGGCGGCCAGCACCGGCAGCACCGGCTTGAGGAAGATCACCAGCTGGCGGAACAGGTTGATACCCTGGGCGCAGATGGCCTGAACCTCGTCCTGCTTGCCTTCCTGCTTGGCCAGCGACCAGGGCGCCTTGTCGGCGATCCAGGCGTTGGCACGGTCGGCCAGGGCCATGATTTCGCGCATGGCGCGGCCAAAGTCACGGGCCTCATAGGCTTCGGCGATGGACGGAGCCGCAGCCAGGAAGGCCTCGGTCAGTTCCGGCGCGGCATCGCCGGCAACCATCACGCCGTCATTGCCTTTGTGGATGAAGCCGGCACAACGGCTGGCGATGTTGACCACTTTGCCGACCAGGTCGGAGTTGACCTTCTGCACGAAGTCCTCGAGGTTCAGGTCGAGGTCGTCGACGCCACGGCCGAGCTTGGCGGCGTAGTAGTAGCGCAGGTATTCCGGCTGCAAGTGATCCAGGTAGGTGCGCGCCTTGATGAAAGTGCCGCGCGACTTGGACATCTTGGCGCCGTTGACGGTCAGGTAGCCGTGCACGTTGACTGCGGTCGGTTTGCGCAAGCCCGCGCCTTCGAGCATGGCTGGCCAGAACAGGGCGTGGAAGTTGACGATGTCCTTGCCGATGAAGTGGTACAGCTCGGCCTTGGAGCCTTCGTTCCAGAACGCGTCGAAGTCCAGCTCCGGACGGCGCGCGCAGAGGTTCTTGAAGCTGGCCATGTAGCCAATCGGCGCATCCAGCCACACGTAGAAGTACTTGCCGGGCTCGCCCGGGATCTCGAAGCCGAAGTACGGCGCGTCACGCGAGATATCCCACTCCTGCAGGCCCGAATCCAGCCATTCGGCGAGCTTGTTGGCCACGGCATCCTGCAGGGTGCCGCTGCGGGTCCATTGCTGCAGCATGGCCTGGAAGTCCGGCAGCTTGAAGAAGAAGTGCTGCGAATCGCGCAGCACCGGAGTGGCGCCGGAGATCGCCGACTTGGGGTTCTTCAGTTCGGTCGGGGCGTAGGTGGCGCCGCATTTTTCGCAGTTGTCGCCGTACTGGTCTTCGGCCGCGCATTTGGGGCAGGTGCCCTTGATGAAACGGTCGGCGAGGAACATGCCCTTTTCAGGGTCGAAATACTGGGTGACCGAACGGGTCGCGATGTGCCCGGCGTCGCGCAGGCGCGAGTAGATCATGCCCGACAGTTCGCGGTTTTCTTCGCTGTGGGTGGAGTGGAAGTTGTCGAAATCCACCAGGAAGTCGGCGAAGTCGCTGCTGTGCTCGGCCTGGACGTTGGCGATCAGTTGCTCGGGGGTGATGCCTTCCTTTTCGGCGCGCAGCATGATGGCCGAACCGTGGGCGTCGTCGGCGCAGACATAGATGCACTGGTTGCCGCGCATCTTCTGGAAGCGAACCCACATGTCCGTCTGGATGTACTCAAGCATATGGCCAAGGTGAATGGACCCATTGGCATAGGGCAGGGCGCTGGTGACGAGAATCTGGCGTGGCTCGGACATGGTGGCTCGGCTACTTATCTGGCTCGGGTAAAAATCAGGGTGATCGGCCACTATAAAGGGCCGGCGAATATATTTCACCCCATGCACGCAACTGCTGACGATTGACGGGTTAGGATAGGCGCCTGTTTGACTATCCGTATGCCAATGGGAGCCTCCATGAGTGCCGTCACCCGTGCCGCCGTCGAAGGCGTGCTTCGCCAGTACACCGACCCTTATCTGAACCTGGACCCGGTCAGCGCCGGCTGTGTGCGCAGCATCGACATTCAAGATGGGCGGGTCGCCGTGCAATTGCAGCTGGGCTATGCCGCTGGTTTGTTCAAGAACGGCTGGGCCCAGGTGCTGCAGACCGCGATCGAGAACCTGGATGGCGTCAGCTCGGCCCAGGTGTCGATTGATTGCGTGGTTAACGCGCACAAAGCCCAGGCCCAGGTGCCAGCCCTGGCCAACGTCAAGAACATCGTCGCCGTGGCCTCGGGCAAAGGCGGTGTCGGCAAATCGACTACCGCTGCCAACCTGGCGCTGGCGCTGGCCCGTGAGGGTGCCCGGGTGGGGATTCTCGACGCCGATATCTACGGCCCCAGCCAAGGTGTGATGTTCGGCATCGCCGAAGGCACTCGCCCGCAGATCCGCGAGCAGAAGTTGTTCGTGCCGATCAAGGCCCATGGCGTGGAAGTCATGTCGATGGCCTTCCTCACCGACGACAACACGCCGATGGTCTGGCGCGGCCCGATGGTGTCCGGCGCGCTGCTGCAACTGGTGACCCAGACGGCCTGGGACGACCTCGATTACCTGGTGATCGACATGCCGCCAGGCACCGGCGATATCCAGCTGACCCTGGCGCAGAAAGTACCGGTGGCAGGCTCGGTGATCGTCACCACTCCGCAAGACTTGGCCCTGCTGGATGCCAAGAAGGGCGTGGAGATGTTCCGCAAGGTCAACATCCCGGTGCTGGGTGTGGTGGAGAACATGGCGGTGCACATCTGCTCGAATTGCGGCCATGCCGAGCACCTGTTCGGCGAAGGCGGTGGCGAGAAGCTGGCGGCGCAGTACGGTGTCGAGTTGCTGGCCTCGCTGCCCTTGTCGATGCTGATCCGTGAGCAAGCCGACAGCGGCAAGCCGACCGCGATCGCCGAGCCGGAAAGCCAGATTGCCATGGTCTATCAGGAGCTGGCGCGCCAGGTAGGTGCACGGATCGTGTTGCAAGAAGCCGCGGCGCCGGCGATGCCGAGCATCACCATCAGCGAGGATTGAAAAGCTGCAGGCATAAAAAAACCCGCCAGAAGGCGGGTTTTTTTGAAAGCCAGGAAGCTAAATCGACTTAGGCGATTTGAACTTCTTCAGCCTGCATGCCTTTCTGGCCGCGGGTAGCGACGAAAGTAACAGCCTGGCCTTCTTTCAGGGTTTTGAAGCCGTCAGCTTGGATGGCTTTGAAGTGCACGAACAGGTCGTCGCCCGACTGAGGGGTGATGAAGCCGTAGCCCTTCTCATCGTTGAACCACTTAACGGTACCGGATTGACGGTTGGACATTTTTCTGTCTCCTTGGACAAAGTTGATAACGGTCAGGAAAAACCCTGCCCGGGACTGAGCGCAAAGAGAGCAGAAAATTCAGCGATGGGCCGATCAGGATCGTGCATCAAACTAGAGATTCTCGGTGTCACGTGCAGCACAGTGGCGCCACCTTAACCCACTTTCCGCAAGCTGCCAATCTCCAAGATGGCGTTTGATGAAATTCGGATCGGCGGCGGCCGCAGGCCCCGTCTGGCGCGGGATGCGGGATGGAACTTTAACCTGAGCGCCGGGACCGGTAAGATGCGCCTTTGGTTTTTTCACCTCGCAACTCTCAGGACACCCCCGCCATGAGCATCAAATCGGACAAGTGGATTCGCCGCATGGCGCAGGAACACGGCATGATCGAACCGTTCGTCGAACGCCAGGTGCGTGGCGAACATGACAGCCGGGTGATCTCGTTCGGCGTCTCCAGCTACGGTTACGACGTGCGTTGCGCCGACGAATTCAAGGTGTTCACCAACATCAACTCGGCCACCGTCGACCCGAAGAACTTCGACGCCGGCAGCTTCGTCGACGTCAAGAGCGATGTCTGCATCATCCCACCGAACTCCTTCGCCCTGGCCCGTACCGTCGAGTACTTCCGTATCCCGCGCAACGTGCTGACCATCTGCCTGGGCAAGAGCACCTACGCGCGTTGCGGCATCATCGTCAACGTCACCCCGCTGGAGCCGGAGTGGGAAGGTCATGTGACGCTGGAGTTCTCCAATACCACCACGCTGCCGGCAAAGATCTACGCCAACGAAGGCGTGGCGCAGATGCTCTTCCTCGAATCCGATGAAGAGTGCGAAGTGTCCTATAAGGACCGTGGCGGTAAATACCAGGGCCAGCGCGGCGTCACCTTGCCACGCACCTGAGCCGACGAGCGCGGGGAATTACTGCTCGCTTGGGCACTCCAATAGTTTGAACAGTGCCACCCTGCATGACGCGCGGTGGCCCTTGTCAGGAGTCGCCCATGAAACTCGATCCCGCAATCAGTGCAAAGCTGGCTGTTCTGCAGCCCAACCAGATCGGCCTGCTGGCGTGGTCCTTGCTGGCCCATCCAGCGCCGTTGCACGCTGGCGGCGTACCCGGTCAGCCTGACCCGGACACCCCGCAACCGGCCCAGCCTGGCGACACCCCGCCGATGGAGCCGGGTGAGCCGACCCTCCCCGACGAACCACCGCCTGCGCCCGTAGCCTGATCAGCGCTGCAACGCCCAGACCTGGTCTGCCCCAGCGAGATAGATGCAGTCGCCTGGCCTGGGCTCGACATTCCACCCACCGGTGAATTCACCGAACGCCGGTAACAGGCTGACCTGCGGCGCCATGACGAAGCAGGGCAGCCTAAGCCGTTGCCGAGCGCGCCCACGTAAAACGAAGGCGGGGTGAACATGGCCTGACAACACCGGAAATTCGGGGTGGATGTCAGGTTCATGCTGCAAGGCGAAAGGCGGCAGTATCCAAGGTTCATCTTTCACCTCGATACCCAGTCGTGCCGGTGGATCGCCTGCATGGCGATCGTGGTTGCCACGCACCAGCACAATGCGTAAACGCTCGTGCCGGTCCCTCCAGGCCTGTAATCGCGCCATCGTTGCGGGCGCCCGTGCGCTGCGGGCATGCAGGAAGTCGCCGAGAATGATCAGCTGTTCACAGTCACAGGCCGCCAGCAATGCATCCAGGCGCTGCAAGGTGGCGTCGGTGGTACCCCGTGGCACCGGTTGGTGCAGCGCGCGGTAGCTGGCGGCTTTGCCGATATGCACGTCGGCAACCACCAGGGCACGGCGGGCGGGCCAGTAAAGCGCGCGGTCCGGCATCAACCATAACGTCTGCCCGCAATGCTCGATGGTCAAATGGCTGCTCATGTTCTGCTCGCTGCCTTCTCAAGGTCGGCGACCATCCGTGCGATACGATCGGCCAGCTTCTCGGTGCTCAGGGTTTCCCGCATGCCCTCCACCAACAGGGTGAATGCCAGCGGCCCCGGCCGTTGCAGCTCACGCAGATCGAGGCGCAGCTGACCCATTCGGGTCAATTGGCGCTGTAGCCGTTCGATCTCCAGTTCCTCGCGCAGCACCTCATCCCGTGCCTGGCCCAGCAACAGGTTGCCGGCATCGTGTTTACGAAAAACCTCGAAGAACAGCCCGCTGGACGCCTGGATCTGCCGCGTGCTTTTTTGTGCGGCAGGGTATCCGCCAAATACCAACCCGGAAATCTGGGCGATTTCGCGAAAGCGCCGCAGGGCCATCTCACTGGCGTTCAGGCTCGCCAGTACATCCTCCAGCAAGTGCTCGCTGGAAAGTGCCGCGGGCAGGTAGGTTGCCCAGTCCACCTGGCTGGGGCTGAGCAGCTCGAAGCCGTAGTCGCTGACCGCGATGGACACCGACAGCGGCTGCTCGCGGCTGACCCGCCAGGCGATCAGGTTGGCCAGGCCGAGGTTGGCCATGCGTCCGGCGAACGGGTAAAGAAACAGGTGTGAACCCTGGCGTGTGGCGAGGGTTTCGGCCAGCAGCGTCTGGGTGGTGGGCAAGGCCGACCACTGACTTTGTAGCATCAGCAATGGGCGCACCGCGCGCATTTCCGGTTCGTCGAAATGCCCATGGGCCGCCGCATCGAGCTTTTCCACCAGGGCATCGGCCAGCTCGCTGGACAGCGGCATGCGACCACCATTCCAGCGAGCGATGGCGGCTTTGCGAGAGGTGCTGCGGCGCACGTAGGCGGTCATGTTCTCGACCCGCACCAGCTCCAGCACGCGTCCGGCGAATACCAAGGTGTCGCCGGGACGCAGGCGGGCAATGAACGCCTCTTCGACACTGCCCAGGTGCTTGCCGCCGCCGCCCTTGCTCCAATACTTGAGCTGCAGGCTGGCGTCGCTGACGATGGTGCCGATGCCCATGCGGTGCCGTCGCGCCAGGCGCTCGCTGGCGACGCGCCAGACGCCGTCGGGATGGGCTTCGACGCGCTGGTAGTCGGGGTAGGCGCTGAGTGAACTGCCGCCATGGCTGACGAAATCCAGCGCCCACTGCCATTGGCTGTCACGCAGCTCGCGGAATGCCCAGGTGCTGCGTACTTCGTCGAGCAACTCGGCGGGGCGAAAACCACTGCCCAGCGCCATGGAGACCAGGTGCTGCACCAGCACATCCATGCACAACCGAGGCGAGCGTCGCGCCTCTATGTGCCCGGCAGCCAGGGCGCTGCGCGCCGCTGCAGCCTCGACCAGCTCCAGGCTATGGGTCGGCACCAGGGTGATCCGTGACTGGCGACCCGGCGCATGTCCCGAACGCCCGGCGCGCTGCATGAGGCGGGCAATACCCTTGGCCGAACCGATCTGCATGACCCGTTCCACCGGCAGGAAGTCCACACCCAGGTCCAGGCTGGAGGTGCAGATTACGGCTTTGAGCGCGCCCTGTTTGAGGCTCAGTTCCACCCAGTCGCGGGTAGCGCGGGCCAGCGAGGCGTGATGCAGGGCGATCTGGCCTGCCCAGTCGGGGCGGGCGTCGAGCAAGGCCTGGTACCACAGCTCGGCCTGGGCGCGGGTATTGGTGAACACCAGGCTGCTGGCGCTGCTGTCGAGTTCGCGGGCGACCGAGTCGAGCATTTTCAGGCCCATGTGCCCGGCCCAGGGGAAGCGGTCGATGGCCTCCGGCAGCAGGGTGTCGACCATTAGCCGCTTGTCTTGGCGCCCTTGCAGCAACTGGCCGCCCTGCGGCAACAGCACCTCGAGCGCGTGCGCCAGGTTGCCGAGCGTGGCGGAGAGCCCCCAGGTCACCAGGTTGGGTTGCCAACGGCGAAGGCGGGCGAGGGCCAGTTGCAGTTGCACACCGCGCTTGTTGCCGAGCAGTTCGTGCCATTCATCCACCACCACCAGGCGCAGCTGTGCGAAGTCATCACTGGCTTGGGCGCGAGTCAGCAGCAGGGTCAGGCTCTCGGGGGTGGTGATCAAGGTGCTGGGCAGGCGCCTGGCTTGTCGGGCACGCTCGGCACTGCCGGTGTCACCGCTGCGCACGCCGACGCTCCAGTTCAGGCCGAGGTCGTCCAGCGGCATTTGCAGGGCACGGGCGGTGTCCGCTGCCAGTGCGCGCATGGGCGTGATCCACAGCACCTGCAGCGGCGCGGGCTGACGCGCTGGTGTGGGCTTGGCGAAGGCGCGCAGGGCGGCGAGCCATACCGCATAAGTCTTGCCGGCCCCGGTGCTGGCATGCAGCAACCCGGACTCGCCGCGGCCAATGGCCGCCCAGACTTGCCGCTGGAAGGCGAAGGGCTTCCAGCCGCGGGCGGCGAACCAGGCATTGGCAAGGTCTTTGGCGGCAGGCATGCGTGGGCGGTGTCCTTGGAAGGCTGTGCTTCTAATGACCACCTGCGATGCGCATTGGTTTTACCGGGTCAGTTGCCCAGCAGGTAACCGCTGCGGCACACCTGCTCACCGGCGACATGGGCGATGACCATGCCCGAGGTGGCCATGCGCCGCACGCTGCGGGCATACAGCAGCCCCGGCTGGCTGTTGCGCACTGAAGTTACCCGATCGCTCAGCGGGTCGATGATTTCGGCGATCAGTTGGCCGGCCTCCAGGTACTGGCCGGGGCGGGCGTGATACACCAGCAAGCCACCCAGGGGGGCCATGAGCGGTTCGACCGCAGCCAGCGGCGTGGCGGGGCGGGGCAATGCCGGCAAGGGCGTGGGTGTGCCGGCGATGACGTCAGCATGGGTCAGGTAGTCGAGGATCGCCTGGCAGTCCTTGCTCGCCAGGTCATGGCTGACATCGGCCTGGCCACGCAGCTCGACGGTCACCGCGACGCAGCCCAGCGGAATCGGGTAGCGCTTGGCGAAGCGCTGCTGCAATTGCCACCAGACCAGGCTGAAACATTCGTCGAACGACTGCCCGCCGGAGTCGGTGGCCAGCAGGCTGGCCTGGGCGCCCAGGTAGCGGGCCAGCGGCTCGACTTGCGGCCAGGCTTCTGGGGTGGTGTAGAGGTGTTCAACGGCCTCGAAGTCGCAGTGCAGGTCCAGTACCAGATCGGCGTCGCAGGCCAGTCGCTGCAAAATCAGACGCTGCGACTGCAGCGGCGTATTCGCCGGGTGGGCGTCCAGGCCGCGGCGCAGGTATTCACGGACCAAGGCCAGGTTGTGCGCAGGGTCCTGGCTCAGGTGGCCTTCGATCTGGTCGCCGATGCTATCGGACAGGTCGACGAAATTGCGGTTGAAATTCTCGCCGCTCTGCAGCGCGAACCGGCCCAACGGTGCATCCAGCAGCACCTGCTCCAGGCCCACCGGGTTGGCCACCGGCACCAGGATGATCTCGCGGCGCAGGCGACCCTGCTGCTCCAGCTCGGCCAGGCGGCGCTTGAGGTGCCAGGCCACCAGCATGCCAGGCAGTTCATCGGCATGCAGCGAGGCCTGGATGTACACCTTGGCGCCACCGCGTGGGCCAAAATGGAAGCTGTGCAGTTGGCGCGTGACGCCGGGCACGGGGGAAAGCAGGTCGTGGGTCGAATGGTGCATGGTGGTCCTGGCTGCGTGGCGAAAACGGTCTGCGACACGGGTCGGCACAAAGCTAAGCATAATTTTGCCCGGCATGCCTAACCACATCGCCTCGTTCAGGCCAGCAGGGCCTGCAAGGTAGCGAGGTCATCGGCCTCATCGACCGGCTTGTCCAGGCGCCAGCGCAACATGCGCGGGAAGCGCACGGCGATGCCGCTCTTGTGCCGTTTCGATAGCGCGATGCCTTCGAAGCCCAGTTCGAACACCAGGGTTGGGGTCACACTGCGCACCGGGCCGAAGGTTTCCACGGTGGTCTTGCGGATGATCGCATCCACCTTGCGCATTTCTTCGTCGCTCAGGCCCGAATAGGCCTTGGCGAAAGGTACCAGTGCACGTTCGGGGCTGCCGGGCGGAGCGTTCCAGACGGCGAAGGTGTAGTCACTGTAGAGGCTGGCGCGGCGGCCGTGGCCGCGTTGGGCGTATATCAGCACGGCATCCACGCTGAACGGGTCGATCTTCCATTTCCACCACACCCCCATGTCTTTGGTCCGGCCCACGCCGTACAAGGCGTCGCGCTGCTTGAGCATCAAGCCTTCGACGCCCAGGCTGCGCGACTGTTCGCGCTGCGCGGCGAGGTCTTGCCAATCCTGCCCTTCGAGCAGCGGCGAAAGCAGCAGCGGAGCCAAAGGGTGCGCGTCGACGATGCGCTGCAATTGCTGGCGGCGCTCATGCTGGGGACGGTTGCGCCAGTCCTCGCCTTGCCATTCCAGCAAGTCGTAGGCCTGGAGCACCACCGGGGCGTCGGCCAGCAGCTTCTTGCCCAGGGTCTTGCGGCCAATGCGCTGCTGCAGCAGGGCGAACGGTTGCACGGCCGGGGCATCGGCGCTGGCACCCGGTTTCCAGACCAGGATCTCGCCGTCGAGCACCACGCCGTCCGGCAGGCTCTGAGCCAGGCCGTGCAGCTCTGGAAAGCGATCGGTCACCAGTTCCTCACCGCGTGACCAGACCCATACCTGGCCATCGCGCTTGACCACTTGGGCGCGAATGCCGTCCCACTTCCATTCGATCTGCCAGGCGCTGGGCGGGCCGAGCAGGGCGTCGAACTGCTCGGTAGGCACTTGCAGGGCATGCGCCAGGAAGAACGGATAAGGCTGACCACCTCGTTGGCTGTGCTCATCAGCCGATTCAGCGGCGATCAGCTTGTGATAGCTGCTGGCGGTGGGGCGATGGCTGATGTCGGTGTAGCCGACCAGGCGCTGGGCCACGCGCTTGGCATCCAGGTCGGCCAGCTGGGCCAGGGCCCGGGTCACCAGCAGCTTGGAAACGCCGACGCGAAAGCTGCCGGTGATCAGCTTCAGGCATAGCATCAGGCTGGGGCGATCCAGTTGCGCCCAGAGTGGCGGAAGGCGCCGCTGGACCTCTTCGGCGGGCAACCCGCGAAGCGGCAGCAGATGGGCTTCGACCCAATGGGCCAGGCCTTCCTCGCTGCCGTGCGAATTTTCCGGCAGCAGCAGGGAAATAGTCTCTGCCAAGTCGCCCACGGCCTGGTAGCTTTCTTCGAACAGCCACTCGGGCAGGCCGGCCAACGTCGTTGCCAGTTCACGCAGCACGCGGGTCGGCACCAGCTGACGAGGCCGGCCCCCCGACAGGAAATACACCGCCCAGGCGGCGTCCTCGGCAGGGGCCTCGGCAAAGTAATCGCGCAGGGCTTCGAGCTTGGCATTGCTTGACGTCGTGGCATCCAGGCGCAGGTAGAGCTGGGCGAAATCTTTCATGCCTCTGCATCCGTCGCGGGGGCGTCGTCTTCTTCGCCGTACTCGGTCACGAATGCACGGGCATCGAGGCCTTGTTCGTTGAGGAAACGCACCAGCACGCTGACCGAGCCGTGGGTGACCATCACCCGCTCGGCACCAGTCTGCTCAATGGCCCAGAGCAGGCCCGGCCAATCGGCGTGGTCGGAAAGCACGAAGCCACGGTCCACCCCACGCCGCCGCCGCGTACCGCGCAGCAGCATCCAGCCACTGGCGAAGGCATCGCTGTACTCGCCGAAGCGGCGCATCCAGCTGCTGCCCGCGGCAGAGGGTGGGGCCAGGACGATAGCCTGGCGCATGAGTGGATCGTTACGTGGGATATCACCGGCATAGCGGGTTGGCGGCAGGTGCACGCCGGCCTCGCGGTAGACCTGGTTGAGCGGCTCGACCGCGCCATGCACCAGGATCGGCCCGATGCTGCTGTCCAGTCCGTGCAGAATTCGCTGAGCCTTGCCGAAGGAATAGCAAAACAACACGCTGGCCTTGCCCTGATCGCGGTTGGCCCGCCACCAGGCATTCACCCCGGCAAAAACCTCGGCCTGGCTCGGCCAGCGGTAAATCGGCAGGCCGAAGGTCGATTCGGTAATGAAGGTGTGGCAGCGCACGGGTTCGAAGGGGGCGCAGGTCCCGTCTGGCTCGACCTTGTAGTCGCCCGACGCGACCCAGACCTCGCCTTGGTATTCCAGCCGCACCTGTGCCGAGCCCAGTACATGGCCGGCAGGGTGCAGGCTTAGGGTGACGCCGTGATGGTGGATGCGCTCGCCGTAACTCAGGGTCTGCAGATCGATGTCCTGGCCCAGGCGGCTGCGCAGGATGCCGGCGCCGGGGGCGGCGGTCAGGTAATGCGCATTGCCGCGACGGGCATGGTCGCCGTGGCCATGGGTGATCACGGCGCGCGCCACTGGCCGCCAGGGGTCGATGTAGAAATCACCGGGCGGACAGTACAGGCCTTCGGGGCGGGCGATGACGAGGTCCATGGGGTGGGCACTGGTGTTGGGGGTTACCAGTTAGGAGCGGTGGTGGGGGAGGGAAGTTCGGAGAGATTTGGATTGTGGTGGTGGTGAGAGGTGCATGGCGTGAGGGTTAGGGCGCTCTGAAGATCGAGCGCCGCCCGCGCGGCGCATCGCGGCTAAAGCCGCTCCCACATTTGTTGCAACGTGCCTATGTCTGTAAGGTCATGGTTGTTCGCCTTGGTGCATGACTCAAGACTTGCGGGGCGGCGGTAGAGACAGCCGGAAAATTGCGTCGTGCCACAATCCAGGCAACTATGGCCTATCAGACCATGGCACGTTGCAACAAATGTGGGAGCGGCTTTAGCCGCGAAGCGCCGCGCGGGCGGCGCTCGATCTCAAGAGCGCTGAAAACCTCATGACAAGCGCTCCGGCCTCCGCTATTTCCCCGGCACCAACGTCAACCGCTGGCTCCCATAAGCCCGCCCAAAATTCTGCGGCTGAATCGGCAGGCTCATGAACCGCCCTTTGAACCAGGCATCCAGCCCGTCGCTGTAATGCCCGCTGGCCGGGTTGCCGGACTGGCCGCTGCTGGTCAGCACCTGCAGTGGTTCGGCCTGGCCGAAGTCGACGACCATGCGTGCCGAAGCCGGCAGGCGGGTGTCGAAATCGCTGCCCCAGGCATAGGGCGTCAGCGCCAGGGTCGTGAAATCACCGCCAGCGGCCGACGGCGAACGGCTGAGGGCATCGCCCAAGCCATGATAGGCCGGTGCAGGCCAGCGGTATTGGTGCAGCTTGCCCCATTGCCAGGCGCGCCGGTCGGCGCCCAGTTGCGAGATACCGGTATCCACGGCAGCGGCCAGGCTGCGGGCGAGGATGGCGGGTTTGTCTTCCTTCTGCGGCGTGTCGCGGTCATCCCAGAACGGGCTGTCCTCGCGGCCGAGCAGGTGGTCGGCCTGGGCCGAGTAGGAGAGGCGCGCATTGCTGACGAATGCCTGCCAGGCTGGGCTGGATTCTGGTCCGAGGTCGTCGAGGAAGGTCTGGCGGGTGACTTCCTGGAGGAACAGTTCATACAGCGCCGCATCCGCCGAGACCGGGCTCAAGCGGCCATCGAAGGCCTTGAGCCGGGCCAGAGCGTCACGGGCCTTGTCGCGCTGGGCGGCAGGCAGGGCGTCAATGGCCTGCTTGAGCGGCTGGGCCATGCCCGGCGCGTCGAACATCTGCTTGAGCTTGTCGGCCAGCAGCGTTACCTGGTCGTTCTGCAGGGCCATCAGGCTGCGGCTGTCGTGGCGGCCGTTGCCGGCCAGCTGGGCCAGGCGTTCGGCGCGCTCGGGGTAGTACCAGGTATTGGACAGCTGCATGCCGTAGCCGCGCGGCAGGCTGCGCTGGTTGGCGTGGCCGATCCAGCCGGCTGGTGGGTCCTGGTCGTAGGGGTGCAGCATCGGGTCGGCGTAGCCGTCCCAGTCATAGCGGCCGTCCCAGCCCGGCGACGGCAGCAAGCCTTGGCCTTCGCGGCGGTTCGGGTAGCGACCGCTGACCTGCCAGCCGATGTGCTCAGGTTCGGCAAACACGAAGTTGAGCGCGGCGGCACCGATCTCGCGTGTGCTGTCGAACGCGCGCTCGACGTTTTTCGCACGGGTCAGGTCGAACAGCGCATCGAGGCTGCGGTCGCCCTTGAGCTGCGGCAGGTGCAGCGCCAGGCCCAGGCTGGCAGTGCCGGGTTGGGCGAGCAAGGTGCCGTGGCGGGTGTCATACATCACTTCACGCTGCGGGCGTTGGCCGCGGACGAAGAAGGTTTCGCTGCGTGCACGTGCCGGCAGCCACTTGCCGTCGGCCAGGTAACTGACCTGGCTGCCCTGATGGCGCAATTGCTCCAGGTACAGGTCCTGGTTGTCGGCCATCACCGCGCTGCTGCTCCAGGCCAGCTTGCCGTTGTATCCGGCCAGGACGATGGGCAGGCCCGGTAGCGACAGGCCTGCCACCTGATATTTGCCGGTGTGGATCTGCACCGGGCTCAGGGCCCAGGCGGCGCGGCTGTCGCTGGCCAGGAGGCTCTTGCCGCTGCGGCTGCGTTGCGAGCCCAGGGCCAGGTTGGCCGAGCCAGGGCTGCCGAGCAGACCCAGGTCGGCCAGCTTCTGGCTGGCGGCTGCAAGGGCAGACAGACCCGGCAGCTGGCTGTTCAGGTTGAGGCCTTTGAGTTTTTCCACCTCGGCGTCGGCCAGGGGTTCATCCGGCGCGCCAGGCAGTAGCCACGGCAGTTTGTCGCTGCCAACTTTTTGCGCCAGCGTCAAAGCGCTGAGTTCTTCCTGCAGGTTCACCGACTGGCTGAAGGCATACAGGCTGAAGATCAGCGCCGAGTCTTCGGGTTTCCAGTATTCCGGACGATAGCCACTGCTGGCGAGGTTGGCCGGCAGCTTGTCGCGGTAGCGGAACAGGTAGGCGTTGACCCCGCGGGCATAGACTTCGAAGAAGCGCTTGAGCCGAGGCGACGCGTCGGCGTACAGCTGGGTGGCATTCTGCTTGAGGTTGGCGGCGCGCATCAGGCGGTCGATGTCCAGCGCTTCGCTACCGGCCAGCTCGGCCAGGCGGCCCTGGGCGAGCAGGCGCATGGCGAGCATCTGTTCGATGCGGTCACCGGCGTGCACATAGCCCAGGCTGAACAGGGCGTCATGGAAGTTGCTGCTTTCGATCAGCGGCGCGCCCATCGCGTTGCGCCGGATCGAAACGTTTTGCGCCAGGCCTTTGAGCGGCTGTACCCCAGTGGTGGGTGGCACGCTGTCCTGATAGCCGCCCATCTGGCAACCGGCAAGCCCGAGCATGCCGAGCAGCGTGGCAGCGGTGGCGAACCGTGGGCGGAAGGGAGGAAGGACGGGGGCGGCCATGACAAGGGCTCCTGCAGGGCGTGGCGGGGGTTTTGAGTGGCGTTAAGGTAGCATGCCGTTACGTATTCGGCGCCTGTGAGATCGAGCGCCGCCGGCGCGGCGCATCGCGGATGAAGCGGATCGCCGCACCGCCGCTCCTACATGGCGTGGCGAACGAACAATCCAATGTGGGAGCGGCTTCAGCCGCGATGCGATCTACGCGGCACCGCAGGACTCAAGTCGTGTCAAGCCCCGTGGCACTTCTTGAACTTCTTCTCGCTACCACACGGGCATGGATCGTTGCGGCCAACGTCCTTCAGGGCGTTGCGAACCGGCTCCTGGTGGCCGTGGTTGCAATGCGGGCCGTGCACATGGCCGTGGTCGTGGTGGTGATCGTCACCGTGGTTGCAGTCTGGGCCATGAACATGGGGTTGTTGAGTCATTGCAGGGTTACTCCGGTATGAAATCGCCGGGCATTATCTCACCACTGCGCGATAAGTGCAGGTCCCGGTGGAGAAGCAGCCCGGTCGCCAGCTCTCCCTGAAGGCGGTAATGCAGCGGTTGCTCGCTTTTGAGCAACTTGGCCAACGGCTTGAGCTGTTTCCACAGGTTGGTACGGGCGGTGATCTTGAAGGTGCGCCGGGCATGGCCACCGACACTGCGCCAGACACTGGCTTCATCCTCCACCAACAGCAGATCGTTGAGCCAGACCGCATAGCCGACATTGCGAATGAACAGGCGGCTGTCGTTAGGGTTGTCGATGCGCAGGTGCAGCACGAACTCCTGCTCCAGCAGTCGCGCCTTGACCGTTTCGACCTTGACCAGATGCACTTCCGGCTCGCGCCAATCGTCGTCCCCCCAGATCGCGCAGCCTGCCTGCAGCGCCAGCAGGGTGCCGAGCAGAAGCAGGCGGGCCAGGGCGATCATGCTCAGTTACCGACGTAACTGGCGCAGCATTTCTTGAACTTCTGCCCGCTGTCGCAAGGGCAGGGGTCGTTGCGGCCAGCCTTGAGCTCAACGGTCGGGTCAATGAAGAACCAGCGCCCAGCATGCTGCACGAAGGCCGAACGCTCACGGTGCTGGTGGTCGCCCTCCTGGTCATGCCAGCGCGCGGTGAAGGTGACGAAGGCATGCTCGGGCTGGCCACCGAGCACCTCGGCGTTTTCCACTTCCAGGCCCAGCCAGGTGCTCTGGGCGCTCCAGGCCGCCATGGCGGCGCGATCGAGCCCGGCCTGCTGGGCTGGCAGGGTGGTGGCGATCAGGTAATCGATCAGGCCAAGTACATAGGCGCTGTAGCGCGAACGCATCAGCGCCTGGGCATCCGGAGCCGGGGTGCCAGCGTGGTAGTGCCCGCAGCAGGCATCCAGCAAGTTGCCACTGCCGCAGGGGCAAACCGAAACACTCATCATCACCACCAGTACTTGCCAAAGTTTTCAGGGTTGGCCCAGAAGCGGGCGTTGAGCCAGTCCGGGACCTGCTTGTAGTCATGTAGATCATAGGTGAACAAATTCAGGACCTGCTCGTCACGACGGAATTTCTCACTGGCCGACAGGGCCAGGGCAAAGAAGTCGGTGTCTTGCCAGCCGCAGGCGCGCAGGTCGGCCAGCACCGCAACCCGGCTGGCGTTGAGGTTGCGGATGCCGCCCAGCAATTGCAGTCCCGCGCGTTTGGGCAGGTGTTCGAGGCAATCCACAAGTACGGCCAGGTCGAAGCGCTGAGCGGCCACGTCAGCGGGCAATGCGCCAGGTGCGCAGGTTTCGATGCTCACGTTTGGGTGGGCCTGGGCAAAGGCATCCAGGGCAGGGAAGCGAGTGCCCACCAGCAGCAGGCGTTGCGGGGTGAAACGCTCCAGCAGCGCCGCCAGGGCCTGCTGTGGTGTGCGTTGGGAAAAACCGTCGGTCATTGCCAATCCTCGTTCAGGTCTTGCAAGACTAACGGGCTGACGGCCGGGGGCAAAGCGGCATGTAACACCGTCGTGGCTTATTGCTGGCAGGGATCAGATGCGCGGTCTTTACTCCCAATGATCGGTCTTAGCCGATTCCCCCTAGGAGAAGCTTTGAGATGAGCATAGTACGCACAGCGTTACCCCTGGTACTGCTCACCAGTGTGTTGACTGGTTGTGCAGGTTTGCAAAAAACCGACTGGCCGAAGTGTGCTGCCGTCGGGGGTGTGGGCGGTGCCGCCCTGGGCGCCATCGAAAGCTCCAGCTGGGCTGGTTGGGGCGCCTTGCTTGGTGGTGGCCTGGCCGCCGGCTATTGCTGGGCCCATGGTGATGGCGACGAAGACGGCGATGGCGTGCCCGACAGCCGTGACAAGTGCCCAGGCACGCCGCGTGGCGTGCAGGTCGATGCCAATGGTTGCCCACCGGAACCGGCGCCGGTGGTCGAGGAAGTGGTGGTGCAGAAAGAGGAAGTCATCGTCATCCGTGACGTGCACTTCGAATTCGACTCTGCGCGCCTGACTGCCGCCGACAAGGAGCGCCTGAACACCATCGCCACCCGCTTGAGGCAGGAAGCACCCAGTGCCCGCCTGAGCGTCAGCGGCCACACCGACAGCGTAGGCTCCGACAGCTATAACCAGAAACTGTCCGAACGCCGTGCGCACTCGGTGACCGATTATCTGGTCGAGAGCGGCGTGCCGCGCGCCAGCTTCGTGTCGGTGGTCGGTGCAGGGGAAACTCAGCCGGTGGCGGACAATGCCACGGCCGATGGGCGTTCGATGAACCGTCGCACCGAGATCAAGATCCAGCGCTGACGGTATGCGCCCGTGCCTTGAGAAGTGGCGCGGGCGCGTCTTTACTCCTGTAGGCCGGATGCGGCCAACGACACAGGAGCATTCACCATGAGTGTTATGTCAAAGGCAGCGCTGCCGCTGCTGGTGGTTTCCAGCCTGCTTGCTGGCTGCGCCACCCACAGTGACGGCAGTGCGCCCCTCAATCAAAGGACCTGGCCGATCTGCAGCCTGCTGGGTGGTTTGGCGGGCGGTGGCCTGGGCGCCATCGAAAGTTCCAGCTGGGCTGCCGGTGGCGGCGCCCTGGGAGCGATCGCTGGTGGCCTGATCTGTTATGCCCAGGACGGTGACGAGGATGACGACGGCGTGTTCGATCGCCGCGACCGCTGCCCCGACACGCCGGCCGGTACGGCAGTCAACCACATGGGCTGCCCGCTGCCGCAATACCCACCCAGTCAGCCCGCGCCTGAGCCACCGGCCACGACCGAGGTAATCTCCCTCGACGATCAGGGCCAGGTGATGTTCGCCTTCAACTCCGCTGACCTGACCCCGGGCAGCCAGCAGCGCTTGCAGAGCCTGCTGCCCAGGCTGAACGAGCTGGGCGTGTCGCGGATCAAGGTGGTTGGCCACACCGACAACGTCGGCTCGGACAGCTATAACCAGGCGCTTTCCGAACGGCGTGCGGCCAGTGTCGCGGAATACCTGATCAGCCAGGGCATGGCGCCGCAGAAGGTCACCAGCGAGGGCCGAGGGGCCAGTGAGCCGGTCGCTGAAAACGACACCGAGGAAGGTCGCGCGCACAATCGGCGGGTGGACCTGCACCTCAACTAATGCGAATTAGGAGCGGCAGATGAAATTCATCCTGGGCCTGGGCAAGATCCTCACCATCGCATTCTGGGGTGTGGTGCTGTTCAACCAGCTGCTGCCGCAACCGGTGCCGTTCAACCTGTTGATCAATGCGGTCGGGGTGACGGTGCTGGGGCTGCACATTCTGGAGGTGCTTTTTTTCAACGCCAGCCTGCGCGGGCGCAGTCACCGCTGGTTCGATCGGTTGCAGATCCTGCTGACGGGGATTTTCCACGTGATGTCCATCCCGCGGCAGCCGCAGCTGCCGCGCAACGGCTGACCCGAGTATTGCTTGCTCAGACAGGTAGCCGCGAACTGGCTACCGCCACCACGGCCAGGCCCAGCAGCAGATTGACCCCCACCATGCGCCGGATCCGCCCCAGTGCTGCTGCGCCGGCCGGCCAGTCCTCGGCCTGCACCGCGGCTTTGAGCTCCGGCAGCAACAGCGCCTGAATGCGCATGAACAGCGCGAACATGGCGATCCCACCGCCCATCATCACCTGTACATACCTGGGCGCTGTCTCGAAACCGCTGAAGCGCATGTGCAACATGCCGATACCGCTTATCGCCAGGATCGCCACGGCCAGCCAGACCCAGACGAAGAAGCGTCGGAAAACTTCCAGCCATAGCCGCAGCCGGGCAGGCCCCTCGAGGGCTGCAACCGTTGCCGGGCGCAGCACCAGCCAGGCGAAGAACATGCCGCCGACCCATACCAGGGCGGCCAGAACATGCAGTGTGTAGGGCAGGGTAAAGGCGAGCATCCGGATCTCCATGCGGCACAAAGGGCAATAGCGGGGTATGATAGCCGCCCCATGCAAAACACTGAAAATATATCCAGCCCTCCGGGCGCCTGCAGACCATGATCAGCAACGAACTCAAAGCCACTATCCAGGGCGCCTACTCGCGTTTTCTCGAAGCCAAGAGCCTCAAGCCCCGCTATGGCCAGCGCCTGATGATCGCCGAAGTGGCCAAGGTGCTTGGCGACATCGCCTGTGACGACGAGGGCCGCCGTGCTGGCGAGCCCGCCGTGGTGGCGGTGGAAGCAGGTACCGGTACCGGCAAGACGGTCGCCTACAGCCTGGCCGCGATTCCGGCTGCCAAGGCCGCCGGCAAGCGCCTGGTGATCGCCACCGCAACCGTGGCCCTGCAGGAGCAGATCGTCTTCAAGGACCTGCCCGACCTCATGCGCAACAGCGGCCTGAACTTCAGTTTCGCCTTGGCCAAGGGCCGCGGCCGCTATCTGTGCCTGTCCAAGCTCGACGTCCTGCTGCAGGAGGGCCATGCGCAATCGGCCACTGCTCAGCTGTTCGAGGAAGAGGGCTTTCACATCGAGGTCGACGAGCGCAGCCAGAAGCTGTTCAACAGCATGATCGAGAAGCTCGCCGGCAACCGCTGGGATGGCGACCGCGACAGCTGGCCGGAAACCCTGGAAGACCAGGACTGGGCGCGCCTGACCACCGACCACAGCCAATGCACCGGCCGTCACTGCCCGAACTTCCAGCAGTGCGTGTTCTACAAGGCCCGTGAAGGCATGGGCAAGGTCGATGTGATCGTCACCAACCACGACATGGTGCTGGCCGACCTGGCCCTGGGCGGCGGCGCCGTGTTGCCCGACCCGCGTGACACGATGTACGTGTTCGACGAAGGCCATCACCTGCCGGACAAGGCCATCGGCCACTTCGCCCACTATTCACGTCTGCGCTCCACCGCCGACTGGCTGGAGCAGACCGCCAAGAACCTGACCAAGCTGCTGGCCCAGCACCCGTTGCCTGGCGACCTGGGCAAGCTGATCGAACAGGTGCCGGAGCTGGCGCGGGAAATCCGCACCCAGCAACAGTTCATGTTCACCTTGTGCGAGCAGGTCGCCGACTTCCGTCCCAGCGAAGATGTGGAGGGCCGCGAGCGCCCGCGCTATCGCTTCGAAGGCGGCGTGGTGCCCGAGCAGATCCGCGAAGTCGGCATCGAGCTGAAAAAAGGCTTCGCCCGCCTCAATGATTTGTTCACCCGCCTGGCCGATCTGCTTAAAGAAGGCATGGACGGCGAGGTCAACATCGGCATCGCCAGCCACCAGGCCGAAGAGTGGTACCCGTTGTTCGGTAGCCTGGTAACCCGCGCCCAGGGCAACTGGGAGCTGTGGACCGCCTTTACCGCCGAAGACCCGCAAGACAGCCCGCCCATGGCCCGCTGGTTGACCCTGGCCGAAAGCGGCGCGCTGTTCGATATCGAGGTCAATGCCAGCCCGATCCTGGCTGCCGAGATGCTGCGCCGCAGCCTGTGGAGCGTGGCCCATGGCGCCCTGGTGACGTCGGCGACGCTGACTGCGCTGGGCAAGTTCGACCGCTTCCGCATGCGCTCGGGCCTGCCCCGTGACGCGGTGACGTGCGTTGTGCCCAGCCCGTTCGTGCATGGCGATGCGGGCCTGTTGCGGGTCCCGGATCTCAAGGCCGACCCGCGCGATGCGGCAGCGCATACTGCGGCGATCATCCGTGAGCTGCCGAACATCGTCGAAGACGCGCGCGGAGCGCTGGTGCTGTTCTCTTCGCGCAAGCAGATGCAGGAAGTGTTCGACGGCCTGGACCGCGATTGGCGCAAGCTGGTGCTGATCCAGGGCAACCTGTCCAAGCAGGAAACCCTCAACAAGCACAAGGCGCGGGTCGACGACGGCCAGCACAGCGTCCTGTTCGGCCTGGCCAGTTTCGCCGAGGGTGTCGACTTGCCGGGTGCCTATTGCGAGCACGTGGTCATCGCCAAGATTCCCTTCTCGGTGCCGGACGACCCGGTCGAGGCGGCCCTGGCCGAGTGGATCGAAGCTCGCGGGGGTAACCCATTCATGGAAATCGCCGTGCCCGATGCATCGCTGAAGTTGATCCAGGCCTGCGGTCGCCTGCTGCGCACCGAGCAGGATCGCGGCGTCATCACCTTGCTGGATCGGCGTCTGGTCACCCAACGCTACGGCAAGGCTATTCTCAATGCGCTGCCGCCCTTCCGGCGGGAGATTTCCTGACGGCCGGAGCATGACGCGCCGGCCCGTTGTCCATCACTCTGTCGCGGGCTCATGAGGGCCTGGAAGGAGAGCCTGAGCCCTATGATCCGCCGCACCTTGCCCGCTGTTCTCACCCTGTTGTTGAGCACCCCGCTCATGGCCGGGCAGCAGACGCTGTTCAGCTTCGTGCGCCCTGCCTCGGTCGTCAATGTAGCGACCGAAGGCAGCGGCATGCCGCAGTACAACGCCGAACAGACCACTGAAGGCGAGGTATTGAGGCGGGTAGTGTTCAATCCGGTCGAGCGGCCGACTTTGCGCCTGAGCCCGCAAAGTGGTGCCTGGGACTGGTCCGCCGGGCGGTTCCTCACCCTGCGCCTGCAAAGTGCCATGGATTGGGCTCTGACCGTCGATATCACGGTGCAGGGCAATGATGGTCGCACCCTGACCAGCCGCATAGATCTGCCGGCAGGGCCTGCGCAGACGGTGATGGTGCCGCTCAAAGCCAGCTCGCCACTGAGCCAGGGCATGCGCGCCGGCCCACCGATGCCGTGGATGTACGAAGGGCAGCGCGTGCTGTTGACCAGTAGCGTCGGCGAGGTCGACCTCAAGCAGGTGGTTTCGCTCAGCCTGACCATTCCGAGTCCCAAGGTGGCGCAGAACCTGCTGATTGAAAAAGTCGGTATTCAGGATGACGACCTCGCCTACCAGGCCGCCTATCACCAGCTGATCGACGGCTACGGCCAGTCGGCCCGTGGCCGCTGGCCAGAGAAGATCGTCAGCGACGAGCAGCTCAAGGCCGCCGACAACCGCGAACAGCAACAGCTCAGGGCCTGGCTGGCTGAGCGCGCGAAGCTGCAGCTGGACAGTTACGGAGGCTCACTGGCAGGACCGGCGTTCGAGGCCAAGGGCTTTTTTCGTACCGAGAAGCGCGATGGTCGCTGGTACCTGGTAACCCCGGAAGGTCATCCGTTCTATTCATTGGGCGTCAATGCCGTGGCCGCTGATGGCGGGCGTACCTATGTCGCCGGCCGCGAAGGCATGTTCACTGCACTACCTGGCCAGGGTGACGCGATGGCGGCCTTCTATGGCGAAGGCAACAACGACGATGGCAATGCCTCCTCGCAAGGGCGCAACTTCAAGCAGGGGCGTTGGTTCGATTTCTATGCGGCCAACATTCAGCGCGGCCATGGCAAAGCCTGTCCGCCCGCCGCTGAAGGCCAGCCTGCGCCTGCGTGCCCGCCGCTGATGTTGGATACCGCGCGTTGGCAGGGGCACACGCTCGATCGTTTGCAGGCCTGGGGCTTCAACACGCTGGGTAACTGGAGCGACCCGGCCCTGGCCGAGGCCAAGCGCATGCCTTATACATTGCCGCTGTCCATTGTTGGCGATTACGCCAGCATCAGCACCGGCATGGACTGGTGGGGGCGCATGCCCGACCCGTTCGACCCACGATTCGCCATGGCCACCGAACGCGCGGTGGCCATCGCTGCACGCGATCATCGTGATGACCCGTGGCTGATCGGTTATTTTGCAGACAACGAACTGGCCTGGGCAGCGCCTGGTAACGACCCCAAGGCCCGTTATGGCTTGGCCTACGGCACTTTGCGCCTGACCACCGATGTACCCGCCAAGCGCGCGTTCCTCAAGCAACTGCGTGACAAGTATCGAAACCAGCAGGGCCTGTCCAAAGCTTGGGGCATTGACCTGCAAGCTTGGGAGTTGATGGAAGACCCAGGTTTCGAGGCGCCACTGCCAAACCCTGAACACCCGGAGATCGAGCGCGATTACCAGTATTTCCAACAGGTGTTCGCCGAAACCTATTTCAAGACCATCGCCGATTCGCTGAAGTGGCATGCGCCCAACCACCTGCTGCTGGGCGGTCGCTATGCGGCGAGCACGCCCGAAGCGGTCAAGGCATGCGCTGAGTTCTGCGATGTGTTGAGTTTCAACTTCTATACCCTGAAACCTGAGGATGGCTACGACTTCGCCCGCCTGGCCGAGCTGGACAAGCCGGTGCTGGTGTCTGAATTCCAGTTCGGCTCCCGCGACCGTGGCCCGTTCTGGCCAGGGCCTGTGGAAGTGGCGCGAGAAGAAGACCGCGGGCCGGCCTATGGCAACTTCCTCAAGGCAGCGCTGGCGCAACCGATGATCGTAGGTGCGCATTGGTTCCAGTACCTCGACCAGCCCGCCAGCGGTCGTTTGCTCGATGGCGAGAATGGGCACTTGGGGCTGGTGGCCATTACGGATGTTGCGTATCCGGGGTTTGTCGAAGCCGTGCGTAAGAGTAACCTGCAGGCCATTGGTCAGTTGAGCAGCCCGTTACCCGAAGAGGTATCTAAACCGGGCTCTACGGCGGAAGAGAGAGCTAAAAAATAGAGCATTTTCCTACGACCATCCGGCCTTGGCCTGTAGGCAAAACCGCCAACTACTGAAACAATGCACGCCTTTGTCAGCATGGTCGTACGGAGAACAGTGGGTGCAGATCCAGGGTCACTATGAGCTGAAGTTCGAGGCGGTTCGCGAAGCGTTCGCCGCATTGTTCGATGATACCCAGGAACGTGGTGCGGCGCTGTGCATCCAGGTGGGCGGCGAGACTGTGATCGACCTGTGGGCGGGCAGCGCCGACAAGGACGGTCAAGAAGCCTGGCACAGCGACACCATCGCCAACCTGTTCTCCTGTACCAAGACCTTCACCGCAGTTACCGCGCTGCAGCTGGTGGGTGAGGGCAAGCTGGCCCTGGATGCCCCGGTCGCGCGCTACTGGCCAGAGTTCGCCCAGGCAGGCAAAGAGAGCGTCACCCTGCGCCAGCTGCTCAGCCACCGCGCCGGTTTGCCGGCCATCCGCGAGCTGTTGCCCGCTGAAGCCTTGTATGACTGGCAGACCATGGTCGATGCCCTGGCCGCCGAAGCGCCTTGGTGGACCCCTGGCAGCGAACACGGCTACGCCGCCATCACCTATGGATGGCTGCTGGGCGAATTGATCCGCCGCGCCGATGGCCGTGGCCCTGGCGAGTCGATCGTGGCCCGCACCGCGCGGCCGTTGGGGCTGGACTTCCATATCGGCCTGGCCGACGAAGAATTCCACCGCGTGGCGCATATCGCCCGCGGCAAGGGCAACGCCGGCGATGCCGCGGCTCAGCGACTGCTGCAGGTAACCATGCGTGAACCCGAGGCATTGTCGACCCGCGCGTTCACCAATCCGCCGGCGATCCTCACCAGCACAAACAAGCCGGAGTGGCGGCGCATGCAGCAGCCGGCGGCCAACGGCCACGGCAACGCCCGCAGCCTGGCGGGCTTCTACGCCGGCTTGCTCGACGGCAGCCTGCTCGAATCCGAACTGCTCGATGAACTGACGCGCGAACACAGCGTCGGTCAGGACCGTACCTTGCTGACTCAGACCCGTTTCGGCCTGGGTTGCATGCTCGACCAACCCACCGTGGCCAACGCCACCTTCGGCCTTGGCGCCCGAGCCTTCGGGCACCCTGGCGCGGGCGGCTCTGTCGGCTTCGCCGACCCCGAGCACGATGTGGCTTTCGGTTTCGTGGTCAACACCCTTGGCCCTTACGTGCTGATGGACCCAAGGGCTCAACAGCTGGTGCGCGTGCTTGGCACGTGCCTTTGATCGGGTAATGCGGGTATTGCGCGACCCCTTTGACTATCCTCAATGCCAACGCCTCACATGTGTTGGCAAAATCTCTTTCAATTTCATGGTGTATCGCTGATGTCTTCACATAAAACCTTAGCTCTGGCCCTGTGCCTGACCGCCGTGACCGGCTGCGCCAGCCATCCTCAGGATGCTTCGAAGGAGGGCAGCAGCAGCTGGTGGCCCTTTGGTTCGGACAAGGTCGCCGAGCAGGAAGTGAAGCAGGCCGTCACCGAGAACGTCGCCAAGGCCGACGCCAAGTCCGAGAGCGCCAGCCGCTGGTGGTGGCCATTCGGCGGCGATGACAAGCAGGCCAAGGGCCCAGTCGTGCCAAAGATCGATGAAAAAGCTACCCAGGCCTGGCTCGACCAATATGAGCCGAAGCTGCGTCAAGCCATCAAGGACAGCAAGCTTGAGCTGGAGCGCCGTGACAACGTCTTGGTCGTGACCATCCCGGCGGACAGCTCCTATAATCCGGACCGTCCAAACATGCTGCTGCCGATGACCCTCGGCCCGATCACCCGCGTGGCCAAGGCCGTCGAAGGCGACCCCAAGACTGCCGTGCTGGTGCTGGGCCATGCCGACACCAGTGGTGCTGCCGCCACCAACCAGAAGCTGAGCACGGAGCGCGCGGCTTCGGTATCGGCGATCTTCCGCCTGAGCGGCCTGCAGCGTGACCGCCTGTCGCTCAAAGGCATGGGCTCGGAAATGCCGCGCGCCGCCAACGACAGCGCCGAAGGCCGTTCCCTTAACCGTCGCGTAGAAATGCTGCTGACTCCGCAGAACACCATGCTGGCGCTGATGGCCAAGTACCAGAAGGCCGTGCCGCCATCCGCCCCGGCTTCTATGGTCGCCGTCCAGGATGCCAAGGCGCCTGCTGCCAAGGCTGCCGAAAGCAAGCCAGCCGCGAAGGCCGCTGCCAAACCGGCTGCCAAGAAGCCTGTCGCCAAAGCCAAGGCACCGGCCAAGACCGCTGCCAAGAAGAAAGCCGCGCCGGCCAAGCCTGCGGCCAAGAAAGCTACCGCTGACAAGAAAGTAGCCGCCAACAGCCCTGCGAAGACCAACTGATCGTCAAGGAAACGCAGCCATGACCCAATCCCTGGCCGATATGCGCCGCGACTACACCCGTGATGGCCTGGCTGAAGCCCAGGCCCCGGGCGAGCCGTTCGCTCTGTTCCACCAGTGGTTCGCCGATGCGGTGAAGACCGAGCAGCCACCGGTGGAGGCCAATGCCATGACCGTTGCCACGGTCGACGGCGAGGGCCGCCCGCATTGCCGCGTGCTGCTGCTCAAGGGGCTCGACGCGCGCGGCTTCACCTTCTTCACCAATTACGACAGCGCCAAGGGCCAGCAACTTCAGGCCAATCCTTTCGCTGCCATGACCTTCTTCTGGCCTGCCCTGGAGCGCCAGGTACGGATCGAGGGACGGGTGGAAAAGGTTACGGCCAAGGAGTCCGATGATTATTACCAGGTGCGTCCGCTGGGCAGTCGCCTGGGCGCCTGGGCCTCACCGCAAAGCCGGGTGATTGCCGGCCGCGAGGAATTGGAAGGTTTGGTAAAGGCTACCGAGGCTCGTTTCTCCGACACTCAGCCGCACTGCCCGGAGCATTGGGGTGGTTATCGCCTGCTGCCCGAGCGCATCGAGTTCTGGCAAGGTCGGGCAAGCCGACTGCATGATCGGCTGAACTATCGGCTGGTCGATGGGCATTGGGCACGCGAGCGCCTGGCGCCTTGAATTTCAGGGGCTGTCCCCAGCCCCTACCCAGTCTGCACGCCGATGCAGCAATCTGTGACTATCCTATGTCTAATTTTCCAAGCCCGGCTCGGAGGCTGTACCGTAGCTGAACGGTAATAATTTTATTACTTGATCACCGTGACAGCCGTCGAGGTGCAGCGTCTAATGGACATCTGACTTATGGAGACTTTACCCATGCGTAAATCCGCTTTGCTGGTGGCGACCTTTACCACCCTGTCGTTGTTGCTGGGCGGCTGTGCCTCCAGCCTGACCGGCGACAGCTACTCCCGTGATGAAGCCCGTCGCGTGCAGACCGTGCGCATGGGGACCATCGAATCCCTGCGCCCGGTCAAGATCGAAGGCACCAAGACCCCAATCGGCGGTGGTGCCGGCGCAATCGTTGGTGGTGTGGCCGGCAGCGCCATCGGGGGTGGCCGCGGCAGCATCGTCGCAGCCGTGATCGGTGCCGTGGCCGGTGGCCTGGCAGGCTCGGCAGCTGAGGAAGGCATCACCCGCACTCAAGGTGTCGAGATTACTGTGCGTGAAGACGATGGCAGCATGCGCGCTTACGTGCAGGCTGTGCAGGAAAACGAAATCTTCCGCGTGGGTGAGCGTGTTCGCATCATGACCGTTGACGGCACCAGCCGCGTTTCGCACTGATTGCTGCATAAACAAAACCCCGAACTGGCCTCGCCAGTTCGGGGTTTTGTTTATCTGTCGCGGCTTACAGCCCGAGCATATCCCGCGCCACGGCTTCGGCGATGCGAATGCCATCGACACCGGCCGACAGGATGCCACCGGCATATCCGGCACCTTCGCCTGCAGGGAATAGCCCCTTCACATTCAGGCTCTGGTAATCCGCGCCGCGGGTAATGCGCAGCGGCGAAGAAGTACGCGTCTCAATGCCGGTCAAAACCGCGTCATGCAGGTTGTAGCCTTTGATCTGGCGGTCGAACGCCGGCAGCGCCTCGCGGATCGCTTCGATGGCGAAGTCTGGCAGGCTCGGTGCCAGGTCACCCAGGGTGACGCCCGGCTTGTACGACGGTTCGACACTGCCCAGCGCCGTAGACGGTTTACCCGCCACGAAATCGCCGACCAGTTGCGCCGGCGCTTGATAATTGCTGCCGCCCATCACGTACGCGTGCGCTTCGAGGCGCTCCTGCAACTCGATGCCCGCCAGCGGGCCGCCTGGGTAATCGCGCTCAGGGTCGATGCCGACCACGATGCCGGAATTGGCATTGCGCTCGTTACGCGAGTACTGGCTCATGCCGTTGGTGACGACGCGGCCAGGCTCGCTGGTGGCGGCGACCACGGTACCGCCCGGGCACATGCAGAAGCTGTACACCGAACGGCCGTTCTTGGCGTGGTACACCAGTTTGTAGTCGGCGGCGCCGAGTTTCGGGTGGCCGGCGTACTTGCCCAGGCGCGCCTTGTCGATCAGCGTTTGCGGGTGCTCGATGCGGAAACCGACGGAAAACGGCTTGGCCTCCATGAATACGCCCTTGCCGTGCAGCATGCGGAAGGTGTCACGGGCGCTGTGTCCCAGAGCCAGGACCACATGGCGCGAGTGCAGTTGCTCCCCGCTTTCCAGTATGACGCCGCTCAGCTGGCCGTCTTCGATCAGCAGGTCGGTCACCTTCTCCTGGAAGCGTACTTCGGCACCGAGGGCGATCATGTCCTGGCGCATCTGCTCGACCATGCCGGTCAGGCGGAAGGTACCGATGTGTGGCTTGTTGATGTAGAGGATTTCGTCCGGCGCACCGGCCTTGACGAACTCTTCCAGCACCTTGCGGCCGTGGTGTTGCGGGTCCTTGATCTGGCTGTACAGCTTGCCGTCGGAGAACGTGCCGGCGCCGCCTTCGCCGAACTGCACGTTGGACTCGGGGTTGAGCACGCTCTTGCGCCACAGGCCCCAGGTATCCTTGGTGCGCTGGCGCACTTCCTTGCCACGCTCGAGGATGATCGGCTTGAAGCCCATTTGCGCCAGCAACAGGCCGGCGAAGATGCCGCAAGGGCCAAAGCCGACCACGATCGGCCGCGCCTGCAGGTCGGCCGGGGCGTGGCCGACGTACTTGTAGGTGACGTCCGGCGCGACAGTGACGTTGTGATCGTCGGCGAACTTGCTCAGCAGTTCCGCTTCGTTGCTGGCTTCGAGGTCGATGGTGTAGATGAACAACAGCTCGCTGTTTTTCTTGCGTGCGTCGTAGCTGCGTTTGAACAGGTTGAAGCTGAGCAGTTGCTCGTCGCGGATGCCCAGGCGCTGGACGATGGCTTCACGCAGCGCTTCGTCGGGATGGTCCAGGGGCAGCTTCAGTTCGGTGATTCGTAGCATGGCAGGGTCCAGTATCCCGGCCATGGGCGGCCGGCGGCTTTACACAAACCGCCAAGTATAAGCTGTTAGCCGCCCCGACTGGCAGGATAAAAGCGCCCGGCGATCAGTTGTCGCGTGCGCCACCGTAGTAACCGCAGCCGCGCAGGGTCTGGCCGTCGATGCGCAGTTCGGCGCGCAGGTGGCGCACCGCGCCAGTGGCGCCATCGACGCAGCGTTGCGGGGCGACCCACAGTTCAACGTGCTGACCGTTGGCTTCGCTGGTCAGGGTCAGGCCGCCGCCGGGTACTTCTTCTTCGAGGAACGGCAGGGGCAGCGGGTCTTTGCCGACGCGGTTGAGCACCATGCCTTTGCCGCTGGCCTTGATGTCCCAGTCCGGTTCATGGCCATTGGCGCGCAGGGTCAGCTGCTTGAAGTTGGGGTCGTCGCAAGCGCGGGTGGAAGGCTCGAGGCGGTACAGGCGGCTGACCTCCAGCTGGCCGTCATTGTCGGCTTGCTTGGCGCCGGTGAGGCGGCCGCGCACGTCGGCGAACAACTTGGCGTTGGCGTCCTTGGCCAGGCTGGCGGACTCCTGCAGGATACCGGTGCCAGCGACGTCGTTGATCACGAAACGACGTGCTTCGCTGCAGGGCTTGAACAACAGGCGTCCGCCGTTGGCGCTCAGTTCGCCCTGCATGCGCGTGGTGCCGATGTTCGGGTCACGGGGGGCATCTGCCAGCATCTGGCAGCCAGTGAACAGGGGCAGCAGGGCAGTGAGCAGCAGGGAAGGGGTGAGACGCATGGGGCGGGCTCCGGGAATCTTTTTCAAATAACGGGCAACGGTACTTAGGCTGAGCGAGGTTAACAAGGCTTGATGTGTTGCCAGTGCGGGCCACTCGCGGCTAAAGCCGCTCCCACAGAGGGACGTCGTGTCCTGTAGGAGTGGCTTTAGCCGCGAGTGGCCCGCAAGGGAAACACCATCACATGAGGCAAGAAAAAGGGGCCGAAGCCCCTTGATCCATCAACCACCCAAATAGGCGTCCCGCACTTTTGGGTCGGTGAGCAAAGCCTCACCCGTCCCCTGCATCACCACCCGGCCATTCTCCAGCACATAAGCCCGGTCAGCGACCTTAAGCGCCTGGTTGGCGTTCTGCTCCACCAGGAACACCGTCACGCCATCGCGGCGCAGCTGTTCGATGATGTCGAAGATCTGCTGGATGATGATCGGCGCCAAACCCAGCGACGGCTCGTCGAGCAGCAGCAGCTTGGGCTTGCTCATCAGCGCCCGGCCGATGGCCAGCATCTGCTGCTCGCCGCCGGACATGGTGCCGCCGCGCTGAACGTAACGCTCTTTCAGCCGCGGGAACAGCTGCAGGACCTTGTCCAGTTGCTCCTGGTAGTCGCCCTTGTCGGTGAAGAAACCGCCCATGGCCAGGTTTTCCTCGACGGTCAGGCGGGCGAACACGCGGCGGCCTTCGGGGACCACGGCGATGCTCTTGCGCATGATGTGCGAGGACGGCTGGCCGACCAGTTCTTCACCCAGGTACTTGATGCTGCCGCTGTGCGCCTGTGGCGAGCCGCACAGGGTCATCAGCAAGGTCGACTTGCCGGCACCGTTGGCGCCGATCAGGGTGACGATCTCGCCCTGGTTGATCTCGACGTTGACGCTGTGCAGCGCCTGGATCTTGCCGTAGAACGTGGAAACGTTTTCAAACTTCAGCATTTACGCTTCCCCCAGGTAGGCTTTGATCACGTCAGGGTTGTCGCGGATTTCCTCCGGTGTGCCGTGGGCCAGGGGCGTGCCCTGGTTGATCACGACGATGTGGTCGGAAATGCTCATCACCAGCTTCATGTCGTGTTCGATCAGCAGCACGGTGACGTTGTGCGACTCGCGCAGGTAGGCGATCAGCGCCTTGAGGTCTTCGGTTTCCTTGGGGTTCAGGCCGGCTGCCGGCTCGTCGAGCATGATGATGCGTGGCTGGGTCATCATGCAGCGGGCGATTTCCAGACGCCGTTGCTGGCCGTAGGCGAGGGTGCCGGCGGTGCGGTTGGCGAATTCGGTCAGGTTGACCTTTTCCAGCCAGTACTGAGCGCGCTCCATGGCCTCCTTCTCGCTGCGGCGGAAGCTCGGGGTCTTGAACAGGCCGGCGAAGAAGTTGGTGTTGAGGTGACGGTGCTGGGCAATCAGCAGGTTTTCCAGCGCGGTCATCTCTTTAAACAGGCGCACGTTCTGGAAGGTCCGCACCACGCCCTTGCGGGCGATCTGGTGGCCGGCCAGGCCCTGGATCGGCTGGCCGTCGAGCAGGATGGTGCCGCCGCTGGGCTTGTAGAAGCCGGTCAGGCAGTTGAACACCGTGGTCTTGCCGGCGCCGTTCGGGCCAATCAATGCCACCACTTGTTTTTCCTTGACGGTCAGGGCCACGCCGTTGACCGCCAACAAGCCGCCGAAGCGCATGCTCAGGCCGCTGACTTGCAGAATTTCACGGCTCATCGATGCAGCTCCATGTGTGGACGTTGCATAGGCAGCAGGCCTTGCGGACGCCAGATCATCATCAACACCATCAGCGCACCGAACATCAGCATCCGGTATTCGCTGAACTCACGCATCAGCTCGGGCAGCAGGATCATCACGATGGCCGCAAGAATCACGCCCAGTTGTGAGCCCATGCCGCCGAGCACGACGATGGCGAGGATGATCGCCGACTCGATGAAGGTGAACGACTCAGGCGTGACCAGGCCCTGGCGTGCGGCGAAGAAGCTGCCGGCGAAACCGGCGAAGCAGGCACCCAGGGTGAACGCCGAAAGCTTGATCACGGTAGGGTTCAGGCCCAGCGCACGGCAGGCGATCTCGTCTTCACGCAGCGCTTCCCAGGCACGCCCGATCGGCATGCGCAGCAGGCGGTTGATGACGAACAGCGCCAGCAGCGCCAGCAGCAGGGCCACCAGGTAGAGGAAGATGACCTTGTTGATCGAGTTGTATTGCAGCCCGAAGAACTCATGGAAGGTCTGCATCCCCTCGGCTGCGCGGCGCTCGAAGGTCAGGCCGAAGAACTCTGGCTTGGGAATGTTGCTGATGCCGTTGGGGCCGCCGGTCCAGTCGGTGAGGTTGCGCAGGAACAGGCGGATGATCTCGCCAAAGCCCAGGGTCACGATCGCCAGGTAGTCACCGCGCAGGCGCAGCACCGGGAAGCCGAGCAGGAAGCCGAAGGTGGCGGCCATCAGGCCGGCGATCGGCAGGCACACCCAGAAACTCCAGCCCAGGTAGTGCGAGAGCATGGCGTAGCTGTACGCGCCCACGGCATAGAAGCCCACGTAACCCAGGTCGAGCAGGCCCGCCAGACCGACCACGATGTTCAGGCCCAGGCCCAGCAGCACGTAGATCAGGATCAGCGTGGCGATGTCGACCGCCCCGCGCGAGCCGAAGAACGGCCAGATCAGCGCCGCCACGATCAGCCCAATGATGATCCAGCGCTGGGTCTTGGGCAGGGTCAGGAAGTTGCTCACCGCCGGCGAAATCAGCTTGCGGTCAGAGCGGCGGCCCATCACCGAGCTCCACTGCTTGTCGAACAGCACGCGCAGGAACATCAGCAGCGAGCACACGGCGATGATGCTGATGGTGAACGAGCCCTGGCTGTGCACGATCAGGCTGATGCCATCGATGCTCAGTTTCAGGCCCAGTACCGGGAAGGCCACGGCCCAGACCAGCAAGGCGCTGAAGAACGCCTGTTTGAGATTTCTGTTCATACTTTTTCAACCTCCGGGCGGCCAAGGATGCCGGTCGGCCGGAACAGCAGGACAAGAACCAACAAGCCGAATGCCACCACGTCCTTGTACTGGTCGCCGAAGATGTCGGCGCCGAAGGCTTCGGCCACGCCCAGCACCAGCCCGCCGAGCATGGCGCCCGGGATGCTGCCGATGCCGCCCAGTACCGCCGCGGTGAAGGCCTTCAAGCCCACCAGAAAACCGGCGTTGGGGTTGATCACGCCGTACTGCATGCTCAGCAGCACAGCCGCCACCGCCGCCAGCGCGGCGCCGATGACGAAGGTCAGGGCGATGATGTTGTTGGTGTTGATGCCCAGCAGGTTGGCCATCTTGATGTCCTCGGCGCAGGCGCGGCAGGCGCGCCCCAGGCGGGAACGGGAGATGAACAGGGTGAGCAGGGTCATGGCCACCAGGGTGACCACGAACACCAGAACCTGCATGTAGCTGATCAGAACTTCCTCGGCACCGCCTGGCCCGAAGGAGAAGCTCCCGGGGATCAGGTTGGGGATGGATTTGTCCTTGGAATCCTGTGACAGCAGCACGGTGTTCTGCAGGAAAATCGACATGCCGATGGCGGAAATCAGCGGGATCAGACGGTTGCTGTTGCGCAATGGGCGGTAGGCAACCCGTTCAATGCTGTAGCCATAGGCGCTGGTGACGAAGATCGTCGCGACGAAGGCAACGGTCATCAGGATCGGCAGCGAATGGATACCCATCATGGCCAGGCCCGCGAGGGCGATGAAGGCCACGTAGGAGCCGATCATGTACACCTCGCCGTGGGCGAAGTTGATCATGCCAATGATGCCGTACACCATCGTGTAACCGATGGCGATCAATGCGTAGGTGCTGCCGATGGTCAATCCATTAACCAGTTGTTGGAAGAAATGGTAGATCTCAGGCATTACAGCGCTCCTAAAAACCTGATTTGCATTTCGCTGGCGGGGGTAGGCCAGGAAACCGCGGGTGACGGTTTTAAGATTTTCAGGTGGACTGGCCCCCGGATCGCGGGAGTCAGGTCCGTGAACCTCGTAAAACAAAGCCCACTGCTCGCACAGTGGGCTTCTACGGTCAGCTATTTAGTCACGCAGTTACTGAGGGGAGACTTCGGTCTTCGGCTTGCCGAAGTGCCATTCGTAGACCACGAACTTGAAGTCTTTCAGGTCGCCCTTCTCGTCGTAGGACAGGTCGCCGGTCGGGGTCTTGAAGGTGCCTTTGTGAAGCTCGGCCGCCACTTTTTCAGTGTCTTCGGACTTGGCAGCCTTGATGCCTTCAGCAATCAGCTGGACGGCCGAGTAGGCCGGGAACACGAATGGGCCGCTTGGGTCTTTGCCGTCAGCTTTGATGGCGTCGACGATGGCCTTGTTCGCAGGGTCGGCGTCGAACGATTTCGGCAGGGTGACCAGCAGGCCTTCGGAGGCGTTCTGGGCGATCTGCGAAATGGAGTCGTTACCCACGCCTTCCGGGCCCATGAACTTGGCCTTCAGGCCTTTTTCCTGAGCCTGGCGCAGGATCAGGCCCAGCTCCGGGTGGTAGCCGCCGTAGTAGACGAAGTCGACGTTGTTCTGCTTGAGCTTCTGGATGATCGAGGAGAAGTCCTTGTCACCGGCGTTCAGGCCTTCGAACACGGCAACCTTGGTGCCTTTGCCTTCCAGGGTCTGCTTGACCGCAGTGGCGATGCCTTCACCGTACTGCTGCTTGTCGTGCAGAACGGCAACGACCTTCGGCTTGACGTGGTCGGCGATGTAATTGCCGGCGGCTGGGCCTTGAGCGCTGTCCAGGCCGATGGTGCGGAAGATCAGCTTGTAGCCACGGGCGGTGATTTCCGGGCTGGTGGCAGCCGGGGTGATCATGATCACGCCTTCGTCTTCGTAGATGTCGGACGCAGGCTGGGTAGAGCTGGAGCACAGGTGGCCGATGACGTATTTGACGCCGTCGTTGACCACTTTGTTGGCGACTGCCACGGCCTGTTTAGGGTCGCAGGCGTCGTCGTATTCCTTGGCTTCAAGCATTTTGCCATCGACGCCGCCCTTGGCGTTGATGTCCTTGATGGCCTGTTTGGCGCCGATGAACTGCATGTCGCCGTACTGGGTCACAGGACCCGTCTTCGGACCGGCGATGCCGATCTTGATGGTATCGGCGGCAAACGAATGGCTGGCTACCCCGGCCAGAACCATTGCGGCGAACAGCTTGGAAATCTTGATCATAGTGCTCCACTCATTCTGTTGTAATTCTTATAGTCCTGGCGGCCAGGGCTACAGACCGGGCGGGATATGCGGCACGGCCATGCCATGCTGCATGCCCACCTTCCCCCGGAACATGTCCCGGAACTGTACCGGTACAGTGTAGAGCGCTGTCCGAGCGCTTGAAAAGCGGGCGAAAAGTGTCTATTTCCAGGGTTGTCGCATGATCGACACAAAGATACAGAAAAGCGCCATCAATTCGCCTGCATCTCGGCCCCACCCCACGCATTCTGGGCCGATCGATCAAATTACTTATTTGAAACCAGGTTTTTCTGCAAAAATACCGGGCTTTTGAATAGCGGATTTTTGCGGGTAAAAACCCATGACTGATCAAACAAGCACCCTCTATGCCAAATTGCTCGGCGAGACGGCAACTATCGAATGGAAAGCGTTGGAGCGTTTCTGGGCCAAGGGTGACCTGATTTGGGTCGACCCCAGCCTGGACCTGATCGAGGTAGCGGCTGCAATGGCCGAGAATCGTAGCGAGATCTTCGCCAAGTGGCGCAGTGATGGCACCGTCGGCGCAGTTACCACAGAGCAAGCGCTCGACCTGCAAACCCGCGATCCAGAGATCTGGGCGGTGGTGGTTTCACCGTTCATCGTGATTCAGGTGAAAAGTGACAAGCAGGCCTGATTGATTTTGGTGCGCAAAAATGCGCAGCCGCCCCATTCTGGTGCTCGAAGACGTTCAGGTGGGTGGAGGTAGGTAACAATTCGGCGTGGCGGTAACAGTTTACGGGATGCGTAATGGGGCCGCAGAGCGGCTCTTTATCAAAGATCGAGTTAACCTGGAGTCGTTGATGAGCACTGCACTACCTTCGCTTGGATTCGCCGGCATTGGCCTGATGGGCCTGCCGATGTGCCGGCGCCTGCTGGCCGCGGGTTACCCGCTGACGGTGTGGAACCGCAGCCCGGAAAAGTGCGCTGACCTGGTCGCCGCTGGCGCACGGCTGGCCGCTAGCCCAGCCGAGTTGTGCCGCGGCAGCGAAATGGTGCTGCTGTGCCTGGCCGACACGGCCGTGGTGCGCGAAGTGGTGTTCGGTGAGCAAGGTATCGCCCAGGGTGGGCGCAGCGGCCAGTTGCTGATCGACTTCTCCAGCCTGGAACCGACCGCTACCCGCGAAATGGCCGCCGAGCTGGCCGCGCTGTGTGGCATGGCCTGGCTGGATGCGCCGGTGTCCGGCGGCACACCGGGCGCCGAGGCCGGCACCTTGGCGATCATGGTCGGCGGCGAGGCGGCCAACCTGCAGCGTGCGCGCCCGGTCCTGCTCACCCTGGGCCAGCGGGTCACGCACATGGGCGGGGTGGGAGCGGGGCAGGTGACCAAGGCCTGCAACCAGATGATCGTTGCCTGTAATGCGCTGGTGATCGCCGAAGTCGTGGCGCTGGCCGAACAATCAGGGGTGGATGCGACACTGATCGCCGAAGCCCTGGCCGGTGGTTTTGCCGACTCCAAGCCGTTGCAGATCCTCGCGCCGCAGATGGCCGAGAGCCGTTTCGAACCGATCAAGTGGCACGTGCGTACGCTGCTCAAGGACCTCGACGGGGCGGTCAAGTTCTCCCGCGAACAGGGCACGGCGACGCCGCTCAGTGGCCTCGCCGCGCAACTGATGCGCTTGCACGGTAGCCAGGGCTATCTGCAAAAAGATCCGGCGACCCTGGTAGAGCTGTATCGTAACAAGCGCTGAACGCGGCTTCCTGGCGGTCGAGCCGATCCAGGATCGGCCGCAGCTCCGCCAGCGGCACCGGGCGGCTGAGCAGATAACCCTGCAGGTAGTCGCAGCCATGGGCGGCCAGGAATTCGTGTTGCTCGACGGTTTCCACGCCTTCGCTGACCACTTGCAGGTGCAGGGTATGGGCCATGGCGATGATGGCCTGAACGATCTCGCGGTCCTTCAGGCTGCCTGGCACGTCCTGCAGAAAACTGCGGTCGATCTTCAGCACATCGAGCGGCAGGCGTTTGAGATAGGCCAGCGATGAATACCCGGTGCCGAAGTCATCGATCGACAGGCTGACGCCCTGGCTGCGAATGCGTTTGAGCAGGCTGACGGTGCGCTGAATGTCGCCCATCAGGGCGTTCTCGGTCACTTCCAGTTCCAGATGCCTTGGCGCAAGGCCCGCCTGTGCCAAGGCCATTTCCACTTCGGTGGGCAGTGCTTCATGGCCCAGGGTCACCGCTGAGCAATTGACCGTGAGCTTGAGGCTGGCAAACCCATGGCGATGCAGTTGTGCCAGGTCCTCGCAGGCATGGCGCAGAACCCACAGGTCGAGATCGACGATCAGGCCGTTAGCCTCGGCGATGCCGATGAAGCGGTCCGGGCTTAGCAGGCCATGCTGCGGATGCTGCCAGCGCACCAGCGCCTCGAGTTTGGCCACCTGGCCACTGTGCAGGTCGAAAATCGGCTGGTAGTGCACGCGCAAGCCCCGTTCTTCGAGCAAGGCGATGCGCAGTTCTTCTTCCAGCTGCAGTTCGAGGGTGGCGCGGCTTTTCAGGCCACTGCTGAAGAAATGCAGGCTGTTGCGCCCACTGCCCTTGGATTGGTAGAGCGCAAGGTCGGCGTGCTTGAGCAGTTCTTCGGCGTTCAGGCCATCGTCGGGGTAGATGCTGATGCCGATGCTGGTGGTCATGACCATACGCCGGCCATTGAGGTCGATCGGGTCCTTCATGCGCTGCATGATCCGCTGGGCCAAATGGCGCGCCTCGTCCGGGCCTTGCAGGCTGGTGACCACGCAGAACTCGTCGCCGCCAAAGCGCGCCACCAGGTCCTGGCTGCGCGTGGCCGCCTTGATATGGCTGGCGATGACCTTGAGCAGTTGGTCGCCGGCGTCATGCCCGAGGCTGTCGTTGATGCGCTTGAAGTGGTCGATATCGAGGAACATCACCGCCAACCGATGCTCGGCGGGGTCCAGCTCAGCCAGGCGTTCGGCGAACACCTGGTTGAAGCCGCGACGGTTGACCAGGTTGGTCAGCGCGTCGTAGTGGGCCGCCTGCTGCAGCGAGGCACGCGCCTGGTCGAGTTGGCTCAGCAATACGCCATAGCGGCGCAGGTCGTCTTCCTTGCTTTGCAGCTTCTTGTCGGCCAACGCGGCGCTGATGCTGCTGCCGCTGACCAGCAAGGTGATGAAGGCGACGGTCAGCCCCAGTTGCAGGCTGTTGTCGCCTGAAGGCAGGCTCAGTGCCGTATCGGCCGGGATCACCAAGGTCATGGCGGCCATGGCGGTGAAATGCGTGGCGACGATGCCGCTGGCCATCAACAGGCTTGCGCCGTATTTCATGGCCTGGTGCAGCCGGCCGCTGCCGTTGCGGAAGTAGCGCGCCAACAGCAGCGCGGCCAGGCTGGCCAGCAGGGCGATGGCGGCGCTCGCCAGCAGCAGGCCGGTCTGGTAGTACTGCTGGGCGCCCGTCTTCAGCGCCGCCATGCCGACGAAGTGCATCATCACGATACCCAGGCCGATCAGCAGGGCGCTCTGCAGGTAATGCTGCGGGCCCATCTGCTCGCGATCGAGGCTGCTCATCGCCATCCACGCCACGAACAGGGCAATCAGCAGTGACAGGCCGGTCAGCGAGACGTCGTAGTGCATCTCGACCGGTGCCTGGAATGCCAGCATGCTGATGAAGTGCATGGCCCAGATGCCGCCCGCCAGGCAGCAGGCACCGAGCATGCGCCACTGCCGGCGCGCGGCGGGGTGTTCGCTATGGGATTGACGTTCGGCCATGTCGAGGGTGGCGAAGCAGGCGGCGCTGGCCACGGCGAACGCGATCAGAATCAATAGCGGCTCATGCCGGCAATCGATGATGATCTGCCCGCTGGCCGGCAATTCGGAGAACAGTTGCAGTCCCAGCCATTCCATTGCTTGCCCCATGGTCGAGTAGGCACCGGTCTCCGATCGATCCCCAGGAGACTGTTCAGAAAGCAGTATAGAAACGGGTGTTTAAACCTTCCTGAATAATGGCGCTTTGATTGCAACGATTTGGTTATCTCATCAATAGCGGTGAGGCATAAAAAAGGGAGGCCGGTGGCCTCCCTCGATCACTGCACGAACGTCAGCCCGCAACCAGTACGCGGATCGCCTCCAGGCGCAGGGCTGCTTTTTCAAGCATCGCCAGGCCATCTTCACGCTGCTTGCGCAGGGCGTCGATTTCGCTGTCACGCACGCTCGGGTTGACGGCCTTGAGCGCAGTCAGGCGTGCCAGTTCTTCGTCGGCCTCGGCGGCGAGGCGACGCTGCGCCTCGGCCACACGCTCGACGTGGGCCGGCATGATTTTCGCCTCACCGCCACTGATGCGCTGGGCCAGCACGTCACGCTGGGCCTGGACGAACTTGTTGGCGCTGGCACGCGGCACGCTTTCGAGCTGGTCGTTGAGCGTCTCGAACGCCACGCGCGAAGCCAGGTCGTTGCCGTTGGTATCGAGCAGGCAACGCAGCGCCGCTGGCGGCAGGTAACGGCCCAGTTGCAGGCTGCGTGGCGCCACGACTTCGCTGACGAACAGCAGTTCGAGCAACACGGTGCCAGGCTTGAGGGCCTTGTTCTTGATCAGCGCGACAGCGGTGTTGCCCATCGAGCCGGACAGCACCAGGTCCATGCCGCCCTGCACCATCGGGTGTTCCCAGGTGAGGAACTGCATGTCCTCGCGCGACAGCGCCTGGGCACGGTCGTAGGTGATGGTCACGCCTTCGTCGTCGCCCAGCGGGAAGCTGGCGTCGAGCATCTTCTCGCTCGGCTTGAGGATCAGGGCGTTTTCCGAATGGTCTTCGCTGTCGATGCCAAAGGCGTCGAACAGGGTTTCCATGTAGATCGGCAGGGCGAACTGGTCGTCCTGTTCGAGAATGGCCTCGACCAGCGCCTGGCCCTCGCCGGCACCACCGGAATTGAGCTCCAGCAGGCGGTCGCGACCGCTGTGCAGCTCGGCCTCGAGGCGCTCGCGCTCGCCTTTGGCCTCGTCGACCAATGCGTCCCAGGCCTTGCTGTCACCGCCTTCGAGCATCGGCAGCAGGCGTGGGCCGAACTGATGCTGCAGGGCGTTGCCGGTCGGGCAGGTATTGAGGAAGGCGTTGAGGCCTTCGTGGTACCACTGGAACAGGCGCTCTTGCGGGCCGTCCTGCAGGTACGGGATGTGCAGCTGAATAATGTGCTTCTGACCGATCCGGTCAAGGCGGCCGATGCGCTGTTCCAGCAGATCAGGGTGAGCCGGCAGGTCGAACATCACCAGGTGATGGGCAAACTGGAAGTTACGGCCTTCGCTGCCGATCTCGGAGCAGATCAGCACCTGGGCGCCGAACTCTTCGTCGGCGAAGTAGGCGGCTGCGCGGTCGCGCTCGAGGATGCTCATGCCTTCATGGAACACCGACGCAGGGATGCCCGAGCGCACGCGCAGGGCGTCTTCCAGGTCCATGGCGGTTTCGGCGTGGGCGCAGATCACCAGGACCTTCGTGCGCTTGAGCATCTTCAGGGTATCGATCAGCCAGTCGACCCGTGGGTCGAAGCGCCACCAGCGCTCATCGTCGCTGACCTCGCCTTGCGCCTGGAAGGCGACTTCAGGGTACAGCTCGGCATGTTCGCCAGCCGGCAGCTCGCGGTACTGTTCCGGCAAGGCCAGCGGGTAAGGATGCAGCTGGCGCTCGGGGAAGCCCTGGATCGCCGCGCGGGTGTTACGGAACAGCACGCGGCCGGTGCCGTGGCGGTCGAGCAGTTCACGGATCAGGCGCGCGCTGGCCTGGGTGTCACCGTCGCTGACCGCAGCCAGCAGGGCCTCGCCTTCGGCACCCAGGAAGCCCTGTATGGTGGCGTGGGCTTCGGGCGACAGACGACCTTCGTCGAGCAGTTCCTGCACCGCTTCGGCCACCGGGCGATAGTTTTCGCTCTCGGCGCGGAAGGCGGCCAGGTCGTGGAAACGATTGGGGTCGAGCAAACGCAGGCGGGCGAAGTGGCTGTCCTGGCCAAGCTGCTCGGGGGTGGCGGTGAGCAGCAGCACACCTGGGATGACCTGGGCCAGTTGCTCGACCAGGCCGTATTCGGCGCTGACCTGGTCTTCGTGCCAGACCAGGTGATGCGCCTCGTCGACCACCATCAGGTCCCAGCCGGCGGCGAACAGCGCGTCCTGGGCCTTTTCATCATCCACCAGCCACTCCAGGGCGACCAGCGCCAACTGGGCATCCTCGAACGGGTTGCTGGCATCGCTTTCGATGAAGCGTTCGGCGTCGAACAGCGCTACCTGCAGGTTGAAGCGCCGGCGCATTTCCACCAGCCACTGGTGCTGGAGGTTTTCCGGGACCAGGATCAGCACGCGGTTGGCGCGCCCGGTCAGCAACTGGCGGTGGATGACAAGGCCCGCTTCGATGGTCTTGCCCAGGCCCACTTCGTCGGCCAGCAGTACCCGCGGTGCGCTGCGGTCGGCCACTTCGCGGGCAATGTGCAGCTGGTGGGCGATGGGTTGCGCGCGGCAGCCACCCAGGCCCCACAACGACGACTGGACCTGCTTGCTGGTGTGCTGCAGGGTGTTGTAGCGCAGGCTGAACCAGGCCAGCGGGTCGATCTGGCCGGCGAACAGGCGGTCGCTGGCCAGGCGGAACTGGATGAAGTTCGACAGCTGGGTTTCAGGCAGGGTGCGCGGCTGGTTCTGGCCATCCAGGCCGTGATAGACCATCAGCCCGTCGACGTCTTCGACCTCGCGGACCGTCAGCTTCCAGCCTTCGAAGTGGGTGATCTGGTCACCTGGGGCGAAGCGCACGCGGGTCAGCGGCGCATTGCGCAGGGAATACTGGCGGGTGTCGCCAGTGGCCGGGTAGAGCACGGTCAGCAAGCGGCCATCCTGGGCCAGGATGGTTCCCAGGCCGAGCTCCGCTTCGCTGTCACTGATCCAGCGTTGCCCCGGTTGATACTGCTGCGCCATACTGCCTGAACTCCCGCGATGAAAAAGCCGGCTATGTTAACGGATAGGCCGGGCAGACCATAGAGAAGAAGTCCAAAGAGTCTAGCTGTTTCATCGCAGATCACCGTCTTGCCGACGAGGGCTACGGACGCCATGCCGCTCAAGCACCGCTGGTTGAATGCCTCCCTGGCCGCGAGCAGCCTCGTGCTGCTGGCCGCCTGTGAACAGAAAAACTTTGAAAACCTTCCGCCGATTCCGGTCGAGCAGCTCGAGGTATTGGGCGTGCAGACACCGATCAAGAGCGTGCACTTTCGTGACCGCGACGGCGAAGGCTTGCTGGTGCTCAGCCGCAGCGATGGCCAGGCGGTGGATGCCGAGTCCGAGCAGGAAGTCGACAAGGTGGTGCTCAAGGCCACGCTCTATGGGCGTGCGAACGAGCGTGACGGCTTCAAGCCGCGCTGGCAGATCGAGCAGGAGACCACCTGCCCGGGCCTGGACCTGGATGTCGACTTCTATACCGATGTCAGCGATGTCGGCGACCTGAACAAGGACGGAATCGCCGAAGTGACGGTGGCCAGCCATGCCTTCTGTGGCGGCGGTATCGACCCGCACGACATCGCCATCGAGCTGCGCGAGGGCCAGGCCAGCTACACCATTACCGGCCAATCGCTGATAACTCCGGCCGGCGAAGAGCCGATCGGTGGCGAACGTGAAGACAGCGCCTCGCTGAAGAACGCGCCGCCGGTGCTGCGCGAGCATCTGGATGCGGTGTGGCAGCAGGTTTACAAGCGCCCCTGGAGCGAGGCCAGCACGCCGAGTAATGACGACCCGGACGACGAAGCCGAATAGCCGCTGTCTATACTGGCAAGGCGCGGCCAGGGGTGGCCGCGCATTCTTGCCTTCGACGCTCAAGCTGGCTAAAGGACGGCCGATACAGTGGGCACAGGAGAATTTCCATGTTGCCGCCGATCATTCCGCTCAGTGCCGCCCCCGTGACCTCGCAGCAGGACCCGGTCAAACCGACGCCCGACATCAAACCGGTGGTCTCTGCGCAGCCGTCTTCAAATGAAAGCGCCATCGACCTCAAGCAGCAGCGCGATCCGCAGGAGCAGGCCCTGCTGCTGCGTGATGAGCAGCGCCGCCAGCAGCAACGGCGCAACAACAAGGGCGATGAAGAGCGCTACAGCGCCGTGCCCGGTGATGAAGTGAACGCCGACAACACCGTGCCGGTGGCGCCGTTGATGGGCGAGCACCCGCGCCAGGGCCTGCTGGTCGATATCGAAGTGTGAGGCAGGGCTGGTCAGCGCTGGCGCATGGCTTCATCATGCAGGTCTCCGTTGACCGTCGAGCCCACCCATGAGCCAAGACAACCTCATCGACTTCGATGCCGAACGCGCCAAGCGCGTCCACGACCTCAAGGAAAAGCGCCTGAACGAAGTGCGCCAGGCGTTCGAGCAAGCCATGCCGCTGGGCAAGGCAAAGAAAAAGAAGCCCAAGAGCAAACCCAAGAAGCGCTGAAACTTGACGCAGGTCAACCCTGCGCCCGCCCCGCGTGCCCGGCCTCGGGCACCATTGACCTCGATCAATTTCCCCCGCCCTCGACTTCGTTACCTTGCATCCATCGGACAACGGCAAACGAAACGGGAGGCCAACATGTTCTTCGACAATGTAGTTATCGCTGGCGTGGTAACGGTCGGATTGATGTTCGCATTCTTTGCCGGTCTGGGCATTTTCATCTGGAAGGACTCGAACAAGCGCAAGCCGCGCTGACCTTCCAGGTTCATGGGCACGCAAGGCATTTAGGGCGACTTCGGTCGCCCATTTTTTTGTCTGATGGTTTTGTGTTGGCTGGCCCGCCTGCGAAGAGGCCGAACAATAAAGATGATTAGCTAGCTAATTATTCATTGACGCATTATCCTGCCGTCCATTGTCTATCGTTTAACTGACCATCCCCCGCAAGGTCCGATTCGTGCCGATCACCCTCCAGGCCCTGTTCGCGCCCAGCAGCCTCGCCCTGAAATTCGCCATCAAGACCCTGCTAGGTGGTGGGTTGGCGTTGTGGCTGGCCATGCGCTGGGGGCTGGAGCAGCCCGCCTGGGCATTGATGACCGCGTTCATCGTCGCCCAGCCGCTGTCGGGCATGGTGGTGCAAAAGGGGCTCGCGCGGCTGGCCGGAACACTGGTCGGGACCTGCATGTCGGTGCTGTTCATCGGCCTGTTCGCTCAAACCCCCTGGCTGTTCCTCATCACCCTGGCGTTGTGGCTGGCCCTGTGCACGGCGGCCTCGACGCAACTGCGCAGTGCCTGGGCCTATGCCTTCGTGCTGGCCGGATATACCGCAGCCATCATCGCCTTGCCCGCCATCGCCCACCCGCTGCAGGTATTCGACCAGGCGGTGGCGCGCTGCACCGAAATCTGCCTGGGGATCTTCTGCGCCACCGCCACCAGCGCCTTGCTCTGGCCGATGCGGGTCGAGCAGCAACTCGCCGGCCAGGCGCGTCAGGCCTGGCAGAACGGCTTGCAGGCGGCCAGTGCCATGCTCGGCGGCGAGGACGAAGCCCGTAAAGGCCTGTTGGAGATCCTCGGGCGCATCGTCGCCATCGATACCCAGCGTGAACACGCCTGGTTCGAGGGGGCGCGCGGGCGGCAACGGGCCAGGGCCATTCGCGGCCTGAGCCAGAAGCTGATGGTGCTGTTGCGCATTTCGCGCTCGGTGCGCCGTCAATGGCAGCAGCTCGATGAGCGTGAGGCCTTGCGCCTTGCCCCTTGGCTGGAAGAAGTTCGCGCCCAGTTGGCCAAGCCCGATCAGCCGAGCCTGCTGCTGTTGCGCCAGCGCATCTGGGGCGCCGCGCAAGATGAGCAGATCAGCTCGGACGAACACTTCTGCCTGGCCCGCATGGCCTTGCTGCTGGATTACGCCATGGCTGCCACCCAGGCGCTGGATGATGTGGAGGCGGGCAGGGCGCCCAAGGATGGCGGACAAGGCCTGGCAGCCCACCGCGACTGGTCGCTGGCGTTGCTGTTCGGCTCGCGCAGCGCATTGGCGTTTTTGGTGATGAGTGGCTTCTGGCTGGCCACCGCCTGGCCGTCCGCACCCGGTGGCCTGGTCTTGACCTGTGTGGTCTGCAGCCTGTTCGCCAGCCGTGAAAATGGCGCGCAGATCGGCCTGAGCTTTTTGCGCGGTATCTGCCTGGCGATCCCCGTGGCCTTGCTGGTCGGGCAGATCCTCCTGCCGCAGTGGAGCAGTTTTGCCATGCTCTGCCTGGGCATGGGCGTGCCCCTGTTCTTCGGCGCTCTGGGCATGGCTCACCCGCGCACAGGGGCCACGGCCACCTCCTATTGCCTGCATTTCATCGTCCTGGTGTCACCGCTCAATGCCATGCAGTTCGGTGTGGCGACGATGCTCAACAGTGCCCTGGCCATGCTGGTGGGCGTGGGCGCCGCGGTCATGGCGTTCCGCCTGTTGGTGTTCCGCCACCCGCGCTGGCTCGGCCGGCGCCTGCGGGCCGCGACCCAGAGCGACCTGGTACGCCTGACCCGGCGCGATCTGCGCGGTGCCGACAGCTGGTTTGGCGGGCGCATGGCCGACCGTCTGATGCAACTGGCGCGACAGGCCAGCGAGCTGCCCGAGGCGGAGCGTAAACGTTGGGACGATGGCCTGCACGGGCTGGATATCGGTGATGAACTGGTGCATTTGCGCATGTGCCTGGCCGTCGCCCAGGCGCCATTGGCCGCTGCCGAACGTGAATACCTGCAGCAAGTGGAATCGGTTTTGGCCAAGGGGCCGGCGGCCGGGCGTGGACAACACCTGGATGCCGCCAGCGAGCAATTCATCGCCGCCCTCCAGCGCCAGCCGCCGAGTGATCCACTGCGCCTGGCCCAAGGGGCGGTGCTGCAGTTGCAGAAGAGCTGGAACAGGTGGTGCCGCTGGCAGGAGGAAGCCCATGGGGTTGCGTGAGTGGGCATTGGGCGGCGTGCTGCTCAGCCCTTTTCTGATCTACGTGTTGATGGCGCTGGTGCTCACCGGCCTGTTGCGCTTCGTGGTCCAGGCCACGCCGTTGGGGCGCTGGATCTGGCACGAAGCCTTGTTCGACGCGGCGTTGTTCGTTTGTGTGCTGTACCTGGTAGTCCGCCTGCTGGGGCCTTTGTAAGGAGTGATTGAATGCGTGCAGTCGTGCGTACCCTGGTGACCCTGTGCGTCGTCGCCATTGCCGTTCTGGCCGGCTACAAACTCTGGCAGTACTACATGCTCACGCCTTGGACGCGTGATGCACGGGTGCGTGCCGATGTGGTGGTGATCGCGCCTGACGTGGCGGGCTGGGTGCGCGAACTCAAGGTGCAGGACAACCAGCAGGTCAAGGCCGGCGACCTGCTGATGAGCATCGATCGCGAACGCTTCCAGGCGGCGTTCGATCAAGCCAGTGCCGTGGCCGAAACACGTACCCAGCAGTTGCACTTGCGCGAGCGGGAAGCGGCGCGGCGCACGGCATTGGGGCCCGAGGCGATCAGTGCCGAGCTGCGCGAAAACGCCCAGATCAATGCCGCTGTCGCCCGGGGTGAGTTGCATGAAGCTCAAGCCCAGTTGCAGGTGGCGAAGATCAATCTGGCACGCAGCGAAGTGCGCGCGCCGCGTAGCGGGCATATCACCAACTTGCGCCTGGCCCAGGGCAACTATGTGAACGCTGGCGAATCGGTGATGGCCCTGGTGGATGATTCGACGTTCTATATCCAGGCCTACTTCGAGGAGACCAAGCTGCCGCGCATCCGCGTGGGCGATTCGGTGACGGTCTGGCTGATGGGGGCGGGGGAGGCGATGCAAGGCCATGTGGAAAGCATCAGCCGGGGCATCACCGACAGCAACAGCAACCCGGACAGCCAGCTGTTGCCTGTGGTCGAACCTACCTTCAACTGGGTGCGCCTGGCGCAACGGATACCCGTGCGGATTCGGCTGGACCACGTGCCAGAGGGCATGAACCTGAGTGCGGGAATGACAGCCAGTGTTCAGGTGCATGAGGATGCACCTGAACAGTGAAGCCGCGGCCGCTGGATTTCAGAGGAACATCCCGCCGGACACTTCCAGACGCTGACCGGTAATCCAGCCATTGCCGTCCTCCAGCAGCAGGGCAATCGCCGCGCCGATATCATCCGGCAACCCCACCCGGCCCAAGGCCGTGTTGCCAGCAATGAAGTCATTGACCTGCTGGTTGTCGCGAACAACGCCGCCACCGAAATCAGTCTCGATCGCCCCCGGTGCCAGGATATTCACCCGAATGCCGCGTGCACCGAGTTCCTTGGCCTGATAGCGGGTCAGCACCTCCATCGCGCCTTTCATGGCTGCATAGGCGGCATACCCGGGCAGGGCGAAACGCGCCAGCCCGGAAGAGATATTGACGATGCGCCCGCCATCGACCAGCAGCGGCAGCATCCGCTGGGTCAGGAAGAACGGACCCTTGAGTTGAATATTCATCAGCTGGTCGAACTGCGCTTCGCTGGTTTCGCTGAAGGGCACGTTGAGGCCGATGCCGGCATTGTTCACCAGGAAATCGAAACGCTCCCTGCCGAAGTGTTGCCGCAGGGTTTCGCTCAGGCGCTCGGCAAAGCTGGCAAAACTGCTGCTGTCGCTGACGTCCAGCTGCAGCATGGCGGCTTTGGCGCCAGCTCGTTCCAGGCTTTCGGCCACGGCCTGTGCTTCGTCGGCTTTGGAGTGGTAAGTGCCAATAACGTCGATACCGCGGGCGGCCAGGTGTTCGGCGGCGTTACGGCCCAAGCCGCGGCTGGCGCCAGTGATCAAGGCAATTTTGCGAGTCATGTTGAATCCCTCATGGGTGGTGATGGGCACAGGTTATTGATCGTCGTAATGCTGTTAAATCCAGCAAAAATGGAAATACTGTTCGCTTGAGCCGAACAGTCGGGGGTAAGGGATGAACAAGCTGGAACTGCTGCGCACCTTCGTTCGGGTGAGTGAGGTCAGTAGCTTCACGATTGCCGCCGACAGCCTTGGCTTGCCGCGTTCGACCGTGTCGGAGCAGGTAAGGGCATTGGAGCAGCTGCTTGGCACGCGCCTGTTCAACCGCACCACGCGGCGCGTGCACGCGACCCAGGACGGCACTTTGCTGTACGAACGCAGCAAGGATTTGCTGTCGGGCATGGACGAAATCGAGAGCTTGTTCCGCGCCGACGATGCCGAGTTGGCCGGTTGCCTGCGCGTGGATATGCCGACGATGATGGCCCGGCGCGTGATCATCCCGGCCTTGCCGGAGTTTCTTCAGCGCTTCCCCAAGCTGGAGGTGGAGATCAGCTGTACTGACCGCCAGGTCGAGTTGTTGCGTGAAGGTTTCGACTGCGTGATGCGCATCGGCGCACTCAGCGACTTGGACGTGGTGGCCCGGCCGGTTGGGCAATTGAGCATGCGCAATTGCGCCAGCCCCGCTTACCTGGCCCGCTACGGCGTGCCGCAAACCCTCGAAGACCTGGCCAGGCACCGTTTGGTCCATTATGTGCGCAACCTGGGCGCACGCAGCGCGGGGTTTGAATATCATCGCGATGGGCAGCTGTGCTTCCAGGCCATGGAAGGCGCTGTGACGGTGAATAACGCCGAGGCCTACTCAGCCGCCTGCCTGGCGGGCCTGGGGTTGATTCAAGTGCCAGCAGTCGGTGTGGCCGAGCACCTGGAGCGGGGCGAGCTGGTGGAGGTACTACCGAGCTGGCCCGCTGCGGCGATGCCGGTGTCCTTGCTGTACGCCCGCCAACGTCATGTGCCACGCCGGGTCCAGGCATTCATGAACTGGCTGAGCGGCGTGCTCGCGTCGCAGGTCGACGCTTAGGGTTGGTGGCAAATCGAAGGGCATTTACGCTACCCTGGCCCGACGCGTTGCCCACCAGAGGCGACCGTTGCCCGCCTGGCGTGCGTCACTTCCATTCATTTGCGAGGTTACGTCATGGCCATCACATCACAGGACATCTGCAACGCCGCCGATCAGCTCAAAGGGTTCGTCGGTTTTCATGGCAAGCGCGGGGTCCACATCGTGCGGTTTTCCGAGGACGCGTTCGGCATGGACGTGGCTGACGAAAGCATCACCCCGTGCAGCGAATTCGTCTGGCGGCCCGATCAGGGCGCGCACATGGCTTTGTGCCGTGAGCGCCTGGCGCTGCTGCTGGAGCAGCATGTGGATGATCGGCTGAATATTGCCGAGGCTTTACGCATCTACCTGCGGCGTGGTGATTTGCCGGAGATCGTTGCCGAGCGGTCTTTGCGCTGAACCCAGGGCCACGCGACAGGCTTAGAGCGCATCGGCAGAGCGATCTGGCCTGTCCTGCAATAGTTGTTCGAAGGCCTGTTTGTCCAACGGGCGACTCAGGAAATAGCCCTGGACTTCATGGCAATTGTCGACCTCCAGCGTCTTGAGCTGTTGCTCGGTCTCGACCCCTTCCGCCGTCACGGTCAGCCCCATGGCCTCGCCCAGGTTGATGATCGCCTGCACCACCGCGCGGTCACTGCTGCTGGGGTTGCCGAGCCCGGCGATGAAGCGTTTGTCGATCTTGATACTGTCGAACGGATAGGTGCGCAGGTAACCCAGCGATGAATAGCCGGTGCCGAAATCATCCATGTTAAGGCGCACGCCCAGCTCCTTGAGCGCTTGCATTGTGCCCAGGGCGCCTTCGATGTCGTTGAGCATGACGTTTTCGGTAATCTCCAGTTCCAGGCGCTGGGCAGGGAAGCCGCTTTCCAACAGGATTTCACCTACATCGGCCACCACATCGCTGCGCAGGAACTGAGCCGGTGACAGGTTCACCGATACCAGCAACTGCTCAGGCCAGCCCAGGGCGCTGCGGCAGACTTCGCGCAGCACCCAGCGGCCCAGCGTAACGATCAGGTCGCTCTGTTCGGCCAGGGGGATGAAGGTGTCCGGGCCGAGCAGGCCTTCCTGTGGGTGTTGCCAACGCACCAGCGCTTCTACCGAGACGATGCGCAAATCGTCCATGCGATAGCGGGGCTGGTAATACAGCACGAACTCATTGTTCCTCAGCGCTCGGCGAAGGTCGTTCTCCAGTTGGCGGCGATACTGGATCTGCTGATTCATCTCGGCGGCGAAGTAACGCCAGGTGTTCTTGCCGTCGGCCTTGGCTTGATAAAGGGCGATATCGGCGCAGCGGATCAGCTCGCCGGCATCGAAGCCCTGAGTGCGAGTCTGGGCGATACCCAGGCTCGCACCCACATGCAGCGGCTGGTCTTCGAAAAGGATGGGCTGCTGCAGCAGTTCGATCAGACGCTTGCTCAAGCGGTCGATTTCGCTGCGGTTGTCCATGCCTTCAAGCACCAGGACGAATTCATCGCCGCCCAGTCGGGCCACCAGATCACCGTCGCGGGTGGTATCGCGCAGGCGCGCGGCGACCTCCTGCAGCACGGCATCGCCAGCGGCGTGGCCAAGGGAGTCGTTGATCGGCTTGAAGTTGTCCAGGTCGAGCAACAGCAACGTCAATGGCGGCGAGTCACTGCCGCGTAGCAGGGCTTGCTCCAGGTGGCGGGCGAGTTTGTTGCGGTTGGCAAGCCCGGTCAGGGGGTCGTGCAGTGACAGGTGCTGGATGCGCGCATGGGCGGCGACCTCATCGGTGATGTCGCTGGCGGTGCCGCGAAAACCGGCGAGCTTGCCGTCAAAGACAATCGCTCGTGCCGAAACCCTGCAATAGCGGTTCTGGCCGTTGTGATCACGGTAGGCACAGCGCAGGTTGGCCGGTTGTTCCGAATCAGCCTCGGCCTGAGCATCCAGCCAGGGTGAAAGGGGCGTGGTGTCGCAACTGAGGAGCTGGTTGATCGGTTGCCCAAGCCAGTCTTCGACCTGATCGCCGGTGACCCGGACGAAACGTTGCGAAAGGTAGGTCAGCCGCTGTTGGCGGTCGGTTTCCCAGATCCAGTCGGAGGCTGCCTCGGCCACGGCGCGAAAGCGTTGTTCACTGGCCTCCAGGGCATGGTTGCTCTGCTGCAGGTGTTGCAGGCTCAGGTCGATGGCGCGGGAACTGCGCAGGGCATGACGAATCAAGTACAGCATCACCAGGCCCAGTACCAGCAGCGCGCAGAGCAAGGGCGGCAGCACGGCCCATAGCAGTTGCCGGCCTGGGAGCGGGCTGCTCCATGCCAGGTGATAACCGGTGTCGCCCAGGGCGATCTGCTCTTGCCCGTGCTCGCCCACCGCGTCCTTTTCAATGTGCATCTGCGCAAGGCCGGCTCCTGCGCCAAGATGGGCAAGTTTGTCTTCGGTAAGTTGATCGACGAACAGCATGACCGGCGCCTGGCTGACCTCCCCGGCGGTTACATCCCGGTCGGGGCGCACGGCGGCGGCGCTGAGTACGGCCGGCCAGCCGTTGAACAGAACGAAGCGTGTGACCTGTTCGCGTGCGCTGGCAGCGCCTCGGGCTTGGGCGATGATCGTCGGTAAGGGGGCGTCGATGAAACTGCCGGCATCAGATTCGGTGGGGTTGCCCTTGAACAAGGCATAGGTGGTGCGCTGGTCGTCGACGACGAATACGCCTTCGTAGCCACTGGCGCTGTACAGCGACTCGCCGACATTCTTTTCCTGGTAGGCCCATTGCCAGTCGACCTTGCCTGCCAGGTGCTCATAGGCCGCGTCCCACACCGCGTAGCTGGAGAGGAACTGGCGCGCAGCCTGCAAGCGTTGCTGCAGCGCCTGGTTGGCATGGAAGGCGCTGCGCTGCCGTTCCTGTTGATCCAGCGAAGCGGCAATATTGAACAGCGCACCCAAGGTAACCAGGCAAGCCAGGCCGAACACGGCACAAAAACCGCTGATCAACGGCCGGATGGGTAAGCGAGGGGTGGGGCTGGCGGGCGTTAGGCTGGCGTTCCTGGCCATACACAAGCGACTCCTTCATGAGCTGCCGCCCCCCGCCGGACAATCAGCGAGGAGATTCAGTCAGGATAGGCCAGCTTGAGCGCCGTGACCTCGCCATGGGCGAAATTGATCTGATCGCGACCCTGCCGCTTGGCGCTGTAGAGCGCCTTGTCGGCCTGGTCCAGCCAGTGTTCGGGGGACTCCAGGCCCGGGTGGAAGGCGGACAAGCCGATACTCAGGCTGATCCGCAGGTGTGGCAGCTGCGGGTTGCGGTAGCTGGCAACGCGCTCGCGCAGGCGCTCCATGGCCTGGCACGCCTGTTCCTCGCTGGTGCCTGGCAGGATCACGCAGAACTCGTCGCCGCCGTAGCGGCCCGCTTGGTCGCCTTCTCGCAAATTGCGTTGGAGCTCGGCGCTCAACTGGCGAAGTACGCAGTCGCCGACCACATGGCCAAAGGTGTCATTGATGGTCTTGAAATGGTCGATATCGATCAGGGCAATCACCGCCGGCGCCTGTTGCTGCAGGCATGCCTGGAACTTCAGCAACAGCATGTCCTTCCAGGCCCCGTGGTTGAGCAGGCCAGTCAGGCTGTCGGTCTGGCTCAGGGCGCTGAGGCGGCGCTTGTGCTCGGCAAGCTTGATTGCCAGGCGGTAGCACACCCAGCCCAGGGCCAGGGGATACAGGGTCAGCATTGGCAGGCAGGCGTAGATCTGCAGCGGCGTGGCATCCAATTGCAAGCCGGTGCCCAGCAACAGGCTGGCCAGCAGCATACCGACCAGTTGCGCCACCAGCCCTTGGGCGACCATCCGCCTGCCCCCGGCGGCCACGTTGTTCATGGTCATCATCGACAGCACGGTGACGGTGGGGAGGGGGTTGAAGTGCATGGCCGCGGTCCAGAAACCGCCCATCAGCGAATCCAGCAGCAGGTTGCGTTGCTCCGCCTGAAAGGGCGCCGTCGAACGCTTCGCCCACTGGTAAGCCAGATGCGGCCAGAGCAGGCCGTTGAACAGCAGTGCACACCAGATCCAGATAGGTGGCGACAGCGGTGCGACGGCTGCGGCTACGCTCAAAAGGCCAATCCCTAAGCCGATGATGCGCGGCAGGTAGATGCGTTTGACGAAAGAAAGTCCCTTGCCGCTGCGGTTGTCCATCATGGTCGTCGTCTTCTGCTGGTGCGCCGTTTATCGCATAAATAACGTGAATATTGTTCAACAGACTGTCATCGACGAAAAATGACCTTACAAGCCAATTCACGGTTGGCGCGATCACTGTGGGGTAACATGAAGGCTTTCCTCTTGCTTGGAGTGCTGCTGCTCATGATGCCCATGGCTAACCCCGCCGGCGAGCCGGCGCCACAGCGGGACGGACGTTTTCACAACCAGGCCAGCTTGCCCCAGGATGGCGTGCTCAAAAAGCTGCGCATCGGCCTGAAATATCTGTTTTTGCGCAAACCCCCCGAAACACGGCCAGCTGCGGCCATCAGCCTGCAGCCGATGACACGCCAGCAGGTCCTCGATGCCCCCGACCACAGCCTCTGGCGCCTCGGCCACTCCACGGTACTGCTCAAACTGCGCGGGCGCTTCTTCATTACCGACCCGGTGTTTTCCGAGCGCGCCTCGCCAGTGCAATGGGCCGGGCCGCAGCGCTTCCATGCGCCGCCGCTGGCGCTGGATGAGTTGCCCCCGCTGGCCGCGGTCATCCTCTCGCACGATCACTTCGACCACCTCGACGAACACGCCATCCGCTACCTGGCGTCGCGCACGGAGCGTTTTCTGGCACCGCTTGGGGTGGGCGACCTGCTGATCGAGTGGGGGGTGCCAGCGGATAAGGTCACCCAACTGGACTGGTGGCAGGAGAGCCAAGTCGACGGTGTGCGTTTCGTGGCCACGCCGGCCCAGCACTTTTCCGGGCGCGGGTTGTTCGACAGCAACCGCACGTTATGGGCTTCGTGGGTGATCATGGATGAGCAGCTGCGGGTGTTCTTCAGCGGAGACACAGGCTACTTCGATGGCTTTCGTCAGATCGGTGAGCGTTATGGGCCGTTCGATCTGACCTTGATCGAAACCGGTGCCTACAACCTGGCCTGGCCCAACGTGCACATGCAGCCTGAGCAGAGTCTGCAAGCGCACCTCGATTTGCGAGGGCGCTGGATGCTGCCGATTCATAATGGCACCTTCGACCTGTCCATCCACGGTTGGCAAGAACCGTTTGAGCGCATCGTGGCTTTGGCGGCTGCCGCGCAAGTTCGGCTCAGCACACCGCAGATGGGCGAGCGGGTCAGCCTCGATTCGCCCCATGAGGGGCAGAACTGGTGGCAGCCACGTCCAGCCCGTGGGCGGGGTAGCGCGACTGAGCGTGCGGTGGCGGCGCGCTGACCTTCAGCGCTTTTCATCTCGTGGGCGAGGGGAGGGCTGTTTGTCTTCCTTTAATAGCTGCGAAGGTGGCTTGCCGCTGTCGCTGCGCACTTGGGCATGGCTGATCAAGGCGAAGATGAAGCTGCCGCCGATGATGTTGCCGGCCAGAGTAGGCAGGGCGAACTCCAGCCAGAAGCTGCGCCAGGTTTCGTCGCCGGCCCAGACCAGGTAGGAAACCTCTACCGAACCGACGACTATATGAGTGAAGTCGCCGAGGGCCATCAGGTAGGTGATCATCAGGATGATCCAGATCTTGGCGTGCTCCATGGAGGGGATCATCCACACCATGGTGGCGATCATCCAGCCCGAGACGATACCTTTGGCGAACATCTGGCTGATGTCGTTTTTCATCACCTTGCGGCCGACCTCGAGAAAGGCGACATCGGTCTTGCTGTCGAAGATCGGCAGTTCGAGCATGACCCAGGCCACCAGCAAGGTGCCGGCCAAATTACCCAGCAGCACCACGCTCCACAGGCGCAACAGGCGCCCCAGGTTGGCCAGAGTGGGTGTGGTCATGACGGGTAGCACGGCCGTCAGCGTGTTCTCGGTGAACAGTTGCTGGCGCGCCAGGATCACGGCAAGGAAACCCGCGCTGTAGCCGATACTGGCAACCACCTGGGCACTGTCGCCTTCAGGCAGGCGGGCATAGAAGAGCCCCATGGCCATTAATGAAAGGCCCATGGTGAGGCCTGCTGCCAAAGCTGACCACCACAGTGCCGCAAGGGTGCGCTCCAGCTCCTGATCGCCCTGGTAGCGGATGATCTCATGCAATACTGCCGCGCGCGGTGGCTGGTTATGGCTGACTTCCTTTTCCTCATCCGCCGACAGGCCGGGGGTCTTCTCGCTCTGTGCATCGCTCATGACCGGTGCCTCCACGGTTCGTTTCTTTACAGAGCGACAGTTCATGCATTTAGTTGCCGAGCGGCTGCAAAATCCAGGTTGAAAGTTTTTTAGATCAAGGTGTTGACTCAAATTTCAAAGCGCGTATTATTCGCCTCCTCGCAGCGTTGAACGCGACGAGACAGTCGGTAAGTGTTTGAGGTTAAAGGCTTTTGAAAGAAAGCTGGTTCAAAAAACTTCAAAATAAACGCTTGACAGGCTCTGAGGAAAGCGTAGAATGCGCGCCTCGGTTGAGACGAAAAGCTCTTAACCAAACGCTCTTTAACAAATTGAATCAAGCAATTCGTGTGGGTGCTTGTGAGTATGGACTGATAGTCAAAAAGATTATCAGCATCACAAGTGACCATGCGAGAAATCACATAGTCATTTGAGATTGCTGAGCCAAGTTTAGGGTTTCTTAAAAACCCAAGCAGTATTGAACTGAAGAGTTTGATCATG
>NZ_JBIVGP010000008.1:0-380601 GCF_044748725.1 Pseudomonas sp. NPDC089752
GAGGTGAAATAGTCGAAGTGGCGCTGGGGTTCGGCGCGCCATTCCTGCAGGGCCTGGAACCAGGCCGTGCGTTGCGCATTGCACTCCATGACCATACCGACCGGGTCCGGCAGGGTCAGGGCGAGTACGCCCTTGGGCAACTGCTCCTGGGCGATGATGGCGCGCACATGCGTGTGGGTGACGAACAAACGGCTGATGCGCGGGTAGAAGCCGTGCACGCTGGAATACTTGCCGGGGTAATGGCTGGCATATTCGAGGACGTCGTCGAGGCCCAGGTCAGCATCGGTCATGGCGATGCCGACGCTGGCGGGGTCGTTGCGGGCGACGTTGAGGTCCAGCTCGACGAAACGGCCGCTGCAGTCTGGCGTATTGCTGGCAATCCCGTCGCGGTAGAAGTCCAGCACCTCACGCGGCCAAGGGTCGTTGGCGAAGGCGATCCAGGCCTTGCTGTAGAGCAGGGTGTTGATGTTGATGAAGGCGGCGATCACGTCGTGGCACTGCGTGGCGCAATGCTCAGGCAGCGGTTTGCCCGGTGACAGCGGCGGTTGTAGCGGTGAGAACTGGCGCAGTGCGCCTTCAGGCGTGACCTGGTAGGCCTGCCAGATCTGCTGGTCGAGCAGGACGTAGATATAGCCCTGGCGCAGGGTGCGCAACTGCTCGGTGCGCATGGGCAGGTGAGTGATTTCGCTGTCGACGGCCAGGCGGTAGGACTGGGTTTTGCTCGGGTGCGGCGCGTAGGCGGTTCGCAACAGCAGAATGGGCAGGCCGGAGCGTCGGCAGGTGTTGCAGGTCAGCTGTGGATTGGGGATGGCCTGGCGCGTGGCGAGGTCGATGGCGCTGCGGATGCTCATGTGTGAATATCCTCGCTACCCGTTGGCGCTTTCAGGCCAGCGAGTGGTTCTAGGTGTCAGATACACAGTCAGCTACTTGCTTCGGCTGTGGTCCTGAACACTAGCGAGGAACCAATTCTCGGGGGAGGTTGCAGTTTCCTAAAACAATGTGGGAATTTTCTACTATCGTTCCATTTGAAGCGCTTTCACGACTTGACGCCAGGGATATTTGAGCTCCCATTCCCAAGCATGCCGCACAATCTGCTCCAACGAATCAAACCGCGGCTCCCACCCCAACACCAACCTGGCCCTGGCAGCATCCGCCACCAACCTGGCCGGATCACCATCGCGTCGGGCTGCTTCGATCACTTCAATCTTTCGCCCTGTCACAACGCGTGCGGTATCGATCACTTCCTGCACCGAAAACCCCAGCCCATTACCCAGGTTGAAGGCCGTAGTGGCGCCGCCCTTCATCAAATACTCCACCGCCAACTCATGCGCCGACGCCAGGTCGGCAACATGCACGTAATCCCGAATACAACTGCCATCCGGCGTATCGTAATCGTGGCCAAAGACCGTGATGGCTTCACGTCTCCCAGAAGCGGCCTGGAGGATCAACGGAATCAGGTGGGTTTCCGGCTCATGACACTCACCCAACGAACCCTCGGGGTCGGCGCCCGCCGCATTGAAGTAACGCAGGCACACTGACTTCAACCCATAGGCTCGGTCGAAGTCCTGGAGGATCTGTTCGACCATCCACTTGCTACGGCCATAGGGGTTGATCGGCACCTTGGGATGCTGCTCATCGATAGGCACGTATTGCGGATCGCCATAAACGGCAGCGGTGGAGGAGAAGATCAGATGCCTGATCCCGGCCCGCACCATCGCGTTCAACAGGGTCAGCGTGGCCGCGACGTTGTTCTGGTAGTACTTGCCAGGGTCGGTGACCGACTCAGCCACCTGAATGAAAGAGGCAAAATGAAAGACTGCATCGAAGTGGCATTCGCTGAACAACGTATCCAGCGCGTGGCCGTTGGCGATATCCAACTCGACCCATTCGATCTCCGGCCCAGCGGCGGCGGTATCCGCCACCACCACCTCATGCCCGGCGCGCATCAGGTGCTTGACCATGTGCGAACCGATATACCCTGAACCCCCGACCACCAAGTACTTCATCCAATCCTCCTGGAACAGACGCAGCGTCGAATGCCTGGAATTCAGGTCTGAATTGACTCTAGATGGCGATATGCCCTATTTCAAGAAAAGCCAGTTGGTCATGGTCTGGCCGTCGAATGTGATCTGGTAGCGGCCATCCTTGTAGCTAGAAACCAAAGTCTTTTCCTGGCCGTCGCTGCTGCGGCTGTAGAGCTTCAACCCTGCAGGTGCCTTGATGCTCAACGTGCCTTCGAGTGGTTCGACGTGGAACGGCGTCATGTCGTCAGGCCGCGGTACGGCGCGGGTGCCCAATGAGATCAGCAGGCTGCGCGACTGAGTAAGCGGTTTGGCATCGAGGCTTTGCACCGCGACGCTGGCATACGCGGTTTTCAGTTGCAGCTTCAAGTCACCCATCTCCAGTGATTGGCCTCCCAGCCAGCCGGTCGCGGCCTGGGTCAATGGCGTGTCGATGGTGTAAACGCCCTGTTGCCAGTTGCGGCGCAGTTCACCGGTATCGGTGGTCGATTCGCTGGCGTTGGCATCCAGCAAGGATTGATCGGGATCGTGCAGCACTTGGGCATCGGCAGGAATGGCGCCGGCCTGCAGCCAAGGCAATTGGGTCGTTTGGGGGAGGGCGATCTGCAGCCTGCCTTTTTCCAAAGCGGTGCGCAGCAGCACCGAGGTGTTGGGTGTGATCTGTTTGTTGAACAAGGTGTCGGGCGTAGGCGCGAACACGTAGCGGGTTTTGGCCAGCTGCACGTCTTCACGGCGGTAGAGCAGGGCGGCAGCGGGCATAGTGGCCATCAGCCCGGGGTCGTTGTAGGCATTCCAGTTATCGGCACGGCGCCATTGGCTGAGGAACGCCTGCTGGCTGTAGGCATACTGCATGATCGCGTCCCAGCCCTGGTGGCTGGCGGTGGCGGCCACATACAAAGGCAGCGAGTGGCGATCGGGCAGCGGGAAGGGTTCGGCGTTCCACTCGGTGACGGTCATCGGCAAACCCAGCACCTGGGCAGCGCCAAGCCAGTTGATCATGCCGTCGCTGGTCAGTGGGTTCTTCTCCAGCTGGCCGATGCCGCCATAGCTGTGGGCGTCGATCACGTCACCTGTGGTCAGCGAGGGCAGTGAGGACAGGCCGTTGCCACCCCAGGTGCTGGTGGTGGCGATAGGTACCTTGACCCCGAGGTCGCGCAGGTCCTTGATCATGTCGACAAAGACGCGATGCTCCAGGTCGTTAAGGAACAGTTTCGAAGGGCCTTGCTCCCAGGCGCGCCAGGTTTTGTCCGCCGGCAGGTCCTGGCGAGCGGCAAATGCCCTGGCTTCATCCATGAACAGCTTGCTGTGTTTGGGCACGCCTTTGTCCGGCAACAGGGCGTTGCCAAAGTGGTGGGTGATATCGTTCTCGTTGGTGATCAGGATGGCCGCGATGGCCGGGTCGTCCTTGTAAGCCAGCCCGGTATAGGTGTTGACGTGGCTCATGTACTGCTGGGCGAACCGCTTCATGGCCTGCTGCAGGGTGACGTTGACGTAGGCATAGCCCTTGAGGCCGGCGACATCATGCTCCTTGGGCAACTCATCGAAGCCATAAATGTTGTCGTTGGCGGTCAGTACCCGCGACACATTCATGTCCAGCCACACATAGATGCCTTCGTCCTTGAGGCACTTGATCCACCAGTCGATCTTCTTCAGCGCTTCGGCGTCTAGTCGCTGGGTATCCTTCAGCTGGGTCAGGTCGCCGAAGACATTCGGGCTCACCCAGGGTGAGTCATGGTGGTGCAGCCTGACCAGGTTGAAGCCCAGGGCGGAAAGCCGCTTGGCCTGCGCCTTGATCTCCTCGTCGGGTGTTTTGAACAGGGCATAAGCCGACAGGTTGGTGCCCCAGAAACGTACCGGGGTGTTGTCGGCGAACACCAGCTGTTCACCGGCAGCCTTGACGAAGCCGCGCTTGCCTGCGGGCTTTTCCGCGGCATTGAGGAACGACAAGTCCACCGGCGACGCGCGCCAGTCGAGCTTGTCATCCGGCCATTGCATGGGGTCGGCAAGGCCGAAGCGTTCGCTCGGGGTTGGGCCGAGGGTGATGTCGCCGGTGACATTCAGCACGGCCTTGATCTGTTTGCGACCAGGGCGGATCGGATCGGTAAAGAAGAACGTGCGGATCTGCCGGGTGTCGCCCCGTTCGAAATAGACCTTGGCCAACGGCGGGTCGAAACGCATTTCCACGCGTGGCCCTTGCGCGTTCTTGCCCCATGCCCAGCCGCGATTGTCTGGCAGCAGCACCGGGTCTCCCATCTCCCCGGCGATCAGCGCCGGGTCGAAGTCCCAGACGATACCGCCCCCCATGACGTCGGCCTGCTTGCTATGGGCTTGCAGGTCGAAATTCCAGGTCAAGGTTTGTGCCTGATCCTTGTTGATATCAGCTTTGAGATCGAAGTCCAGGTCCTTGTTCTGGCCTGTCAGGGTGTAGTGGTAAGGGCCTTCGACCTTGAGCGTCGGATAAAAGCCGGTCCAACTCCAGTTATCCCCCCAGAAGTTGAAACTGGACGCCATCGCCGGGCCGCCGCCGCGGGTCAGGCCTGGCAAGCCATTCTGCTCATTGACGCTAAGCACCCATTCCGAGGCCCAGGCCGCCAGCGGCAGTGTCAGCAGGCCAAAGAGCGCCGTTGCCCAGGTGAAAGGGCTGAGGACTTTACGCAGCATCGGATTACCTCGGTTGCAGGCTGGCGTTGGCGGGTTGTGTGGCATCGACATGGGCGAGCCTGCGGACCATCTGGATGTAGGCAATCCCCAGCCCACCGATCGACCAGTAGATCACCGGGATCACCGTGATGCTGCTGACCGTGAATATGGTCACCAGGATGCCGATCAAGGTGGCCAGCAGCACCCGACCGAGTTCGCGATACGGGTCATCCCTGTCGGTGAAGGTACGCAGGGTTTTGCGGATGCCCAGCAACACGCAGGCGAAGAACCCCACGAACAGCGACAGCCCGACCAGGCCGATGCGCAGCGCCAGGTTGATGTAGGTATTGACGATGTCGATGATGCCCTCGCCCTGGATCATCGATTGCATTTCCGGGGTATTGCGGAAGTCGAACGAACCGAACAGTGGGTAGCGCTGAATGACGATCCACGAGTTGTCCAGCAGGCGCTCGCGGTAGGTGATGTTCTCGTTGTCGACGCTGCCGATGAACGGCAGCAGGTCAAGCACTTTTTCGCCACCGGGCATGATGCTCAGCAAGGGAATGCTCAGCAGCCCGGCCAGGCCCAGCAAGGCCAGGCGGCTGACCGCGCGCCGGCCCATGGCGATGTACACGACGATCAGTACCACAGCGCCCACCCAAGGGCCACGGGACAGCGGCGCGAACAGCCCGGCGGCCAACAGCAAGGCGCCGAGGTAGCGTTGCATCTTGTTGCGCACGAAACCCTGGACGAACAGGAACAACCCGATGGCCACTGTGATGACATAGCCCAGGGCAATGGCCTGGCCGGTGGTGACACTGGCGCGCAGTGCACCGCCGCGGCTCAGGTAGCTTTTCATGCTCCATTCCACGCCGAGGGCATCGAGCAGGGCGTTGTACAGCAGCCAGTGGCGCACATATTCGGCCACCGCCAGCAGCGACAGCACGAACGCGGCAATGACGAAAGCCAGCATGACATCCTTGAAATCGCTGATTTCCCGTATTCCCCGGCTGGCGACGTAATACGGCAGGAACACGTCGACATACAGGTAGACGCCTTGGCGCAGGGTGTCAGTGACCGTGGTTTCGCGTAGATACAGCAGGGCCATCAAGATCAGGCTGGCGGCCAGCAGCTTGTCGGCCAAAAGGCGGCCGAAGCGCAAGGTGTCGGTTTGCTTGCTCAGTACCAGCGCTGCGGGCAGCAGCACGCACAGGGCCAGAATGCGCTGATGATTCAATTCGATCAGGTAATTGACCACACCAAACCCGGGCACTTCGATCGATGCCGGCGGGATGACGAACAACAGCATGAAGAACAACGCCATTGGATTGCGCTCGCGGCGCCTGGCCGTGAGCAGGATGACGGCGGCGACTGCGCTGTAGATCCAGTAGCTGTGGGCAAAGAACGCCACGAGGGTCAGGGCGAACCACAAATTGCGCCGGCGCTTGTAGTCACCCTCGGGAATCAGGTCGGTTGCTGGGCTGCGGACCATGAAAAACACCACGCAGGCCACAAACAGAATGACGATCAGCGCACGAATATGTTCTGGCATCGAGGAGGTCACCTGTCCCTGTGTGGGTGGGCACTAGCATCATGGCTAATTGAAACTATAGTGACTTCTAGCCAATCAGTCAGAGATTGAAGTCATGCCGTCGATTGATGTGCAAGCCTCTTCCAGTCTGCGCAAGCGCGCCTTGGGTGCCGGGGCATGGAACCTGGTCTCGCTGGTCGCCTCGCAGGTGCTGCGCCTTGGCGGCAACCTGATCATGGCCCGATTGCTGCTGCCGGAAATGTTCGGCGTGATGGTCATCGCCACCACCGTTTCAGTGCTGCTTCACCTGTTGTCCGATGTTGGCTTGCGCCAGAACATCATTCAGAGCCACCGTGGCGACGATCCGCTGTTTCTCAATACCGCCTGGACCGTGCAGATCGTGCGCGGTTTCACGCTGTTTGCCTTGACGCTGTTGTTGGCCTTTGGCGCCTGGGTCGCGCAAGTGGCTGATCTGTGGCCAGCGCATTCCACCTACGCAGCGCCCGAGCTGCCGATGGTGCTGGCGGTGACCGGCCTGTCGGCGATCATCTGGGGCTTCCAATCGACCAAGATAGACGTCGCGGTACGAACTTTCCAACAGAAGCGCGTGGTTTTGGTGGACATTGCCTCGCAGGTCGTCGGTTTGATCACGATGCTGCTGATTGGCTATTTCACCCGGTCCATCTGGTCACTGGTGATCGCCGGGCTGACCTCTGCCCTGGCCGGCACACTGCTGGGGCACCTGGCCCTGCAAGGGCCGCGCAACCGCCTGCAATGGGACCGTGAGGCGCTGACCGAACTGATTGTCTTCGGCCGCTGGATCCTGCTGTCGTCGATGGTCGGCGTGCTGGCCATGTACGGCGACCGCATCTGGTTCGGCGGCACCATGACGGTGGCGCAACTGGGCGTGTATTCGATTGCCGTGCTGATTCTGAGCTCGCTGCAGACCGGCCTGCTGAAACTGTTCGGCTCTGTGGCGCTGCCGGCGTTCAGCGAAGCGGCGAGGAGTGGTGACAAAGCCCGCCTGCAAAGGCTCTACTTCCACTTCAAGTTGATTGTGGACCTGGTGATGCTGTTCCTGTGTGGCGGATTCCTGACGGGCAGCCCGCTGCTGATCGGCTGGTTGTACGACGCGCGTTATGCCGACGCGGGCCCGATGTTGGCTATCCTGTCGTTATCGTTCTTCACCTTGCGCTACACCCTGTCGCACCAACTGTGGATCGCCCTGGGCCATACCAAGTACCAGGCGATGGACAACATTATCCGGCTCATCTCGTTGTGGAGCCTGATCCCGCTGTTGCTGGCCATTGGCGGGGTGAAGTATGCGATCTGGGGCGCTGCGCTGCATACCTTCCCAACGCTGATCCTGATCATTTACGTCAATTGCAAGCTAGACATATTCAGTGTGAAACGTGAACTAGTGGTACTGCCGATGATGGCGGTCGGCGCGCTGTGCGGGTATTTGCTCACGCGTTTGTTCGCCTGGCTTTGAAGCCCTCTCGGTAGGTTGCGCATAACTATAACGGGCTCAATACAATCAATGGCATAGGTCTTGTGATCATGGGGAAGCTGCAGTTTTTTACTCGGCAGTCGGGTCGTAGGGGCTTTCTTCGCAATTGTGTCTTGTTGGGTGCTGGTGTTGCCGTGTTCGGGGGCGCGTACACGGTAGCGCGCAAAGCTGCGCCGACCGGCGAATTTGTCGTGATCAATGGTTGGGTGTTGCCTTCCGAGTACTTCAAGGACGGGCGAGCATGATCAAGGACTATGAGTCTGAGAAAACGCTACGAAAGGCGTACGACGTCTGTATCGTGGGCGCTGGCCCGGCCGGAATCACCCTGGCCTTGCGCCTGGCCGAAGCGGGCTGGAGCGTGGTATTGCTCGAGGCCGGCGGGCATGAATATACGCCACGCTCTCAAGCATTCTACACATGCACCTCGACCGGCCTTGAGTTGTATGCAGAAGAAACGCGGCTGCGCTACCTGGGGGGCACTTCCAATCACTGGGCGGGTCGCTGCCGCCCATTCACGGCATCCGATTTCTCGGTTGCGCCACCTGTGGACTTGCCCGGCTGGCCCATTACCTATGCCGAAGTCGAGCATTACCTGCCGGCGGCCATGGAAATCGTCGATTTGCCGCAGGGCGCCGACTTCAGGGCAATGAACACGGGGCTCGGCGGCGGCGATTTCGACGCTGACTGTTTTTTGCTCAGCCCGCCCACGCGCTTTGCGCAGAAGTACGCCGCCGCGCTCAAGGACACGGCCGGGCTTGAGGTCTTCATCAACTGCAACTGCGTCGACTTGGAGTTCGATCAGGCTTCCGGCCAGTTGAAAGCCGTGGTGGTGTCCGACTACGACCATCACCGTGATCGCGTCAGGGCCAGGCAGTACATATTGGCAACCGGTGCCATTGAGAATGCCCGGCAGTTACTCAACAGCACTTCACTGGTAGCGGCGGGGGTTGTGAAGAAGGATGGCCTTACCGGGCGTTGCCTGATGGAGCACCTGAACATCGACATGGGCACGTTCATCTTGAAAGATGGGCAGGGTATCGAGCCACGCCAGTACTACACCACCGATGCCTTTGTCGCCGATTACCGAGCCGGTAAAGGCAATGTGTCCGCAACAGTGCTTTCCGATGTCCAGACCTACGGAAGGACGGCGGAGGTGAAGCACTTTCTGGAAAACCTCGCCTGCGACATGGGGTGGGCCAGCAAGATTGATTTCGTGGCCAAATTCAGTTGCCCGGGAGATGGCGTCATCAGCACGATGATCGAGCAGTTTCCCAATGCACAGAGCCGCATTTCATTGATCGATGAAAAAGATGAACTCGGCGTTGCCAAAGTCAACGTCAATTGGGCGCTGACGGCCACCGACCGGCATACCATCAAGTGCATCGGTGCTGAACTGGCTAAGCAGTTTGCCGAGTCGGGGCTTGGTTTCGTCAAATTGAACGATTACGTCTACGACAGCGAACTGCCCCTGAAGATGTCGCCTCATGCGCATCACATGGGCACCACGCGGATGGCGGCGTCAGCCGAGTTCGGTGTGGTCGATGTCGATTGCAAGGTTTTTGGCACGGACAACTTGTTCGTCGCCGGCAGCAGCATCTTTGCCACAGGAGGCGCCTCGAATCCAACGATGCCGCTGTTGCAGTTCGCGCTCCGGCTGGCCGACCACCTCGACACAAAGTTGAAGGCGGCCAGTGGTGCGCGGGTTTGAAGGAATGAAATAACGAATAAAGGGTTGAGAGCGTTGCGGTCAGCACATAGAAGAACGAGACCGGTTCGCCTCAGGGACAGTCCAGGAGTTTGACGTGCGAGGCTAGCAGTATGAAGGGATGGATACGGAACGCCATGACGCAGTACTTTCACTCGACGGGGCGAGGCAGCTCGGCCTACAAGAAGTTTTGCAATCCAACGCCCTTGGAGTGGGGCACTTACCTGGCGCGATGGGGCAAGTTTCATTCGGTGGGCAGTAATGTCTACATCAACTGCGGTTGCAATGTGACAGACCCGACATTGGTGCGCATCGGCAGCAATGTCGGCCTGTCGGACTGCACACTGATCGGCCACGATGGTGTGGTGGCGTTGATCGAGATCTGTTACGGCAAACACCTGGATTCGGTCGGCTACATTGATATCAAGGACAACAGCTTTGTCGGGCATGGCGCGATCGTCATGCCGCGGGTAACCATCGGGCCGGACTCGATCGTCGCTGCTGGCGCTGTGGTCACCAAGGATGTGCCACCCGGTACCGTGGTCGGCGGCAACCCGGCCAAATTCATCTGCACCACGGAAGATTTGATCAAGCGGGTCGAGGAGCGCTGCAACGCCTATCCTTGGATCGAGACGGTGAAAAACCGCAAGGGCGCCTACGACCCCACGGTTGAGCCCGCGCTGGCTCGTCAGCGCAGCGAGTATTTTTTCGGGGACGGTAGCCATGGATAGAAAACCCGTCGATGTGATGGTGGTCAACTTCAATACCGCATCGTTGCTGCAGCCGATGTTCGATGCGCTGCGCCAGGCCGGCAGCGAACGGCTGGCCAGCTACCTGGTAGTGGATAACGCCTCCGTCGACGACTCGGTGCAGCGGATGGCCGAGGTCTGCCCCGAAGCGGTCTTGCTCAGCAACAAGCTCAATGTGGGTTTTGGCCGTGCCAACAACCAGCTGTTGGCGCATCTGCAGGGCAAATATGCACTGCTGCTCAATACCGACGCCTTCGTCGCCGAGGACAGCCTGCAAAAAACCGTCGAATACATGGACGCGCACCCGGAATGCGGCATCCTCGGCGTGCGTCTGGTGGGGCGCGATGGTGACCTGCAACCCAGTTGCCGGTATTTCCCGACACCGTTGAACGTGTTCGTCGCACGGACCGGGCTCGGGCGCTTTTTCCCCGGTTTGAAGATGGTCGACGAGATGAACTGGGACCATGGCTCGGTGCGTGAATGTGACTGGTTGCCCGGCTGCTTTTACCTGGTGCGCCGAGAAGTGCTCGACCAGGTGGGGCTGTTCGACCCGCGTTACTTCCTTTATTACGAGGAGGTCGACCATTGCAAGCGGGTCAAGCAGGCCGGCTGGAAAGTGGTGTTCTACCCGCATACGACCGTCGTGCATATCGGCGGTGAAAGCTCCAAGTCGGTCGCCGAGCTGGAAGCGGCGAGCCGGCAGATCTCCAGCTACCAGATCGAAAGCGAGCTGCTGTACTTTCGCAAGCATCACGGTGTGTCGGGGTTGATCCTGCACATGCTGCTGGTGAGCCTGGGTGACCTGGTGCTTGCACTCAAGGCGCTGCTCAAGGGGCGCGGTTGGGGTGCGATAAAGGCCTGCTGGCGGCACACCCAGGCCACCTGGTCGCTGCTGTTCAAGACCCAGTTCGCAAGCCAACCCACACGTTAGGTGAAGCCATGTTCGATAACATTCGCGCGGACTTGCGTGCACACGGTGGCGATTGGGGCGCTCAGGGTTTCTGGGTGCTGGTGGTGTACCGCTTTGGCCGTTGGCGTTATGGCGTGCGACCTGCTTTTTTGCGCAAGATCCTGTCGTTTGTCTACAAGGTGCTCTTCAAGTTCGTGCAGATCATTACCGGCGTCGAGTTGCCTTGCGAAGTGGTGATAGGTCGCAACTTCGTCATCGATCATTTCGGCGGCATCGTCATCAGCGGCTATGCTCGATTCGGCGATGACTGCCGGATTCGCAACGGCGTGGTGGTCGGCCTGAAGAACGTCGACGAACCGATTGCGCCGGTGTTTGGCAACAACGTCGATATTGGCGCGGGCGCCAAGGTGCTGGGCAACATCCGCATTGGCAACAATGTTGCGATCGGCTCCAACGCCGTGGTGTTGATCGATGTGCCGGACAATTCATTGGCCGTCGGCGTGCCTGCGACCATCAAGGCCAGAAAGCACAGCGAAGCGATGGAGTGCACGTGATCCAGCCAATGAGTGGCCGCGGAAAAAAGGTGGTTCCGTTCAGCGCTGTCGAGTGAGGCCCCATGGTGACAGGCATTGGAGTTGTGGTTATCGGCCGTAATGAGGGCCTACGCCTTGAGCGTTGCCTGGCGTCGTTGGCCGGGCGCGCGGACAAGGTGGTCTACGTCGATTCGGGCTCCACTGACGGTTCGCTGGCGCGGGCCGCTGCGCTCGGCGTCGAAGTGCTGGCCCTGGACATGACCCTTCCGTTCACGGCCGCACGCGCCCGCAACGAAGGGTTTGCCTGCCTGCAACAACACCTGCCCTCGGTCCGCCACGTACAGTTCGTCGATGGCGACTGCGAGGTGAATGCCGACTGGCTGGCCAAGGCGCAAGTGTTTCTCGATGCGCACCCGCAGGTGGCGGTGGTCTGCGGGCGACGCCGCGAGCGCTTCCCCCAGCACTCGGTCTATAACTTGCTGTGTGATCTGGAATGGGATACGCCGTTGGGCGAAGCCAAGGCCTGCGGCGGTGACGCACTGATGCGGGTCGATGCCTTCGTGGCGGTGGCCGGTTATCGCCCCGAACTCATTGCCGGTGAGGAGCCCGAACTGTGTGTTCGGCTGCGAGCGGCTGGCTGGAAGGTCTGGCGCCTGGGCGCTGAGATGACCTTGCACGATGCCGCCATGACCCGCTTCGGCCAGTGGTGGCGGCGCAGCCTGCGTGCAGGCTATGCCTATGCCGAAGGCGCATCGTTGCACGGGGCGCCACCTGAACGGCATTGGCTGCGCGAATCGCGGCGTGCCTGGTTGTGGGGTTTGGGCATCCCGCTGTCTATCGTTCTGGCGGCCGTGCTCCTGGGGCCGTGGTGGCTGCTGTTGCTGTTGATCTACCCACTGCAGGCTGCGCGTCTGGCGCGGCGCGGCAGCCGATCGGCGCGTGAGAACTGGTTGCAGGCGGTATTTCTGGTACTGGGCAAATTTCCTGAAATGTTCGGCCAGGTGAAATTCCTGCTGAACAAATTCGCGGCCGGCAAGCCGGTGCTGATCGAGTACAAATGAGATGCCCAAGATGCTTGGATCATTAGCCAAAAGTGTGCTCATCCTGCAACCCGGCTACTCGTTGCGCGCATTGAACAACAAGCGCAAGTTGGCGCTTGCGATGTACCAGCAGTGGCCGGACCTGCGCGGGTTCATTCAACGCATGTCGAGTGCCTTGGGCCAGGAACGCTTTGCCAGGTTGGGGGTGGACTGCATCGGTATGGTGCAGTGGCCCTACATCAGCAAGGTCTGGGATGCCCCTGAGCGGTTCGAGGTGGTGGCTTCGCATTACGAAGTGGTCGCCAGAGACTACCCCACGTTGTTGCTGTTTGGGCGTGATGAAAGCCGGGTGGTCTGCGACCTCGCCACGTATTCCAAAGGCTGCACCCTGGTGCTGGATCGCCCCATCTGGTTCAAGCGCGAAGGGGAGTTGGTGCTCAACCTGTTCCAGGGCGACCTGCGCGTGGCGTCCATAGCATTCACGCTGGCTCGCAGCAAAGGCGAACTGGAGCTGTTCATCGGGGCGGTGCAGGGCATTCACAAGGGCATCGACAGCGAGACGTCGTTGAACATCTATCGCGATCTGACCAAGGATTTCGAAGGGCTACGCCCAAGAAGCTTCCTGATCGAGGCCCTCAAGTGTATTGCCAGAGCGATTGGCGTGGCACGCATCTATGCTGTCAGTGACGCGTGTCGGCACCACCGCCACCCCTATTTTGGCGTCGACAAGGCCCAGGACCTGGCCGCCAACTATGATGTGATATGGCAGGAGAATGGCGCTGATGCCTCGTTGCGTGAAGATTTCTTCGCGCTTGGGCTGGCGCCGGCAAAGCGGACCCTGGAGGAGGTCGCGCCGAAGAAGCGCGCCATGTACCGCAGGCGTAATGAACTGCTGGACGCTGTATTTGCCCAGATAGAAGCAGCATTGCCTGGCACCGCTGGGCAACAAGAGCTGCCGCTGCAGCCAGTGACGAACAGCAAGAAGGGTCAGGGCATCGCGGAGTCGACTTGACCATTGAGTAAACGGACTTCGATTTGGGGGCGTATGCGCATTGCTTATTTCATCAATCAGTATCCGAAGGTCAGTCACAGCTTCATACGGCGTGAAATCCTTGCGTTGGAACGCCAGGGCATCGAGGTTCAGCGCATCGCCCTGCGTGGTTGGGATGCCGAGCTGCAGGACAGCGACGATCTGACTGAGCGAGGTAGAACGCGGTATGTGCTGCAAGACGGGGTCAGGGGGCTGCTCAAGCCCGTGGTGCAAGTACTGCGCGCCCAGCCACGAAGGTTTTTCGCCGCGCTGAGCCTGGCGCTGCGCATGGGCCTGCGGGCCGATCGGGCCTGGCCCTATCATCTGGTCTATCTGGCCGAAGCGTGCCGCGTCGTGCAGTGGCTGGAAGCTTTTGGCGCCGAACACGTCCATGCACATTTCGGCACCAACTCAACCGAAGTGGTGATGCTGGCCAACGCGCTCGGCGGGCCGAGCTACAGCTTCACGGTGCATGGGCCGGAAGAATTCGATAAACCACAGTTCCTGCACATGGGGGAAAAGGTCCGCCGCGCCGCCTTCGTCGCGGCGGTCAGTTCGTACGGGCGCAGCCAGTTGTTTCGTTGGGTCGCCCATGAGCATTGGGTAAAGGTCAAGGTAGTGCATTGTGGGTTGGAGCGGGGCTTTCACGAGGGCGCCGCGGTTGCGCCACCGGCTGCGCCGAGGCTGGTTTGCGTGGGACGCTTGTGTGAACAGAAGGGGCAGCTGCTACTGCTTGAAGCCGCGCGGATCCTGATGGCCCAGGGCATCGCGTTCGAAATGGTGCTGGCCGGTGACGGTGAAATGCGCGAGCAGATCGACGCGCTGATTGCCCGCCATGGCTTGCAAGCCCAGATACGCGTCACCGGCTGGATCAGCAGTGCCCAGGTGCGCGAAGAAATCCTCGCCGCCCGTGCGCTGGTATTACCCAGCTTCGCTGAAGGATTGCCCGTGGTGATCATGGAAGCGATGGCCCTGCGTCGCCCTGTGCTCACCACCTATGTCGCCGGTATCCCCGAACTGGTTCGTCAGGGCGAAAACGGCTGGCTATTCCCGGCAGGCGCCGTCGAAGAGCTGGCGGCGGCGATGGCCGACTGCCTGGCGCAACCTGCCGATGCCCTGCAGCGAATGGGTGATGCTGCCTATGAGCGCGTGTTGCAGCGCCACGACATCGACACCGAAGCGGCCAGGCTGGTCGGCTATTTCAAGGCAATTGCATGATGACTTTACTGAGTTGGCTACTGGGCACATTGGCATTGCTGGTGCTGTTGCCGGTGCTGGTGTTGTTGATCCAAGTGCTGCTGGCGTGCCTGCCGGCGCGGCCCGCGCCGATGCTCAAAGGCGCAAGACCACGGGTGGCGGTGTTGGTACCCGCGCACAACGAGGCATCGGTGATTGCCTCGGCGCTGGCCACCATCCGACCGCAGTTGGTCGAGGGCGATCGGCTGTTGGTGGTGGCGGACAACTGCAGCGACGACACCGCTGTATTGGCACGCGCCGCCGGTGCAGAGGTGATCGAGCGGCAAGATGCGCATCTGCGCGGCAAGGGTTATGCGCTGGATCATGGCGTGAAGCATCTGGCCGCAGACCCGCCCCAGGTGGTGCTGATCATCGATGCGGATTGCCAGGTGTCAGCGGGTGCGATTGAACGCCTGGCCCACTGCTGTATCGAGTCTGGGCGGCCTGTCCAGTCGCTCTACCTGATGCACGCGCCGGCAGGTGCGGGGCTGAAGGTACAGGTCGCCGAGTTTGCCTGGCGCGTGAAGAACCTGGTGCGTCCACGCGGTTGGACGAGGGCCGGCCTGCCGTGCCAGTTGATGGGGGCAGGCATGGCGTTCAGTTGGCAGGACGTGACCGCCGCCAATTTGGCGACAGGCCACCTGGTCGAGGACATCAAGCTTGGCCTGGAGCTCTGCCGTGACGGCAAGCCTGCTTTGTTCTGCCCGGCGGCGCAGGTCACCAGCCAGTTCCCGACCAGCCAGGAGGGCCTGAGCAGCCAGCGCAAACGCTGGGAACATGGGCATTTGGGCCTGGTGCTGGCAGAGGGGCCGGGCTTGATCGGCCGTGCGCTGAAGCAGGGCAACTGGCCCTTGCTGGCCATGACCATCGACCTGCTGGTACCACCGCTGGCGTTGCTATCGTTGGCCATGATGGTGGTTTTCGCCCTGGCCTGGTCGGCGTTTCTGTTATTTGGCGTTCTGACGCCCGCGTTGATTGCCACAGCCAACCTGGCCTTGCTGGGCGCTGCCGTCCTGCTAGCCTGGTGGCGTTTTTCGCGCGAGCTGATCCCGTTTTCTGTCTTGCTGTATGCCCCTTTTTACGCGGCGAAGAAGATTCCCCTGTACCTCGGTTTTCTGCTCAAGCGCCAAGTGGAATGGGTGCGCTCGAAACGGGATGACAACTAATGGACGACTGGGCTTGGCTGAAGCGCTGGAAGGCGATCATCGGCAAATTGCGCGTGGTCAGTGACCCTGCTGACGAACAGAAAGTGCTGCAGGCTCTGTGCGCACCACAGGCGGCGACTGTGCTGGGTTTCGTCAATGCCCATGCCATGAACCTGGTGGCCGCCGACGCTCATTACGGCGAGGCCCTGGCCGCCGCTGACGTACTGCTGCGTGATGGTTCCGGTATCGCGATACTGTACCGCCGTCTCGGGCTGGCACCTGGGCTGAACATGAATGGCACCGACTTCATTCCCGAGCTGCTGGCCGCCTTCAGCGGCAGGCGGGTGGCATTCTGGGGCACCCAGGAGCCGTATCTGAGCCAGGCAGCGCAACGCAGTGAAGCCCTTTACGGGGTGCAAGTCGTGTCGGTGCGCGATGGTTTTGCTGATGTCGACACCTACATCGAGCTTGCTCGGCAATTGCAGCCAGAACTGATCGTGCTGGGCATGGGCATGCCCAAGCAGGAAACCGTCGCGGCGAGACTGGCCGAGGTTGGCAGGCCCTGCCTGATCGTCTGCGGCGGGGCCATTTTGGATTTCATCGGCGGCAAAGTCACGCGCGCGCCGAACTGGTTACGTCGGCTGGGGGGGGAGTGGGTCTACAGGCTGCTCAGAGAACCCAAGCGCTTGTTCGTGCGCTATGTGGTGGGCAATCCCCTGTTTCTGCTTCGCGCCATGCTGTGCACGAAGACGACGCTTGCGCAGGCTTCGAGCAAGCGGCCGGCAGGGTGATTGCGCCAGAACGGACGGCGGGACGGAATCACGGCCGCACTGCTGGCCGGGTGCTGCTACAGTTAAGCTAACGGCGTGGGGTGCCGGGGTCGAAACTTAATGATTTTGTATTAAATCTAAGGTTGGTTTTATCGCATTGGTGTAATGGATATGCGTTCGTCGCGCATTTATAAATGAGGCCTCATAATGGTATTCGAGCCTAGAAGTAGCCGTTCCCTGCTGCAGCGCAGAAGTAGCGTGAGTAACGCCATTCAGGCGGGCCTGGACGGGGTGGCTGTCACCGGAGTGGCGTGGTACCTGATTTATGACCGGTTTGGTTACATTACATCAGACTATGTAATCATGCTGTTGCTGTTGATCGGTGCACTGGCTGTCATTTACGACCATTACGCAATTTATCGGAGTAACGTCGGGCTTTCCGTAAAAGCCTTCAGGCTATTCAAGGCGTGGTCGGCAACATTCTGTTTTCTCGTGGTTATTGCCTTTGTGACCAAGCAAAGTGAAACGTACTCGCGCTTGTTGGTCGGGCAGTTATTTGTGATCGGTTATATTGTTCAGTTGACGCTGCATATCGTCATGCGTGAACTGCAAAAGCGTTTTACCGCTCGCGCGCGCCTGGACAACGCCTTGATTATTGGTGGGGGCGACCTGGCCAACTTCCTCTATCAGAAAATAAGCAACAACCCTTGGTTCGGCGAACGGGTGATGGGTTGCGTATTGATCGATGAAGCGGAGGGGCCGGATGCGGCAGGTGCGAAACTTAGGTTGCCTGTTCTGGGCCGCATCGGCGACCTGGATGAGATCATCGCCAAACAGGCGATCCGTACGGTGTATATCGTGACGCCGCTCGGTGGCTCGGAACTGATCAACGATGTCTACCTGAGGCTGCTGGACAAATGCATCGCGGTCAACTGGGTGCCGGATATCTTCTCCCTGCGCCTGATCAACCACAGCGTTCGTGAAATTGCCGGTATTCCGGTCCTGACCTTGTCCGAAACACCGCTGACTGGCATGAGCCTGTTCCTGAAAAACCTCGAAGACCGCGTGCTGGCGGCGTTCATCCTGCTGTGCGCTTCTCCGGTATTGCTGGTGGTCGCTGCGGTCATCAAGTTCGACAGCCCGGGGCCAGTGTTCTTCCGCCAGGAACGCACGGGCTGGACCGGTGAGTCGTTCCGTATCTGGAAGTTTCGCAGCATGCGCGTGCACCAGCCTGAAAGTGGCGTCGTGCAACAAGCGCAGAAGAACGACCCAAGGCTGACCCGAGTCGGCGCCTTCATCCGCCGCACCAGCCTGGATGAACTGCCGCAGCTGTTCAATGTGCTGACGGGCGAAATGTCCTTGGTCGGCCCGCGCCCGCATGCGCTGCAGCACGACACGCTGTATTCCCAGGACATCGTCGATTACTTCGCTCGCCACAATATCAAGCCTGGCATGACCGGCTTGGCACAAGTGCGCGGTCACCGCGGTGAAACCAAGGACATCGAGCAGATGATCCAGCGGGTGAACTCGGACATCGAGTACATCAACAACTGGTCGCTCTGGCTCGACTTCGTGATCCTGGTGCGGACCCTCAATGCCTTCACCGGCAAGCAGGCCTACTAGCGGATTGCGTTTGACCTGGCACTCAGACGAGAGTCATAAAATAATGAAAACCATGTCCTGGCTGGGTGAGGGTGCGTCAAAGGTTGCGAAAGCAGAGTGGCCGACCCTGCTGTTGTGGTCATTTCTGCTGTCGCCATTGATGGTCAGGTTGCTCGCTGACTGCCGGTGTTCGAAAACAGATTTGCTGGTTTTTTACACCCTCGCCATCTCATTGTTATGGCTGGTGGCGCTACGTTTCGTGTCTGCCAATCAGTTCAAGGTTCATGTGTTTTTACTGCCGTTCTATCTGGCAGCCAGCATTGATCTGTTTCTGGTGCTCAATTTCGGCTCACGGTTGACTGCGGCCTATCTTTTTATTGGTTTGACCAACTACAAGGAAGCCGGGGACTTCCTGGTGACCTATTGGCATTCAATCGCCATAGTGCTGCTGGTGTTTGCGCTGTGTTACGGTCTTGGCTTGGCCGGCCTTTACGGACGCCGACTTTACAAAAATAAAGCCGTGTTCTGTTTGGCCGTGGCGGCGTTGTTTGTGGGGTATGGTGCGTACTTTTACAAGACCGTTAAACTTAATTCGTTTGGAAAAAGCGCGGTCCTGGATCTTGTTGCCAAAGACCAAAGCACACCAATGGGCTACTTGTCACAAATCGGTCTGACGCTGAGCTTGTACACGGAATCGAAAATCTACATAAAGCAACGCCTGGAATCCGAAGTAAAAATAACCGCGATATCTAAAGATGCCGAATTAGAAACCTTGGTATTCGTGATCGGTGAATCATCACGTCCGCATAATTGGTCGCTGTTCGGTTACCACAATGAAACCACACCGAATCTTGACAAGGCGTCAGGCGTGTTCAAGTTCAACAGCATGTGCACGACTGCGCCTTATACGTCGGTTGCAGTGCCCTCACTGCTCAGCCTGGAGCCCATCAAAAACTGGGACCTGATCGCCTCGACCAAGTCCCTGGTGGGTATCTATCGCGCGGCCGGCTACAAGACCTACTGGTTGTCATCGCAGGAGGTCGACAGCTTTGGCGGGATCATTCCGCAAATGGCGGCAGAGGCGGAAAATCGTCAGTACTTCGAGCGCAGCTACGATGGCGCACTGATCTCGGAGTACGAAAAAATCATCCAGCAAGGCGGCGCACAGAAGCAGGCGATCTTCATCCATATCAAAGGCAGCCACTTTGAGTATGCGCGTCGCTACCCGAGTGAGTTTGCCAAGTTCAAGCCAGCCACCGACAGCACGAAGGACAGAATCACCGCCGACTACGATAACTCCGTGCTGTACACCGACTGGCTGCTGGGGGTGCTCATCGATCAGCTGAAAGCCAGCCAGCGCAAGTCGTTGCTGGTGTACGCGTCGGATCATGGTGAGAATTTGCTGGACGACAACCGCAACCTGCTCGGCCATGGCATGGGCAACGAGTATGACCTTTCGGTCGCGGCGTTCATCTGGGGGTCCGATAACTGGTCCAAACCGCAGTGGCAGAAGCTGCAGAAGCTGAAGGGCAGGGAAGGGCAGCGCGCCAGTATTTCTTCGCTGCCGCATACGCTGTTGAATATTTCCGGCATTTCGATGCCGGGGTATGACAGTACCCAAGACCTTTTGAGCAACGATTTCGTCTCGTCGAGGTGCCCGCACCAGCTCGCCTCGGGCTACGTGCCGTCGTTCGATTTCGACGTCAAACGGGTTGCGGCGGATTGATCGCGGCCGTGCTGGTTTGAAGGGGGTGTTGCGTAAGGAAACTCTTCGCTTCTTCCACCAGCCAGTCATGCACGGCACGCGCCCCCGGTTGGTTCAGCCCGCCCGGTGGGTAATGCACCACATAGCGCTTGTGGTTGGCGATGGGTACGCCGAACGGCACGATCAACGCACCGCGCTCCAGTTCGTCGTTGAGCAAGGTGCGCCGGGCGATCGCCACGCCAACACCGGCAATCGCCGCCTCGATGGTCAGGTGGTTGCGGTTGAACGTATGCCCTCGCCGTACATCCAGCCCAGATGCGCCGATACCCTCCAAATAGAACTCCCACTCGGTAAAGTCAGAGCTGCCGCGCCAGGCGGTGATGTCGTGCAGCAGCGGATAGTGCGCCAGGTCCGCCGGACCGTGCAGTGGCGGTCGGCCACGCAGCAGTGCAGGCGAGCAGACCGGGAAAATCTGTTCGTCCAGTAAGGGTGTGGAGTGCATCCCTGGGTAACTGCCATCGTTCAGGTCGATGGCCAGGTCGAAGTCACCCGGGTGCAGTGCGTGAGCGCTGTCTTCGGCGACCAGGCGCAACTCGATATCCGGGTAACGTTGCTGAAACCTTGGCAAGCGGGGCGTTAGCCATTTGGCCAGGAAGGATGGAATCGAGCGCAGGCGCAGCGTGCCGCGGATTTCGCCAGCATCCAGGCGCAGCAGCTCGGCTTCGATGCTGCCATAGGCTTCGGCCACCGTCTGCGCCAGGCGCTGGCCTTCGGCGCTCAACTCCACGCCGCGGGCCCGGCGCTGAAACAGACGATAGCCAAGGCGTTCTTCCAGCTGGCGCATCTGCTGGCTGACCGCTCCGGGGGTGATGTGCAACTCCTCGGCGCAGCGGGTGAACGACAGGTGCCGGGCCGCGCAGGAAAAAACATGCAGCCAGACGAACATCTGGCCATTGAGTTGTCGTCGCATTGTTTAGTACCGCTAAAGCCTTGCTTAGGAAGTTTCGTTGGTCATCAACGCTTGAGCGGCGCAGTATCGCGCCAATCCGCAGTTGCGTTCAATTTCTTCAGATAACCGCGTGTCGGCATTTCAGCCGAGCGTGGTCAGGCATTAGCATGGCTATCAGTGTTTTCGACCTTTTCAAAATCGGCATCGGCCCCTCCAGCTCCCACACGGTAGGCCCGATGCGGGCAGCGGCGACCTTTGCCCGGGCCTTGCGAGCCCAGGGTTTGCTGGAGCAGGTAGAACGCGTCGAAGTGCGCTTGTACGGTTCGTTGTCTGCCACTGGCGTAGGCCACGCAACTGACCGCGCCTGCTTGCTCGGCCTGATGGGGCAATGGCCGGACCGTATCGACCCGGCCACCATCGAGTCGCGCATCGGCCAAGTGATACAGGAGCAGTGCCTGATGCTCGATGGCAGCCAGCCGCTGAACTTCGTCTACAGCCGCGACATGCTATTGCTGGATGAGAGCCTGCCGTATCACCCCAACGCCATGGCCCTGGAAGCGTTTGATGGCCAGGACAGCCTGTTCAGCCAGACCTACTATTCCGTCGGTGGCGGGTTCATTGTCGAGCAAGGCGAAATCGATGCACCCCAACAGCAGGCCGATGCTGTCACCCTCCCTTACGAATTCTCCAGTGGCGCCCAGTTGCTGGCGCTGTGCAAGGCTCACCAGCTGAGCGTGGCCCAGTTGATGATGGCCAACGAATGCGCCTGGCGCCCCGAAACCGAAGTGCGTGAAGGTTTGCTGCGCATCTGGGCGGCGATGCGCGAGTGCGTTGTCAATGGCTTGCACAACGAAGGCATCCTGCCGGGCGGGCTGGGCGTCAAGCGCCGCGCCGCGCGCCTGCACCGCAGCCTGCAGGAGCTGGGCAAGCCGAACGTGATCGGCTCGACCTTGAGCGCCATGGAGTGGGTCAACCTGTTCGCCCTGGCGGTCAATGAGGAAAACGCCGCCGGCGGGCGCATGGTGACCGCACCTACCAACGGCGCGGCGGGCATCATCCCTGCGGTGCTGCACTACTACATGAAATTCAACCCCGAAGCGTGCGACGACGATGTGGTGGCATTCATGCTGGCGGCCGCCGCTGTCGGCATCCTGTGCAAGAAAAATGCTTCCATCTCCGGTGCCGAAGTGGGCTGCCAGGGCGAGGTCGGTTCTGCCTGCTCGATGGCCGCCGCCGGCCTTGCGCAAGTGCTGGGTGCGACGCCACCGCAGTTGGAAAACGCCGCCGAGATTGCCCTGGAGCACAACCTGGGCCTGACCTGCGACCCAGTAGGAGGGCTGGTTCAGGTGCCGTGCATCGAGCGCAACGCGATTGCCGCAGTCAAGGCGATCAATGCCGTGCAAATGGCGCTGCGGGGGGATGGTGAGCACTTCATTTCGCTGGATCGAGTGATCCGTACCATGCGCGACACCGGTGCGGACATGCACGCCAATTACAAGGAAACCTCGCGCGGCGGACTGGCAGTAGCATTCGTTGAGTGTTGATCAAGGTGTTTGCCGGCAAGCCAACTTGCCGGCAAACACTGGGGACTACGCGCCTTGTAACTGGCCGATCGCCGCCTTCAAGCGCTGCGCCAGTTGCGGCCGGTCCTGGTGGGTGATATCCGGCGCCTTGCGTACCCGGCCGTGCTGATCGATCCAGTGGCCGTTGCTCAGGTAGCGGTAACTGGCCGAACCTGCGTTCCATTCAGCATCCAGCAGGCCGTGCAGGTGGAAGGTCTGCGCAATCTGGCTGAAGCGACCACTGGGGCTGCCGTCCAGGCTCAGCACGATCGAAGGCGCGCCGGTCGGGGCAAATTGCAGCTCGCTGTAGTCACCCCAGACATTTGCCTGGAACACCTGTGGCGGGTAGGTGGTCTGCGAGGCTCGCGCCTTGCCGGTGACTTTCTTGGTAACGGTGTTCACCAGCAGGTCGAGGGTCAAGGCCGGCGCCCCGAGCAAGCCGTTGCTGACATTCAACCGGGTGTGAAAGAGTCCGATAGCCATTTGTAGCTCCTTGCCTGCTCAGGCTTTCTTGGCGGCCTTGGTGGCCGGGCTGGTGGTCGATTCGATCGCCTGATGCAGGGCCTTGCCGACGGCGCTGCCGGCCAGTCCCTTGAGCTGCGCCCCATCACCGGTGGCGATGACTGCCTCCAGCGTTGCGTTGTGCAACTCGGTCTGCAGGTCGACGTTGGCCAGCTGCTTGATACGCTGGCCTTCCAGCACCACCGGTACATTGTCCACGTTTACCCAGCGCTGGCCATTGAAGTACTGATAGTTGGCCACGCCACGCTGCCAGTCATGCTCAAGCAGCACCTGCAGCTTGAGCAGCAGCGGTGAATTGGCATGCGCGCCACCCTGGTTGCCTTGCACCGTAAGCAGGATCTTGCCTTCGCTCGGAGGCTGCACGGTCAGGTAGCTATAGCTGCCCCAAGTGTCCAACTGCAGGTCCAGGGGCGGATTGGTGGTTTGGGTGACTTGCGCGTGGCCAGTCAGGCTGCGGTCCGGGGTGTACACCAGCAAGTCCAGCTGCAGACGCTGGGCACCGGGCGCGTTATTGCCGATCTGATAGGAGACCGGGAACAGTCCGGCCGAGGGTGCGAGCAGTGATTCAGACATGATTGCCTCCATTGCATCCGATGAATGACAAACTCATACATGGCTGCGCAGGCGGGCGAGAAAACGAGGAAAGAGGAAGGTGAGCGCAACGGCCCAGTGCGAGCGGCTGTTGTCAGCCGTCTTGTGCAGCCATCCTTGGTGTACGGTGCCGCCTGCCTGGCAGCCCGCTTGAGTAAAGCAGGGCGGCGAAGCGGTGATGGCCTTTTTGCATTATCTCCGACAGGCGGCTTGGAGCACCTCTAAGGAGGCTCTGAACGGATCTGGACGAATCCTAAATTCCAGCAAGAGTTTGGTGCCTTTATTTTTGCGGCCGATGAGTGCATCGACAGTCCGCAAATGAGAGCAGGGGGAGACGCGCCCGGCTGGGCCGGCGTTGAAGCTGTTGAACGTCATCGCAAGCAAAGGGTTGCAGGCGATTCTCTGAGTACTTAATGTTGTTTCTAGCTTTTCTTCAATTTTACTTATTTATCAATTAGATAAACTTTTAACCTCAGGTGTATTATCAAGTGCCAAGGGCTCGATGCGCGCCCCTGGCGACTGGCAGGAGCTGTTAGCCCAGCACCTCCCGCAACCGATACCACAACATCCCCAACGCCAGCAGCGGCGAGCGCAGCGCCTTGCCGCCCGGGAAAGTCAGGTGCGGTACGGCACTAAACACATCCAATTCCTGGCTGTGCCCGGCTGCGATACCTTCTGCCAGCAGCTTCGCCGTCCAGTGCGTAACGTTCAGGCCGTGCCCGGAATAGCCCTGGGCGTAATACACGTTAGGGTACTGGCTCAGCCGTCCGACCTGTGGGAAGCGGTTGGCGGTGATGCCGATCATGCCGCCCCATTGGTAGTCGATGCGCACGTTGGCCAGTTGCGGGAATACCTTGAGCACCTTGGGCCGCATGTACGCGCCGATATCCTTGGGATCGCGCCCTGAATAGTGACAGGCGCCGCCAAACAGCAAGCGACGGTCGGCGGTCAGGCGGTAGTAATCCAGGCCGACTTTCTGGTCGCACATGGCCATGTTCTGCGGGATCAGCGCTTTGGCTACGGCCTCGGACAGTGGTTCGGTGGCGACCACGTAACTGCCGGCTGGTAGCACTTTGCCGCTCAGGCGTGGCTCCAGTTCTTCGAGGTGCGCATTGCAGCCGAGCACCAGGCTCTGCGCCCTGACCCTGCCGCGTGCGGTGTGCAAGGTCACCGTGGCGCCATGTTCGATGCGCAACACCGGGCTCTGCTCGAAGATGCGCACGCCCAGGCCGTGGGCCGCACGCGCTTCGCCCTGGACCAGGTCAAGCGGGTGCAGATGGCCTGACCCCATGTCCACCAGGCCACCGGCATACTGGTCGCTGGCAACGATTTCGTGCAGGCGATCAGTGCCGACCAGACGCGTCTCGTGGCGATAGCCGAGCTCGGCCAACTCCGCCTGTTCGTCCTTGAAAGCGGCGAACTGAGCCGGTGTATTGGCCAGCTCACAGAAGCCCCAGCGCAGGTCGCAGGCAATGTCGTACTGCTCGATCCGCTTGGCCACCAGCGCGACTGAATCGATGCCGGCCTGTTTGAGGTAGCGCACACCGTCCTGGCCGACGTAGCGGGCAAAGCCGTTGACGTCATGGCCTATGCCACGGATCAGTTGGCCGCCGTTGCGCCCGCTGGCGCCCCAGCCGATGCGCCGGCCTTCCAGCAGGATCACCGACAGACCACGCTCGGCCAGTTCAAGCGCGGTGTTGACCCCGGTGAGGCCACCGCCGACCACACAGACGTCGGCACTCAGTTCGCCATCGAGGCTGGGGTAGGGTGCGGTATGACGCGCGGTGGCGGCGTAGTACGACGCAGTGTGTTGGGTATCGAAAGGCATGGCGCGTTCTCGGCTCAGCGGTTGGACTTGATCTTGCTCCAGGAGCGGGTCATTTGCCGCAGGATCGGCGGGCTCTGCATGGTGGAGACATAGAGTTTGTCCAGCACATCTTGAGGTGGATAGATTTCAGGGTTGTTCACCAGGGCCGGATCCATGTCGGCCTTGGCATCCGGGTTGGCGTTGGCGTAACCGACCGTGGCGCTGACCTTGGCGATCACCTTCGGGTCAAGCAGGTAGTTGATGAACGCCAGCGCCTGCTCGGGGTTTTTGGAATCCTTGGGAATGGCCAGCAGGTCGAACCATAGATTGCTGCCTTCCTTGGGAATGCTATAGGCGATCTTGACGCCGTTGCCGGCTTCTTCGGCTCGGTGCGCAGCCTGCAGCACGTCGCCGGAGTAACCGAAGGCCACGCAGACATCTCCGTTGGCCAGGTCAGAAACGTATTTGGAAGAGTGGAAGTAGGTGATGTAGGGGCGCAGCTGCAGCAGCCGGGCTTCGGCCTTCTTGTAGTCGTCGGCCTTCTCGCTGCGTGGATTCATCCCCATGTAGTTGAGGATGGCCGGGAACAACTCGTCGGGAGAATCCATGAACGCCACGCCGCATTGCTTGAGTTTTTTCAGGTTCTCGGGCTCGAACAGCACCGCCCAGGAATCGATGCGCTCGATCCCCAGCACCGCCTTGACCTTCTCGACGTTATAGCCGATGCCGTTGGTGCCCCACAGGTACGGCACCGCGTACTGGTTGCCGGGGTCGTTCTGTTCAAGCTGCTCGAGCAGCTTGGGGTCCAGGTGCTTCCAGTTCGGCAGCTTGCTGCGGTCCAGTGGCAGGAAGGCGCCGGCCTGGGCCTGGCGAGCGAGGAAATGGTTCGAGGGCACGACCACGTCGTAGCCGGTGCGGCCGGCGAGTAGCTTGCCTTCAAGGGTTTCGTTGGAATCGAACACGTCATACACGACCTTGATCCCGCTGGCGGCCTGGAAGTCGGCCAGCGTCGTGTCACCTATATAGTCGGTCCAGTTGTACACGCTGACGGTGGGCTGGGCCTGGGCGGCTGCACCGAACAGCAGGGTGAATGCTGCGGGAATCAGGGTTTGCAGATGACGCATGTCGACACCTCTTTGGTCTTGTTCTTCGAGTTCGGTGTAGGAGGGGCGCACATGCGCCCCAGGCGATCAGACGCTGAGCAGTAGGAATTCACGCTCCCACGAACTGATCACACGCTTGAAGTTTTCATGCTCGGCACGCTTGACTGCCACGTAGCCCTGGACGAACTGCTTGCCCAGGTACTGCTGCACGGTCTCGCAATCTTCCATGTGCTGCAGGGCGTCCTCGATGGTGATCGGCAGGCGCAGGTTGCGCCGTTCGTAGGCGCGGCCCTGCACCGGCGCACTTGGGTCAATCTTCTCGACCATGCCCAGGTAGCCGCACAGCAGGCTCGCGGCGATCGCCAGGTAAGGGTTGGCGTCGGCGCCCGGCAGGCGGTTTTCCACGCGCATCGCCTCGGGACTGGAAGTCGGTACTCGTAAACCGGCGGTACGGTTTTCCTCGCCCCACTCGACGTTGACCGGTGCTGAGGTGTCCGGCAGGAAGCGGCGGAACGAGTTGACGTTGGGTGCGAACATCGGCAGCAGCTTGGGGATGTACTTCTGCAGGCCGCCGATATGGTGCAGGAACAGCTCGCTCATGCTGCCATCGTCATTGGCGAACACCGGCTTGCCGGTGGCAATGTCGACCACGCTCTGGTGCAGGTGCATGGCGCTGCCCGGCTCATCGGTGATCGGCTTGGCCATGAAGGTGGCGGTGACGTTGTGCTTGAGCGCTGCTTCGCGCATGGTGCGCTTGAACACGGTGATCTGGTCGGCCAGATCCAGCGCGTCGCCGTGGCGGAAGTTGATCTCCATCTGCGCCGGGCCGTCTTCGTGGATCAGCGTGTCGAGGTCCAGGCCTTGCAGTTCGCACCAGTCGTAAACGTCTTCGAACAGCGGATCGAATTCGTTGGCGGCGTCGATCGAGAACGACTGACGCCCGCTTTCAGCGCGGCCCGAGCGGCCCAGCGGTACTTGCAGCGGCAAGTCCGGGTCTTCGCAGCGCTGGGTCAGGTAGAACTCCATCTCCGGCGCGACGATTGGCTGCCAGCCCTTGTCGGCATACAGCTTGAGCACCTTCTTCAGCACGTTGCGCGGCGACAGCTCGATCGGGTTGCCCTGTTTGTCGAAGGTGTCGTGAATGACGATCGCGGTAGGTTCGATGGCCCAGGGGATCTGGTACACCGCCGTGGGGTCGGGGCGGCAGACCATGTCGATGTCGGCGGCATCGAGCAGGCTGTAGTAGATATCGTCATCGACGTAGTCGCCGGTAACGGTCTGCAGCAGCACGCTTTCTGGCAGGCGCATGCCACGCTCGTGGAGGAACTTGGCGGTCGGCGCAATCTTGCCGCGGGCGATGCCGGTCAGGTCGCTGATCACGCATTCGACTTCGGTGATCCGGTGTTCTTTCAGCCAGGTGGAGAGCTGATCGAAGGGGGCGTTCATACAGACCTCTTGGTTGGGTTTTATTGTGGGAGCGGGCTTGCCCGCGAAGGCCGTTACTGGCATTCGAAATAGTCAGCCCTTCCCAGGTGATGCGCTGGCGACTATCTTGGTCGCAGCCCCCCGGGGCGATCTATCCATTTTCTTCGGCAATGAATGCACCAAAAGAGTGCAAATAGGACAAAGCGTGACAACGCCCAACGCCTTGCAGGTCCAGGCTTTCCACACCACCGATGTGACCGAGCAGGTGCGTGCCACCCCCGGTTGGCAACAGCAGTACCGGCAGATGTCGCCAGGGCATTTCAGCGGCGAGCTGCGATGTCTGGGGCTCGATGGCGTGGAGGTGTACGAAGAACGCCTGAACACCCGGGTCGAACAGTTCTTCCGCGCCCCAAGCGGTTCGCTGGCGTTCTGCTTCGACCGCAGCGAGAACAGCCTGTACCTGCTCAACGAGCAGAGTCGCAACATCTGGATCACACCGGAGAATTACCAGGAAGTCGCTGTGGTGTTCGACCAGGCCTTCCTGGCGCGCCATGGGCTTGACCCGCAACGCCTCGAAGGCCTGTTCATGGTGCCGCTGGGCAGTGGCCAGAACGCGCTGTTCGGCAGTTGGCTCAGTGCCACTCTGACCCGGCTTGGCCAGGCCGACTGCCCGCTGGAAGGGCAGGCGCTGGCCGAGCAGCTGCTTGAGGACTGCCTGTTCATCCTGGATAACGCCTGCCAGCGGCTGAAAGGTGGTGCACTGGGGCGTCGCGGGGAGGAGCGGGCGATCATGCAGCGGGTCAGCGAGTGGGCCGCTGATTGCCCGGAAGAAACACTGAATTTGATGGAGTTGGCCGATGTTGCGGGCGTTTCTCTGCGCCAGTTGCAACAGGCATTCAAGGCCTTTACCGGCATGCCGCCAGCGCAATGGTTGCGATTACGCCGCCTCAACGGTGCCCGGCGTGACCTGCTGCGCGGTGGCGAAATAACCGTGGCCGAAATCGCCATGCGTTGGTCGTTCTGGCATTTGGGGAGGTTTTCAGAGAGTTACAGGCAATTGTTCAAGGAATTTCCGAGCGAGACGCTGCGGCGCAGACGGGCCTGAAACCTGCTATCGTGCCAGGCAGTTTCCACCCGAGGTTGCGATGTTCTACCTGCCTTTGCCCAGCGACCAGGCCGACCGCCTGGCCAGCGAACCCACTGACTTCTTTCACACCGCCAGCCTGACCGAGGCTGCTGCGGTGTTGTTCGTGCAGAACCTGCCACGGCAACCTGGCAACGTCTCTGCCGATGCGCAAGAGCGGCGTTTTGCAGAAATCGTGCGCATTGCCAATGAAGTGCAACTGGCTGCCCCTGGGCGTTTCCAAGGCCAGGTGGCACAGCATTTCGACCGCGAGGCGTTCGCCATGGGGCTCGGTATGCTGGGCGAGAACGGGGTAGCGCTGGTCTCGCCAGAGGTCGAATACACGGCAGATGAGTTCCAGGATGCCGAGGGGCAATGGAATTTCCAGTTCGCCGACAGTTACCGCCAGCGGGTAACGCCGTTGCACCCGGTGTACCTGCCCTCACTGGCAAGCGATCTGCTGCTCAGTGATCAGCAGAACCGGCTGTTGCGCGAGTTTCTCTCGGGTGTGGACGAATCAGTGGCGGTGCAGGGCTTTGCCGGCACTGGCAAGACCTTCCTGATCCACCAGTTCGCACGCCTGCTCGATCCGCAGCGCACCTTGCTGCTGGCCCTCACCGAAGGCCAGCTGCGAGCTCTGCAGGCGCGGGTCAAGGATGCTGCGGCGTATACGGCGATGACTTTCGGCCAGTTGGCCGACCAGATCCTCAACCGCGACCTGACCAGCAACGGCTGGCGCCTGCGCGACCCTTACCGCACCAAGCTGTCGTGGCGCCCGCAGGAAGCACAGGTGGTGAAATGGCTCGCCATCCCCGACATCGGCCCACTGGCCGCGCGCGATGTGGTGGCCCTGTGCATCAAGGCCGTGCGCAGCTTCTGCCGCAGCGGTGACAGCCAATTGCAGCTGCACCATCTGCCCTGGGCCGGCCCCGGTACCTCGCCGCTGGACCAGCAAGTGCTGCTGGAGAAGGCCCGCCTGTATTGGCAGGAGCTGATCCGCCCTTCATCGCGTGAGGTGCAGCTGCCCGTGCGCGATTACCATCGGGTCAAGCTGCTGTCGCTGACGGCGGAGCTGATCGACAGCCGTTACACCCACGTGATCGTCGACGAGGCCCATGAGCTGTCGGCGCCGATGCTCAGTGTGCTCGACCGCAGCCCGCAGTCGGTCATCGCCCTGGGTGACGAACTGCAGAACCTCAATGGCCTGAGCCCCCACCATGGCGGTTTCATCCGCCAGCGCTACATCGACCATTCGCTGCGGGCCGGGCCGGCCATGGACAGCGTGCTGAATCCCTTGATCCAGGCGCACCCGGCGGCTATCCAGGCCGCCTTCAGCGGCAGTGCCGAGCATTACACCCGGGTCAGCTTCTTCGACACCGTGACGGTACCCTCGCAGCCTACCGCGTTGATCGTCGATGACGAGTGGGGGCTGTTCGGCTGGTTCCAGCGCCTGACCCACCAGGGCGTGCCGTTCGTGCTGCTGAAAAGCGCGCGCAAGGACTTCGAGCTGTTCGTCGAGGATTGCATCGAGTTGTACCGTCACGGTACGCGACCACGTCACCCGATGCTGTTCCGCTACCCCAGCTGGCAGGCACTGGAGCAGGACAAGGGCGATGACAAGGCCTTCGTCGCCGTGGCCAACATGCTGCGCAAGGGCTATACGCCGGAGCACTTCGCCAAGGCCAAGAGCCGTTACCGCTGGGACAAGGCGCCCAAGCTGTTCCTGGGCCGCGTACGGGATGTGAAGAACATGGAGTTCGCCCGGGTGATGGTGTCGCCGGAGCTGATGGTCGCGCCGGTAACGGCGGGTAATCGCAATGAACGGGCGAGGATGCTGGCGGGGTTGTATACCGCGTGTTCGCGGGCGCGGCATGAGTTGATCGTGCCGGGCGGGATGCTGGACTGGGTCAAGGACCAGGTCCGCGATTGAGATTTTTGGGGCTGCTTTGCAGCCCCAGCAATGCAATCAGTTACGATCCAGCCACACCGTCTGCGCATTGGTGAACTCCCGCACCCCAAAGTGCGACAGCTCGCGCCCGAAACCACTCTTCTTCACCCCACCGAAGGCCACACGGGGGTCGGAGGCGCAGTAACCATTGATGAACACGCCACCGGTATCCAACGCTGCGGTCATGCGCTCGGCCAGGGCGTAGTCTGCGGTGTAGATGGTCGCCGCCAGGCCGAATTCGCTGTCGTTGGCCAGGTCCACGGCATGTTCGGCATCGCGGGCGGTGATGATCGCCGCTACCGGGCCGAACAGCTCCTGCTTGAATGCGGTCATTTCCGGGGTGACGTTGGCGAACACGGTCGGTGCATAGAAGTTGCCCACGCCCTCGATCTTGTTGCCGCCCAGCAGTAGCGTGGCACCTTCGGCCAAGGTCGCCTGGACCTGGCCATCGAGCTCGTCGCGCAAGTCATAGCGGGCCATCGGGCCGATGTAGGTGTCATCTTCCAGCGGGTTGCCGACTTTCAGCTGGCGCGTCGCCTCGACGAACTTGCTGGTGAATGCTTCGGCGATGCTTTCTTCGACGATCAGGCGCTTGGCGGCGGCGCAAACTTGCCCGGTGTTCTGGTAACGGCCAATCACGGCAGCCTTGACCGCCGCATCCAGGTCGGCGTCGGCCAGCACGATGAACGGGTCGGAGCCGCCGAGTTCGAGTACGCACTTCTTCAGTGCGGCGCCGGCCTGGGCACCGATGGCCATACCGGCGCGCACACTGCCGGTGAGGGTCACGGCGGCGATGCGTGGATCGTTGATGGCGCGGGTGACGCCCTCCGGGGTGACGTTGAGCACCTCGAACACGCCTTCAGGCAGTCCGGCGTCCTTGAACAGCTCGCCCAGCAGGTAGGCGCTGCCCATCACGTTTGGCGCGTGCTTGAGCACATAGGTGTTACCGGCCAGGATCGCCGGCACGGCGCCCCGCAGTACTTGCCAGATCGGGAAGTTCCACGGCATCACCGCCAGAATCGGGCCCAGTGGGCGGTATTCGATGCGTGCTTTTTCAACCTGGGTCGGTTCAGCGGCGAGCATTGCCGGGCCGTGCTCGGCATACCACTGGCACAGGCCGACGCACTTGCTCACTTCGCCACGGGCCTGGCTGATCGGCTTGCCGATTTCCCGGCTGATCATTTGCGCGAATGTTTCGGCCTTGGCCTGCAGGGTGTCGGCCAGGGCCATCAGGAACTCGCTGCGCTGACCCAGCGACACCTGGCGCCACTGGCGATAGCCAGCCTTGGCACGTTGCAGCGCCGCTTCCAATGCGGCGTTGGTGTCGAACGGGTAGCTGCCGATCTGCTCGCCGCTGTGCGGGTCGAGGGAGATGGCGTGGGTCAGGCTGCTGATCTGGCTCATGGCTGGATACTCGTTGTTGTTAATCAGTGAGGCCAGACTAGTGGGCTAGGGGTTTAATGAAAACTGAATAATAATGAGCGAAACATTCACGTTTGGAGAATGACTGTGGACCTGGTGCAACTGGAGATCTTCAAGGCCGTGGCCGAGCAGGGGAGCATCAGCGCCGCTGCCCAGCATATTCATCGGGTACCGTCCAACCTGACCACGCGCATCAAGCAACTGGAAGAAGACCTTGGCGTCGAGCTGTTCATCCGCGAGAAGAGCCGCCTGCGCCTGTCGCCCGCTGGCTGGAACTTCCTCGAATACACCCGGCGCATTCTCGACCTGGTGCATGAGGCGCGGTTGACGGTGGCCGGCGAAGACCCGCAGGGCACCTTCGCTCTGGGGTCACTGGAGAGTACGGCGGCAGTGCGCATCCCGGCATTGTTGGCGGCCTACAACCAGCGTTACCCCAAGGTCGACCTCGACCTGTCCACCGGCCCGTCCGGGACCATGCTCGAAGGCGTGTTGTCCGGGCGCCTGGTAGCGGCTTTCGTCGATGGCCCGCTGTTGCACCCGACGCTCGAAGGCATGCCGGTGTTCGAAGAAGAGATGGTGGTCATCTCGCCGCTCAACCACGCCCCGGTAAGCCGTGCCCAGGACGTCAATGGCGCGAGCATCTACGCCTTCCGCGCCAACTGCTCGTACCGCCACCATTTCGAGAACTGGTTCGTCCAGGACCAGGCAGTGCCTGGCAAGATCCACGAGATGGAGTCGTACCACGGCATGCTTGCCTGCGTCAGCGCCGGGGCAGGGCTGGCCATGTTGCCGCGCAGCATGCTCGACAACATGCCAGGTTGCAGCACGGTCAGCGCCTGGCCGATGTCGGAGGATTTCCGATACCTCAAGACCTGGCTGGTGTGGCGCCGGGGGACGGTGTCGCGCAGCCTGAGCATGTTCGTGAAACTGCTTGAGGAGCGGCGCGCGGGGTGACCATTAGGTATACCATGAGGTCTGCTGCGCCTATGAGATCGAGCGCCGCCCGCGCGGCGCATCGCGAGCAACGCTCGCTCCTACGTTTGTTTCGAGCCAATTTGACCAGTGACATTTGCGCGCGAACGCTTTGTCGCATGGCGCGGTATCGCGTCGTACCAACAAAGCGGCCGCGCGCGCCTGTCACTGACGTTACTGGCCCGAAACAAACGTAGGAGCGAGCGTTGCTCGCGATGCGCCGCGCGGGCGGCGCTCGATCTAAAGGGCGCTAGAACTTCAAAACCAGGCAGATGAGAGCCATTTAACTTTCAACTTTCTGTTTATCTAGTCAATAATCAGAAAAGTATTACCTCGTGTGACCGATTGGATGCATCGGCCACCGTAAAAATCGAGAGGCGAAAAGCCTCCGCTTGCCCGTGTTGACCATCAGGAGAAGTCATCGATGAAAACCCGTCTCGCCACTGCACTGGCGGCTGCCGTATTGGCTTTTGCCGGGGCCAACCTGGCCCAGGCCGCACAGATTTCGGGCGCCGTGGGCGCTACTGGTCAAGGGGATATGACCTACCGTATCGGCTTGGCTTTCGACTGGAACAAGAAGTGGCTGGAAAGTAGCACTGGCTATGTGAGCGGCTATTGGGATGCTGCCTACACCTACTGGGAAGGCGGTGACGCCAGCGGAGCCCATTCGCTGTCGTTCAGCCCGGTGTTCACCTACGAGTTCAGCGGCTTTACCTACACCCCGTACATCGAGGCCGGTATCGGCCTGGCGGCATTCTCCAAGACCGACGTCGGCGATCAGCGCATGGGCTCGGCATTCAACTTCGAGGACCGTATCGGCTTTGGCCTGAAGTTGCCAGGGGAGCAAAAAGTCGGCATTCGCGCGATGCACTACTCGAATGCCGGTATCAAGCAGCCAAACGACGGCATCGAGTCTTACTCGCTGTTCTACAGCAGGGCTTTCTGAACTCGGGTTGCATAGCCGGGATCGAGCGGCGTTCCCCTGTCGCTCGATCTTACCGGCGCAAATGAAGCGTCAGCCCAGCCCTTTGATCGCCAGCACGTTACATAGCGGATGCTCCACGACATGCGCCGTGGTCCCACCGAGGAAGGTTTGCATGGCGTCATGCCGGTGGCTGCCCATCACGATCACATCCACCCGGCTATGGCTGACGAACTGGGCAATCGCCCGAATGGCGCCCCCTTCCAGGAAGTGCCGACGCTCCAGGGGGATTTGATGATGGTCGCCCAGGCGATTGAATGCCGCCCGTTGCGAGGTGCGCACGCTGCTTTCGAAACCGGGCATGGTCACCGTGCCGGCGCCGAAGTCGGCGATGTGGGTCTTTGCCGCATCGCACACATGCATCAGATGCAGCTCGGCGTTGCATTGCAGGGCCAGGGCATGGGCGCAGTGAATCACCTGCTCGTCGAGGTGTTCGCCAGCACCCACGCTGTTGAGGTCTACCGCCGCCGCGATCTGCCGTGGCAGCGGCAGGCGGATGTCGCTGACCAGGTGCACGGCCACCGGGCTGTCCTTGAGCAGCTGCCAGTCCAGTGGCGTGACCAGCAGGCGCTTGAGTACCGGCTCGTGCTGCACGTCCTTGACCAGCAGGTCGCAGCCCTGTTGCTCGATTCGCTCTATCACGCTGCCCAGCGGGTCGCGCGTCAGCAGCAGCTCGGTAGACACATCCAGGCCGGCATTGCGCAACTGCTCGGTGGCGTCGGCCAGCCATTGGCGGTTGTCGGCCAGTAGCCGCTCGCGTTCGCGGCCGTCGCTCATCAAACCAAACGTGTCGACGTCGTCGACGAACACATTGATATCCAGCAGTGCGCCGCTGGATTCAGCCAAAGCCGCCGCGCGCTGCAGCGCTGGCGTGTAACGCATCTGCGGGCCGAGCATGACGAACAAACGCTTGAACTGGCTCATCGCACACCTCCACGTGTGGGCAGCCCCCCGGTTCATGCCTGTTGATCTTGTCAGTTCAGTCTAGACCCGTAACGGCAGGCACTGCGGCCCATCACATCGACGTGCTGGAGACCTCGGCTTCCTGCCACCCCCCACCCAACGCTGCATACAGGTTCACCTCCGCCACCAATTGTGCCAGCCGATCGCCGATCAACCCCTGCTGCGCGCTGAACAGTGAACGTTGCGCATCAAGGAACGTCAGGCTGCTGTCCACGCCAATGCGGTAACGGTGCTCGGCCAGGTTGTAGTAACGCTGGTTGGACGCCACCAGCTCGCGCTGGGCCTGCAATTGGCGTTGGTAGGTCGCGCGTGCCGCCAGCCCGTCGGCGACTTCCTGAAACGCGCCCTGGATGGCCTTTTCGTATTGGGCCACCTGGATATCCTTCTGCAGCTGCGCATAGTCCAGGCTCGCGCTCAGGCTCCCGGCGGTGAAGATCGGCAGGCTGATCTGGGGTTGGAACAGCCAGGTACCAGTGCCCGCGTCGAACAGGCCATCGAGCTGCGGGCTGGTGGTGCCGGCGTTGGCGGTCAGGCTGATGCTGGGGAAGAACGCCGCCCGCGCTGCACCGATGTTGGCATTGGCCGCTTGCAGCTGAAATTCGGCCTGGAGAATGTCCGGGCGGCGGTGCAGCAGGTCCGAGGGCAGGCCAGCGGGCAGGCCGGCGATCTGCTCGGCGGCCAGGGGCAGGGCGGCCAGGCTGTCGTCTACGGGCGCGCCCACCAGCAAGGTCAATTGATTGAGGTCTTCGGCCACCTGACGTTTGTAGCGCGCCACCGCAGCGCGGGTGCTATCGACACTGGTGCGTGCCTGAATCTGGTCCAGCGCCGAAACCGTACCCGCACGGCGCTGATTGACGGTGAGGCGCAGGCTGCGTTCATCGGCGGCCAGGGTATCCAGCGACAGCGTGAGCAGCTCCTGGTCGGCGCGCCAGGTCAGATAAACGCTGGCCACGCTCGCCACCAGGCTCAATTGTGTACTGCGCCGCGCCTGATCGCTGGCCAGGTAGGTGAGCAGCGCCTGATCGCTGAGGCTGCGTAGCCGGCCGAACAGATCGAGTTCGTAAGCGCTGACGCCCAAGGTCGCTGCGTAGGTCGAAGAGATCACGCCCTGGTCGGTGCCGGTCATGCTGCGCGGCAGGTATTGACGCTTGCCTTGGGCGTCGGCGCTGACCTTGGGCAGCAGGTCGGCGCGCTGGATACGGTATTGCGCCCGGTAGGCCTCGACGTTCAACGCCGCCGTGCGCAGGTCGCGGTTATTGGCCAGGGCGCTGTCAATCAGCTGGCGCAGCACCGGGTCCTGAAACACCTGTCGCCAGTCCTGAGCCGGCCTGCGCGCCCGCAGGTCGCCCTGATACCCCGGCCCTTGCGGGAACTGCTCGCTGACCGGTGCCGCCGGGCGCTGGTAGTCGGGCACAAGAGAACAGCCGCCCAGCAAGGCGGCGCAGAGGATAAGGGCATGTCGGGGCATCACCGGTTCTCGCACGGTCAGGCGCCTGCCATCCATTTAGTCAGGCCGTGGCGGCCACTGACCCTCAGTTTGGCGGTGGCACGCTTGAGGTAGGTTTCGATCGAGCTGTTCTTCACGTTCAAGCGTTGTGCCATCTCGGGCACAGTGCCGCCGGTAAGCAGGCCCAGGCAGACTTCCTGTTCTCGGCTGGACAGCTTCACCGCCTCCTGGGCCAGACGTTCGGCAAAGGATTGGCGCAGCGATCCGGTGTCCGGCTCCGAAGCGGGCGCGCCGCTGCGGGGGGGACTCTGACCCAGCCGCTGGCCATGGTGCTCGACCAGCGGCAGCAAGGTGTCGGAAAGGGTCTTGAGCTGGGACAGTTCGGCCAGGGTAAAGCCCCGTTGGGTGGGCAGGCGATGGAAGCAAATGACCCAGCGGCGGTCGCCACTGCGCGACACCAGGTGGCATTGGTGGGCACTGTGGGCGTCCGACGGCGCCTTGAACTCGATCAACAGGGGGTCTTGCATCTGCATGATGCTGCGCAGCAACGGGTGGCGCAGCGTGTTCTCACTTGGCGGTGGCTCAGCCCCGGCGCTGCCAAGCAGCTTGATACGCCGGATACTGGCCTGACGTGGGTCGAGGGTCCATTCGCTGAGGTCGAGCCTGTGGATCGGCACTTGGGCGTCGACCAGGTGAAACATCTGCTCTGCAAATCCATCGGCACCGCTGCTGGCGATCAATTCACCCAGTTGCAGGTACAGCTGAGGGTCAGGGCGGTGTTCGAGGCTGGCGGTCAGCTTCATAGTCCTTTTCGTCCTTGATTCAATACGTTACGGCGGGTGGTCTCGCGTTCGAGTTCTCCGAGGGGTGGGCGGTGTGATGGCGCTATTCAATCTCGACCGGGTTGTTGAGTCTGTAGTGGAAAACCGGGACAGAAAATGCCAGCAATCACTGTAGGACACAGCGGCATATGGGCAGCGGCACCAAGGCTGTTTCGGCAGCTAGCCAGTGAATTGATGCCATAAACCGGTCAGTTCGCGGTGGATCCCGAAGGATCGAGCCGAGCGTAGGCCATCCTCGGCTGCTGACAATGGCAAATCTCCTACATGTTTTTAAGCTGGCGGGGATGAGCCTGCGGGGTGTCCGGGTTTCAGGGGCCATACAGGGTAGGGTGGCAGTGCTTGAATCCGCGGATGATCAACCAGAAGGACCTGCCCCTCATGCCCGCCGCCGAAACCTTTGCCCTGACCGTTGCCCAGCGCGATATCTGGCTCGACCAGATCAGCCACGGGGACTCGCCGCTGTACAACATAGGCGCTTATGTCGAACTGCAAGGGGCGGTGGATGTGGCGCGGCTGCGTGCGGCCCTGACGCACCTGGTGGCAGTGCATGACGGCTTGCGCACGGTGCTGGTCGGCGGGCAGGGAGTGCCACGCCAGCGCTTTGCCGACGACCTGCAAGTTGCATTGAGCGAACATGACCTTCGAGGCACCGACGCCCCATGGGACGCTGCCCGCAGCTTGCTCAAGGATCGGATGCAAGAGGTATTTCCCCTGGAGGGCGGCCCCTTGTGGGGTGCCCAGTTGATCTGGCTGGAAGATCAGCGCTGTCTGTTGGCCCTGCAGGCGCACCACCTGATTCTCGACGGCTGGGGCGTGGACCTTTGGTTCAAGCAGATCGCCGATGCCTATGAGCTGCTCGGCCAAGGCCTGCCATTACCCGCCTGCGCGCCGTCCTATCGTGAGTTCATCGACGACGATGCGCAGTATCAGGCCTCGCCTCGCCATGGCCGTGACCGCGACTACTGGCTGGCTAAATACCAGCAACTGCCCGACGCACTGCTGGTACCGCGCGAGCGTGGTGCGGTGCTGAGCGATGACCCAAGTGCCGCTCTCGAACAACCCTTCGAGGCCGATTTGCTCGCGCGTATGCGGCATTTGGGGGCGGACCTGCAGGCCTCGGCCTTTCACGTGCTGCTGGCGGCCATGCACGTGTGCTGCGCGCGTACCTGGCAGCGCGACGAATGGGTGGTCGGCCTGCCGGTGCGCAACCGTGGCAATGCCCGTTTGAAGTCGACGATGGGGCTGTTCACCCAGGTCAGCGCCCTGCGGATGGATTTCGGCCGCAGCCGCACATTCGCCGAGCTGGTGCAGGGGATCCGTGATGCCCTGAAGCAGGATTTTCGCCATCAGCGTTTCGCCCTGAGCGAGTTGAACCGGGCCCTCGGCGCCCTGCGTGAGGAACGCCCGCAGCTGTTCGAGCTGATGGTGTCGTTCGAGGAGGACGACAACTCCCTGCGCATGGGCGATAGCAGCGGCCACACCGTGATGGTCTGCAACGGCCACGAACCCACGCCGCTGAGCGTGCATTTGCGCAGCAACAGTCACAGCGACAAGGCTCGCCTGCACCTGGTGTACAGCCGTGCCTGGTTCAGCGCCGAGGAGGTCGACGCTCTGGCCGCTCGGTTGGTGCATGTAATTGAGCAAGGGTTGCAGCAGCCGGGCTTGAGCATTGGCGCCTTCGACCTGCCAACTGTCAGTGAACACGCACAATTGCACCAGTGGAACAGCGCGGCCCTGATGGCGCAGCATGATGAACTGCTGATCCACCGCCGCATCGAGGCCCACGCCAAGGCTATGCCCCAGGCCGTCGCCGCTCGGCATGAAGGCGACAGCCTGAGCTACGGCGAGCTCGATCGACGGGCCAACGGCCTGGCGCGGCAGTTGATCGCGTTGGGTGTCGGGCCAGATCTGCGGGTTGCTGTGATCGCCCAGCGTGGCCTGGATACCCTGGTCGGCTTGTTGGCGACACTCAAGGCGGGCGCCGCCTACGTTCCAATCGACCCCGCTTACCCGCAAGAGCGCCTGGCCTACCTGCTTGAAGACAGCGCGCCATGGGTGGTGCTGACCCAATCGCGGTTGACCGGCCGGCTGCCTGCCCATGGCCTGCCGCAGATCGAGCTGGACCGCCTGTCATGGGCCGAGGCAACCGATGACGCACCTGAAGTGGCCCAGCTTGCGCCGCACAACCTGGTCTATGTGATCTATACCTCGGGCTCCACCGGCCTGCCCAAGGGCGTGATGGTGGAGCACCGGATGCTGGCCAACCTGGTCGATTGGCACTGCAAACGTTTCGATCTGGGGCCTGGTCGTCACCAGTCGAGTCTGGCCGGATTCGGTTTCGACGCCATGGCCTGGGAAGTCTGGCCGGCCTTGTGCAGTGGCGCGACCCTGGACCTGGCACCCGTGCGCGACGGTGCCGAGGATATCGACGCCTTGCTGCGCTGGTGGCGGGCGCAGCCGCTGGATGTCAGCTTCCTGCCGACCCCGGTGGCCGAACATGCCTTCGCCCAGGGCGAACTGCACCCGACCCTGCACACCCTGTTGATCGGCGGTGACCGCCTGCGCCGCCTGGCACGTGAACGCCGCTACCAGGTGGTCAACAACTATGGCCCCACGGAAGCCACGGTGGTGGCCACCTCGGGCGTGGTCGAAGCGGGCCGGCCACTGCATATCGGTGGGCCAGTCGCCAATACCCGCCTGTATGTGCTCGATGAACAACGCCAGCTGTTGCCGATCGGTGCAGCTGGCGAGCTGTACATCGGCGGCAGCGGCGTGGCGCGTGGCTATCTGAACCGGCCGGAACAGACCGCCGAACGCTTTCTCGACGACCCCTACAGCCCAGCGCCCGGTGCCCGCATGTACCGTAGCGGCGACCTGGTCCGCTGGCTGCCTGACGGCACCCTGGAGTACCTCGGTCGCAACGACGATCAGGTGAAAATACGTGGTGTGCGTGTCGAGCTGGCCGAGATCGAGGCCGCCCTCGCCAGTCATGGGGCGCTGCGTGAATGCGTGGTGCTGCTGCGTGAAGGCCAACTGCAGGCGTGGTTTATCGCCAAGGCGCCGGTGACGCCCCGTGAACTGCATGAGCATGTGCGTGACCTGCTGCCCGCCGCCTTGCTGCCAACCGCCTATGTCAGCCTGGCCAAATGGCCGCTCACCGCCAACGGCAAGCTCGACCGCCGCGCCTTGCCTGCAGCGGATGAGGCGGCCAAGGTGCGCCGCGAACACGAAGCGCCGGTTGGTGAAATCGAGCAGCGACTGGCGCTGTTGTGGGCCGAATTGCTGCAGGTCGAGCGGGTAGGGCGCCAGGACCATTTCTTCGAGCTGGGCGGCCATTCGCTGTTGGCGGTGCAACTGGTCGAGCGCATGCGCCAGCTCGGCCTGCAAGCCAATGTGCAGGTGTTGTTCGGCCAGTCGACCCTGGCCAGCCTGGCGGCTGCCGTGGTCGTAGGCGAAGCTGCAACGGTGCCTGGCAATGGTGTGCCGCCAGGGTGCCAGCAGATTACCCCTGCAATGCTCAAACTCACCGAGTTGGACCCGGCGGCCATCGAGCGCATCGTCGCAACTGTGCCGGGCGGTGCAGGCAATGTGCAGGAAATCTACCCGCTCGCCCCCTTGCAGCAAGGCCTGTTGTACCACCATGTCACGGATGCCCGAGACCCCTATCAGCAGCAGGCGCTGTTTGCCTTTGCCGATCGCGCGCAGCTGCAAGCCTTTGCCGATGCCTTGCAGCGGGTGATCGAGCGGCATGACATATTGCGCACCAGCCTGCTCTGGGATGGGCTGGATTCGCCGCAACAAGTCGTCTGGCGCCAGGCGCGCCTGCCGATAGACAGCTGGGTGGCCGAGCGGCCCGGGGCTGAGACGGCGGCGCAGTTGTGCGCGGCCTATGATCCTCAAGAGCGTCCGCTGGACCTGCGCCAGGCACCGATGATGGCCTTGGTCACTGCCGAAGATACTGACCATGGGCGCTGGCTGGGACTGTTGCGCTTCCACCATCTGGTCAACGATGCGGTGTCACTGCAGGTGCTGCTCGGCGAACTGCAAGCCTTTATGCACGAGCAGGGCGAGCAGTTACCGCCTCCGGTGCCGTACCGCGACTATGTGGCGCTCAGCGGCGCTGCCGAGCGCCAGGCCAGTCATGAGGCATTCTTTCGTGAGCAACTGGCCGGGGTAGAGCCCCCTGCGCCTGTGGCCGGGCTGGGGGGGGTGGCGGTTGACGAGCACGACTTGCAGACCCATGCCGTGACACTCGAAGACGGGCTGGCTGATCGCCTGCGTACTCAGGCGCGGCACAACGGGGCGAGCCTCGCCAGCCTGCTGCACCTGGCCTGGGCCCAGGTAATGGGCAGCCTGTCGGGCCGTGACGAGGTAGTGATCGGCACCGTGTTGCTGGGCCGGGCCACGGCCGGCAAGGGCGCCGACCGTGCCATGGGCATGTTCATCAACAGCTTGCCGTTGCGCGTCAGCCTGGCTGGCCCTTCGCTGAGCCAAGCCTTGGCGCTGACCCATGCACGCCTGGCCGATCTGCTCGGGCACGAAGACGCCCCGTTGTTGCTTGCCCAGCGCTGCAGTGGCCTGCCAGCCGCCACGCCGCTCTTCAACAGCCTGATCAACTACCGCCAGGGTGCCTTGCCACAGGGGCAGGTGCTCCCCGGGGTCGAATTGGTCGCGGCCAGTGAGGTCGTGAGCCACGGCCTGGTGCTGACCGTGGATGACGACGGGGCGGCGCTGCAGTTAGCCTTGCGCGCCCCGCGTGCAGTCGGCGCACCACGGGTGCTGGGCTATTTGCTGACGACCTTGCGTCAGTTCGCAGAGACCGAAGCTCAAAGCCAGTCGCTGCACGCCTTGTGCAGTGTGCCAGCCGATGAGTTGCAGCGACTGCTGCACACCTTCAACCAGACCGAAGACCGACAAAGCCCGCTGGACACCACGCTGCCCGCGCTGTTCGAGGCACAGGTCAGGCTTACGCCCCTGGCCATCGCGCTGCAGGCCGATGACGCCAGCCTCGATTACCAGACGCTCAATGCCCAGGCCAACCGGCTGGCTCATCGCCTGATTGCCCTGGGCGTAGGCCCTGACCTGCGTGTCGCCATTTGCGTGGAACGCGGCGTTTCGATGTTGGTAGCACTGCTCGGCGTGCTCAAGGCCGGTGGCGCCTACGTGCCACTGGACCCTGGCCATCCGGCCGAGCGCCTGCGGTTCATGCTTGAGGACAGCGCCCCGACCGTGCTGCTGGTGCATGGCGCCACCCTCGGCCTGTTCGACGCGGCATCGCTCCCGATCCTCGATCTGGACCGTGATGATTGGCAGGCCTGCAGCGCTGAAAACCCGACAGTGCCGGGCCTGGGCCCTGCGCAACTGGCCTATGTGATGTACACCTCCGGCTCCACCGGTACGCCCAAGGGTGTGATGATCGAACACCGTGGCCTGTGCAACCTGATGCACTGGGGCTCGCAGATCTGCCCGCCGCAGCCTGGGGATGCGCTGTTGCAACGCGCGCCGTTCAGTTTCGACGGCTCGGTATGGGAGCTGTTCTGGCCCCTGTGCGCGGGCCTGCGCCTGGTCCTGGCACGCCCCGACGGCCACCGCGACCCGGCGTACCTGGTCGCGTTGATCCAGGCGCGGCAGGTCACCACGATGAAATTCGTGCCAGCGCTGTTGCACCAGTTCCTCGAGCAGCCCGGTGTCGAGCGCTGCACCAGTTTGACCGATATCTTCTGCGGCGGCGGCGAGCTGACCCTGGCACTGCTGCGCAGCGTGCGCGAGCGCCTGCCCAAGGTGCGCGTGCACAACGTCTACGGCCCCACCGAGGCGACAGTGGACAGCACCGCCTGGACCCTGCAGGTGCATGAGCCGCTGCCTGCGCTGGCACCGCCGATTGGCCGACCCATCGCCAACACCCGCCTTTACCTGCTTGACGAGCACGATCGCCCGGTGCCGCTGGGCGCAGTGGGGCAGTTGCACATTGGCGGTGTCGGTGTTGCTCGTGGCTACCTGGGGTTGCCGGCGCTGCAGGCCGAACGCTTCATACCCAGCCCCTTCGTCGAGGGCGATCGCCTTTACCGTACCGGTGACCTGGTGCGCTACCGCCAGGACGGTGAGCTGGACTTCGTCGGCCGTAACGACTTCCAGGTCAAGCTGCGCGGGTTGCGGGTCGAACTGGGCGAGATCGAAGCGGCGCTGGCGGCGCACCCGGCCATCGGGCAAAGCGTGGTACTGATGCGCGAAGAGCGCCTGGTGGCCTATTTCACCTGTCGCGACACCCGTCCTGCACCTGCGCTTGAGGTGCTGCGCAGCCACCTGCTGGCACGCATGCCCGAGTACATGGTGCCCCAGGCGTTCGTCGCCCTGGCGCAGTTGCCGTTGAGCCCCAACGGCAAGGTCGACCGCCGGGCACTGCCGGCACCGGGGCTGGACGCGGTGATCAGCCGTGACTACCAGGCGCCGCAGGGGGAGCTGGAAGCGGCGCTGGCAGGCATCTGGACCGAGGTGCTGAAAATCGAACGGGTCGGGCGGGAAGACAATTTCTTTGAGCTGGGGGGGCATTCGCTGCTGGCGGTCAGCCTGGTGGCGCGTATGCGCCAGGCAGGGTTGCACGTCGATGCGCGCACCTTGTTCAGTCAGCCGACCCTGGCGGGGTTGGCGGCTAGCACCCGGCGCGAGCGGGTTGAAGTGGTGATACCGCAGACCACCATTCCTAGCTTGGGTAAGCGTAGGAGGATTTGAAGGGTTAGCCTTGGTTTTTGGGGTGAGGCTGAAATCGAGCGCCGCCCGCGCGGCGCTTCGCGGGCAAGCCCGCTCCCACTGTCTACCTTTGGCCAGTTATGCCAGTGACATCTTCAGTGTGCGCCCTGTTTGCCCGACTCGATATCGAGGCGAGGCTGTCAGTGGAGATATCGCTGACATAACTTGTGGGAGCGGGCTTGCCCCGCGAAGCGCCGCGCGGGCGGCGCTCGATTTCCGCCGCACCGAATCCCCCAAGGCGAGCCCCTGTCCCCACTTCCCATGTCAGACCGACCGGTCACGATCCATTAGCGTTTCCCCGATCCCTATTTCCAGGCAAAGCAGGATGCTTACCGATGCTCTTCAGCGAACTGATGGCTGCTCTTTCCACCCGTGCAATCCGACTCCAGCGTGAAGACCAGGACCTGATCGTCCTGGGTGACGACGAAACCCTGGACGATAACCTGTGGGAGGCGCTGTCACGGCACAAGCCGGCCTTGCTGGAGATGCTTGCCGAACGCGATGACGACTGGCTCAGCCCGGCGTTTCAGATCACCCCCGACATGTTGCCACTGGTGACCCTCGACCAGTCGGCCATCGACCGCATCGTCGCCAGCGTGCCGGGCGGCGCGGCCAACGTGCAGGACATCTACCCCTTGGCGCCGCTGCAGCAGGGCATGCTGTACCAGCACCTGGCGGCCAGCGACGGCGACCCGTACCTGGCTCAAGTGCAGCTGCGCTTCAGCAGCAAGGCGCACCTGGAAGCCTTCGCCGAGGCCCTGCAATGGGTGATCCAGCGCCACGACATCCTGCGCACGGCGCTGCATTGGGAATACCTGGACGAGCCGGTGCAAGTGGTGTGGCGAGAGGCGACACTGGTTCGCGAGGCCATCGCGGTCGACGGCGGCGAAGCGCTGGCCCGCCTGTGCGAACGTTTCGACCCCCGGCACTATCGCCTCGACTTGCAGCAGGCCCCCCTGATGCAGTTGATGCACGCCCGCGGCGAAGGCGAAACATGGGTCGCCTTGCTGATGTTCCACCACGTGGTCATGGACCATACCGCCCTGGACATCGTGCGCCGCGAGATCCAGGCGCACCTGGCCGGCGAATCGGCGCAATTGCCGGCGCCGATGCCGTTTCGCAATGTGCTGGCCGCCGCGCGCCTGGCGCTGGACGAGCAGGCCCATGAGCGCTTCTTCCGCGACATGCTGGAAGACATCGACGAGCCGACCCTGGCCTTCGGCCTGCAGGAAAAAGGTGACCCGTTGCTGGAGCAGGCGCGCCTGACCTTGCCGGCGGCCCTCAGCCAACGCCTGCGCAGCCAGGCCCGGCTACTCGGCGTGAGCCCGGCGAGCGTGCTGCATTTGGGTTTTGCGCGCCTGGTCGGGCAATTGTCGGGGCGTCAGGCGGTGGTGTTCGGCAGCGTCCTGCTCGGCCGCATGACCACCGGGGATGGCAGCGAGCAAGCACTTGGCATGTTCATCAACACCCTGCCGCTGCGCATCGACCTCGGCCAGCAGGGTGTGCGCAATGCGTTGCTGGCCACCCACCGGCGCCTCACGGCCTTGCTCGGCCATGAGCAGGCGTCACTGGCCCTGGCCCAGCGCTGCAGCGGTGTCGCTGCGCCAGCGCCGCTGTTCAACAGCATGCTCAACTATCGCCACAGCGCTGCAGGCGATGCCGCCGACGTCATCCCGGTGGCGCCGGGCATCGATATCGTCGGCGCCGAAGAACGCACCGACTACCCGCTGACCGTCAGCGTCGATGACCTGGGCGACGACCTTCGCCTGACCGTGCAGAGCCTGCCGCAGTGGGGCGCGGCGCGCGTGTGCGGGCAGTTCGAGCAGGTGCTCGACAGCCTGGTGGACGCGCTGGAGCAAAACCCAGCCGCGCCCGTGCAAAGCCTGGCCGTGTTGCCGCCGCTTGAGCGCGAGCAGGTGCTGCGGCTGTTCAACCAGACCACACAGGTCTGCCCGCAAGGCCAGACCGTCCACGCTTTGGTGGAGGCCCAGGCCGACCGTTCACCGCAGGCTCCGGCAGTGATACAGGCAGAGGCAGTGCTGAGTTACGGCGAACTGAACCGGCGCGCCAACCAGCTGGCTCATAAGGTGATCGGGCAGGGCGTAAAGGTCGGTGACCGCGTCGCCCTGTGCTTGCCGCGCACCGCCGAGCGCCTGATCGCTCTGCTGGCGGTATTGAAAGCGGGTGCCGCCTATGTGCCGGTGGACCCGACGTACCCGGCCGAGCGCATCGCTTACCTGTTGGCAGACAGTGCGCCAACTTTGGTACTGGCGACGACCGCAATCGAAAACCTGCCGAACGTACCCCGACTGAATCTGGATCTACCCGGGGCGTTCGCGGCGGATGACAGCAACCCTATAGTGTCGGCTGTCGACGCGCAGCAACTGGCCTACCTGGTCTACACCTCTGGCTCTACTGGCCAGCCCAAGGGCGTGATGATCGAACATCAGGCACTGACCAACCTGGTGCATTGGCACTGCCAGGCCTTCGAACTGGTCTCTGGGTCGCACAACTCCAGTGTCGCTGGCTTCGGTTTCGACGCCATGGCCTGGGAAGTCTGGCCAACTTTGTGTGCCGGCGCCACGCTGCACCTGCCACCCGCGCACATCGGCAACGAGCATGTCGACGAATTGCTCGACTGGTGGCTGCAGCAGCCCCTGCAGGTCAGTTTCCTGCCGACTCCAGTGGCCGAGCAGGCCCTGCGCCGCGACCGCCAGCACCCGACCCTGCGCACGCTGTTGATCGGTGGCGACCGCCTGCGCCAATTCGATCGCGACCCCGGCTTTGCCGTGGTCAACAACTACGGCCCGACTGAAACCACCGTCGTCGCTACGGCCGGACAGCTCAGCCCAGGCGGCAGCCTGCATATTGGCCAACCCATCGCCAACACCCGCGTGTATGTGCTCGATGAAGGCCTGCAACCCGTGCCAGTGGGCGTTTCTGGCGAGCTCTACATCGGCGGCGCGCAGGTTGCTCGCGGCTATTTCAACCGCCCCGAACTCACCGAACAACGCTTCCTCGCCGACCCTTTCAGCGAGGTGGCCCACGCCCGCATGTACCGCAGCGGCGACCTGGTGCGCTGGAACGCCGACGGCACGCTCGACTACCTTGGCCGCAACGACGACCAGGTGAAAGTCCGAGGCGTGCGAGTGGAACTGGGCGAGATCGAAGCCGCCCTGGCCCTGCAACCCGGCATCGCAGACGCCGTCGTGCTGGTGCGCGAAGGGCGCCTGCTGGCCTGGTTCACCGAGACGGTGCCGGTCGACCTCGATCAGTTGCGCCTGGCCGTGCAGGCCCGCTTGCCGGGGCAACTGGTGCCCCAAGCGTTCATCCGCCTGGAACAATGGCCGCTGACCAGCCACGGCAAGCTCGACCGCCGCGCGCTGCCCGATCCTGACAGCAGCCTGATGGTTGGCCAGGCTTACGTAGCTCCGCAAAGTGCCACCGAAGTGACCATGGCGGCGATCTGGGCCGAAGTGCTGGGCGCCGAACGAGTAGGGCGGCACGACAATTTCTTCGAGCTGGGAGGCCATTCGTTGCTGGCCGTGACCCTGGTCGAGCGCCTGCGCAAGGCCGGCCTGGTGATCGATGTGCGCGTGCTGTTCGCCCAGCCGACCGTGGCAGCCCTCGCCAGTGCGGCTGGGCTTGCCCAGGCGGCAAGCGTTCCGGGCAATCGTGTGCCGCCAGGCGCCGAGCACATTGACCCTGACATGCTCAGCCTGATTTCGCTGGACCAGCCCACGATCGACGCAGTTGTCGCCACAGTGCCCGGCGGCGCTGCCAACGTGCAGGAAATCTACCCGCTGGCGCCCTTGCAGGAAGGCATCCTTTACCATCACCTGAGTGCCGAGCAGGGCGACCCGTACCTGTTGCAGACCCGCCTGGCGTTCGACAGCGTCGAGCGCCTGCTGGCGTGGGCCGGCGCGCTGCAGCAGGTCATCGACCGCCACGACATGCTGCGCACGTCGGTGCTCTGGCAGGGCCTGACGCAGCCGCTGCAAGTGGTCTGGCGCAAGGCAGACCTGGTAGTCAGCGAAATCGATGACCTGGTCGATGAGCCAGGTATCGAACGCATCGAACAACTGCACGCCCGCTTCGATGCCCGGCACCATCGCCTGGACCTGTCCCAGGCCCCGCTCACTCGCCTGTACTACAGCCTCGACCCCGCCAACCACCAGGTTGTGGCGATCCTTTTGTTCCACCACCTGACCCTCGACCACACCGCCATGGACGTGGTCGCCCGCGAGATGCGCGCACTGCTGTTCGGTCAGGCCCAGAGCCTGCCGGCGGCGGTGCCGTACCGCAACTACGTGGCCCAGGCGCGGCTGGCGGATCAGGCTGGTCATGAGGCGTTCTTCCGCGAGATGCTGGTGGATGTCGACGAGCCGACCTTGCCGCTGGGCTTCGCCGATGTGCAAGGCGATGGTCGCGCCATCGAGTCGGCCTTCCAGGCGCTGGACGTCGACCTCTGCCGACGCCTGCGCGGCCAGGCCCGCCAGCTTGGCGTCAGCGCTGCGAGCCTGATGCACCTGGCCTGGGCCCGGGTGCTGGGAGCGCTCGCGAACCGCCACGACGTGGTGTTCGGCACGGTGCTGATGGGCCGCATGCAGGGTGGCGAAGGTGCCGACCGGGCACTGGGCATGTTCATCAACACCTTGCCGCTGCGCGTCGATACACGTGCCTCGGCGCAAGCAGCCGTGCGTGCCACCCACCGCAGTCTGTCGGCACTGCTCGGCCATGAGCACGCGCCGCTGGCGCTGGCTCAACGCTGCAGTGGCGTAGCGGCCTCCGTGCCGCTGTTCAGCGCCTTGCTCAACTACCGCCACAGTGCCGCCGACGCGCCTCGCGAAGGCGAGGGCATCTGGGAAGGCGTGCGCCTGCTTGGCGGCGAAGAACGCAGCAATTACCCGCTGACCTTGAGCGTCAACGACTTGGGCGAAGGGTTCAGTTTCAGCGTGTTGGCGCTAGAGGGTATTGGCGCGGCCAGGGTGATCGAATGGATGGCTGCAGCGGTGGGGCAGTTGCTGCAGGCACTGGAGCAGGGGCATCACACCCCGGTGGAAAGCCTGTCGATCCTCAGCGACGCGGCCCGTCAACAACTGCTCGGCGGTTTCAACGACACTGCCCACGGGTTCCCACAAGGGCAGACCGTGCACGCCCTGGTCGAAGCCCAGGCCGCCCGTACACCCGATGCCTCGGCGCTTTGCCAGGCAGGGCTAGCCCTGAGCTACGCCGAGCTGAACCTGCGCGCCAACCGCCTGGCACATCGCCTGATCGAGCGTGGCGTACAGCGTGGCGACCGAGTTGCGCTGTGCCTGCCGCGCAGCATCGAGCGGGTGATCGGCCTGTTGGCCGTGCTCAAGGCCGGTGCTGCCTATGTGCCGGTAGACCCTGGCTACCCGGCTTATCGCATCGCGTATCTGCTCAGCGACAGCGCGCCAGCGTTGCTGCTGGCCGAGTCCGGCCAAACCGGCCTGCCAGCAGCAGTGCCCCGCCTGGACCTCGACCAGCCCGCTGCCGGGCACGCGCTCGACAATAACCCGCAAGTGGCCGGGCTGGACGCCCACCACCTGGCCTACGTGGTCTACACCTCCGGATCCACCGGCCAGCCCAAGGGCGTGATGATCGAACACCAGACCCTGGCCAACCTGGTGCACTGGCACTGCCAGGCCTTCGCCCTGGATGCTGGCGAGCGCACGTCGAGCGTCGCCGGCTTCGGCTTCGACGCCATGGCCTGGGAGGTCTGGCCGGCCTTGTGTGCCGGTGCCACGTTGCACCTGCCGCCTGCCCACATCGGCAACGAGCACGTCGATGAGTTGCTCGACTGGTGGCTGGAGCAGCCGCTTGCAGTCAGCTTCCTGCCCACCCCGGTGGCCGAGCAGGCGCTGCGCCGCGACCGCCAGCACCCGACCTTGCGCACCCTGCTGATTGGTGGCGACCGCCTGCGCCAGTTCGACCACGACCCCGGCTTCGAACTGGTCAACAACTATGGCCCGACCGAAACCACCGTCGTCGCCACCTCTGGCAAGGTAGTGCCTGGCGCCGCCCTGCATATTGGTCAGCCTATTGCCAACACGCGTGTCTACGTGCTCGACGAGCAACGCCAACCGGTGCCGATCGGAGTAACCGGTGAGCTTTTCATCGGCGGTGCTCAAATTGCCCGGGGCTACTTCAATCGGCCCGAACTGACCGCTGAGCGCTTCGTCGAAGACCCGTTCAGCCGTCTGCCCGCTGCACGCATGTACCGCAGCGGCGATCTGGTGCGTTGGAACGCCGACGGCACCCTGGACTACCTCGGCCGTAACGACGATCAGGTGAAGATCCGTGGCGTGCGGGTGGAGCTGGGCGAAATAGAGGCGGCCCTGCAGGCCCATCCAGGCATCGAGGATGCCGTGGTGCTGGTGCGTGGCGAGCGGCTGCTGGCCTGGTTCACCGAGGCCGCACCCGTGCAACTCGACCAGCTGCGCCAGGCCCTGCAGGCCAGATTGCCAGCGCACATGCTGCCGCAGGCCTTGATCCGCCTTGAGCAGCTGCCGCTGACCAGCCATGGCAAGCTCGACCGCCGAGCACTCCCGGAGCCTGATACCGCTGACTTGATCAGCCACGGCTATGAAGCACCGCTGGGCGAAACTGAAACGATCATGGCCGCGACCTGGGCCGACGTGCTGGGCGTCGAGCGGGTAGGGCGCTTTGATAACTTCTTCGAACTGGGCGGCCATTCGCTGCTGGCCGTGACCCTGATCGAGCGCCTGCGCCAGCAGGGGCTGCAGACCGACGTGCGGGTGCTGTTCGGCCAGCCGACAGTGGCCGCGCTGGCAGCGGCGTTGGGCAATGGCCGCCAGGTGACAGTGCCACAGAATCGCATCCCGGCGGGCTGCACGCAGATCACGCCGGACATGCTGCCGCTGATCGAGCTGGACCCGGCCAGCATCGAGCGGATCGTCGCCACGGTACCCGGCGGCGCCGCCAATGTGCAGGACATCTACCCGCTGGCCCCGCTGCAGGAAGGCATTCTCTACCATCACCTCAGCGCTACCGGCGAAGACCCGTACCTGCTGCAGTGGCGCATCGCGTTCGATAGCCCCGCGCGCCTGCAAGCTTTCGCCAACGCCCTGGACAAGGTCATCGCCCGCCACGACGTGCTGCGCACCGCCGTGCTCTGGGACGGCCTGCGCCAGCCCGTGCAAGTCGTCTGGCGCAACGCTGTGGTCTTGCCCCACGAAAGCCACACCTCAGCTCTCAACTTGAGCTCCGCTCCCCTGATCCGCCTACTGCACACCCACACCCCTGGCACGCAACGCATCGAAGCCACCCTACAGTTCCACCACATCGTCCTCGACCACACCGCCATGAAAGTGGTCCTCGAAGAAATCCGCGACCACCTGCGCGGCCACGCGCCGACCCAGCCCCCGGTGCCGTACCGCAACTACGTGGCCCAGGCGCGTCTGGCCATCAGCGAAGCCGAGCACGAAGCGTTCTTCCGCGCCGAACTGGCCGACATCACCGAACCGACGCTGCCGTACGGGCTGACCGATACCCAGGCCAGCGATTTCGACCTGGCCACCGTGCAACTGCAAACCACCCATTACCAACGCCTGCGCGAGCAGGCCCAGCAACTGGGCGTGAGTGCCGCGAGCCTGCTGCATCTGGCTTGGGCACGCCTGGTTTCGGCCACCAGTGGCAAGGACAGCGTGGTTTTCGGCACGGTCCTGCTGGGTCGTCTGCAAGGTGGCGCAGGTGCCGACCGTGGCCTGGGCATGTTCATCAACACCCTGCCGCTGCGCCTGGACCTCGATGGCCTCGGCGTGCGAGATGGCGTGCGCCTGGCGCACCAGCGCCTGGGGGCGCTGCTGGCCCATGAACATGCATCGCTTGCGTTGGCCCAGCGCTGCAGTGGCGTGGCCGCACCCTTGCCCTTGTTCAGCGCGATGCTCAACTACCGGCATGGCGCGAGTGCATCCGAACAGCAGGTGCAACGCGAGGCCCTCGAGGGCATCGAAGCGCTGCCCAGCGGCGGGCACGGTCACTATCCGTTGAGTGTCAATGTCGATGATCTGGGCGATGGCCTGCGTTTGACAGCGCAGGTCACGGCGCAGGTGGGGGCGCAGCGGATCTGTGAACAACTGGTTCAGGTCATTGTCGGCATGCTCGATGCGCTTGAACACCAGCCGCAACTGGCCGTGCAGCAGCTGCCCGTCTTGCCGGCGCAGGAACGTCAGCAACTGCTGGTCGAAGCCAATGCCACTGCGCGTGGGCATGACCTGCAGCAGCCACTGCACAGCCTGTTCGAAGCGCAGGTGCGTCATGCGCCCGATGCGCTGGCCTTGGTGGCTGACGAAGGTGAGCTGAGCTATCGGCAACTGGACGAGCAGGCCAACCGTCTGGCGCATCATTTGATCGCGCTTGGGGTGAAACCCGACGATCGTGTGGCGATCTGCGTCGAACGCGGGTTGTCACTGGTGGTCGGCCTCTTGGGCATTCTGAAGGCGGGCGGGGCCTATGTGCCGGTCGACCCGAGTTATCCGGCCGAGCGTATCCGCCACATGCTGGAGGACAGCGCGCCGCTGGCAGTGCTGGTGCACGCTGCAACCCGCGAGGTGGTGCCGTCTTCGGCAGCGCTGCTGATCGATCTGGATGCGCCGGTCTGGGGTGCCCAGCCGATCAGCAAACCCAGGGTGCCTGGACTGGCGGCGCATCACCTGGCTTACGTGATCTACACCTCCGGCTCCACCGGCGTGCCCAAGGGCGTCATGGTCGAGCACCGCAACGTGGTCAACCTGGTGCATTGGAGCCAGCGCCTGTGTGCTGGCAGCGTACTGCACAAGACTCCGGTCAGCTTCGACGCCTCGGTGTGGGAGCTGTTCTGGCCGCTGTGCAGCGGCCTGCGCCTGGTGCTGGCCCGCCCGGACGGCCAGCGTGACGCGCACTACCTGGCGCAGTTGATCCAGGCGCAGCAGGTGAATGTGGTGCAGTTCGTACCCGCGTTGCTGCAGCAGTTCCTTGAAGACCCGCAAAGCGCGGCGTGCAGCAGCCTCAGCGACATCGTCTGCGGTGGCGGCGAGCTGACCTCGGCCTTGGCCGCTCTGGTTCGCCAGCGCCTGCCGGGTGTGCGGCTGCACAACGTCTATGGGCCTACCGAGACGACTGTCGACTGCAGTGTCTGGACCCTGGAGCCGGGTGCGGCGCTGCCACAGACGGTACTGCCCATCGGACGCCCGATCGACAATACCCACCTTTATGTACTGGACAGCCGCGACCAGCCCGTCCCTTGGGGCGTAGCCGGCCACCTGCACATCGGCGGCGCCGGCGTCACCCGTGGCTACCTGGGCCTGCCCCAGCAACAGGCCGAACGCTTCATTGCCAGCCCATTCGTGGCTGGCGAACGCCTGTACCGCAGTGGCGACCTGGTGCGCCAGCGGGCCGACGGCAACCTCGAATTTCTGGGCCGCAATGACCACCAAGTGAAGATCCGCGGCCTGCGCATCGAGCCCGGTGAAATCGAAGCGTGCCTGACCCGCGTGGGCGATTTACGCGAAGCCGTGGTGCTGGCCATCGACGAACGCCTGGTGGCCTATTACACCGGCGCAGAGCAATCGGTGGACAACCTGCGCCAGGCGCTGCTGGCACAGCTGCCCGAGCACATGGTGCCAGGTCTGTACATCCAGTTGGACAGCCTGCCGCTGACCCCCAATGGCAAGCTCGACCGCAAAGCACTGCCGGCCCCGGATGCCGCCTCACAACAACGCCCATTCGAAGCGCCGCAGGGCAGCACTGAAATACTGCTGGCGGGTTTGTGGGCCGAACTGCTCGGTATCCCGCAAGTTGGCCGGCACGACAACTTCTTCGAACTGGGTGGCCACTCGCTGTTGGCCGTGAGCCTCACCGCACGCCTGCGCCTGGAAGGTCTGCAAGTCGATGTACGGACTTTATTCGGCCAACCGACCATTGCCGCACTGGCCGCGACCCTGGGGCAGAACCAACAGGTCGCGGTGCCGGCGAACCGCATCCCGGGCCACTGCACACACATCACCCCGGACCTGCTCAGCCTGATCGATCTCGACCAGGCGGCCATCGACCTGGTCGTCGCCAGCGTACCGGGCGGCGCCGCGAACGTGCAGGACATCTATCCGCTGGCACCGCTGCAGGAAGGTATCCTCTATCACCACCTGAGCGCCGCCGAGCACGATCCGTACGTGCTGTACTCGCGCTTGCGCTTCGACAACCTTGCACGCCTGCAAGCCTTCGCCAACGCGCTGGAGCAGGTGATCGCCCGTCACGATGTGCTGCGCACCGCCGTGCTTTGGGACGGCCTGCCGCAACCGTTGCAAGTGGTCTGGCGCAAGGCGCCGCTCGCTGTCTTCGAAGGGCTAGCCAGCCAAAGTCTCGACCTAAGCCAGGCCCCGCTGATCCGGTTGTTCTACGTCCAGACCAAAGCAGGCATCGAAGCCACTCTGCAATTCCACCACATTGTCCTCGACCATACCGCCCTCGAAGTCATCGGCGAAGAACTGGTCGCCCTCCTTCAAGGCAAACCGATCCCTGGGCATGCACCTGCGCCTTACCGCAACTACGTCGCCCAGGCCCGGTTGGGCATCAGCCAGGCCGAACACGAAGTGTTCTTCCGCACCCAGCTGGCCGATGTCGAAGAGCCGACCCTGCCATTCGGCCTGAGCGATGTGCAGGGCGATGGTCGCGACATGCAGGAAGCCAAGCTGCCGTTGTCCGCCGAGCTCGCCGCTGACCTGCGTCGCCAGGCACGTGTACTGGGCATCAGCGTCGCCAGCCTGTTCCACCTGGCCTGGGCGCGCCTGCTGGCAGCCGCCAGTGGCAAGGACAGCGTGGTGTTCGGCACGGTGTTGCTCGGCCGCCTGCAAGGCGGTGAGGGCGCCGAACGGGCGCTGGGCATGTTCATCAACACCTTACCGCTGCGGGTCGATCTAGGCGGCGTCAGCTTGCGCGAGGCTGCCCATGCGACCCACCAGCGCCTCAGTGCGCTGCTCGCCCATGAGCATGCTTCCCTGGCACTGGCCCAGCGTTGCAGCGGTGTTGCGGCGCCGTTGCCGTTGTTCAGCGCGATGCTCAATTATCGCCATGGTGCTGCAAGCACGGCAGAGCAACGCCAGGCCTGGCAGGGCATCGAGGTGTTGGAAGGGCAAGAACGCACCAACTATCCGTTGAGCCTGAACGTGGATGATCTGGGCGATGGCTTCCGTCTGGTGGCCATGACCCCGGCCGACATAGGCGCAGCGCGGATCTGTGGGCAGATGAACCAGGTGCTGGAGGCCATGGTCACGGCCCTGGAGTATGAGCCGGAGCTGCCGTTGCAGCGGCTGCCCGTGCTGGAGCGAGAGGAACGCCAGCGTGTGCTGGTGGACTTTAACGATACGGCGGTGGGTTACGACCTTGAGCAAACCCTGCATGGGCTGATTGAAGCACAGGTCGAGCGTACGCCGGAGGCTGTGGCGGTGCGGGCTGAAGAGGGCGCGTTGAGCTATCTGGAGCTCAACGCGCAAGCCAACCGCTTGGCACATCACCTGATCAGTTTGGGGGTCAAACCCGATGATCGCGTGGCGATTTGCGTCGAGCGTGGGCTGTCGATGGTGGTCGGGCTGCTGGCCATTCTGAAAGCGGGCGGTGCTTATGTGCCGGTCGATCCGGACTACCCGGCCGAACGCGTGCGGCACATGCTGAGCGACAGTGCGCCGGTGGCGGTGCTGGTGCAGGCCGCAACCCGCCATGTGCCGGAAAGCGGGCACGTCATCGATCTGGACCAGCCGTCCTGGGGCGAGCAACCCGCGACTAACCCGGTCGTTACGGATCTGACGCCGCGTCATCTGGCCTACGTGATCTACACCTCCGGTTCGACCGGCCTGCCAAAGGGTGTGATGAACGAGCATGCCGGGGTGGTCAACCGCCTGCTGTGGATGCAGGACGCCTACGGCCTCGGTGCCGACGACGTGGTGCTGCAGAAAACCCCGTTCAGCTTCGATGTCTCGGTGTGGGAGTTCCTCTGGCCCCTGCAAACTGGTGCGCGCCTGATCATGGCACGCCCTGGCGGGCATCGTGATCCGGAATATCTGCGCGAGGTGATCCGCCGCGAAGGCGTCACCACCTTGCACTTCGTGCCGTCGATGCTGGATGTGTTCCTGGCGCACGGTGAAGCAAGCGCTGACCGCCTCAAACGCGTGCTGTGCAGTGGCGAGGCCCTGCCAGGCAGCCTGGTCCGGCGCTTCCACACGCAACTGCCAACGGTCGAACTGCACAACTTGTACGGCCCGACCGAAGCCGCGGTGGATGTCAGTGCCTGGCATTGCGTCACGGCACCGGACAACACCCCGATCGGCAAACCCATCGCCAACACCACGCTGTACGTCCTCGATGGCCAAGGCCAGCCGGTGCCGCAGGGCGTGGCGGGCGAGTTGTTCATCGGCGGCGTGCAGGTCGCCCGAGGCTACCTCAACCGCGCCGAACTGACCGCCGAACGCTTCATCGAAGACCCGTTCAGCACTAGAGCGGGCGCTCGTTTGTACCGCACCGGTGACCTGGCCCGCCATCTGCCCGACGGCAACATCGAATACCTGGGTCGTAACGACGACCAGGTGAAAATCCGTGGCCTGCGTATCGAGCTGGGTGAAATTCAGGCCGGCCTGACGGCTATCGATGGAATCAAGGAAGCCGTGGTGGTGGCGCGCGATCAACGCCTGATCGCGTACTACACAGGGGAGCCGCAAGCCACGGAAACCTTGCGCTCGCTGTTGCTCGCACACCTGCCCGAGTTCATGGTGCCCGCGCTGTTCATGCATCTCGAAGCGTTGCCGCTGAGTCCCAACGGCAAGCTAGACCGCAAGGCACTGCCTGAACCCGACGCCATCCAGGACCGTCCATTCGAAGCCCCGCAAGGCGAAACCGAAATCCTGCTGGCCACCCTCTGGGCTGAACTGCTGGGCGTGGAACGGGTCGGCCGCCACGACAACTTCTTCGAACTGGGCGGCCATTCGCTGCTGGCAGTCAGCCTGACTTCGCGCCTGCGCCAACAAGGCCTGCATGCCGATATCCGCGTGCTGTTCGGCCAGCCGACCCTGGCTGCGCTGGCGGCTGCCGTGGGCGGCGATACCCGCGTCAAGGTACCGAAAAATCGTATCCCGGCTGATTGCACGCACATCGCCCCGAACATGCTGCCCCTGGCCGACCTGTCACAAGCATCGATCGACACGCTGATCGCGCAGATTCCCGGCGGTATTGGCAATATCCAGGATATCTACGGCCTGGCGCCGCTGCAGCAAGGCATCCTCTACCATCACCTGGCCAGCGAAGGCGCCGACCCCTACGTGCTGCAGGCGCGCTTCGCCTTCCCCGACCAGGCCACACTGGACGCCTTCGCCGCTGCCCTGGACCAGGTCATCGCCCGTCATGACATCCTGCGCACCAGCATCCACTGGCAGCACCTCGAGGAGCCTGTGCAAGTGGTCTGGCGCGATGTCCCCTCTGTTGCGGCGAGCATGCTCGGCGAAGCGCCCAGCACAGGGCTGCCCCTCAATACCGCGCCCCTGATCCGCCTGCTGCCTGACCGAACCGAAGGCCGCATAGAAGGGACGTTGCTGATCCATCACATCATCCTCGACCACGCCGCCGTCGAGCATTTGGTCGCAGAAGTTACTGCGGTACTGCAAAACCAAACCCTGCCACAGGCCAGCGTCCCTTATCGCAATTATGTGGCCCAGGCACGCCTGGGCGGCAACAGCCAGGCTGAAGAAACACTGTTCCGCGAGTTGCTGGGTGATATCGACGAACCGACGGAAGTCTTCGGCCTGCGCACTGCAAACAGTGACGGCAGCCGTGTACGCGACAGCCGCCAGGCGCTCGATGCCAGCCTGGCCAAGCGTCTGCGCGAGCAGGCCCGTCAGCTCGGTATCAGTGTCGCCAGCCTGGTTCACCAGGCCTGGGGCCAAGTACTGGCGCAGTTGTCTGGCCGCGAGGAGGTGGTGTTCGGTACCGTGCTGCTGGGTCGACTGCAGGGTGGCGAGGGCGCCGAGCGGGCGCTGGGCATGTTCATCAACACCTTGCCGCTGAGGATCAGTGTCGGTGCGTCCGGCGCTGCCGAAGGCGTGCGCCTGACTCATCAACGCCTGGCCCGGCTGCTCGCCCACGAACAAGCCTCACTGGCCGTTGCGCAACGCTGCAGCGGCGTACCGGCCAGCCAGCCGTTGTTCACCAGCCTGCTCAATTTCCGCCACAGCGCGCCGGCCAAGACCGCGTTGCGAGAAGCCTGGCAGGGTATCGAGCAGCTGGCGGCGCATGAGCGCAGCAACTACCCGCTGGTGGTGAACGTCGACGACCTGGGCGATGCCTTGACCCTGACGGTTCAGGCCGTAGAGCAAGTGGACGGGGCGCAAGTATGCCGCTTGTTGAGTACCGCCATTGCACAGTTGACGCAGGCCCTGGAGCATTCACCCGATACTGCCTTGCACAAGATCAGCTGCCTGGCGCCCCTGGAGCGTGAACTGGTGTTGCACGGTTTCAACGCCACGCGTCGCGATTACCCTCGCGAGCACGCCGTGCACACGCTGTTCGGTGCCTTTGCCGCGCTCAGCCCGGACGCTGTGGCCGTCATCCATGGCCAACGGCAGTTCAGCTACCAGCAACTCGACCAGCGCGCCAACCGCCTGGCGCATCACCTGCTGGCCCTCGGCGTTTGCCCGGGAGACCGCGTTGCCTTGCTGTTGCCACGCAGCATCGACCTGCTGGCGGCGCAACTGGCGGCGAGCAAGTGCGCTGCAGTGTACGTGCCGCTGGACAGCAACGCGCCGGTCGAACGCCAGATATTCATGGTCACCGATAGCGAGGCCAAGGTGCTGTTGACTCACAGCGGCGAGCCCGCCGTAGGCCAGGCCCAGCGCGTTGAACTGGACCAGCTCGAGCTAGCGGACTATCCGCTCCAGTCCCCAGGGCGGGTGGTTAACGCCGGCAGTGCGGCCTATATCATGTACACCTCAGGCTCCACCGGCACCCCTAAAGGCGTCCAGGTCCCGCACCGTGCCATCGTGCGGTTGGTGATCAACAACGGTTTCGCCGATTTCAACCGCCAGGACCGGGTCGCCTTCGCTTCCAACCCGGCGTTCGACGCCAGCACCCTGGAAGTGTGGGCGCCGTTGCTCAATGGCGGTACGGTGGTGGTCATCGACCAGCATCAGGTGCTGTCGCGCGACGCCTTGCGCGATGTCTTGCTGGAGCAGGGCGTCAGCGTGCTGTGGCTGACCGCCGGGCTGTTCCACCAGTTCGCTGGCGACCTGCTGCCGGCGCTGGCCAAGCTGCGCTACCTGATGGTCGGCGGCGATGTGCTGGACCCGGCGGTGATCGCCCGGGTGCTGCGTGATGGGGCTCCGGCTCATCTTCTCAACGGCTACGGGCCGACGGAAGCCACGACCTTCAGCACTACCCACGAAATCACCGAGGTCGGCGAGGGTAGCATTCCGATCGGCAAACCTATCGGTAACGCTCGCTGTTATGTCCTCGACACACGTCAGCAGCCGCTGCCGGTCGGTGCCGTCGGTGAGCTGTACATCGGTGGCGACGGCGTTGGCCTGGGCTATCTGGGCCAGCCAGCGCTGAGCGCCGAGCGCTTCCTCGACGACCCGTTCAGCCGTGAGCCCGGCGCGCGCATGTACCGCAGCGGAGATCGGGTGTGCTGGCAGGCCGACGGCACCCTGCGTTACCTGGGCCGCGCCGACCAGCAAATCAAGCTGCGGGGCTTCCGTATCGAGCTTGGCGAAATCGAAGCGCGCCTGGGCGAGTGCGTCGGCATTCGCGACACAGCGGTGGTGCTGCGTGAGGACATACCGGGTGACAAGCGCCTGGTCGCGTACTTCACGGCAAGCGACCCGGCGCCCGTCATCGGCGAACTGCACGCCCACCTGCAAGGGCAACTGCCCGACTACATGCTGCCGGCAGCCTACGTGCGCCTGGACGCCTTGCCATTGACCGCCAACGGCAAGCTGGACCGCCGGGCACTGCCCCAGCCAGGTGGCGATGCCGTGCTCAGCCGCGCTTTCGAGGCGCCGCTGGGCGAGGTGGAATGCAGCCTCGCGGCGATCTGGGCCGAGGTACTCAAGGTCGAGCACGTCGGCCGCCACGACCACTTCTTCGAACTGGGCGGCCACTCGCTGCTGGCCGTGAGCGTGATCGAGCGCATGCGCAAGGCCGGCTTGAGTGCCGATGTGCGGGTGCTGTTCGCCCAGCCGACACTCGCGGCCCTGGCGGCGGCGGTGGGCAGCGGGCGCGAAGTGCAGGTCCCGGCCAACCGCGTGCCCCAAGGCGCCCGCCAGATCACGCCGGCCATGCTCAGCCTGATCGACCTTGAACAGGCCAGCATCGACCACATTGTCGCCAGCGTCCCGGGCGGCGCCGCCAACGTACAAGAGATCTACCCATTGGCACCGCTGCAAGAGGGCATTCTCTATCACCACCTGAGTGCCGAGCAGGGCGACCCGTACCTGCTGCAGTCACGCCTGGCCTTCGACAGCCTCGCTCGCCTGCACGCCTGGGCCGGGGCGTTGCAGCAAGTCATCGACCGCCACGACATCCTGCGGACCGCGGTGCTGACCGAGGGGTTGGAGCAGCCGGTCCAGGTGGTCTGGCGTACGGCGCGGATGGCTGTGACGGAGATCGCCGACCTGAGCGGTGCTTCGCCCATCGATGCCTTGCAGGCGCGCTTCGATGCCCGCCATCAGCGTCTTGACCTGTCGCGTGCGCCACTGATGCGCCTGCTGTATGCGGATGATCCGGCCAATCAGCGCGTGGTGGCGATCCTGCAGTTCCACCACCTGGCCCTGGACCACACGGCCATGGAAGTGATTGCCGGCGAGATGCGGGCATTGCTGACCGGAAATGTTGGGCAACTGCCTGCGCCGGTGCCTTACCGGACGTATGTCGCCCAGGCTCGCCTGGGGGCTGATGACGCCGCTCACGAGGCGTTCTTCCGCGACATGCTCGGCGATCTCGATGAGCCGACCTTGCCGCTCGGCCTTGCCGACGTGCAGGGCGATGGGGGCGCCATCGACGAAGCGCGACTGCTCGTCGAGCCTGGCCTGGCCCGCCAGCTGCGCGAGCAGGCCAGGCGCCTGGGCGTTAGCGCCGCGAGCCTGGCTCATCTGGCCTGGGCGCGGGTGCTCGGCGTGCTGGCCAACCGCAGTGATGTGGTATTCGGCACCGTGCTGATGGGCCGCCTGCAGGGCGGTGAAGGCGCGGACCGCGCGTTGGGTGTATTCATCAACACCTTGCCGCTGCGCATCGACCTCGACGCGCCTGTGCTGCAGGCGGTGCGGGTTACCCATCTGCGGCTTTCGGCGCTGCTTGGGCATGAGCATGCCTCCCTGGCGTTGGCCCAGCGCTGCAGCGGCGTGGCAGCGGGGCAGCCGTTGTTCAGCGCCTTGTTCAACTATCGCCACAGCAGCGTCGGCGCGCCTGCCGAGGATGATGCCAGCGTACAGGGTGTGCGCTTGCTGGGCGGTGAAGAACGCAGCAACTATCCGCTGACCCTCAGCGTCGATGATCTTGGCGAAGGTTTCAGCTTGAGTGTGCTGGCCCAGGAAGGGTTTGGCGCCGAGCGTGTCGCGCAGTGGATGAACCAGGCATTGACGCAGTTGAGTCAGGCCTTGCAGCAAAGCGCAGCTACCTGCGTCAGCGAACTGTCGATCCTCGACACAGTCGCTCGCCGGCAGGTGCTTGAAACCTTCAATGCCACCACCCGGCCTTACCCGCAGGGCCAGACCGTGCATGCCCTGGTCGAAGCCCAGGCCGCCCGTGCCCCCCGAGCGGCGGCGCTGGTGCAGGATGGCCAGGTGCTGAGTTATGGCGAGCTGAACCGCAGCGCCAACCGCCTGGCCCACCACCTGATCCGTCGTGGCGTGCAGCTGGGTGACCGGGTTGCCCTGTGCCTGCCGCGCAGCCTTGAGCGCCTGGTTGGCATGCTGGCGGTGCTCAAGGCCGGTGCCGCGTATGTGCCGGTGGACCCTGGCTATCCCGCCGAGCGTATTGCCTACCTGTTGCAGGACAGCGCGCCGGCACTGGTACTGGCGGACGCAAGCACGCGGGACTTGCTCGGCGAGGTTGCACGGGTCGATCTGGACCATGATGACTGGCAAACCGAAGCGCACAGCAACCCGCAGGTCGCGGGCCTGGACGCGCATCAGCTGGCCTATGTGATCTACACCTCCGGCTCCACCGGCCAACCCAAAGGGGTGATGGTCGAGCACGGCACCCTGGCCAACCTGGTGCACTGGCACTGCGAAGCCTTCGACCTGGCGGCCGGCAGCCATACCAGCACGGTGGCCGGTTTCGGCTTTGATGCGGTGGCCTGGGAAGTGTGGCCGGCGCTGAGCAGCGGCGCGGTGCTGCACGTGCCGCCTGCGCGCATTGCTGGCGAGCATGTCGACGAGCTGCTCGACTGGTGGCTGGAGCAACCGTTGCAGGTCAGCTTCTTGCCTACGCCAGTAGCCGAACAGGCGCTGCGCCGCGAGCGCCAGCATCCGACATTGCGTACGTTGCTGGTCGGCGGTGACCGGCTGCGCCAGTTCGACCGGGATCCGGGCTTTGCCCTGGTCAACAACTACGGCCCGACCGAGACGACGGTGGTCGCGACTTCAGGGCGGTTGCACGCGGGTGGCAGCCTGCATATCGGCCAGCCGATTGCCAACACCCGCGTCTATGTCCTCGACGAGCATGCCCAGCCGGTGCCGGTCGGCGCCGTCGGCGAGCTGTACATCGGCGGGACGGGGGTCGCCCGTGGTTACCTGAATCGCGCGGAACTGACCGAAGAGCGCTTCCTGCCCGATCCCTTCAGCGATCGTCCACATGCACGGATGTACCGCAGCGGCGATCTGGTGCGCTGGAATGCCGACGGCTTCCTCGATTACCTGGGCCGTAACGACGACCAGGTGAAGATCCGAGGGGTGCGTGTAGAACTGGGCGAAATCGAGGCTGTACTGGCCGAGCAGCCGGGTGTCCGTGATGCCGTGGTGCTTGTGCGTAATGAGCGCTTGTTGGCCTGGTATACCGGGGACGTACTTAAGGAGGCATTGCGCGAGGCGCTGCAGGCGAGTTTGCCAGCACACTTGGTGCCCCAGGCGTTCATTCAGCTGGATGCCTTGCCACTGACCCTGCATGGCAAGCTCGACCGCAAGGCCTTGCCGGACCCGGACCCAGAGCAATTCGCCAGCCAGGCCTACGTTGCCCCGCAAGGCACAGTGGAAACCGCGTTGGCGCAGGTCTGGGCGGACATGCTCGGCGTGGCGCAGGTAGGCCGGCATGACAACTTCTTCGAATTGGGCGGCCATTCGCTGCTGGCCGTGAACCTCACGGCGCGCCTGCGTCGAGAGGGCCTCCAGGTCGATGTGCGCACGCTGTTCGGCCAGCCGACCATTGCCGCGCTGGCGGCGACACTGGGCAAGGCACGCCAAGTGGTGGTGCCGGACAACCTGATCCCTGCCGGCTGCACGCACATCACCCCGGCCATGTTGCCGCTGGTGGTGCTGGAGCCGCACCACATCGCAGGGATCGTCGCCAAGGTCCCAGGTGGGGCTGCCAACGTGCAGGACATCTACCCGCTGGCACCGCTGCAGGAGGGCATTCTGTACCACCACGTGAGTGCTGTGGAGCATGACCCTTACGTGCTGCAATCGCGCTTCGCCTTCGCCAGCCGCGAGCACCTGGACAACTTCGCTGCCGCGCTGGACAAGGTCATCGCTCGCCACGATGTGCTGCGTACCGCTGTATTCTGGGAAGGCCTGCCACAGCCGGTGCAAGTGGTTTGGCGCAGCGCGCCGCTGGCTGTCTTCGAAGGGCAAGGCAGTCACCGCCTCGACCTTGGCCAGGCCCCGCTGATCCGGCTGTTCTACTTCCAGGCCGAAGCGGGCATCGAAGCCACCTTGCAGTTCCATCACATCGTCCTCGACCACACCGCCATGGAAGTGGTCGGCGAAGAACTGATCGGTTACTTGCAGAACAATACCGAACCGGCTCACGCCCCCGTGCCTTATCGCAATTATGTGACCCAGGCACGGCTGGGCGTCAGCCAGGCCGAGCACGAGGCGTTCTTCCGTGCGCAGCTGGCCGACATCGATGAGCCGACGCTGCCGTTCGGCCTGCGCGATGTGCAAGGCGATGGCCGCGACATCGAAGAGGCCCAACTGTGGCTGGGCGACGACCTGGCCCAGCGCCTGCGCCAACGAGGGCGGCAACTGGGCATCAGCGTCGCCAGCCTGTTCCATCTCGCCTGGGCGCGCCTGCTGGCAGCCGCCAGTGGCAAGGACAGCGTGGTGTTCGGCACCGTATTGCTTGGCCGCCTGCAGGGCGGTGAGGGCGCCGAGCGGGCGCTGGGCATGTTCATCAATACCTTGCCGCTGCGGGTGGACCTGGGCGATGTCAGCTTGCGCGAAGCGGCCCATGCGACCCACCAGCGCCTCAGTGCACTGCTCGCCCACGAGCATGCCTCCCTGGCCCTGGCCCAGCGTTGCAGCGGCGTGGCGGCGCCACTGCCCCTGTTCAGCGCGATGCTCAACTATCGCCACAGCACCCAGGCCAGTGCCAGCCAGCGCCAAGCCAGCGAGGGAATCGACATCCTCGAAAGCCAGGAGCGCAGCAATTATCCGCTGGGGTTGAACGTGGACGACTTGGGTGATGGCTTCCGTCTGGTAGCCATGACACCCGCGGACATTGGCGCGGCGCGGATCTGCGGGCAGATGAACCAGGTGCTGGAGGCCATGGTCACGGCCCTGGAGTATGAGCCGGAGCTGCCGTTGCAGCGGCTGCCAGTGCTGGAGCGAGAGGAACGCCAGCGTGTGCTGGTGGACTTTAACGATACGGCGGTCGGTTACGACCTTGAGCAAACCCTGCATGGGCTGATTGAAGCACAGGTCGAGCGTACGCCGGAGGCTGTGGCGGTGCGGGCTGAAGAGGGCGCGTTGAGCTATCTGGAGCTCAACGCGCAAGCCAACCGCTTGGCACATCACCTGATCAGTTTGGGGGTCAAACCCGATGATCGCGTGGCGATCTGCGTCGAACGTGGGCTGTCCATGGTGGTCGGGCTGCTGGCCATCCTGAAAGCGGGCGGTGCGTATGTGCCGGTCGATCCGGACTACCCGGCCGAACGCGTGCGGCACATGCTGAGCGACAGCGCACCAGTGGCGGTGCTGGTACAGGCCGCAACCCGCCATGTGCCGGAAAGCGGGCACGTCATCGATCTGGACCAGCCGTCCTGGGGCGAGCAACCCGCGACTAACCCGGTCGTTACGGATCTGACGCCGCGTCATCTGGCCTACGTGATCTACACCTCCGGTTCGACCGGCCTGCCAAAGGGTGTGATGAACGAGCATGCCGGGGTGGTCAACCGCCTGCTGTGGATGCAGGACGCCTACGGCCTCGGTGCCGACGACGTGGTGCTGCAGAAAACCCCGTTCAGCTTCGATGTCTCGGTGTGGGAGTTCCTCTGGCCCCTGCAAACCGGTGCGCGCCTGATCATGGCACGCCCTGGCGGGCATCGTGATCCGCAATACCTGCGCGAGGTGATCCGCCGTGAAGGCGTCACCACCTTGCATTTTGTGCCATCGATGCTGGATGTGTTCCTGGCGCACGGTGAAGCAAGCGCTGACCGCCTCAAACGCGTGCTGTGCAGTGGCGAGGCCCTGCCAGGCAGCCTGGTCCGGCGCTTCCACACGCAACTGCCAACGGTCGAACTGCACAACTTGTACGGCCCGACCGAAGCCGCGGTGGATGTCAGTGCCTGGCATTGCGTCACGGCACCGGACAACACCCCGATCGGCAAACCCATCGCCAACACCACGCTGTACGTCCTCGATGGCCAAGGCCAGCCGGTGCCGCAGGGCGTGGCGGGCGAGTTGTTCATCGGCGGCGTGCAGGTCGCCCGAGGCTACCTCAACCGCGCCGAACTGACCGCCGAACGCTTCATCGAAGACCCGTTCAGCACTAGAGCGGGCGCCCGGTTGTACCGCACCGGTGACCTGGCCCGCCATCTGGCCGACGGCAACATCGAATACCTGGGTCGTAACGACGACCAGGTGAAAATCCGCGGCCTGCGTATCGAGCTGGGCGAGATTCAGGCCGGCCTGACGGCTATCGATGGGATCAAGGAAGCCGTGGTGGTGGCGCGCGATCAACGCCTGGTCGCGTACTACACCGGGGAGCCGCAAGCCACGGAAATCTTGCGCTCGCTGTTGCTCGCACACCTGCCCGAGTTCATGGTGCCCGCGCTGTTCATGCATCTCGAAGCGTTGCCTTTGAGCCCCAACGGCAAGCTCGACCGCAAGGCACTGCCTGAACCCGACGCCATCCAGGACCGTCCGTTCGAGGCCCCGCAAGGCGAGACCGAAACCTTGCTGGCCGCCCTCTGGGCCGAACTGCTGGGCGTGGAACGGATAGGCCGCCATGACAACTTCTTCGAACTGGGCGGCCATTCGCTGCTGGCGGTGACCCTCACTTCGCGCCTGCGCGAGCAAGGCCTGGAAGCCGACGTGCGGGCTCTCTTCGAGCAACCGACCCTGGCCGGCTATGCAGCCATCACAGACAGCATGGAGATCGTCCTGTGAGCATCAACCAATTACTCGCAACACTGACGGCCAACAATGTGCAGCTGGCACTCAAGGACGGCCAGCTGGTGGTCCAGGGCAACCGCAAGGCGCTGACTGACGCCGCCTTGGTGGCACGCCTGCGTGAGCACAAGCCTGTGCTGGTGGCGATGATCGAGCGCGGTGAGTATGTCGCCGTGCAGCAGGGTGCGGTGCAAGTGCCGGATAACTTGATCGAGCCGGGCTGTCAACGAATCACCCCGCAGCTGCTCAACCTGATTGACCTCGACCAGGACAGCCTCGACCGTATCATCGCCTGCATCCCCGGCGGCGCTGCCAATGTGCAGGACATCTACCCCCTGGCACCCTTGCAGCAGGGCATGTTGTTCCATCACGCCAGTGCCACTGACCACGACCCCTACGTAATGCAGGCGCGCTTCGTGTTCGCCAGCGAGGCGCGCCTGCAGGCGTTCGCCGATGCCCTGCGCGGCGTGGTCGCCCGTCACGACATCCTGCGCACCTCGGTGCACTGGCAAAACTTGGAAACTCCGGTGCAGGTGGTCTGGCGGCAGGCCGAACTGCAGTTGCTGGAGCTGCCCGAGGATGATCCGAAGCGTACCTGGATCGATCTGACTCAAGCCCCGCTGATCCGCCTGCTGCGAGAGCCAGCGCAGGCCGATGGCAAGCTGAGTGCAACTCTGCAGTTCCACCATATCGCCATGGATCACAGTGCCCTGGACGTGGTCCGCCATGAACTGATCGCGTTCCTGACTGGGGAAGAGCGGCACCTGGGAAGCCCTGTGCCGTTCCGCAACTACGTCGCGCAGGCGGTGCTGGGCATCAGCGAAGCGCAGCACGAAGGGTTTTTCCGCGAGATGCTCGGCGACATCGACGAGCCAACCCTGGCCTATGGCATCCAGGACGTACAGGGCGATGGTGCCGTGCACACCGAGCACGCACTCGACCTGCCACTCGATCTTTGCCAGCGCCTGCGGGCGTGTGCGCGGGGGCAGGGCGTCAGTGTCGCCAGCCTGTTTCACCTGGCCTGGGGCCGGGTGCTGGGCGGCCTGACGGGGCGCTCCGAGGTGGTGTTTGGCACGGTGCTGATGGGCCGCCTGCAAGGCGCCGAAGCCACCGACCGGGCGCTGGGCATTTTCATCAACACCTTGCCGCTGCGCGTCGACTTGCACGGTGTCGACCTGCCGACCGCGATCCGTGCCACCCACCAGCGCCTCAGCGCCCTGATGCGCCACGAGCATGCCCCGCTGGCACTGGCGCAACGCTGCAGTGGCGTGGCGGCCCCGGCGCCTTTGTTCAATGCGCTGCTCAATTATCGCCACAGTGTGATCAATGCTGACGCGCCACGCCGTGCGGCTTTGGCCGGTATCGATATCGTCGAGTCGGCCGAGGCCACCAATTACCCGCTGACCCTCAGCGTCGATGACCTGGGCGAAACGTTCCGCCTGACCTTGCTGGCCAGCGAAGAAGTCCCGGCGCAACGTGTCTGCGCCTATCTGCAGCGAACCTTGGAGGGCCTGCTGCAAGCGCCGGATGCGCAAGTGCTGGCGGTCGACATGCTACCCGCCGGTGAGCGTGAGGAGCTGCTGGAAGGTTTCAATAACTACTCGGCCCCCGCTGAAACCCGCCTGACACTGCATCAACGCATCGAGCGGCAGGCCGACGTGCACCCACACGCTATCGCCGCCACCTATGCGGGCGAATCCCTGACCTACGCCGACCTGAACCGCCGGGCCAATGCGCTGGCCCATCACTTGATCGCTCTCGGCGTCGGCGCTGACGACCGCGTTGCAGTAGTCGCGCGACGCGGGCTTGAGGCACTGGTCGGTTTACTGGCGGTGCTCAAGGCCGGCGCCGGCTATGTGCCGGTTGACCCGGCTCACCCGGATGAACGGGTGCACTACCTGCTCAGCGACAGCGCGCCAGTGGCGGTACTGACCCAGCACGCCTTGCGTGGTCGCCTGGGGTCCATGCAGGTGCCGGTGCTGCTGCTCGACCAGCCTGAATGGCCTGTACGCAATGACAATCCGGCGTTGCCCGAGCTCACCGCCCGCCACCTGGCCTACGTGATCTACACCTCCGGCTCGACCGGCCAGCCCAAGGGCGTGATGGTCGAGCACCAGACCGTCAATAATCTGATCGACTGGCACTGCCGCGCCTTCGACCTGTGTCATGGCCGCCACACCTCATGCCTGGCCGGTTTTGGCTTCGATGCCATGGCCTGGGAAGTCTGGCCTGCACTGTGCGCCGGCGCCACGCTGCACCTGGCCCCGGCCAGCGAAGGCAGTGACGACCTCGATGCGATGCTGGCCTGGTGGCGTGCGCAGCCACTGGATGTGAGCTTCCTGCCCACGCCCGTAGCCGAATATGCCTTCAGCCATCAGATCGACCACCCGACCCTGCGCACCCTGCTGATCGGCGGCGATCGCCTGCGCCAGTTCAACCGCACCCAGCGCTTTGCCGTGATCAACAACTATGGCCCGACGGAAACCACCGTGGTGGCCAGTTCCGGCGGGGTCGAGGCAGGCGGGGTGCTGCACATCGGCCGGCCGGTGGACAACGCGCGCCTGTATGTGCTCGATGAACGGCTTCAGCCCGTGGCGCTGGGAGTGCCGGGCGAGCTGTACATTGGCGGGGCAGGGGTCGCTCGCGGCTACCTGAATCGCCCTGACCTTACAGCCGAACGCTTCCTCGACGACCCTTTCGCAGCGACGACCGGGTCGCGCATGTACCGCACCGGCGACCTGGTGCGCTGGCTGGCCGACGGCACCCTGGACTATCTGGGTCGCAACGATGACCAGGTAAAGATCCGCGGCGTGCGCATCGAACTGGGCGAAATCGAGAGCCGACTCGCCACCTTGCCTGGCATTCAAGAAGCCGTGGTGCTGGCCCGCGAAGATCAGCCGGGCCAGCCGCGTCTGGTGGCCTACTTCACGCCCCAGCCAGATGTCGAAGCCGCAACCCCGGATGCCTTGCGCGCTCAGTTGCAGGCTCACCTGCCGGAATACATGGTGCCGGTTGCCTTTGTGGAATTGGCGGCCTTGCCCCTCACTGCCAATGGCAAACTCGACCGCCGAGCGTTGCCAAAGCCCGAGCGTTCGGCCTTGTTCGAGAGGGGCTACGAGCCCCCCGAAGGCGAACTGGAAAACGCGCTGGCGCAAATCTGGGCCGAACTGCTGCACGTCGAACGGGTTGGTCGGCGCGATCACTTCTTCACCCTTGGCGGCCATTCCCTTTTGGCCATGCGCGTGGTTTCGCAGGTGCGTCTGCAGCTGGGCGTGGAGCTGACGCTGGCCGCGCTGTTCGCCAATGCCGAGCTGGCGGCCGTGGCCGCGGTGCTGGCCACGGCCGCACGCAGCGAACTGCCGGCAATCCTGCCGGTGCCGCGCGAGCAACCCTTGCCGATGTCGTTCGCCCAGCAGCGGCTATGGTTCCTGGCGCAGATGGAGGGCGGCAACCAGGCCTACAACGTACCCTTGGCCCTGGGCTTGCGCGGGCCGCTGGATGCCGATGCGCTGGAGTGTGCCTTGCTGCGCATTGTCGAACGCCATGAAACCCTGCGTAGCCGCTTCGTGCCGCGTGAGGACAGTGCAGAGGTGATCATCGCCGCCACCGTCGCAGGCAATTGGTTCCAGCGCGAAGATTCAAGCGCCGAGCGCCTGCCCGCACGGCTGCATGAAGAAGCCAGTGGACCGTTTGACCTGGCGCACGGGCCACTGCTGCGGGCGCGATTGCTGCGTCTGGGCGCTGAGCACCATGTCCTGGCACTCACGGTGCATCACATCGTCGCCGACGGCTGGTCGCTCGGTGTGCTGACCCAGGAGCTAGGCACGTTGTACCCGGCCCTGTGCCAAGGCCTGGAAGATCCATTGCCGTCATTGGCGATCCAGTACGGCGATTACGCCGTATGGCAACGCCGCTGGCTGGCCGGTGAGCAGCTGCAGCGCCAGGCCGAGTACTGGCGCCAGACGCTGGAGGGTGCGCCGAACGTGCTCAAGCTACCCAGCGACCGACCACGCCCTGAGCGCCAGGACTTCACCGGAGCGAGCCTGCCCCTGCAGCTGGACCCGCGACTGGCTGCGGGCCTGCGCAACCTGGCCCAGCGCCACGGGGTCACGCTGTACATGACCGTGCTCGGCGCCTGGGCGGTGCTGCTGGGGCGGCTCAGCGGGCAAGCTGACGTGGTCATCGGCTGCCCTGTGGCTGGTCGTGGTCGCGCCGAACTCGAAGCGCTGGTGGGGTTGTTCGTCAATACCCTGGCCATCCGTATCGACACGCAGTCTGCGCCAACCGCTCAGGCCGTGCTCGAGCAGGTCAAGACCCGCGTGCTGGAGGCCCAGGCCCATCAGGACTTGCCATTCGAACAAGTGGTCGAGCTCGTACGCCCGCTACGTAGCCTTGCGCACACGCCGTTGTTCCAGACCACCCTGAACTGGCAGGCCACCCACGGCCCGGCCCTGCAACTGCAAGGCCTGCAGCTCGAAGCCGTGCCGCTTGCCGGCCAGGTGGCCAAGTTCGACCTCACGCTCAACCTGGGCGAACAGGGCGATGCGCTGGCCGGCAGCCTTGAATACGCCACGGCACTGTTCGATGAAAGTACCGTGCGCCGTTACCTCGGGTATTTCGAAACCCTGTTGTGGGGGATGGTCGACAACGACCAGGCAAACCTTGAGCAAATCGACCTGGTTGGCGACGAAGAGCGCCAGACGCTGCTGCACACGTTCAACGCAACCCGCCGTGACTACCCCCGCGAGCAGTGCGTGCAGCGCCTGTTCGAACAGCGCGTCGCTCGCCACCCTCTGGCACTGGCGGCGGTGCACGGCCAGCAGACGTTGAGCTATGGCGAGCTCAACGCGTGCGCCAACCGCCTGGCCCATTACCTGATAGCCGAGGGCGTGGTGCCGGGCGCCAGCGTCGCGCTCCTGCTGCCACGTTCGCTGCCGCTGCTGGTGGCACAACTGGCGGTGCTCAAGTGCGCGGCGGTGTATGTGCCCCTGGACATTCATGCCCCAGTCGAGCGTCAGGCATTCATGGTCGAGGATTGCCAGGCCACGGTGTTGCTGACGCTGTCCGACACGGCCGCAGACTTTCCGGTGCGGCGCATCGACCTCGATGATCAGCTGATGCTTGACGAGCAGCCCAGCCACAACCCTGGGCTGCCCCAGGACGCGGGCAGCAGCGCCTATGTGATGTACACCTCGGGGACTACCGGCATGCCCAAAGGAGTATGCGTGCCACACCGAGGCATCTCGCGCCTGGTGCTGGCCAACGGTTACGCCGACTTCACCGAGCACGACCGTATCGCCTTCGCCTCGAACCCGGCATTCGATGCCAGTACCTTGGAGGTCTGGGGCGCGTTGCTCAACGGCGGCCAGGTGCGGGTCATCGACCACGCGACGCTGGTCGATCCCCAGCGCTTCGCCGCTGCGCTGGTGGAGCAAGGCATCAGTGTGCTGTTCCTGACCACGGCGCTGTTCAACCAGTATGTGCAACTGCTGCCCGAGGCATTGGCGGGGCTGCGCCTGCTCATCAGCGGTGGCGAGCGCGCCGAGCCGGCGGCCTTCCGTACGCTGCTGGAGCGGGCGCCAGCCCTGCGCCTGATCAATGGCTACGGGCCAACTGAAACCACCACCTTCGCTGTCACCTTCGAAGTGCGCGAGTTGCCGGCCAACGCCAGCCACGTGCCGATTGGCAAGCCTATCGGCAATACCCAGGTCTATGTCCTCGATGCCCTCCGGCAATTGGTGCCTCTGGGCGCGGTGGGTGAACTGTACATCGGCGGTGATGGTGTGGCCCTGGGGTACCTCAATCGCCCCGAGCTGACGGCCGAACGCTTCGTCGACGACCCGTTCAGCGCACAGCCCGGTGCCAGGCTGTACCGCACCGGCGACCTGGTGCGCTGGCAGGCCGATGGCCAGCTGGAGTGCCTGGGACGAAATGACGACCAGGTCAAGATTCGCGGATTCCGCATCGAACTGGGTGAAATCCAGCAGCAATTGGCCCAGTGCCCCGGTATCGGTGAGGTCATCGTCATGGCCGTGCCAGCCGAGCAGGGGCCTTTGCGCCTGGTGGCCTGGTTCACCCGCCTGGATGAGGCGCTGCATGCAGGCGACCTGCGCAGCTATTTGCGCGGTCGTCTGCCTGAGTACATGGTGCCGGCGGCCTTCGTTGCGCTGCAGCGCATGCCGCTGAGCAACAACGGCAAGGTCGAGCGCAAAGCACTGCCGCTGCCAGGGCCGGAAGATTTCGCTACAGCTGCCTACGAGGCTCCCGAAGGTCATCAGGAGCAGGTGCTGGCTCAGCTGTGGAGCGAGTTGCTGCAGGTGGAGCGGGTCGGGCGCGATGACCGCTTTTTCGAATTGGGCGGCCACTCGCTGCTGGCCATGCGCATGCTGGCCCAGGTCCGTCAGCGGTTGGGCCTGGAGTTGGCGTTGGCCGACCTGTTCGCCGACGATTGCCTTGCCGCCGTCGCCGCCAGCCTGGCCAGCCCTCCCGCCCAGGCGCTGCCGGCCATTCAGCCGAGCGTGCGGGTTGGGCGCTTGCCACTGTCGTTCGCCCAGCAACGGCTGTGGTTCCTGGCACGGATGGCCCCGGATAGCGCGGCTTATCACATCCCCATCGGCCTACGTCTGGAGGGGGCGTTGGATGCCAAGGCGCTGGAGCGGGCGTTAGGGCGCCTGGTGGAACGCCATGAGAGCCTGCGCAGCCACTTCATCGAGGAGGATGGTGAGGCGCAGGTGGTCGTGAGCAATGACGTGTTCAAGCTGGCCCAGGTGGAGGTGCCTGGCCTGGATGAGCAGGCTCTGGCTGTGCTGGTTGAACAAGAAGCCGCTCGGCCTTTTAACTTGGCTCAAGACCTGCCGATCCGAGGTCGTCTGCTGCGCCTGGCGCCGCAGAGCCACGTACTGTTGCTGAACCTGCACCATCTGGTGGCCGACGGCTGGTCGTTGGGGGTATTGGTGCGGGAGCTGGCTGCCTTGTACGAGGCGTTCAGCAATGATCGCACTGACCCCTTGGTGCCATTGCCCGTGCAGTACCTGGACTATGCCCTGTGGCAGCGCCAATGGCTCGGCAGCGAGACGTTGCAGCGCCAGGCCGAATACTGGATTGCCAACCTGGCCGGGGCGCCGGCGCTGATCAGCTTGCCATGGGACCGGCCACGGCCTGAGCGTCAACAGCATGCCGGCGACAGTGTCGCGATCAGCCTCGACCCGCGCTTGAGCGTCGAGCTCAAGGCCCTGTGCCGGGCGCAGGGGGTCACCCCGTACATGCTGTTCATGGCCGCCTGGGCGGTGCTGTTGGCGCGGCTGGCAGGCCAGGATGAGGTGGTGGTCGGCTCGCCGCTGGCCAACCGTCGCCAGGCCGAGGTGGACGGGTTGATCGGCATGTTCGTCAACTCAATCGCCGTGCGCGTGGATACGTCGGGGGCACCTGATGTCACGACGTTGCTGGCACAAGTCAAGGCAACGGTGCTGGCCGCTCAGGCACATCAGGACCTGCCCTTCGAGCAAGTGGTCGAGGCCCTGCGCCCGCAGCGCAGCTTGGCCCATACGCCGTTGTACCAGGTGTCGCTGGACTGGGAGGGCAGCCCGGATCGGCAGGCCTTGGAGTTGGGTGAACTGACGATGACCCCGTTGGGTGGGCAGGCGCGGATCGCCAAGTTCGACTTGAGCTTGAGCATGGGCGAGGGGGTGGACGGGTTTGCCGGCGGCATCGTGTATGCCACTGCATTGTTCAACAGGTCGACTATCGAGCGGTATTCGGGGTACCTGGAACAAATACTGTGGGCCTTTGCCGAAGGTGCCCAGGTCATTCCTGGCCACATCGGCTTGCCAGACGCGGATGAACGCAAGCGGCTGCTGCTGGCCTTCAACGATACGGCGGTGGCTTATGACCTTGAGCAAACCCTGCATGGGCTGATTGAAGTACAGGTCGAGCGGACGCCTGCTGCAGTGGCGGTGTTGGCTGAAGAAGGCGCGTTGAGCTATCTGGAGCTCAACGCGCAAGCCAACCGCTTGGCACATCACCTGATCAGTTTGGGGGTCAAACCGGATGATCGCGTGGCGATCTGCGTCGAGCGTGGGCTGTCGATGGTGGTCGGGCTGCTGGCCATTCTGAAAGCGGGCGGTGCTTATGTGCCGGTCGATCCGGACTACCCGGCCGAACGCGTGCGGCACATGCTGAGCGACAGTGCGCCGGTGGCGGTGCTGGTGCAGGCCGCGACGCATCATGTACCGGAAAATGGCCTCGTCATTAATCTGGACCAGCCGTCCTGGGGCGAGCAACCCGCGACTAACCCGGTCGTTGCGAGTCTGACGCCGCGTCATCTGGCCTACGTGATCTACACCTCCGGTTCGACCGGGTTGCCCAAAGGCGTGATGAACGAGCATGCCGGGGTGGTCAACCGCCTGCTGTGGATGCAGGACGCCTACGGCCTCGGTGCCGACGACGTGGTGCTGCAGAAGACCCCGTTCAGCTTCGACGTGTCGGTGTGGGAATTCCTCTGGCCCCTGCAAACCGGCGCGCGCCTGGTCATGGCGCGCCCTGGCGGGCATCGTGATCCGCAATACCTGCGCGAGGTGATCCGCAGGGAAGGCGTCACCACCTTGCATTTTGTGCCATCGATGCTGGATGTGTTCCTGGCGCACGGTGAAGCAAGCGCTGACCGCCTCAAGCGCGTGCTGTGCAGCGGTGAGGCGCTGCCAGGCAGCCTGGTCCGGCGCTTCCACACGCAACTGCCAACGGTCGAACTGCACAACTTGTACGGCCCGACCGAAGCCGCGGTGGATGTCAGTGCCTGGCATTGCGTCACGGCACCGGACAACACCCCGATCGGCAAACCCATCGCCAACACCACGCTGTACGTCCTCGATGGCCAAGGCCAGCCGGTGCCGCAGGGCGTGGCGGGCGAGTTGTTCATCGGCGGCGTGCAGGTCGCCCGAGGCTACCTCAACCGCGCCGAACTGACCGCCGAACGCTTCATCGAAGACCCGTTCAGCACTAGAGCGGGCGCCCGTCTGTACCGCACGGGCGACCTCGCTCGTCATCTGGCCGACGGCAACCTCGAATACCTGGGCCGTAACGACGACCAGGTGAAAATCCGTGGCCTGCGTATCGAGCTCGGCGAGATTCAGGCCGGCCTGACGGCCATCGATGGAATCAAGGAAGCCGTGGTGGTGGCGCGCGATCAACGCTTGGTCGCGTACTACACCGGTGAATCGCAAGCCACGGAAACCTTGCGCTCGCTGTTGCTTGCACACCTGCCCGAGTTCATGGTGCCCGCGCTGTTCATGCACCTCGAAGCGCTGCCTTTGAGCCCCAACGGCAAGCTCGACCGCAAGGCACTGCCGGAAGCCGACGCCATCCAGGACCGTCCGTTCGAGGCCCCGCAAGGCGAGACCGAAACCTTGCTGGCCGCCCTCTGGGCCGAACTGCTGGGCGTGGAACGGATAGGCCGCCATGACAACTTCTTCGAACTGGGCGGCCATTCGCTCGCAGCCATCCGTTTGATCGACAAGCTCACCAAAGCCGGTCTGCAGGCGGCCATCAACGATGTGTTCCAGCAACCCAGTGTGGCCGCATTGGCGCGCTTGCTGGATGCCAATCGCAGTGCTTACGCCCAGACCGTCATCACCGTCCGGGCCACAGGCAGCCAACCTGCGTTGTTCCTGGTGCATGAGTTCAGCGGCCTCGACTTCTACTTCCCGGTGCTGGGGCAGCACCTGCCGGGTGACTTCCCGGTGTACGGCCTCCCGGGGGTGCCCTGTGGCGAACCTCAACCGCGCACGCTGGAATGCCTGGCTCGCTACCAGATCGACCAGCTGCGCAAGGTCCAGCCCCATGGCCCTTATCGCCTGGCGGGGTGGTCGTTCGGCGGTGTGCTGGCTTTCGAGATGGCCAATCAGCTGCTGGGCGCGGACCAGACAGTGGAGTTCCTCGGCCTGATCGACACGTATGTGCCGCGCCTGGCCGATCAGGGCAAGGCACGCTGGCATGGGCCACGTGCGCTGGAGCGGCAGCTGCTGCTCAACTGCAGTGCGTTCTGGGAAACGCAAGGCGACGCTGGCCACGCGCGTTTGGCGCACTTGCAACGGCTGGAAGCCGAACAGGCCGATTTCGCCACACTGCTGGCCAGTTGCCGTGAGCACGATCTGCTCTATGGTTTGTGGTCCAGCATGAGCGACCAACAGCTGCATCACTACTTCACCCGCGAGCTGGCCCATGGGTATGCCATGGCCCACTACCGTCTGGCGCCATTGCATGTGCCGGTGCATCTGTTCCGGGCGGAGCACGCTTGCGAGGGGCTCTCGAGCCTGGGCTGGAGCGAATCGTTGCCTGCTCAGACGGTGGTCGAGGTCCCAGTGCCCGGTGACCACCGCAGCATGATGCAGGCACCCCATGTTGCATCGGTTGGCGCGGCCATCGTTAGCGCCCTTCACAGCGTATCGTCCATGCCGGCCAATCCAACCGCAACTTACCAGCCGCTGATCGCCATCCAGACCGGCCAGCCAGGCCATGCACCGCTGTTCTGCGTACCAGGGGCGGGTGACAGCGTTACCAGCTTCATTGGTTTGGCCGAAGCACTGGGGCCGAGCTGGCCACTGTATGGGCTGCAGGCTCGAGGCCTGGATGGCGGCTCGGTACCTCATGCCTCGGTCGAAGCCGCTGCCGATTGCCATCTGCAGGCCATCGAAGCGCTGTATCCGCAGGGGCCGCTGAACCTGGTCGGCCATTCGTTCGGTGGCTGGGTGGCGCATGCCCTGGCGGCCCGATTCGAGGCCAAGGGGCGTCAGGTTCGCTCATTGACCCTGATCGACAGCGAGGCACCCGGCGAGGGCGGTACCTGTGGCCAACCTTACACCTTCGGTGAAGCGCTGCAGCGGCTGATCGACGCCTTGCAACTGTCGACCGGCAAGGCTTTGGGCATCGAGCCGCTGGCCTTCGCGCTGGCCAGCGATGACGAGCAGCTACGCCAGCTGCATGGGGCGATGGTGCGGGTGGGGCTGATGCCGGCGCGCTCTGCGCCCAAAGCCCTGGAAGGCACGGTACGTACCTTTGCCACGGCGCTACGCACGCGCTATCGGCCAACGCTGGGATACAGCGGCCCGGTCGGCCTGGTGCTGGTTGACGATCCCTGCCTCGACGCGGCGGGCAACCGCCGGGAACAGGCGACGATGCAGGCCGGCTGGCAACGATTGATGCCGCAACTGGCGTTGTGGCAGGGGCCGGGCAACCACTTCAGCATCCTCAAGGTGCCGGATGTGTTCAGCCTGGCGGCGTGGTGGCATGACGGTCAGGCGTTGCAGCTGGACAAAGTCACCGAGTAATCATGGGAAAGTGAGTGTTCATGGACAAGTCCAGATTTCGTAAATACAGCCTCGGCGTCGCCGTGGCCCTGGTCGCGGGGATCGCGTTGTACGCCATTCAGGCTCCGGCCAAAGCACCGCGCTACATTACCGCCACTGTTGAAAAGGGCGACATCGAAAACGCTGTGCTGGCCACCGGCACCCTCGAAGGCATCAAGCAGGTGGATGTCGGCGCCCAGGTTTCAGGGCAGTTGAAGTCGCTCAAGGTCAAGCTCGGCGACAAGGTCGAGCAGGGCCAGTGGTTGGCCGAGATCGACCCTTTGGTGCTGCGCAATACCTTGCGCCAGCGCGAGGTCGACGAAAAGAAGTTGCAGGCCGAGAGGCATTCGACCCTGGCCCAGCTCAAGCAGGCCAGGCGAGTGTACGAGCGCTACCGTGAGCTGCAAGCCGACGAATCGGTGTCGCGCCAGGACTTCGAGAATGCCGAGTCGGAATACGAAGTGCAGCAAGCCGCGGTGCGTTCGCTCGACGCTCAGATCCAGAGCGCGCGGGTCGAAATCGACACCGCCCGGGTCAACCTCGGCTACACCCGCATCAATGCACCCATCACCGGCCATGTGGTCGGCATCGTCACCCAGCAAGGGCAAACCGTGATCGCCAACCAGCTGGCCCCGGTGCTGCTCAAGCTGGCCAACCTCGACACCATGACCGTCAAGGCGCAAGTGTCGGAAGCCGACGTTATCCATATCACGCCGGGCCAGGAGGTGTACTTCACCATCCTTGGCGAGGACAAGCGCTACTACGCCAAGCTGCGCGGCACTGAGCCTGCGCCGCAGAACTATGCGCAAAGCAGCGACAAGTCCGATGGCAGCAGCGCCAAGCCCAATGGCGCGGTGTTCTACAACGCGCTGTTCGAGGTGCCCAACCCCGAGCACCGCCTGCGCATCTCGATGACCGCGCAGGTGCATATCGTCCTCGACACCGCCGATGGCGTGCTGACTGTGCCGGTAGCGGCGCTGGGCCTGCGCAACGGTGACGGCAGCTTCCCGGTGCGGGTGCTCGATGCCAAGGGCTTTGCCCAGGTGCGCAACGTGCGGACCGGTATCAACAACAACGTCAAGGTGCAGATCAAGGACGGCTTGGCTGAAGGCGACCGGGTGGTGATCGGCGAGCCGGTGTCCGGCGAAGCAGGGGCGTGAGCATGAACATGAATGTCGAGCTTGCGCCACACCTGTCAGTGGCCAGCAGCCATGGCGACGCCTTGCTGCGCTTGCGGGGCGTCAGCCGCAGCTTCATGGCCGGCGACCGTGAGTTTCTCGCACTCAAGGGCATCGATCTGGAAATCCACAGCGGCGAGCTGGTGGCGATCATCGGTGCCTCCGGCTCGGGCAAGTCGACCCTGATGAACATTCTCGGTTGCCTGGACAACGCCAGCAGCGGCAGCTATCAGGTGGGCGGCCAGGAAACCCGCGAGCTGGATGACGACGCCCTGGCCGCATTGCGCCGCGACCATTTCGGCTTCATCTTCCAGCGCTACCATCTGCTGCCCCACCTGGATGCCCTGCACAACGTGGAAATACCAGCGGTGTACGCCGGTACCCCACAAGCCCTGCGCCATGGCCGGGCGCGCGAATTGCTGACGCGCCTGGGCCTGGCCGGCCACCTCGAACACCGGCCCAGCCAGTTGTCCGGTGGCCAGCAGCAGCGAGTGAGTATCTGCCGCGCCTTGATGAACGGCGGGCAGGTGATCCTCGCCGACGAGCCCACCGGCGCACTGGACACCGCCAGCGGCAAGGAAGTGATGAACATCCTCCTGGAACTGCACGCCGCCGGGCACACCGTGATTCTGGTGACCCACGACCCGAAGGTCGCGGCCCATGCCCAGCGCATCATCGAGGTCAGCGACGGTCAGATCGTCAGCGACCGACGCAACGCCGCCGAAGCGCTACCCAAACCAAGCGCCGAACCCGAGCCACAAGCTCCTGCCGCACGGCGATTGGTGGCCAGCCTGGGGATGTTCCGCGAAGCCTTCAAGATGGCCTGGATCGCCCTGATATCGCACCGCATGCGCACCTTGCTGACCATGCTCGGGATCGTCATCGGCATTACCTCGGTGGTGTCGATCTCGGCCATTGGTGAAGGCGCCAAAGGCTATGTGCTCAAGGACATTCAGGCGATTGGCAGCAATACCATCGACATCTATTCCGGCAGCAACTTCGGTGACAGCCGGGCCAAGACCATCGAAACCCTGCTGCCGGCCGATGTCGCAGCGCTCAACGAGCTGTATTACGTCGACAGCGCCACCCCGGTGATCGGCCAGAGTACTCTGGTGCGCTATCGCAACCTGGATGTCGACGTGCAACTCAACGGCGTCAGCGAACATTATTTCCAGGTGCGCAACATACCCTTGGCCTCGGGCATCGTGTTCAGCGCCGACGACGCCCGGCGCCAGGCACAGGTGGTGGTGATCGACCACAACACGCGCAAGCGCCTGTTCGGGCAGAGCGTCGATCCGCTGGGCCAGGTGATCCTGGTCGGCAACCTGCCATGCACGGTGATCGGCGTCACCGCCGAAAACAAGAACCTGTTCGTCGCCAGCAACCAGCTGAACATCTGGGTGCCCTATGAGACCGCGGCGGGCCGGGTGCTCGGTCAGCGCCATCTGGACAGCATCAGCGTGCGTATCAAGGACGGCGTGCCGAGCAAACGGGTGGAGGAGGAGGTGACCAAGCTGATGTTGCAGCGCCACGGCACCAAGGACTTCTTCACCAACAACCTCGACAGCATCATGCAGACGGTGCAGAAGACCAGCCGCTCGCTGACCCTGCTGTTGTCGCTGATCGCGGTGATTTCGCTGGTGGTGGGCGGCATCGGGGTGATGAACATCATGCTGGTGTCGGTAACCGAGCGTACCCGTGAGATCGGCATTCGCATGGCGGTGGGGGCGCGGCAGTCGGACATTCGCCAGCAGTTTCTGGTCGAGGCGGTGATGGTCTGCCTGTTTGGTGGAGTGGTGGGGATTGCCTTGTCGTATGGCATCGGCTCGCTGTTCGAGCTGTTCGTGAAGCAGTGGGAGATGGTGTTTTCGCCGGGGTCGATCGTGATGGCGTTTGCTTGTTCGACGTTGATTGGCGTGGTATTTGGTTTTGTGCCGGCAAGGAATGCGGCGCGGCTGGACCCGATAGAGGCATTGGCGCGGGATTGATTCTACGCGACCTTATTAATTCAGCGAGCCCACCTGTGGGAGCGGCTTCAGCCGCGAACACCGGCAAAGCCGGTGCCATGCGCCGCAGCGCCTGCTTCGCGGATAAATCCGCTCCTACAGGGTGGGCTGCCCTATGGAAATCTAACTGTCAGCATACATCCAACGCATCAAGGAGTGCCGCCCGCTGATCCCCAGCTTGATCGCCGCGCGGCGCAGGTAACTTTCCACCGTGTTGACCTTCAACGCGAGGCGCTCGGCCTGCTCCGGTGCGGTATGCCCAGCCAGCAGGCCCAGGCACACCTGGCATTCACGTTCTGACAATTTCAGCCCGGACTGGGTCAACCGGTCGATAAAGCGCTGTTGCAGGCTTTCTGGTGCAGCGCGCTCAGGGCTGGGCTGCAACGCATCAATGTGCTTTTCGAGCATTGGCAGCAACAAGGGTGAAATGTCGTCCAATCGGCTGCGCTCATGGGCCGAAAAACCATAGGTAGATCCCGCACGCAGCACCTGGATCTCGTAGCGCGAGTCACCTTTGCGGCGGATCAGGTGCAAGCGTGAAGGGTCGTTGTAGCCGCTTTCCAGGCATTGCTCGGATGAGAACACCGTTTCGTTGATCAGCGATGACGTGCCGTCGAGGTCGGCGGGAGCCGTAGGCAGTTGGCGTATCTGCGTGGCGTCGATGCTCAGATGCGCGTGGATTAGATCGTGCAGCATGCGCGGGAACTGGCGGCTGCCGGTGCTGGCTATGACTTTGCCGATCTGCGGGTAAAGCAAGTGCGAGTTCATCGTGTCATCCCTGAAAGTTCGAGGTGCAAAAGCTCCCACCGAATTGCCGGCCTGCATCCTGGGCCTGTCGCGGGAGGTGGTTGATATCCTAGTACAACGAATGAGTGACGGTTAAATGAAGTCGCGATAATGGCATAACAATGGCATCCGCTGCAGGCGGCTACGGCGATGCGGGTTGTCGGGTATCATGCGGACCCCATCATTTTCACGAGACCCACCCCATGTCCCTGAGTGCTGAACAGATCGGTGAATTGCGCGCCTTCGCCGAGCAGTTGGCCGATGCCGCCGCGTCGGCGATCCAGCCGTACTTTCGAACCAGCCTGGACGTCGAGGACAAGGGTGGGCGGCTGTACGACCCGGTGACCGTGGCCGACAAGGCTGCCGAAGCCGCCATGCGTGAGCTGATCCAGGCACGTTACCCTGCGCACGGCATCCTCGGCGAAGAGGCCGGCGTGGCGGTGGGCAGCAGCCCGCTGACCTGGGTGCTCGACCCCATCGACGGTACCCGCGCGTTCATCACCGGCCTGCCGTTGTGGGGCACGCTGATTGCCCTGAACGATGGCACGCGTCCTGTGGTGGGCGTGATGAACCAGCCGTTTACCGGCGAACGCTTCATCGGTACCCCGCAAGGCGCCTGGCGTAGTGGTACGCCGCTGAAAACCCGGGCTTGCGCCGAGCTGGGGTCGGCTACGTTGATGTGCACCACGCCCGACATGTTCGACACGCCTGAGCGCAAAGCCGCCTTCGAATCGGTGGCCGGCAAGGCGCGGCTGATGCGCTATGGTGGCGACTGCTACGCCTATTGCATGCTGGCGTCGGGTTTCGTCGATGTGATCGTCGAGGCCAGTTTGCAACCCTATGACGTGCAGGCGCTGATGCCGATCATCGATGGTGCGGGCGGGGTGATTACCGCTTGGGATGGCAGTTCGGCTCAGAACGGGGGATGCGTGGTGGCGTGTGGTGATCCAGTGTTGCATGCGCAGGTAATCGAAATGCTGCGCCACGCCATGTGAGCACTGACGGTCGGTAGCCGCACCGTCGCACTTTTTCCGCTTTCGGGGCTCTATGCTTGGCCAGGCCGCACCGATCCCCAGCGCGGCCGCCGATTCCGACCCGGTGCCGATGGTTGCAAAAACACCCGTATCCCTTCCGCGCCTGCTGCTGACAGGCGCATTGATCTGCCTTGGTGCCTGCACCCAGCAACAAGGGACACCCGTATCCCTTCCGCGCCTGCTGCTGACAGGCGCATTGATCTGCCTTGGTGCCTGCACCCAGCAACAAGGCCAGGACATCGTCAGCCAGTTCGGCAACGGCAAGCCCAGCGAGCTGTTCCAGACCAGCGTCGACCGCCTGGCGACACTGGCCATGCGCGACAACCTGCAAAGTCTTTACCTGCTGATGAACAAGCTGTACCTGCGCAACCCCAGCCAGTTGAAGCTCTCCGGCTACCTGGATGCCGCCACGGCCGAGCGGCAGATCCGCATCGCCATCGAACAGCGCCAGCCCTTGCCGCAGCTCGGCAACCGCCGCGACCTCGACGCCCTGAGCTATGCCCTGAGTCCGGAATTTCGCGGCGACCGGGTCGGTGCCTTCATCTACGCCATCGGCAGCATGCTGATTACCGCGCACGGCGGGCGTACCGAGTTTTACATGACCGATACCATCGACCCGCTGTTCGTCAACAACGCGGCCCGCAATATCGAAAAAGCCACCTGGATGCTGAGCCAGCGCCAGGATGCCAATGGCGTGTTGTTGCTGTTCTCCAACGAGATATCGGAAGAAGGCAGCAACCTGAGTTTCGCCGTGGAGTTCGGCAAGATCGTGGCGAGGCTGGATTTGCTGGCGGAGTTGCTGGATGAGCGTTATCGGCGGATTGGGCTCAATTATGCCCAGAGCCTGTTGTTGATGAACTTTTTGCCGGTGCAGTAGGGGCGGAGTGACGAGGTGCTAGCCACAACACCATTTGCGCCTGTGCGATCGAGCGCCGCCCGCGCGGCGCATCGCGGATGAATCTGCTCCTACGGTTTGTTGCAACGTGCCTATGCCTGTAAGGGCATGGTTGCTTGCCTTAGCGCATGGCTAGAGACTTGTGGGGCGGCGGCAGCGCCAGTCGAAAAATCGCGTCGAGCCAACAAGGCAGACAACTATGGCCTATCAGGCCATGGCACGTTGCAACAAACCGTAGGAGCGGATTCATCCGCGATGCGCCGCGCGGGCGGCGCTCGATCTCAAGTGCGCAAAAAAACCAACGGCATGCACCTCAGCTCACACGGGCAGCACTCAAAGCACCGGCGCGCGAAACGCGCAGCGCCACCAGGCTGCCCACTACGATCAGCGCTGCCAGTGAATACAACGCAGCATCGGTCGAGCCAGTCTGGTCCTTGATGAAGCCGACCAGGTACGGGCTGAGGAAGCCCGCCATCTGCCCCACCGAGTTGATGATCGCCAGGCCAGCGACAGCGGTTCCGGCGCTCAACAGCGCGGTCGGCATCGGCCAGAACATCGGCAGGCCGGTGAGGGCGCCCATGGTGGCAATCGACAAGCCGAGGATGGCGATGGTCGGGTTGGCGGCGAAGTTGACCGCGATCAAAAGGCCCAGAGCGCCCATCAGCATCGGCACCACCAGGTGCCAGCGGCGCTCGTTGCGCAAGTCCGCCGAGCGGCCGCAGAGGATCATGAACACACCGGCCAGCAGGTACGGAATGGCGCTGAGCCAGCCGATCAGCAACGGGTTGTCGAAGCCCATGTTCTTGATGATCGACGGCAGCCAGAAGTTGATCGCGTACACACCGCTCTGGATACAGAAGTAAACGAAGCCGAAGGTCCAGATCAGCGGATTGGTCAGCACCGCGAGCACGCCGTCGCCGGTGGTGGCGGGTTTGCTGGCAGCATCGGCCTTGAGGTCGGCCTCGATCAGCTGGCGTTCGGCCGGGCTCAGCCAGGGCGCCTTCTGGTAACCATCGCTGAGCAAACCGATGGCCAGGATACCCAGGGCGACAGTCGGCAGGCCCTGAATCAGGAACATCCACTGCCAGCCGGCCAAGCCATGCTGGCCGGCCGCGAAATGTTCGAGAATCCAGCCGGAGAACGGCCCGCCGAGCAGGCCCGAAACCGGGATCGCCGACATGAACAGGGCCATGATGCGGCCACGGCGGTCAGCCGGGAACCAGCGCGAGAGGTACAGCACCACGCCGGGGAAGAATCCGGCCTCGGCTGCGCCGGTCAGCAAACGCAAGGTGTAGAACTCGGTAGGGGTGGTGACGAACAGCAGGCAAGTCGAGAGACTGCCCCAGGCGATCATCATCGCCGCGATCCAGCGCCGTGGGCCGAAGCGGTTGAGCGCCAGATTGCTTGGCAGGCCGCAGAGCACGTAGCCGATGAAGAAAATCCCGGCGCCGAGGCCGTAGACGGTTTCGCTGAACTTGAGCGCGTCGAGCATCTGCAGCTTGGCGAAGCCGACGTTGACGCGGTCAAGGTAGTTGAACAGGTAGCAGATGAAAATGAACGGGATCAGCCGCAGGGTGATGCGCCGGTAGAGCGCGTTGCGGGTGATGTCCGTGCCTTGGTCAGGGGCGGGGCTGTGTGCCATGATCGGGTTCTCTGTTGTTATGGTTGTCGCCGCGTCGCCTGTGCCGGCGCTCGCCCTGACGAGTCTCGGGGAGTGCGACGCGCCTGTCTTTGTGCTTTTGCACAGCCATCGGCCGTGGCGACTGTGCTGCGGTACAAAGCCTAACACCCATAAGGATCGCTGAATGTTCGAACTGGACCATGACCTGGCGCAGGATATCGTTGATCGGGCGATGGCCATTTTGCCCTGCAACGTCAATGTCATGGATAGCCAGGGGCTGATCCTGGGCAGTGGCGAACCCGAGCGCATCAACACCCGCCACGAAGGAGCGCAACTGGTGTTGGCCAATGGCCGCATCGTCGAGCTGGATGTGGAGGCCGCCAAATGCCTGAAGGGGGTACAACCAGGGGTCAACTTGCCCTTGATGCTCGACGGGCGGCTGATCGGTGTGCTGGGCTTGACGGGTGACCCGCAGCAAATGCGCACTTATGGCGAACTGGTGCGCATGACCGCCGAGATGCTCCTGGCCCAGCGCCATTTGCAGGTTGAACAGCAATGGCGCCGGCAACGTTGTGACGATCTGCTGGCCCTGCTACTGGGTGGCAGTGGAGATTCGCCGCGGCTGGTCGACGAAGCCCAGCAATTGGGGCTGAAGCCGCAATTACCCCGTATCCCATGTTTGTTCGAGCTGCGCGCAGGCCCTCCCGCCGAAGCCTTGACCGCCTGGTTGATGAGCCGCTACCCCGACAGTTGGTGCGTGAGCCCGGCACGTGATTCGTTGCTGTGGTGTCGCCCGGCCGGCGTGGTGCTGGATGAAGAGCGCCTGGTTGAACGCGTGCAGCGCAGTGGCTGGGAGATCGAGCGCTTGGCGCTGGGCAGCCCGGCGCAGAGCCTGGATCATTTGCGCCGTGGTTACCGGCGGGTTCGCGATCTGCTTGCCTATGGCCGCGAAGTCTTGCCGAAACAACAGCTGCTGAGTCTCGCACGTTATCGCCTGCCGGCGTTGCTCTGGCGCCATCGCAACGAAGATGCCCTGGATGAACTGCTTGAGCCCCTGCAGCGCATTCGCGCCAAGGATGCCAGCGGTCAGCTGATTGCGACCTTGCGCGCCTGGTGCGCGCACGATGGTCAGAGCCAGGCCTGCGCCGATGCCCTGGGCATTCACCGCAACAGCTTGCGTTACCGCCTGGAGCGCGTCGCCGAGCTGGCGGAAGTCGACCCGCTGCGGCTCGAAGGGATGCTGAGCCTTTACCTGGGCTTGCAGCTGCTGCCCGCCGAGTGAGCGTCAGCAAAGGCATTTGCCCAAACAACGCCTTGGCGCTTTTGTGCATCCGACCGAGGCCCTTGCCTTGCACAGCTGTCAGCATGCCGCTCATCTGGACAGGAGAATCCCATGAAGATCGTCATCGCCCCCGACTCGTTCAAGGACAGCCTCGATGCTGCCGGTGTAGCCCGTGCTATCGCGACCGGCATTGCCGAAGCCTTGCCGGCTGCCGAGCTGATCGAGTGCCCCATGGCCGATGGCGGTGAAGGCACCATGGAGGCGATCGTCGCCGCCAGCCAAGGTCAATTGCGTCGCATGACCGTTCGCGGGCCGCTGGGGCAGAGTGTCGAGGCCGGCTGGGGCTGGTTGGCGGCCAGCCGCACGGCGATCATCGAGATGGCTCAGGCCAGCGGCATTCAGCTGGTGCCCAGCGCGCAGCGGGATGCCTGTCGCAGCAGCACCTGGGGCACTGGCGAGCTGATTGCGGCAGCGCTAGCCGCCGGGGCGCAACGCATCGTTCTGGCCATTGGTGGCAGCGCCACCAATGATGGCGGTAGTGGGATGTTACGCGCTCTCGGCTTGCGCTTGCTGGATGCCGAAGGCCAAACGCTGGAAGAAGGCGGCCTGGCATTGGCAAAGCTGGCGCACATCGATGCCAGCGAACTGGACCCGCGATTGGCCGAAGTGCAGGTCGAAGTGGCCGCCGACGTCGACAACCCGTTGTGTGGCCCCCACGGTGCGTCGGCGATCTTCGGTCCGCAGAAGGGTGCCAGCCCTGCGCAGGTCCAAGCACTGGACCTGGCGCTGGGGCATTTCGCCGACCTCTGCGCACAATTGCTGGGTAACGATGTACGCGAACAGCCGGGCAGCGGCGCTGCCGGCGGTATGGGCTTTGCGGCCAAGGCCTTCATGGGCGCGCAGTTCCGCCCGGGGGTCGAGGTCGTGGCCGAGCTCGCCGGCCTGGACGCACTGGTGCAAGGCGCCGACCTGGTGATCACTGGCGAAGGGCGCTTCGATGCACAGACCCTGCGGGGCAAGACGCCGATGGGCGTGGCGCGAATTGCCAAGCGCCATGGCGTGCCGGTTGTGGTGTTGGCGGGGACTTTGGGTGAGGGCTATCAGCAACTGTATGGGCACGGTATCGATGCCGCCTTTGCAGTGGCCAGCGGGCCGATGACGCTGGAACAGGCGTGTGCCGATGCCGCGCAGTTGCTGCAGGCTCGCGCCGGGGATATTGCCCGGGTTTGGCGGTGTGCTCGACAAGACTGAATCCAGCAAGCCTTACTGTGGGAGCAATTTTGTGGGAGCGGCTTTAGCCGCGAAGCGAGCGACGCGGTGGATGGCACCGGCTTCGCCGGTGGTCGCGGCTGAAGCCGCTCCTACCAGGGATCGCACAGCTTTTTAAGTTTTGTGGAAGACAGTTGCTCCCACAGGGTTGGCGGGGCGCTCGCGGGCTATCAACCCCAGTGCAAGCAACGCCGCTGCAGCTCCAGCCAGTGGCAAGTAAACCAAGCCAACCTGCTCGATCATCAAACCTCCAAGCCCCCCGCCCAGCGCCGTCCCCAGGTTGAACGCCGCGATACTCAAGCCCGATGCCACACCCGTGGCATGAGGTGCCAATTGCTTGGCAAGGCCAAGCAGGCGCAGTGTCGACAGGGTCACAATGGCAAAGAAAACGGCCCCCAGCACCCCAATCAGCAGTACAACCGCCCACGGCTGTTCGCGCCCCAGGAAAAGCAGGCCCAGATTGGCTGCCAGCAGCGCCAGGGCAACGTTCAAGCATCGACCTGTTTCGAATCGGTCTGCGCATGCGCCGCCAAGCAGGTTACCGAGGATGGTGGCCGCACCGAACATCAGCATCGCCAGGCTTAACAGCCTTACACCACCCTCGGTCACCTGCAGCAGAAAGGGTGAGACGTAGGTCAGGAAAGAAAAGGTGGCGATGCTCACCAGCATGGCCATGCCTGCGGTCACCAGCAGTGGCCGCTGCATCAACGCCACCAGGCCTGCCAGGCGGCCTTCGATAGGCGGTAGCGGTGCCTTTTGCCGAGGCATCAGACGCAGCAGCCCGAGCAGGCTGAGCAGACCGAAGACGCCCAGCGCAACGAAGATTGCCCGCCACGACCAGAGGCTGCCGAGCAACGTCCCCAGCGGAACACCCAACGCCAGCGCCAGGGTCAGCCCCAGCCAGACCCGTGACAAGGCACGGCCGGCGCGTGGGGCGTCGACCAGTTTTACCGCCACGTCGGCGGCGACCGCCATGAACACACCATGGGCCAGGCCGATCACGAAGCGCACCAGGTTCAAGGCCCACAGCTGCTCGACCCAGGCGAACGTCAGGCTGCCGACGGCCAGCACGGCCAAGGTCAGCGCCAGTGACGTGTGATCACGCCAGTCGAGCAGCAACGCCGTCAGCAGCGGCGCGCCAATGGCCGCGCCCAGTGCATAGGCGGCAATGGCCGAGCCGACAGCCGTGGTGGAGGTGCCAAGGTCTTCGGCCATGGCTGATATCAGCCCTGCCACCACGAACTCCGACAGGCCGAAGGTAAAGGTGCACAGGGAAAATACTGAGATGATGATGGGCATGGGTACAAGGATTTCCTTATCCGTTCAAGGGCGCTGCCGCCAGGCGCTGGCATCGAGACTGACGCGCAGTGCCAGCTCCATGGCCTGGTCGCGATTGAGTCGAGGGTCGACCAGGCTCAAATAGCGTCGGCGCAGATCAGCCGGTTGCAGACCCGCCGCGCCACCGAGGCATTCGCTGACGTCATCGCCGCTGGCCTCCAGGTGCAAGCCACCCAGCGCAGAGCCGTGGCGAGCGTGCAGGGCAAAGGCACTGGCGACCTCATCGAGAATGTCGTCGAACACGCGAGTCTTGGTGCCGCAGGGCAGGGTGCGGGTATTGCCATGCATCGGGTCGCATAGCCACAGTACCTGGGCGCCTGCCGCTTGCACCGTTTCGATCAGTGGTCCCAGATGGTGCTTGACGCGGTCGGCGCCCATGCGATGGATCAGGGTCAAGCGACCGGGTTCGTTGGCGGGGTTCAATCGGGTGATCAACTGACGCAATTGATCCGGGTCGGTGTCCGAGCCCACCTTTACCGCCAATGGGTTGGCCAGACCGCGCAGGTATTCGACGTGGGCACCGTGCGGTTGCGCGGTGCGCAAGCCGATCCAGGGCAGGTGGGTCGCCACGTTGAACCATCGGCCGTCGCTATGGCGGCGGGTCATCGCTTGCTCGTATTCAAGCAGCAACGCTTCGTGGGAAATGTAGATCTCACGGTGCAGGAAGTCACCCGGCTCAGAGCTGGCCAAGATACGCATGAAGCGCAATGCTCCGTGTACCTCCGCCAGCCGTGCGCGAATTCGCTCAGCGTCTGGGGCCTTGTCCAACCAGTCCAGTGGCCAGTATTCGGCATGCAAGAGGGTGTCGATGCCCTCGGTCTGAAGCCTTTGCAAATGTTCGAGCGTCGATGCTGAATGGGCATGAGCCTGCAGCAAACGCTGCGGGTCAGCACGACGTGCCTCAGGGGTGAAATCGTGATGGTTGATGATATCGCCGCGATACACCGGAAGCGTCATGCCGTCACGCTGCTCGGTATCACCGGAGCGTGGCTTCGCGTATTGCCCGGCGAGGCGGCCGACCTGCACGACGGGAAGCTGCAGGCCATGCATCAGCACCTGGCTCATCTGCTGCAGCAGCGCGACCTGACGAGTGCTTTGCGCCAGGTCGTTGTGATCGAAACGCTCGGCGCAATCACCCAGTTGCAGGACGAAACGGCGCCCTTGCTGCGCTTCGCCGAGCAGCGCTTTGAGTTGCAGGATCCGCGCCGTGGGCACCAGGGGGGACTGCTGGGCTAGCCCATCGAGGGCCAGGCGCAAGCCGTGTGGGTCTTCATAGGACGGCTGTTGAAGTGCAGGGCAACTGCGCCATGAATCGGTCGTCCAGGTGGCCTGGGCATCCGCCACGGCGGCGGTAGGGGTCAGCATGGTGTGTCTCCGGAGAAGTGCATCGCTCGATCTGCCCTGGGAGCAGGTGGTGGCGATAGTGCGCAGGCCGGACACGGCTTGGGAAATACAATAAATATCTTTGTCTGATATCTCGCTGGGTTTATTGGGCGATTAACACATTGCAAACAGAAAAATCCTACTTGGTGATCAGTTTTTACGGGCTGAAATTGCGGAGTAATACTTTGCAACTATCACTGATGGTTTCAAATAAGTATTTTACTTGTGCCGGGCACTCGCCAATTCTCTGCGCTGCTTATTCGAGAGGGCGAGGCGATGTTAGTTCACAGGGATCAGGATTACGGCGTGCTCAAGGGCGCAGAATGCGAACTTCAGGAGCAGCTTGGGCATATCCCCGACGCCGCATTTTATGAGCGAAAGTTGCAGGCAATATGGGCGCGGGCGCAACACAGCGCCCAGTACAAAAACATAGGCCCCTACAGTTTTACCGCGTTCGGGCAACTGCCGCTTACCGCCAAGGCCTTGCTAAAAAGTCAACCATTGAAGTTCTGCACGGTAGATCTCGGTGAAGCGGCCAAGTATTACGCCACTACGGGTACTACGGGCGAACCGACGCCGACGCCACGCATGAAGGAGGACATCATCTGGAACGCCGTCAGCGTCGCCAGCCACTGGCGCGCCGTGCTGACGCCCGGTGCACGGGTAGCCAACCTGATGCCATCGGATATCGTTCCGGTTGGCGATCTGATCGCCAACGTCTGTGAGTACCTGGATGTTTCCCACGTACGCCTTTATCCCTTCACCACGGGTATCACCGACTGGGAACGGGTCTGCAAGACATTCGACACCTACCGTCCGAGCGTACTGTTCATCGCCCCTGGGGTGCTGGTGCAACTGACGCGGTACCTGAAACAACGCGAACTGCTGCAGACGTTCACCGCGTCGGTGCGCTCGATCATGCTTTTGGGCGAGGTCAATACCCAGCCGTTCCGGGAGCGCTTGGCGCGCTGGTGGGATTGCGAGGTGTTCGATGCCAGTTACGGCAGCACCGAAACCGGAACGCTGGCAGCGGTGGGCGAAGACAAACAGATGCGCCTGGCCACTGCCACTCATTACTTCGAACTGCTCTTGCCCGATGGCAGGCTGATGACCCCTGCGCAAGGGCTGACCGGCCGTCTGGTGGTCACGCCACTCAACCTGTATGCCCGCCCGTTGCTGCGCTTGGACACCGGTGACAGTGTGACCATCACCGGGCCGTGGGAGCCGGGCATGGCCAGCCCGACCCTGCTGATCAATGGGCGCGACAGCGACAGTATCGTGGTGGGCGGGGTTGACCTGGAGATTCGTGCGGTCGAAGAGGTCGTGTATGGCACCTGCGATGCCACCGGCTATGTCATCGAAGTGGACCGGGACAACGACTGCGCCACGCTGATTCTAGAGCGTAACGTTGGCTGGGACGTCAGCCAGGAAGCGCATCTGCAGGCGCGCTTGCTTGACCGCTCCGAGCAACGGATGGGTCTGCGCTGGAGCCGAGTATTGTTCGTCAACAACCTGTCGGCGCTGAACAAGAGCGGCGCATCGCAAAAGAGCTGGAAGAAGACCAACCTGCGCTTTGTCGGTGGCCAGTCATGATGCCGCCGCGTTTTCCGCAAGGGCAGGGCCTGGGCAATGGCCAGCCGGATTTGTGGTGCACCTATGCAGCGATTCGTACCCTGGCCTGGACGGAGCGGCTTGACCAGGTCGACGCGCCAGCATTGCAGAGTTACATCCTGGCGCGGCGAAATCGCGATGGTGGCTTTGCCTGGAGCAAGGGCATGCCATCCGACGCCTGGGCGACGTTCTACTGCACCGAGACGCTGAACGACCTGGGCGTTGTGGTCGAACGTCGCGATGAGACAGCGGGCTGGATCCAGACCCTGTTCGACGGCGATGCCTACGCCATGTGTCCAGGCCAGACGGCAGACGTGTGGGCCAGCCACTACGCGCTGCGTACCTTGATCGAGGTCTGCCAAGGCCAGGTGAATGACACCGCGGCCTTGTATGCCTGGCTCGAAGGATTGCAGTGTGCCAATGGTGGCTTGAGTTGGTCAGCCGATTTTGCTCGACACAACCTTGCGGATACGCGTGCCTGTTTCTACGGGGTGATGGCCGCGCGTGCTTTGGCTCGCCAGGGTCTACCTGCGCCGCAATGGGACCTGCCGCGTCTGATCGGCTGGTTGCAGGCGCAGCAGATGGATTGTGGTGGTTTCCGCTTCTGCGAAGGGGCGCAGGTACCGTGCCTGTGGGCCACCTATCGGGCTACGGCCAGCCTCGCGCAATTGAAGGCGCAACCGCTGGGGCATCAGCGCTGTGTCGCGTGGATCGACAGCTTGCGCGGGCCAACCGGTGCCTTCGTGCGTTGGTCGGATTACGACGGAGAAGATGTCTGGGCGGCATTCTGCGCCGTGGGCTCGCTCAAGGCCTTGGGTGAGTCGGTGGCCCACTTGGCGGACGGCGTGGCAGATTTCATTGCGACATTGTCGCTGCCCCAGGGGGGGTACACCTACCGCCACGTCGATACCGCCGCCGATGTGCTGACCAGCGCGGCCGCGGTGCTGAGCGGTCGCCTCGCGCCGCAGCAGCGTGATGCTGCGCTGCGCTGGATCGAAGGCTGCCAGCTGCCCAACGAGCCGGGAATCATGTACATGCCGGGCCGCGGCGCGGAGGTTCGCTGCACCAACTGGGGCCTGGCAGCCGGTGCTTTCACCGGCCAGGCCGAGGCGCGCCGGGCGATCGGCCGCTGGCTAGCTTCGCTGCAGAACCCAGACGGTGGCTTCGGCTTCTGGGAAGGGCGAGGCTCGGACATGATGTCCACCGCCTCGGCGGTGTCGATCCTGCGCCAACTGGGCGATGCCAGCGGCGTGGACCTTGCCGCCATCGAAGCCTACGTCAAGAGCTGCCGGCAGGCGCAAGGTCACGCGTCTTTCCCGCGCGGTGAAACCTCGTTGCGTGCAGGGCTGCAGGCACTGGCTTGCCTCGCCTATATCGGCCATGACGTCACCGAGGCGGCAGTGCAGCTACTCGCTACGCACAAGGTCCGTCAAGGCGGCTTCGCCAACCAGGGGCAGCGCATCCCCGACCTGCTCAGCACCTACCAGGCGCTGGCAATGGCTGCCGACCTAGGTTTGCCCGTGGACATGGCACATCTGCGTTTCTTCCTCGACAAAGTGCGCAGTGAAGCAGGCCACGCCTGGTCACCGTTGTTCCTGCAAGGGGTAGATGCGCTGTCCGCGTGCCTCGGACGGCTGCTCGAAGCCTTCGCCCAAGGCCAACGTCAGCAGCTGCCCAGCCTTCAGTTGTCGTAAGGACTCGTCATGCCAACCGTTACCGTTTCCTGCGCACCGCTGCCATTGCCAGAGCGCAAGCGCCTGGCTTTGGCCTTCACCCGCCAGCTGAAGAGCCTCGGTGCTGATACCGGCCACTGCATGGTGTTCTTCAACCCATTGTCCGAGGCTTGCGTATTTCGCGCTGGCATGCCGCTGCCAATAGCCGACCGCGAGGGCATGGCGGCGCAGTTCCATGTGCGCATCACCTTGTCGGCGGCGCGCGACCAGCTGGCCCACCAGAGCCTGGCCGAAGGGCTGCAGGGTTGCCTGCGCACGCTTTACCCGCACGCTTTCATCTATTTGCAATTCGACCCGATTCTGCCCGAGCACGTGTTCTTCAGTGCCGGCGCGGAATTGATCAACGCTGCCTATCCACAAGGAAACATCCGCTCGTGAACGACTTCAACATCGAACAGCGCATTCGTCAGACCCTCGGCCAACTGCTAGGCGAGGAGGTCGACGCCATCGACAAGCGCGACAGCTTCCGCGATTTTCTCGGTGAGCGCTTCGACAGCCTCATGGCCGTCGAAGTCATCACCGCCGTCGAGGGCTGCTTCGACATCGAAGTGGATTACCTCAGCGACGATGTGCGCTTCTGGTTCGAAACGCTGGAGAAGATGGAACGATTCGTCAGCCAGAAACTGGAAGACCAACTGACCCTGCAGGCCGCCGAGTGAGCGCCGAGCACCTGTTTACCACCTCCGGCGCCACTGGTGTACCCAGACAATGGCTGCGCAGCGTGGCGCAGATGGAGCGCGAAGCTGCCTTGATCCTGAACCGCTGGGCACCCAATGCGCGGGAGATCTTCGCATTCGCACCGGCCAGCCACAGCTACGGCATGATCCTCGGCGAAGTCGGTGCTCGGGTCTTGGACGCTCACCTTCAGGTGTGTTCGCTGGAGCAGCAGCAGTTGCCATTACTCGACGGTGACGGCCCGTGCGTGATCCTCGCCATCGCCAGTACCTGGCGAGTGCTGCCGGCGCTATTGGCGCGATTGGCCACGCGGCGTGCGGTGCTGGTGGTGCACAGCGCTTCCCTGTTGCCGCCAGATGCCTTGGCCATCGTGCGCCGCCATGCTGGCCCGCAGGTACGGTTCGTCGAACTGCTGGGCTCGACCGAAACCGGCGCCATGGCCTACCGCGAACTGGATGCGTCCAGCAGCCCAGAGCAGGCCTGGACGCTGCTCGACGATGTCACGCTGCTCAGCCACGTAGGCCAACCGTGCGCCCTCGAGGTGGCGAGCCCGCGCATTGCCCGCGAGCCACACCAGGCGCTGCCTGCCGCCAGCCACTGCTGCGATGACCAGATCCTGGCATTGGACGCGCATAGCTTCCAGTGGCTGGGGCGGGCCAGCAGCCTGATCAAGGTCAATGGCCTGCGCGTCGACCTGGCGCGCGTGGCCAGCGAGCTTCAACAACGCCTGCAATGCCCGACGCTGGCCTGCGTGGCTGTACGCGATGAGCTGCGCGGTGAGGCGTTTGAAGTGCTGTTCAGCTCCAAAACCCTCAGCGAACGGGCGGTAATGCACATGTTCCAGCAACTGCCACCGGGTTACCCCTATCCAGTCGCGGTCCGTCGCGTCGCCGAGCTACCTCTATCCGCCACCGGCAAACCCCTGCCGTTGGCGGCCACAAACGCTGTCAAGGACTACACCCATGACTCACGCTAGCACCCAGGACACCATCACCCAGTACCTCAACAACTGTGGCGCCGATGCCAGCAGCGGCCGCGAGCAACCCGAGTATCTCGGCCTCAGCCTGCGCAAACGGCATCAACTGCTGCAGCGCAACCCTGCGCTGGCAAAGGACTGGGCAGACCAGTACGACCAATGGTCAGTGCACGCCGACAGCCACTACCGCTGCCTGACCAGCACCCGCGAAGTCGAAGCACCGTGGTACCGTTTGGGCGTCAAGGATACCGTCGACGTGGCCGGCCTGCCGACCCGCCTGGGCCTGCGTAGCTATCGCCACTACCCGCAGCGCAGCGCCGAGGCGCTGACGTTCCTCGACCCGCGCATCGCCTTGACCAGCAAGGTCGCCACCACCGAGCTGAACATCGCCTTTGGCGCCGGCTGCCGCAACCCGCATTTCCCGACCATCGACCCCTCCGGCTCCAGCACCGGTTCGGCGGTATCAGTGGCTGCGGGCCTGTGCGACATCTCCTTGGGCACTGATGTCCTGGGTTCAGTACGCTGGCCCGCGTCGCACTGCGGCATGGTCGGCCTGCGCATGACCCAGAAGGCCGCGAGCCTGGCCGGGGTGTTCCCGCTATCCCCGCGCATGGACGCGCTGGGCTGGGTGACGCGCAGCGCCGACGACCTCGACCTGCTGTTCCCGCTGCTGGGCCTGGAGCCGCTGCTCGGTCAGCAACAACCCCTGAAGGATCACTACCGGGTCGCGCTGCTGGAGCAGGCACTGGACCCCGCCCTGACCAGCCCGGCGATGCTGGACATGCTGGGCCAGGCGCGCAGCGCACTGGCAGATTTGGGCATGCCCCCGGCTGAGGTCGCCATGCCCGACCTGTGGGCCTGCCGTGGCGATGCCTGGCAATTGTGCGCGCGTGATGCGTGGCTGGCATCATCGGCCTGGGCGCGGCGTTTCGACTGCGAGCTGCACTGGTCGACGCTCAGTGCACTGAAGGTAGGCGAGGGTGTCAGCGACAGCGACTACCAGCGCATTCACCAGCGCATGGACAGCATCCGCGCCGGTATCGACGCCTGGTTCGACGAAGCCCAGGTGGACTTCGTGGTATTTCCCATGGATCCCAATCGGCCGTTCGACCGGCGCAACCCGCAGCCCGGTGACTCGACCATCCCGTCGCCGGCCGAGCCCGGTTATGAGCAGAAAATCAGTTTCACCCCATTGGCCAGTTTCAGCGGCCTGCCGGCCATCACCGTGCCCATTTGCCTGAGTGCCGACGGCAAAGCGCCGCTGGCCGTGCAGATCATGGGCCGGCGTGACAGCGAGCGGCAGCTGCTGGACATCGCCAAGCGCCTGCAGGCGGTGACTGGCCTGCTACCCACCCGTCGTCTTCAGGCCTAAGGAGCGCAGCATGTGCGGAATCACAGGCTGGGTGGACTACACCCGCGACCTTGCCCAGGCCACCGCGGCCATTGGCGCCATGACCGATACCCTGGCCTTGCGCGGGCCCGATGCCAGCGGGAGTTGGCAGCACCGTCATGCGCTGTTGGGCCACCGGCGGTTGGCAATCATCGACCTCAGCGGCGGCGTGCAGCCCATGACCTTCCGGTTCGCCAGTGGCGAGGAGGTCGCGCTGATCTACACCGGTGAGGTCTACAACCACAACGAACTGCGCGAGCGTCTGCGCAAGGCAGGCCATCATTTCTACACCCGCAGCGACACCGAGGTGGTGTTGCATGCCTATCTGGAGTGGGGCGAGCAATGCTGCGAGTACCTGAGCGGGATGTTCGCCTTCGCCATCTTCGATGGGCGCGACGGCCACTTCCTGCTGGTACGTGACCGCCTTGGGGTCAAGCCGTTGTACTACGCCCGCCACCAGCAGGGCCTGCTGTTCGGTTCGGAGATCAAGGCGATTCTGGCGCATCCGGAGTTCGCCAGCGCCCTCGATGTGGTTGGCCTGGTGGATGCCCTGAGCCTGTCTCGCGGCACCGTGCGTACGGCCCTGCGCGGGGTAGATGAACTGCCCCCGGGGCATCGGCTGTCCTGGCGCCCCAATGCTCAACCGAAGCTCAGCCGTTACTGGCAGTTGCAGCGCCGCGAACATCGGGACGACCTGGCCAGCACCGTGGCGCACACCCGTGAGCTGCTCGACAAGGCGCTGGGCGAACAGCTGTATGCCGATGTGCCGGTTTGCTCGCTGCTTTCCGGCGGGCTGGATTCGACCATTCTCACCGCCATGGCGCAGCAGCGCGGCACAGTCAATTCGTTCTCGGTCGACTTCGTCGGCCAGGCCGAACAGTTCCAGAGCGACGAATTCCGCCCGGAGCGGGACCAGCCTTACGCCCTGGCGGCTGCCGAGTTCATCGGCAGTCATCACCAGACCATCCTTATCGATAACCGCGAGCTGGTCGACCACCCTGCGCGCAAGGCGGTGTACCGGGCCAATGACTCGGCGGCCACGTTCGGCGATGTGGACACCTCGCTGTACCTGCTGTTCAAGGCCATCCGAGGGCACTCAACGGTGGCCATCTCTGGGGAGGCGGCGGACGAAGTGTTCGGCGGCTATGCCTGGTTCCGTGACCCGCAGGCCATTGCCGCTCAGCGTTTTCCGTGGCTGTCGCGCATGCAGTTGCTGCAGCCCGAACTGATCAATCCCGAGTTCAACCGCCAGTGCAACTTCGCCGACTACCAGGACAGTTGCTACCACCAGGCACTGGACAGCGTCGAACATTTGCCGGGCGACAGCCCGCAAGAACGACGCATGCGCGAGCTATGCCACATGCACCTGCAGCGTTGGCTGCCGATCCTGCTCGACCGCAAGGACCGCCTGAGCATGGCCGCCAGCCTGGAGGTCAGGGTGCCATTCACCGATCACGCGCTGGTCGAGTACGTGTACAACGTGCCGTGGGCTATCAAAGGCAAGGACGGCCAGGAAAAGTGGTTGCTCAAGCAAGCCTGCGCCGACATCCTGCCGCCGGCAGTGCTGCAGCGGCGCAAGAGCCCTTACCCGACTTCGGCGAATCTGGCCTACGAGCGGTTCCTGCGCGAGCGTATCAAGCGTTTGCTGGCCGAGGCTGGCAGCCCAGTGTTCCAGGTCATCGACCGCGGTCGCCTGGCCGCCGAGCTGCGTCAGCCCGAGGGGTATTTCAACTCGCAACTGCGGCGCAACAACCTGGAGACCGCCCTGGCGCTCGATACCTGGTTGCGTGACTACCGCTTAGCGGTGTAGCTCGCGCTTGTCGCTGCCATCCAGGATCACCGGGTTCTGGATGGTGTCGGCAAACCGCCGTGGCGCGCCGAGGTCGAGCATGGAAATGAAGCTGCCCAGGGCAGGGGAGGCGTTCTGCAGGTTCCAGTTCATGTACAGGCCCATGGTCGGCGTGGGTTGGTCCTTGATCGGCCGGATCGGGCGGAACTGCACGCGGTCGCGCAGCGTCGAGTAGGCAATGGATTCGGGTACCAGCGCGACGCCGAAGCCACAGGCGACCAGGCCGATCAGGGTGTGGATCTGCGCCGCTTCCTGTACCACCTTGGGGTAGAAACCGGCCGACTCGCACAGGGCGATCAGCTGGCTGTGGTAACCGCTGCCCAGCGCTTGCGGGGTGAAAACGAAGTCTTCCTCGGCGAAATCACGCAGGTCGACCACCGGCTGATGGGCCTTGGCATGGCTGCTGGGCAGGGCCATGACGATCTGTTCGTTGAGCAGCAGCCGCGATTCGATAGTGTCCGGGGGCATCGGCAGCTTGCGCATGAAGCCGATGTCCGCCTCGCCGGCCATCAATGCCTTGGCTTGGGATGCCGAGGGCATTTCGCGGATAGTCAGCCGCACGTTAGGGTAGATTTCGCGAAATTTCTTCAGGGTATTGAGCAGTGACTCGTAGTAGGCAATGGAAATCGCAGTGATGGTCAGCTTGCCGCAGATGCCTTCGGACACATTGCGCGCGTACTCGATGCCTTGTTCCAGTTCCTTGAGCGTGCGGTAGGCCGTCTCCAGAAACGCCATGCCGGCGGCGGTCAGCTTGACGCCGCGCTTGTTGCGCAGGAACAGGCTGAAGCCCAATTTTTCTTCGAGGCGGTTGATCGCTTGGCTCAGGGGCGGCTGCGCCATGTGCAGGCGAATGGCGGCCTTGTGAAAGTGCAGCTCTTCGGCCACGGCAATGAATTGCCTGAGCAAACGTGTCTCGATCATGTCTACGTTCCTTCATCGAGTCGAACGGGCGCCAGGAAGGCATTCTCCGCCGGCCGACCCTGCAAGGCGGCCATCATAGTGCGTGGCTTGGCGGCGACAAAGCGTCTGCTGCGATGATGTTTTCGTAGGGCATTGCGCGGGTGGCTGGGGCACATCGGGGGAGCGAGTCTCAGGTGATATCTGCGAGATATCAAAGTTGCATGCTTTTAATATTAAGTCATTGATTTTTTTATTGTTATCGTAAAAAGGAGAATCGGAAGGGGGCTTCAATGCCGAGCACAGACCCATTCAAAGATAAAGTTGCCATCGTCACCGGCGCCGCTCAGGGCCTGGGCCTGAATTACGCCATGGCCCTGGCGGCGCGCGGCGCGAAGGTCGTCATCAGTGACCTGGGAACTGACCGCTCGGGCGAAGGGCAAGACCCGGACGCGGTCAGCGAGGCCCTCCAGGCCCTGCAGGCCAAGGGCTATGCCGTGATCGCTCACACCGGCCACCTGGAAAACGAAGAAGAATGTCGGCAGCTGGTGGAGCTGGCCATCGCGCATTTCGGTGCGCTGGATATCCTGATCCACAACGCCGGCTGGGTCGACTACCAGGGCATCGAAACCCAGGAACAGGCGTTTCTCGAGCGTGCCCTGGGTATCAGCGTGCATGCCCCGGTGTGGCTTGCCAAGCATGCCTGGAAGCACCTCAAGGCTTCTTCGGCCCCCCGCATCGTGCTCACCACCTCGGACCGAGCCATGTACCAGCGCTATGCCCAGCCGGGGCTGGTCGCCTATTCGGCCGGCAAGATGGCCCAGGTGGGCATCATGAACGCGCTGAGCATGGAAGGGTTGGCGCACGGCATCCTGGTCAACGCCATCTCGCCGGTGGCCAAGACCCGCATGTGGGGCGTGACCCAGCCGCCGGAAGAACTCAAACCCGAATGGGTGACACCAGGCGTGCTGTACCTGGCCAGCGCCCTGTGCCGGGATACCGGCTACATCCTGCGTGCCAGCAATGGCCAGTTCACCGCCACACGTTTCAGCGAGAACAGCGGGGTCAGCTACCCCCGCGACCTGGCGCGGGTGGAGGCGTCCAGTCTGGCTGAAGTGGCCGAGCGCTGGAGCCGCATCAAGGAATGTCACTACGTGCCGATCAAGGTCGCCAATACCCGTGCCGACCTGGGTGAAAGCCCGGTGTGGGATGCGCGCACGGGCGCACTGTATTTCGTCGATATCACCGGCGGGCGTATTCATCGGTTGTTGCCTGATGGCGAAGTAGAGAACCTGTACGAATCGGCTGCGCGTATCGGTGCGTTGGCGCTGACCGACCAGGGCAATCTGATCTTCACCGAAGATGCCAGCGTGGCCATTCTCGATGTCCAGCCGGGCAAGGTGCGGCAGTATTCGGTGCCGGTGCATCACCGCTCGAGCTATCGCTTCAATGACGGTGCCTGCGACCCGCAAGGGCGCTTCGTCACTGGCCTGATGGACGAAGGCCCGAGCGGCAAGACCGGAGCCTTGTTCCGCTTCGATGGCGAGTTGCACGATGAAGTGATTCACGACGGTTTGTCACTACCCAACGGCATTGCCTGGTCGGAAGATGGCCAGACAGTGTTCTTCGTCGATTCCGTTGCCTGCTCGATCTACCGCGCCGAGTACCTGACCGAGGGGCGTCTGGGGCAGGTCAGCCTGTTCGCCGAAACCCCTGCCGAGCTGGGCCGCCCGGACGGGATTGCGCTGGACCGTGAAGGTGGGCTGTGGGTATGCCAGTTCAATGGCAGCTGCTTGTTGCGCTATGACCGCGACGGGCACCTGACCGACCAGGTGGTGATGCCGGTGCCGCGCCCGACCAGTTGTTGTTTCGGGGGGGATGGCCTGGGTACGCTGTTCATCACCACGGCGCGCGTGGGCATGTCGCCAGCGGAACTGCGGCACTACCCGGACGCCGGCGACCTGTATGCGATTCGCCCGGAAGTGGCCGGCATCGAACGGTTCGCCTTCAGGGAATAAGCACTTGCACCTGGCTGGCTGGCAGCACGGCCAGCTCGCCGAAGCGCTGCGCCGAGTCGATGTAGCGCAGCGCCGACTTGGCATCCTTCCAGCCCACGTAGCTCATCAGTGACTTCAATTCCCAACCGTTGGCCGTGGCCCAGGTGGCAAAGCCGCGGCGCAAGGAGTGGCCGGTGTAGAGCGCTGCGGGTACGCCTGCACGTTCGAGCATGCGCCGCAACAGGCCGACCAGGCTGTTGCTGTTGAGCGGCGCATCGCTCAGGTTGCCCCAGCGGTCGAGCTTGCGAAACACCGGCCCATGGGCGATGCCGGCCACTTCCAGCCACTGCAGATAGGCGGTGACCGGGCACAGTGCCTTGAGCGCAGGAGTACGGTGCTGCACGCCGAGCGCTTCACGGTCGCCTTTGCTGCGCGGCAGGAACAAGGTGATGCCGACACCCGCTTCAGCCTGGATATGCTCGACGCGCAGGCGCGCCAGTTCATCGCCGCGAAAGCCCCGCCAGAAGCCTAGGAGCAACAACGCGGTATCACGCCTGGCGCGGCGCAGGGCCGGCAGGTCGTGGTGCTCGCGGGCCTGCCGGGCCTCTTCTTCGAAACGTTCCACAGCCGTTCGCAGGTGCTGCAGCAGCAGTGGCGCGGCCTGTTTCGGCGGTGTCGGGTGCAAGGTGCGGATGCCCCGCAGCACCTGGCGTACCAGTGGCGCCTTGGTCGGGTCGGGGAAACCTTGGCTGATGTGCCATTGGCTCAAGGCGGCAAGGCGTTGACGCAGGGTGCTGACTGCATGCTGATCGGCATGATCGGCCAGATAGCGGGCGATGCTGTCGGCAGTGGCAGGCAGAAACCCGCCCCAATGTGCCTCGAAATGCTCGATGGCGGCCTGGTAGCTGCGCCGGGTGTTGTCGCGGGTGGCGGCGCGGACGTAGCGCTCGATGTCGGTCATGGTCGGCGGTGTGGTGATGGACAGCGACAAGATAAAGCTTATTGGCTGGTCTGTCCCGGCCCTTTCGCGGGGCAAGCCGGATCGCCGGACCGCCGCTCCCACAGGTTGGAGGCATGCCCGGAACCTGTGGGAGCGGGCTTGCCCCGCGAAAGGGCCGGCATGAGCGAAGGGGATATCACTGAGGCACCGCAGTATCCATCAGCTGCCGCAACGGTTCGTACTCGGCCCGGCTGACTGGCACCAATCCGCTGGCATCCTGGGAGGCGACGAATGCCGCCAGGGCCCCAGGGTCGTCCAGCATCGCTTTGCGAATGCGGTTTTTCAGCGCCGGACACAGGCTGGCACTGAATACATAGGGGTCGTAATAGATTGGCCGTGAACGCCATTGCACCTTGAGCGTGCTGGCTGCCAACGCGTGCCGGGCCAGGTAGGCATCGGCGCGTTCGCTGGCGACGAAGGCCGCATCGACACGGCCGTCCAGCAGCGCTTGCAGCGCGTTGTCGTGGTTGCCGGCATACACCAGCGAGCCGAAGAACCGCGGCAGTGGCGTGCGCACCTGGGCCGCGAACTCCACACTGGGTACGAGGCCGCCCGAGGTGCTGGCCGGGTCGCTGAGGGCCAGGCGTTTGCCACGCAGCGGATCGATGCCGTCGGGGCTGTCGGCGCGGGTCAACAAAAGCGACTGGTAATGGTTGCCGGCGGGAGTGAAGGGCCCGGCACTCAGCGTGAAGGTCGCGAACGGTTCTATCTTCGGGTCTCGACGCTGGGCGAGCACATAGGAGGCCGGGCCGAGGCGGGCGATGTCGGCGCCGCCGGAGACGATGGCATCGACCACGCTTTCGTAGGAGGTGGCGATCATCAGTTCCACCGGCACACCGGCGGCCTGGCTCAGGCGCTGCAGCAACGCCTGGTGATCACTGACCATGGCTTCGCTACTTTTGATCGGAATGACTGCCAGGCGCAGACTACGTGGCGTGCAGTCGGCCAGGGCGGCGGTTGCGAGGACATTGGCCAGCAATAGACCGGCCAGGGTTTTCAAAGCACGCATGGCTTCTCCTCCAAGCCGTTGAAGGGCGGGTACTCGCGCAATTGTGCCGGCGACAGCGGGCGGCTGAAGTGATAGCCCTGGGCAATGTCGCAGCCGGCAATTTTCAGGCATACCACTTGCTCACGGGTCTCGACGCCTTCAGCGACGACTTCCAGGCCCAGGCGTTTGGCGAGGATGATGGTCGAGGAAACGATCGGGCTGTCGTCGTAGCTGTTGGACAACGGAGCGATCAGCGAGCGGTCGATCTTCAGCTTGCTCAGTGGCAGCGACTGCAGATGCGCAAAGCCTGCGTAGCCGCGACCGAAATCGTCCAGGCTGATGCCAAGGCCGGCAGCACGCAGGCGGTGCAGATGATCGACCGCAGTGCCTTCGGGGTCGAGAATGGTGGTCTCGGTGATCTCCAGTTCCAGCCGTTGCGGGGCGATACCGTACAACTGCAACTTGGCCAGCAGGCGAGTGCTGAAGTCCGCCTGTCGCAGCTGCATTGCCGAGACATTCACCGCCAAGCGCGTCTCGCGGCCCTGAGCGTCCCAGCGTGCCAGTTCTTCGCAGGCCAGGCGCAACACTTCCCAACCCAGCTCGATGATGAAGCCACTGCGCTCGGCCAGGCCGATGAAGCGGTCCGGATAGAGCAGGCCGAATTCCGGGTGGTCCCAGCGCACCAGCGCCTCATAGCCCAGCACCTGATGAGTATCGAGGCGAATCTGCGGTTGGTAGTGCAGCACGAACTGGCGCTCGGCCAAGGCACTACCGAAGGCCTGTTCGAGGGTGAAGGCCTGAATGTCGGCAAGGTTCAGCGAAGGGTCGAAGAAGCGGTACTGAGCGCGCCCGGCCTGCTTGGCCGAATACATGGCGGCGTCGGCGCTGCGGATGAGGCTGTCGATGTCCTGGCCATCGCGCGGGCAGATACTGACGCCGACGCTGGGGCTGGTATTGACCTCCTGGCCGTCCAGGGCATAGGTAGCCGAAAGCTTCTGCACCAGGTTGTGCACCCAGCTGTTGATCTGCGCTTCACTGCGTTCGCCCGCCAGCAGCACGACGAATTCGTCGCCACCGAAGCGCGACGCTTCATCGCCAGGCTCCAGCAGGCGCTGGATGCGCCCGGCAACGGCTTGCAGAAGCAGATCACCAATCTTGTGCCCGAGCGAGTCGTTGATCGACTTGAAGCGATCCATGTCGATGAACAGGATCGCCATCAGCCGGCGCTTGCCACGCTGGCGTGTCAGCGCCTGGCCCGCCACTTCGACGAACTGGCGGCGATTGTGCAGGCCGCTGAGGTGGTCGGTGGCGGCGGCATGGCTGCTGCGCCGGTGTTCGTCCTCCAGGCGCCCGATCAGCTGCTGATTGACCTGCTGCGCGTGCTCCAGGGCGCTGAAGGCCTCCTGGCGCTTGCCCAACAGGCGCAAGGTCCAGGCCAGGCTGACGAGGATCATCAAGGTCATGCTCAGGTTCAGCCAGAACTGCCGCGAATAGGCCAGGGCGGTGGGGGCGAGGATTTCATCGTAACGTTGGCTGACGATGATGCTGAAACCGCGCTCGTCAATGCGCCGGTACAGGCTCTGGAACGGGTTGCCGGCAGCGTACTGGACCAGCAGCCCAGACTCGCTGCCCGAGGGTGGCAGGCCAGGCTCGAATTCATCACCGGCCACGACCACGCCACTGGTGTCGATACGCAGGCGTTCCTGGCCATCGTCCTGCAACAGGCGCATCAAGCCCGTAGTGCCCAGGTCGATGTGCTGGAACAGCACGGCGAGGTAGCCGATATCGAGTTGTACCACGAGGATATTGTCGATTTCGCGGCCGGGCAGGTTGGTCAATGGCAAGAGGAAGGGCAGGCGCCAGTTCGGCATGGCCGTCGGCGTGAGCGTTGGGGCGATACGCGGCAGGAACGGCTTGAAACCGTAATGGGCGACATGCAGCTTGAGCTGCTGCAGCCAGTCTTCGGGCAGCTCAGGCGCCTCATCGCTGTGGCTGGCCGACACTAACCGCCCACTGCGGTCGTACAGGCTCATGCGTTTGAACACCGGATCTTCAGCCAGCAGCCGAGCCAGGCTGAGGTTGCCCTGGCGCAGCACTTTCATGTCGTCCTGGGTGACCCGGCCCACCGCCTGGGCGCGGTCGACCAACTGTCGCAGGCTTTCGCCGACGATACTGGCCAGGTTAAGGTGCTCCGCTGCCTTCGCCGACAGCGCATCCTGACGCGCGGCAGCCTTCTGGGCAAAGTGCAGCCCCCAGAGAAACGTCAGGGTGGCTGCACACAGCACCAGTATCAACAGGCGCAGCAGGCCTGCAGACGAGAGAAAACGGCGTATCACGGCTGGCATTCCCGACCCTGGGTGATGGTCGAAAAATACGACAGGCAGATGACAAGGTCATGACTGGTGGCTAATTGCCTTTATGTTTCGACTCGCAGCGATCGGGTCATTGCAGCCGATCTACCTCGTGACAAACGCTGTACAGCTACTGTATACCTGCATCCCACCAAGGGGAGTCCGGCAACGGGCTGAGATACCGCTGGCACAGCAGCGCGGTGACCCTTAGAACCTGATCCGGATCATGCCGGCGAAGGGATGGGACTGCCGACCTGCCTTTTTGCCGGCCTCATTGCGAGGCCGCTCCATGCACCAACGTAACGGTCTCGCTGTCACCCCAATGGAGGGCAGCACCATGACCGAACGCTTCACTGAAACCCTGCGCCGCCAGAACCAACCGACCTGGTCGGCTGCCGTCGGCCATCGCTTCGTCACCGAGCTTTGTGACGGCAGCGTGGCGGACCCGATCATGGTCCGCTACCTGGTCCAGGATCACCGTTTTCTGGACAGCTTCCTGACCTTGCTGGGTGCCGCCATCGCGACTGCCGACACATTCGAGGCCCGCTTGCGGTTCGGACGCTTCGCCGGGATGATTTCCAGCGATGAAAACACCTATTTCCTGCGCGCTTTCGAGGCGCTGGATGTAAGCCCGGAGCAGCGCAGCTCGCCTGAGGACACGCTACCCACTGCTGGCTTCAAGGCGATCATGCGCGAGGCGGCGGCCACTCGGTCCTATGCAGCCGCGCTTGCGGTATTGAACGTCGCCGAAGGTCTGTACCTGGATTGGGCCAGCCGTGCCGCCAAACCGTTACCGGGCAACTTCGTGCATGCCGAGTGGATCACCCTTCACGACAACCCGGCGTTCGCCGAATTCGTCGCCTTCCTGCAATCGGAACTCGACCGGGTAGGGCCGCAGGACGCCGCCTTGAGCGGCGATTTCTATGCGCGAACCGTGGCCCTGGAATTGGCCTTCTTCGACGCCATCTACGACGAGGAGGCTTGAGCATGGACATCTTCGAGCGTCTCAAGACTGCCACCGCAGCGCAGTGGTCCAGCTATGTTGACCACGACTTCGTCGTTCAGATGGGTGAGGGCACCCTCAGCGAAGAAGCGTTCCGGACCTACCTGGTGCAGGACTACCTCTTCCTCATCCAGTTCGCCCGTGCCTGGGCGCTGGCCGCCTACAAGAGTCGCCTGCCAGCCGACATCCGCGCTGCCCAGGCGGGCCTGGCGGCGATTCTCGACGAGACCGAGCTGCACCTGCGCCTATGTGCCCGCTGGGGGCTGACGCAGGCCGATATCGAAGCGGCGCCGGAGCATCAGGCCACTGTCGCCTATACCCGCTACGTGCTCGATTGCGGCGCTGCAGGTGATCTGCTGGAACTGCACGTGGCGCTGGCGCCCTGCGTGATCGGTTACGCCGAGATCGGCCGCTCCTTGGCTGAGCGGATTGGTGATCTGCGCAATCACCCCTATCGGGAATGGATAGGCGAATATGCCGGTGAAGGCTACCAGGGCGTTGCCGCAGCAGCACGCAAGCACCTGGATGAACTGGCCGCGCGAAGCATGACCGAGCAGCGCTTCGTCGAGCTGGCAGCGATCTTTGGCCAGGCTTCGCGGCTGGAAGCCGACTTCTGGCAAATGGGCTTGGAGGGCGTGGTCACGGCAGCCAGATCACAGCTCTAGCGAGCCCAGCACGCAGCTCGCTATCTGTGCGTCCTGCACCGCCACGCCAGTCAGATCGACAAGCGTGACCTGATCATCATTGTCACGCCCAGGTACGCAGTTTTCTAGCAAGGCACCCAGTTCAGTCAACTGCTGCTCGCCTATCAGGCCTGCCTTCAATGCATGGGAGACCTCACCGTACTGGCTGCACTGGGTGAGGGCGTCGACGATGATACGATCAACCCGGGCGACCAGCGCCGGGTCGAGTTCTTGCTTGCCCGGTGCATCGGCACCTACCGCAGTGATATGGGTACCCGGTTGCACCCATTCGCTGCGTATCAGCGGCTGACGCGATGGCGTTGCGCAGACAATCAGGTTCGCACTGCGCGCAAGCATTTCAGGATTGCGCGTGACCTCGACTTCATAGCCGAGATCGCTGGCAAACGTTCGGTAAGCTGCCAGCTGGTTATCACCGCGCCCCCAAACGACCACCTTGCGGCAGGGGCTGAAGCTGGCCAGCTGTTCCAATTGCATCCGCGCCTGTGTGCCGGTGCCCAGGATGCCGATGGCTTCGACCTTCGCAGGAGCCAGCAGTCGGGCGGCAATGCGCCCAGCCAGCGCGGTGCGGATGCATGTCAGCCAGCCTTCATCCTGGAGCAAGGCGATGGGTTGGCCCGTGATCGCCGACACCACCATCATCATGCCGTCGTTGCTTGGCAGGCCCTTGCTGGGGTTGTCGTAGAAACCGGTCGATATCTTTACCGTGAAGGTGTCGCTGCCCTCGACATGCGCAGACTTGATGCAGCAGTCACCGTTGGCCAGGGGGAATGTGAACGCCTGGGTCGGTGGAACCTGGACATTGCCTCTGGAGAAGGCAATGAAACCCTCCTCTAGACGTTGCGCTGCGAGGTCTATGTCGAGCCGGGAAATGATCTGCTTTTTGTTTAAGATCTTCATTTGACCGCCTCGATGAATTTGTCGAGCACGATGTTGCGACCGCAGATGACCACCGCCACGCGCTTGCCACGGTAGTCCGCGGCCAGTTTCTTCATGCCAGCGACCGCCACACCCGCGGCACCCTCGATGATCCAGCGCTCACAGCTGGCGACATCGCGCATCGCTGCCATGATCTGCGCTTCGCTGACCAGCACAGTGCGGGTCAGCAGCGCCTGGCACAAGGGGAATGTGATACTGCCAGGCTCGACGCCGCCTGCCGTACCATCGGAAAGCGTCTCCTGTTCTTCGATGTCGACGATCTCACCCGCTTGCAGCGAGCGCTGCAGGGTAGGTGCATTGGCCGGCCAACAGCCGATGATATCGATACTCGGGTTGAGCGTACGTAACGCAGTGGCGATGCCGGCAATCATGCCGCCACCACCGACAGCGACGAACACCGCGTCCAGGTCCGGGGCCTGTTCGAAGAGCTCCATGCCGATCGTGCCCTGGCCGGCAATCACCTCGAGGTCGTTGTAAGGTGATACGAACGGCTTGCCCTGGCGTTTGGCTTGACGCGCGGCTTCAAGCTCGACGCCCAGTGCATCCAGATCGAGGCTGACCACCTCGGCACCGAGTGCGCGCATGGCCTCGAGCTTGTATTCAGACGCGGTGGAGGTGGTGTAGACGGTCACCGGTACCCCCATCACTTTGCCCGCCAATGCCAGCCCCTGGCCGTGATTGCCCGAAGAGGCGGTGATGACACCCCGTTCACGCTGCGCTGCGGGCAGCAGGCGAATCTTGTTGCTGGCGCCACGGAACTTGAATGACCCAGTGTGCTGCAGATGCTCGCACTTGAGGTACACGCTGCACTGGGTGATCGCCGAAAGCCGGACGCTATGGGTGAGGGGCGTCATGCTCACTTCGGGACGCAATGCCTTGTGCGCTTCGCCGATCGACTGGTACAGGGACGATAGGAAGTGCTGATCGACGGACATGGTGAGGGGGCTCTGTGTGGATTAAAAATCTACCATAGATAATTAATCCATGATCAGCAACAGGTAACGCTGCCTACTGTTCAGACAGACTGGTCCCGAAGCGCTTTCAGGTACTTGTAGACGGTTGCACGGCCCATGCTCAGTACATTGGCCACATAGTCAGCTCCACTGCGGCCTTCAAAAGCCCCTTCAGCGTGCAGTGCCTCCACCAGCAAGCGCTTGTCTTTGGTCTTCAGCGTACGCAACGACAGATTGCGCGCCTGCAGCCATGCATGCATGAAGGTATTGATACGTTCCTGCCAGTCGTCCTTGAACAGAGCGTCCGGCTGGGGTACCAGACGGCTCAGCTGGAAAAATGTATCGAGCGCCTCGCGGGCCTGTTCCAAGACGGAAAAATTCAAGTTGATGCACAGGAGGTGCTCGGCCTCACCACTGGGGTTGTACAACACAGTGGTGATGGAGCGAATCTTCTGACCATCCCAGTTGAGTTTTTCGTAGGGGCCGAGTTTGGCAGCGTTACGCAAGTCTCCAAGCTCCAGGTCCAGGGCCGAGTCGTCACCGAGTGTGCGCCTGGAAAAATTGTTGGCGATATGAACGATCGTCTGGCTCCGCACTTCATGGACGATGACTTCCGCATGGGGGTAAAGCAGCAGTGCAATGCTGTCGGCGATTGCCTTGTAGTTTTCGATGATCATTGGCAACGGGTGGGTCACACATGAATGGACGTTCTGTCCATGGTGGACAGAGTTGCCAAGGAAGTCGAGCGCTGGGCGGGACTCGGCTTACTTGTTGCACCCACATGCTCCCACACGCTGGATGACCATACTTTTATGCAGAGCCTAGCCAAGCGAGGCCGCCTGCTGGAGGTTCAGCGAGCGCGTTTCCGGGGCCAGAAGCCAGGAAAGGAGCAAGCCGAAGAAGGTGATGCCGGCGGCCACGTACATGGTCTGCGCGATACCCAGGCTGTCCAGCGAAACAGGCACGAGATAAGTACCGATGGCGGCACCGATGCGTGAAATCGAGGTGCCGATGCCCACTGCGAATGCACGTATTTCGGTTGGGAAAATTTCGTTGGGGTAGACCAGCGTAAGTACTTGGGCGCCGCCGATGAACAGTGCGTAGATGGCGAAAAACACCAGGATCCACATGCCTGCGCCGTTGTTCGATGCCCCCAGGCACAACAGCGCCAGGCCAGAGACGGCGAAGCTGCCGAGCAGCAGGTTGCGCCGCCCGAGCACGTTGATCAGCCGGGTCGAGACGACGCAACCTGCGACGAAGAAGAGTGTGATCAACACCGAACCTAGCGATGCGCTATCGCCTTTCACGTTCATGGCTGCCAGCACCTTGGGCGCAAATGCGTATACCGCGAACAGTGGGATGATGCAGCACGTCCAGAACACGATGATGAACAGCATTCGTTTGGCATAGCCCGAGTAGATGAGACTCCAGACGTTGATCTTGTAGTTCGGGCTTTCCTCCGGAAGATTGTCCAGGGAGAAATCATTACCGTATACGCGCTTGATGACCTGCTCGGCTTCGTCATTGCGGCCTTTACTCAACAGCCAGCGAGGCGACTCCGGGGTGCCGATGCGCACCAGCAGCAGGGCCAGGCCAATGGTCGCGGAACTCGCCAGCACCCAGCGCCAGGCATCATCACCGCCACTGCGCAGCACCAGCTCGCCGACGATGTAGGCCGCCGCCGCACCGGCAAACCAGAGGATGGTCAGCATCGCCAGGCGTGGGCCGCGGTACTTCTTCGGCATGAACTCCACCAGAAGCGAGGTGGCGACCGGGTATTCGATGCCCACCGCAATGCCGATCACCAGCCGCAGCATGAAGATCGCTTCAGCGGTATCGGCCCAGAACTGTGCAGCAGAGGCGAGAATGAAAAGCATAGGCCCGACGAAGAACAGCCGCTTGCGGCCCAGACGATCCGTAAGCCAGCCGCCGAGAAATCCGCCAAAAAAGATACCGATCAACGCCGACGCGGCGATCAGGCCTTCCCAGAAGCTGCTCAACGCAAGTGATGTGCTGATGTGCGCCAGCGCAACGCCGATGATGCTCAGCACGTAACCGTCGACGAACGAGCCGCCGCCTGAACGCAGGGTGAGTAGCCTGTGAAACTGGCTAAGCGGTACATCTTCTACTGAAAGATTAGGACTTGTCATTGTTGTTCCTGTTCAGGATTTTTGATTAATGGCAGCGCGACGCCGCGCAACGTCGGGTCGAGACCTTGTCAAAAATTCAGTGAGCGATGGTTTGATTATTATTGTCAGGCAGCCGGGCCTGTCCGCTTTCGGAGGATTGTCCAAACGTGGAATCTATAATTCGTATCGGACTTCCCTGGAAGGCGGATGCCCAAAGAATGCGCTGTACGACCTGCTGAAGTGGGTGCAGGAGACAAAACCGCAGGCAATCGAGACCTCGAATATCGATGCATCGGAGTTTTGGATCAGCCGGCGTGCTTCGGTAATTCTGAGCTGGAAATAGTATTTTTGCGGTGTGGTATCCAATTGCTCTTTGAACAGCCTCTGAATCTGCCGGTGTGAAAGATTGACCACACGTGAAAGCTGGGCCGGAGTCAGTGGTTCTTCAAGATTTGCCTCCATCAGCGCGATCACTTCTCGCAGCGCTTTGCTCAAGGTTGGCTGTTGCGGCTTGTGCGTACGCCGGGGCTTGCTCTGATTGCCATCGAGTGTATCCAGCACGGCATCCGCAAGTTGGCGGCTCGCGCCGCAACTCAGCCAGCCAATCATCATCTCGAAAGCGCCTTTGGGCGTAGCGGACGTGATGCGGTCCCTGTCCAGGACCAGTGAGTCGTGTGACACGGTGGCATACGGCGTGCGCTCCGCCAAAGCGGTTCGTTGTTCTGGGTGAATAGCGCAACGGTAGCCGTCGAGCAACCCTGCAGCGCCCAGGTACCACGCACCATTCCAGAGCCCACCAAGCGCGACGGGCAGCTTGGAGAGTTTTTTCAGCAGCAGGGTAAGCCAGTGCGGCAGCGTCCTGGCCACACGCAACCCACCGCAGATGACCATCAGATCGAGTTCGGAAAGACGAACCTCGGTCAGCGGCGTGTCAGGCCGAATGGGAATGCCGAGGTCACTCATGACCTCCGTGTGGTCATGGCTGAACGTCTGGACGCGAATCGCCCCGGGTGAAATGAGGTTGGCCGTGACCAATACATCCAGCGCCTGGCTGAAGCAGGGCAGGGAGAAATTATCCAACAGCAGAAAACCGACCCTGGAGGTCGTCTGCCGGGTGCACGCTTGAGTGATGAACCCCAGATTGCGGTCCTGGAACGTTCGACTGAATGTTCTTGTAAGTGTTTTCATTAGTCTTCATTGGAAATCGGGTAAGTCGGGGCATGCAAACGCCCACCCTTCGTGACTCGAAGAGCGGGCTGACTCATCAATCATCCAACGGACCTGAGCAACACCGGGTCCTGAAGCCGATCCAGCATGGTGGCGCAATACCAGTCGACGAACTGGCAGACCCCGGTCTCGGCGGTGGCCGACAAGGGGCCTGGCTCGTAGGTCGGTGAGGTAACGCCGACTTGGGTGCCCTCGACCAGCACACGGTCTTGGTCATTGGTCGCGATCCAGACCTTGGTCAGCCGATCGATTTCATAGTCGATGCCTTCCGTTGCGGCTTTGGGCACCAGCCACTTCGTGGTCACCAGCGTTTCGGTGGCGCTGATGGGTAACACGCGGAAGCTCAGGGCATGGTCGCCGAGAAAATGGTTCCAGGTGGAGGGATAGTTGAAGTAAAGCAACGCGCCGATGTCGGGGATGCCGGTCTTGTCGAGCCGGCCGTTCACCGCAGGTTTGCCGTCCATGGTGTAGCTCACGGCGCCGGACGATAACGGAATGCGGGTAATCCGATAGCGACCGTTCTTGTCCAGCAACAATCGGCTGGGCATGCCGCCGGCCTCGCACTGGTTCCAGAATGCCGCAAGCTGTGGGTCTTCATCGCCACCCACGCCGCCAACGGAAAGATTGTCGACAAACGAGTTCATCAACTCGGGGTGCGAGCCGTCACAGTGGTAGCACTCGCGATTGTTCTCGAAGACCAGTTTCCAGTTGCCTTTTTCAATGATGTTCGACTCGAAGGCTACCTTGCAATCTTCAAGGTTGTGCGGGTTAACGAACGGATGCAGCGCTTCACGGAAGCCGTTGAAGTCAGGTTTTACAGCTCCGACGCTGACATAAATATAGGTATTGGCCACTTCGCAGTGAGCGGGTTTGAGGTTGTATTGGCTCTTGTCGAAGTCTTCAGCCATGTTTCCGGCAAACAACAGCTTGCCGTCCAATTCAAACGTCCATTTATGATAAGGGCAGACCAGTTTGGCGACCTTGCCCTGGGACGCTTCGCAGACTTTTGCACCGCGATGACGGCATGCATTATGAAACGCGCGAACTTCGCCATCCTTGCCGCGCACTACAACCACCGGGTAATTGCCAATCTGTACGGTAATGAATTGGCCTGGCTTTTCGATCTCGAAGGTGTGGCCAACGAAAATCCAGTCCTTGTGCCAGATCTGAGCGAGATCTTCCTGGTAGACAGCATCATTACTGTAAAGCACGCCAGGCAACGAGTGGTTGGCTTTGCGCTGTGCAATCAGGTCATACACGGTTTTGTTGCGATCCATTTGAGTCTCCAAAATGCAGACGCCGGAAAGCTCGCCCTTGTTATTGTGAGGGGGCAATCAGTCGATTGGTAATGCAGGGCAACCCTTGAAGTTGCGACTGTGTGGCTGAGGATTTCAGCGTATACCGGCGTTCTGAAGACGGACAAACAACATTTCGGACCACGAGCAATGAGCGCAGGTTATACGTCGATGGCGCTCACTCAGGCCGCGCTCAGCTTGGAAAGGATCCACGCCTGAAACCGGCGCAATACGTCCTGGTTTTCCGCATTTTCCTTGCACGCGAGGTAGTGACTGTTGTTGCGCAACTGCACCTGTTCGGCAACGGGGCGGATCAGCGAGCCTTGATCGATCAGCGACTTGACCAGCTGATGCCAGCCCAGCGCCACGCCTTGCCCGGAAAGCGCCATGGTTACGATCAGGTTGTAGTCATTGGCCGTGAAGATCGCTGGACTGCCGCTTGAGCGATGGTCGATATCGATGGACTGATAGGCGAACCACACCCCCCAGTCGACATGTTCGGCCACTTGTGAGCGACCGTATGGGCCATGGTTCAGCAACGCAGAGTCGCGCAGCCCTTCCAGGGTATGGATCGAAGGGTGATCCATGGCGAATTGCGGCGAGCAGACGGGATAGATCAGGTCATGAAACAGATGCTCACTACTGTAACCCTCACGGATGTGCGCAATCTTCGAGATGAAGACATCGGGCTGAACACCGGGCTCCATCGTCAGGAAGTTCTGGGTGGTGATCAGGTGCAGCTCTAAGCCTTCGTTCTGCGCGATGAACTCAGGCAGGTTGTCGGAAAGCCAGAGGGCTGAAAAGGCCGGCGTGCAACAGACCGTCAGTACTTTGGCTTCGGATTGGCTGCTACGAATGCGCTCGGCGGTCTGGGCGATATTGACGAAGGACAGATGCGCTGCGTCGTAGAACAGGGTGCCGGCAGGCGTCAGCTCCACGGCCCGTGCGCCACGGGTGAACAGCTGGGTCCCAAGGTTGAGCTCCAGCTCGCGGATTTGCCGGCTTATGGCCGCCTGCGACACACACAGCGCTTCGCCTGCCCGGGTGAAACTTCCATATTTGGCCGCCGCCACGAAGGCCTTCACAGCCCGCAGCGAGGGCATCTTGACCAAGATCGTATCTGGATCGACTGGCTTGGACATGCTTGGCCCTTAGATTTTCGACATGCATCAGTGCGCGGCGAGGGTAGCGATTGTCCTTGTCTCCCTGCCATCCATGGGTCGCTTTCGGGAATGTCTTGTCGTTCACCGACATGGGCGTCTCAGCAATCGACGTTCGTACTGTTCGTTATCGGCCGTGCCAGATCGGCTGCTGAAATGGCGCTGACATGCGATAAGCCGTGATTATTCCATGATAGTTAACGGTTGAATTCATCAACGCTAAACGGCAAAATCAGCATGTAAATACGTGGTACATACCACAACACGAAATCGTAGGAGCAAAGCATGGCCCGTGGCGGCATTAACAAGGCGGTGGTGCAGCAGGCGCGGCAGGTGCTGATCGCCCGGGGCGAGTACCCGAGCATCGATGCGGTACGTATCGAGTTGGGCAACACTGGCTCCAAGACCACGATTCATCGCTACCTGAAAGAGCTCGAAGGTGTGAAACCGGCGGCGTTGCAAGGGGCGCCAGCGTTAAGCGACACGCTGGGCAAGCTGGTGGCGCAGTTGGCGGAACAACTGCAGGAGGAGGCCGATGCCTGCGTCGAACGAGCGCAAGCGGCGATGAACGAGCAGCGCGAGCAACTCGAAGGCCAGCTGCAACTGGCGCAGCAGGCGTTGGCCGCAGCGCACCAGCAACAGCAAATTCAGTCCGCTGCACTGGCTGCGGAGTCGGAGCGACTCAAGGCCACGCTAAGCACGCTGCAGGCCGAGCAGCTTCGAGGCGCCAGCCTCAATCAGGCACTGGGCGAGCTTCAGGTACGACTGAGCGACAAGGATGAGCAGATTCGCTCGCTGGAAGAGAAGCACCGCCACGCTCGCGACGCCCTGGAACATTACCGCAGCGCCAGCCGTGAACAGCGCGAACAGGACCAGCGTCGCCATGAAGCGCAGGTGCAGCAGCTCCAGGTCGAGTTGCGCCAGCTGCAGCAGGGGATGATCGTCAAGCAGGACGAGCTGACCCGCCTGCACCGGGATAATGAGCGCCTGCTTGGCGAGCATCGCCAGGCCAGCAGCGAACGCAAGGCGCTCGATGAGTTACTGGAGCAGCGCGACACGCAGATTCAAGGCCTGCGTACCATCCTGGCGCAAGCACAAGGGGCCAGCGACGAGATGCGCCGGCAGTTGCAATCGCAAGGTCAGGCGCTGGAAGACCAGCGCGCGCTGTGCGCGGAGCAGGGCAGGCAACTGCAGTTTCTTGAAAATCAGTTACACGAACGCGATGAGGCAATGAGGCTTTACCAGGCAAGAAACGAGCAGACGGCCCCATGATCCAGAGCACGCCACGCTCCCGCATCAGGCACTGCGGGAGCGGTGCCGTGTTTAGCTATCCACCTTCTTGGCTGCCTCGACACCTGATGCAGACAGCTTGATGGGGTAACTGACGCTTAGTGGCTGATCGCCTTCAACCGTTACGCTGCCGTCCTGGATCAACCCGTGGGCTTGCAAGGTAATCAGCACATCAGCGACAGCCTTCTCACCGCGATAGTTGTCGAGTACTTCCTTGCCCAACCCATGCGGGTGCGCATGCAGGAGCCGGGTGAGAATTTCGCTACGCAATGTATCGTCAGTCATGGGTCTCCTCCGGCTATTTGCCATGCTTGGTCTGAAGCGCCTTGGCCTGCTCCAGGTGATGTTCCAAGGTAGGCAGGGTTTCGCTGGCAAAGGCCTTCAGCTCGGCCTTGTCGGACGAAGCGGCCTCTTTCTTGAACAGTTCCACGGCTTTTTCGTGGGCGTCGACCTGGTTGTTGACATAGGATTTGTCGAACGACTCTTCACGCCATTCGAGGATCATCTTCTTGACCTTGTCGGTCAGCGCGGCTTCATCAGGCACGCTGATGTCCAGCTTGCGCGCGATGTCGCCGAGTTTCTGGTTGGCTTTGGTGTGGTCGGTCACCATCTGTTGGGCGAAAGCCTTGATCTCGGCGTTCTGGCTCTTTTCCATCGCCAGGTTGCCGGTAACCACTTCGGCTATGCCGGCCTCCGTGGCTGCATCGACGAAATCATCGGAGGATGCGGCCATTGCCTGCAGCGATGCCATGCCGATGATCAGCGACAAACCTGCACGCTTGATGAACAGATTGCTCATGTCTCACTCCTTGCTTTCGGTGGCGCGACCTCAGTGTCGCGTACGGTTGAACCGTGCCCGGTGCAATAGGTTTAATTTTTTTGCCTGCAGGCCGACCACTGCGCCAATGGGGTTGAACGTTGCCGGGTGCCGACGCTCACACATTCAAAGGTTGCGCGAAGGAGCTGAACATGAGCATTGAACGCAGCATTCCCGAGCTTGAGGCCTGGTATGCGCAGTACGACGATGACAGCTACCGTCGGCAGTCGCCGGATGCTTACCATCATGAACTGGTGCGCACGGCAGAGGCGCTGCGCGATGATGGCGCCATCGATTGGGATGACTGGCTGGCACTGAAGGCCTTGGCGGATGAGGCCCATGTCGGTGCCCTGCACGACGCGGTACAGGCCCACGTGGAAGACCCGGACGCATGAAAGCGCTGCGCATCGCCACATTCAACATCAATGGCATCCGTAGCCGTCTGCCTGGCCTGTTGGCTTGGCTGGAAAGGGAAAAGCCCGATATAGCCTGCCTGCAGGAACTCAAGGCAGCGGACGCGCAGTTCCCTGGCGAAGCGATCGAGGCCGCGGGTTATGGTTACCTGCACCATGGCCAGCCATCGTGGAATGGGGTGGCGATCCTGGCGCGCGACAGCCAGCCGCTGGAAGTACGCCGAGGCCTGCCGGGAATGGAGGATGACAGCCAGAGCCGCTATCTGGAGGCCGCAGTCCACGGTGTGCTGGTCGGCTGCCTGTACTTGCCCAACGGCAACCCGCAACCAGGGCCGAAGTTCGACTATAAACTGCGCTGGTTCGAATGCCTCAACGCCCATGCGCGTGAACTGCAAAGCAACGGTCATCCCACGGTGCTGGCGGGTGACTTCAACGTGGTACCGACCGATTTCGATATCTACGACCCTAAGTCCTGGCTCAAGGATGCGCTGTTACAACCCGAGTCACGCTCGTGCTATCAGTCCTTGCTCGATCAGGGGTGGACCGATGCCATTCGCCACCTTTATCCAGACGAGCGCATCTATACGTTCTGGGATTACTTCCGCAACCACTGGGCCCGCAACGCCGGGCTGCGCATCGACCATCTGCTGCTCAACCCAGCGCTTGCGCCCTATCTCAAGGCCGGGGGTGTGGACGCCTGGGTACGCAATGAACCCAAAGCCAGCGATCACGCGCCTACCTGGATCGAGCTGGGTACGCGCAAGCGGCGCTGAACTATAGTGATAAGCGGCAAACGCTTGAGGGCAAGGATTTCCATGGGTGCGGCCAGGAAGCAGGACGATGACGGGCTGTTCGCGGTAACCAGCGAAGGGCGTGCCTTGGCATTGTTTCGCCTGGTACTGACGTTCATGGCAGTGGTGATGCTGACCTTCGTGATGATCGAAGGCTGGCGCATCTGGCGCGATTACCGGCATGCTTTCAGCAATGCCGAAAACATGGTCAGCAACCTCGCCAGGGCAACCGCCCAGCACGCCGAAGACGCCATCCGCCAGGTGGACGCGATCACCGCCGCGCTGGCCGAGCGATTGGAAGGCGATGGCTTCGACCACCTCGATCGGCCGCGTTTGCATGCCCTGCTGGCCCAACAGAAAGCCATCATGCCGCAGTTGCATGGGTTGTTCGTCTACGGGCCGGATGGCAGCTGGCTGGTCACCGATCAAGCCGCTATCCCTGCCAATGCCAACAACGGCGACCGCGACTATTTCGTTTTTCACCGCACCCATGCCGACCGCGCAGTGCGGATCGGTTCCGTGGTGCGCAGCCGTTCCACCGGCGACCTGATCATTCCCATCTCGCGCAGGTTGGACAACCCAGACGGCAGCTTTGCCGGCGTACTACTGGGGACCATCAAGGTTGACTGGTTCGTGCGTTACTACGGTGATTTCAAGATCGATGAACGCGGCGCCCTGGTGCTGGCCAAGCGCGACGGCACCATTCTGGTCCGCAGGCCATTCGTCGAGCAGGTCATAGGCCGCAGCCTGGCCAACAGCGAAATTTTCCGCAAACACCTGCCTTACGCCAGCGAGGGCCTGGCCGAGGCGGTGGCAGTGGTCGACGGCACGCCACGCTTGTATGGCTATCGTGCTTTGGCGAGCTATCCACTGGTGGTTGAGGCGGGGTTGTCGCGGGAGTCGATCATCGCGCCCTGGCGCCACGACATGATCAAGTCGGCCGCAGTCATGCTGTTGCTACTGGTGGGGCTAGGCGCATTCGGCTGGGTCGTGTTGCGTCAACTGCGCGAGCGTATTGTCATCGAACGGGCGCTGCACCGGGCGCACCAGACGCTCAAATCGCTGGCCCTGACCGACAGCCTGACGGGTCTGGGCAACCGCCGCAGGCTCGATGCTGTGTTCGAGGCCGAAATCCGACGCGCCAGGCGCCAGGCGTATGCGCTGGCAGTGGTGATGCTCGACCTGGACTACTTCAAACTCTACAACGACCGATACGGCCACCCTGCAGGCGACCAATGTCTGCGCCGCTTTGCCGAAGTGTTGCAGCAAGCGCTCAAGCGCCCGGCGGACCTTGCGGTGCGTTATGGTGGCGAAGAATTCACCGTGCTGCTGCCCAATACCGATGTGCAGGGCGCGGTGCTGGTTGTCGAAGAGATACTGCAGTCGCTGCGCCGGCAGATGCTCGAGCACGCTGCCAGCCCCCTGGGCCGTGTTTCTGCCAGTGCGGGGATCGCCGTTGGCCATCCTGCCATTGATTCAAGCAGCCCGGAGAGCTTGATGGCAGCAGCGGATACCGCTCTGTACAAGGCCAAACGGCAGGGCAGGGATGGCTACACCGTCGCCGGAGGAATGGCGATGAGTGCCCATTGACCTGGGAACGGTCAAGGCAACCGCAGGCGCATTGCGCATCTTCCACTCAAGCCGAGCGCGTATTCGCTTGCCAGCAGGCTTGAGAGCCTAATGTCCAGATCCGCATCGGCAATCACCTCGAAGCCATGGCGTTGATAAAACGGCGCATTCCACGGCACGTTCGAAAACGTCGTCAGTGTTACCTGGCCTAGCCCCTTGTGGCGCGCCTCCTCGATCATCCGAGTCAACAGCTGTCGCCCAATGCCTTGGCCTTGGGCGTCTCCTCGAACCGACACTTCCTCTATGTGCAAAGCCTGGCACTGCACGCTTGCGCAGATGAAGCCCAGTATCTTGCCTTCCTCTTCGGCCACCCAACTGCATCCGTTGCCCAAGAACGACAGGTGCGCAGCATCGTCCATGACGCTGCTGGTGGCAAGCCAGGCCAAATCCGGGAACTGGAGGAACGCCTGGGCGGCTGATCGCTCAACCGCCGCCAGTTGGGAAAGATCATTGGGTTGCGTTGCACGTATCATCAGCGAGCGCCTTTCAATCCATTGCCGTTGTCTGAGCCTGCAACTGCCAGCGTACCGAACTGACACCTTTTTCAAGGCTTACCCGGCTCACCAGGCGCTCCAGAAGTGCCGGCGCTTGGGGATTGCCCAGCAATTCGGCGCGCACTTCCAGGCGCGCTGGGTCGTTCAGGTCCTCGCTGTGCAATGACTGCAGGCGCAATTGCGGGTCTCCCAGGCTGTGCAGCATCAAGCTGCGCACCTGAATTTCGTCCTCGGCGCGGCACACGACGCGCACCTCGAAGCGCTGCTCGACCTCAGTGGCAGGCACCACGTCCTGGCGATCCAGGCGCTGGGCAATATCACGCAGCAGAATATTGGCGCACAGTACCACCAAGCTACCCAGTGCCGCCTCCAGCAACAGGCCGAGGCTGCACAATACACCCACAGCTGCCGTGCACCAGAGGGTGGCCGCGGTATTGAGGCCGCGGACCGTGAATCCATCGCGCATGATCACGCCGCCGCCGAGAAAGCCGATTCCCGAAACCACATAGGCGGCAACCCGGGAAGCATCGGTGGGCGCCATGCCGGGCACGGCCTGGGTCATCAGCACGAACAGACAAGCACCGGTGCTGACCAGCGCATTGGTGCGCAATCCGGTCAGGCGTTGGCGCAGTTGGCGCTCGGCGCCGATCAGGGCGCCCAGCAGCAGGGCGATGCTGACACGCAGCAGAAATACTTTCCAATCCATAACGAACCTCTTGCACGGGCATACGCCCGCTTTACGCCACAGCAGGTGGCGCGGTTGAAAAACCAGAAATGCGCAGGACCACGAAGGTAGGGAAAGGGGAAGCTGTTGCCGTTCAAGGCTTGAGAAATCCACCGTCTAGCCAATGGCGAGACAGTGGCAGGTTACTGCCGGACTAGCTCGCCGCGTGGGCCTGTCGCAAGCGACTGGGGCTACTGTCCAATGCAGGACTCCTGATTAAGGGTGCGAAATTGCGGGGTGGACCTTACGCCGCTGCCAGGGCAGGGTCAAGGGTGAAATGGTGACAATGACTTCATACGGAAATGCCCTACAACCGGTCACCGGTGCATGGAAAAAATCGCCCATACTCGGTACCCTTGCGCGACTTTTTGCCATCCCCCGGACACGCCCCATGCTGCTCAATCTCTTCGTGCTGATCGGCACCTTGGTGGCCATGGAAGGGGTCGGCACGCTGGCGCACAAATACATCATGCACGGCTGGGGCTGGTGGCTTCATCGCTCGCACCATGAACCACATCTGGGCATGCTCGAAGCCAACGACCTGTACCTGGTGGCCCTTGGCCTGATCGCAGCCGGGCTGGTGGCGCTGGGCAAAGCCGGGCATGCGCCGCTGCAATGGGTGGGCGGCGGTGTCGCGGCCTATGGCGTGCTGTATGTGCTGGCTCACGATGGTTTCTTTCACCGGCACTGGCCGCGCAAGCCACGCCCCCTCAATCGCTACCTCAAACGCCTGCACCGCGCGCACAGGCTGCACCATGCGATCAAGGGGCGTACCGGCAGCGTGTCGTTCGGCTTCTTCTACGCACCACCGCTGAACGTGCTCAAGCGCCAGCTGCAGGCCCGACGCATGCGCCGCTAACGCCTCAATTCACCATGTTGCTTTCTGCTGCCGCAGCCGCCTGCCCGCGGCTCACCCACCAGCCAAACGCTGCCGCCGTGAAAAACATGATCAGGCTGTACAACGCCGCGGGCACGGCCATGGTCGCGTTATTAAGCAACGACGGGCTCAAGGCCAGGGCAATCGCCAGGGTGCCATTGTGGATACCGATCTCCATGCCAATGGCGATGGCCTGGCGCTTGGGGATACTCAACAGGCGCGGCACCCAATAACCGACCGCCAGGCTGATCACGTTGAACAGCAGCGCCGCCAACCCCACGACCGGGGCGTAGGCGACTACCGTCTGCCAGTCCTTGGCCAGGGCCAGGACGATGGTGAATGCCAGGAACAACGCCGCCACCAGCTTCATGGGCTTTTCCATGCGTGAGGCAAAACCGGGCGCCCAACGGCGAATCAGCATACCCAGGGCAACCGGCAGCAGGACAATGGCGAACACCTGCATGACCTTGGCAAATTGCAACGGAATGGCTTGATCGGATTCCATGAACCACGCCAGCGACAGGTTCACCAACAGCGGCATGGTCAGGATCGCGATCAATGAGTTGACCGCCGTCAGGGTAATGTTCAGCGCCACATCGCCATGGGCCAGATGGCTGAACAGGTTGGCGGTGGTGCCGCCCGGCGAGGCTGCCAGTAATATGAGGCCAACCGCCAACGCCGATTCAAGGCCAAAACCATTGGCAATCAGAAAGCACACCAGCGGCAGCAGCAGAATCTGGCACACCAGGCCGACCACCACCGGCTTGGGGTACTTCACCACACGGGCGAAGTCAGCCAAGGTCAGCGACAGGCCCAAGCCAAGCATGATGATGCCCAGGGCCAAGGGGAGAAAGGCAGTCAGCAACGGCGATGCAGTCATTGGCGGTTACTCGGGCGGGGAATCCAAGCAGTCTAGGCTGGGCCTTGACGATAGCTACTGGCAATGCATGCGTTCTTGGTAACCTTTTGTAAACGGAACGTTGCTGCCGCGTTGCGAGCGCGCGCCGCGCACAGTAGCATTCGCGCTTTTGCCAAGGATTCGCCTGTCATGCCGTTCCAGCAAGGTCTGCTTGCCACTCCGGTGCCTGCCCACGCCCGTCACCTTTTTTTCACCCTGCACTCGCCCGAAGCACTGCCAGCTGCACTCGATGCGCTGTTGCCACAGGTCGATGGCCAGCACCTGATTGTCGGCATCGGCGCGCCCCTGGTGAAGGCGCTGGGCCGCGAAATTCCGGGCTTGCGTGCTTTTCCGCAGCTGGATGCGGCGGTGCACAACCCCAGTACCCAGCATGCGCTGTGGCTGTGGTTGCGTGGTGATGAACGAGGCGATTTGCTGCTGCAGGCACAAGCCTTGGAACACGCGTTGGCGCCTGCGCTGCACCTGGTCGACACCGTCGACGGCTTTTTGCACCGCGGCGGTCATGACCTGACAGGCTATGAGGATGGCACTGAAAACCCGGTCGACCAGCAAGCCATGGAAGCAGCCATCGTCGCGACGGCTCTGCCAGGCCTGGCGGGCTCCAGTTTTGCTGCTTTCCAACTGTGGAAGCACGATCTGGAATACTTCAAGTCACTGCCGCAGGTAGATCAGGACAACATCATCGGTCGTCGCCTGAGCGATAACGAAGAGCTCGACGACGCCCCAGCGTCGGCCCATGTCAAGCGCACCGCCCAGGAAAGCTTCGAGCCGGAGGCATTCATGGTGCGTCGCTCGGTGGCCTGGGCCGACAACCGCGGCGCAGGCCTGGCTTTCGTGGCCCTCGGCCACAGCCTGGACGCCTTCGAAGTGCAATTGCGGCGCATGAGCGGCCTCGAAGACGGCATCATCGACGGCCTCTACAGGTTCAGTCGCCCGCTGACAGGGGGGTATTACTGGTGCCCGCCCATGGCCGGGTCGGTTCTGGACCTCAGCCTCTTGCTACAAGCCTGATCACTAAATATCCAGAAACAGAATCACCGATCGACGCGCGTCCTGGCGGCTAGCCTTAAAAGTTTCCGACCTATGACGGGAGCTTTTCCATGTATGCACGTCGCGATGTCCTACGCGCCGGGGCGGCTTTGGGCCTGCTCGCTACCGCCCCTTGGCTGCATGCTGCGCCCTCCGCTGGCCTGCTGACCCGCAAGGTACCGTCCACCGGCGAAGCGTTGCCGGTGATCGGGGCCGGTACTTCCGGCAGCTTCGAGGTCGACGCCGGCTCGCCTGAGTACCAGCAACTCAAAATAGTGCTCAAGGCGTTTTTCGACGGCGGTGGCAAAGTCATCGACACCTCGCCCAACTATGGCGGAGCCGACCGCATCCTCGGCCAGTTGCTGGAGGAGGGCGGTTGGCACCGCCAGTGCTTCATCGCCACCAAGATCGCCGCCGACAGCCGCGACGATGCCCAAGCGCAATGGGCCGGTACCCTTGAAAGCCTGCGTACCGACAAGGTCGACCTGCTGCAGATCCACAACCTGCGTGACTGGAAGACTCAATTGCCCTACGCCCGCGAGCTCAAGCAACAGGGCAAGACCCGCTATGTCGGCATCACTCACTATTTGAACAGTGGCCAGGATGAAGTCGCGGACATCGTGCGCAGCGAGCCACTGGACTTCATTCAGATCAATTATTCAGTCAATGCCCCTCAAGCGGCGCGCGAGCTGCTTCCCCTGTGCCAGGACAAAGGCGTGGCTGTGCTGATCAACCGCGCTTTCGACGATGGGCGCCTGTTCGCCAGGGTCAAAGATCGGCCCTTGCCAGCCTGGGCAGCGGAGGCGGGGGTCGGCAGCTGGGCGCAACTGTTCCTGAAGTTCGCCATCAGCCATCCGGCCGTGACCACGGTGATCCCTGCGACCAGCCGCCCTGAGCGCCAACTCGACCAGCTCAAGGCCGGCCACCACCCCTTGTTGAGCCAGGCGCAGCAACAGGCGCTGATTCAGCAGTTTTCCTGACCATGGTCAACTGGCGCAGAGGGCTGAACATCCAACCGGGAGAGGGCCCGGCCGTGGCCGCCGGTTTGGCGCTGTTCTACTTGCTGTTCACCGGCTATTTCATGCTGCGACCGGTACGCGAAACCATGGGCGTGGCAGGCGGCGTGGAAAACCTGCAATGGCTGTTCACCGGAACGTTCATCGCTACCTTGGTATGCCTGCCGCTGTTCGGCTGGCTGGCTTCAAGGGCACGCCGGCGGCAGATTCTGCCCTGCACCTACGGTTTCTTCGCCAGCAACCTGTTGTTGTTCGCCGCGCTGTTTGCCCGCGACCCCGACAATTTGTGGAACGCACGGGCGTTTTATATCTGGTTGTCGGTGTTCAATCTGCTGACCATATCGCTGGCCTGGAGCGTTCTGACCGACCTGTTTTCCACCGAGCAAGGCAAGCGCCTGTTCGGCTTGCTGGCCGCGGGCGCCAGTCTGGGCGGCCTGAGCGGGCCCATTCTGGGCACGCTGCTGGTCGCGCCGCTCGGCCATGCGGGCCTGGTGGCGTTGGCCGGCGTGTTTCTGATAGCCAGCATTACTGCAGCTGCTTACCTTCAGCGCTGGCGTGACCGCCAGCCACTGCCAGCCCATAGCGATCAACCTGCCTCCAAACCTTTGGGCGGTAATCCATTCACGGGCGCAACCGCCGTGATGCGCTCACCGTATCTGCTGGGCATCGCCTTTTTCGTGGTGCTGCTGGCCAGCGTCAGCACCTTCTTGTACTTCGAGCAGGCGAGGATCATCAGCGAGACATTTACCGATCGTACCCGCCAGACCCAGGTGTTCGGTCTGATCGACAGCGTGGTGCAGGGCCTGGCGATCATCACCCAGGTGTTCATCACTGGCCGCCTGGCCAAACGTATGGGCGTAGGGGTGCTGCTGGTGGCAGTACCGCTGGTGATGGCGGTAGGCTTCGTCTGGCTGGCCCTGGCGCCGGTATTTGCGGTTTTCGTGGTGGTGATGGTGGTGCGGCGCGCAGGGGAGTACGCCCTGGTACGTCCAGGACGGGAAATGCTGTTCACCGTGCTGCCAGCCGAAGATAAATACAAAGCCAAGAACTTCATCGACACGGTGGTCTACCGCGGCGGCGATGCGCTTAGCGGCTGGGTCAAGCGCGCACTGGATGTGCTGGGTGACCATCCGCAGCTGGCAATGTTCATCGGTGCGCTGATCGCCCTTGCCTGGGGTGTCACCGGAGGCTGGTTGGGACGGCGCCAGCGGCAGCTGGACAAGGAAAGCCCTTCGTCCGCTGGCGCGCCAAATACTTCACCGCCGCTTATTTAATGCCACCGGTCCGAACCCATCGCAATAAAACGAATCCTTCGATATCGCCGAACTCCGACTCTATGTACGGCATTATTGCCGTGCAAATCCCGAAGTCATATGAGGTTTTGCACCATGGACAAGAAAGATAAGGGCAGTGCCGGCAGCCAGGCGGGTCATGGCAGCCAGGGCGGTTCGAAAAATCCTGGTAACTTCGCCAATGACCGCGAGAAGGCATCCGAAGCCGGTCGCAAAGGGGGCCAACAGTCCGGTGGTGGCCACACCAACGACACCAGCCGCAAAGGCGGGCGTTCGTAAGTGACGCAGCGCAGTGTCGGGGCAACCTGGCACTGCGATTCACCCCGGCACGAGGACTTCCCATGCGTTTGACTCCATTGTTCGCCTTACTCGGCAGCCTGACCCTAGTTGGCGGCTGCTTCGATCGTGACAGCGACCACCCGGCCAAGGATGCCGATCACAGTAAGCCTTCGCTGCAGATGCAGCAGAACACTGAGAAACCTGCGCCACAACCTGCACCAGGGCCTGAGCCGATGCCTCGCGAAGGCCAGAGTCAATAAGCAGACGAGGAGGGCGGTATGACGGTCTTGTCTCGCAACAGCCTACCCCTGACGCCGGCACCGACCGCGCACGTTTCCCTCGCCAATCGCTATGAGTCTTTGTTGAACGGCGACGCCAATGGCATTCCCCCATGGCTGGCTGAACAACTTTCGCTGACTCACGCCCGCCCGGATGACCTGCCAGACAGCGCGGATCAGCTGCATGCCTGGAGCGCTCAGCATGCCGCGCAAGTGGCTGCTGATCATGCCGAGTACCTGGAGCAGCGCCGCCAGGGCGCCCCTCGTCGATATTTCGCCAACCGCGCCCAGGCGTTGTGGTTCATTCAGCAGGTCGCGCCGACCAAGGCAGTGGACGGTGCCTGGCTTTTCGGCACCTTGCGCCATTGGCAGGATCCGCGCTTTCACGGCCTGATTCGCACCTACCTCGAGGAGCTGGGCGAAGGCGACCCGCGCTGCAACCATGTGCTCATCTACCAGCGCCTGCTGAGTCGGTTGGGTTGCCTGGAGCCCTTTGAGCTGGACGATGACCGTTACCTTCAAGGCGTACTTCAGTTGGCGCTGGGCATGTGCGCGGATGATTTTCTGCCTGAAGTGATCGGCTACAACCTTGGCTATGAACAGCCGCCGTTGCATCTCTTGATCACGACACATGAGCTCGCTGAATTGGGCATAGATGGCTACTACTTCCAGTTGCACGTGACCATCGACAATGCTGCCAGTGGCCATGCCAGCAAAGCCATCCATGCCGTCCAACAGCTGTGTCCTCAGGGCGACGCCGAAGCATTCTATCAACGGGTGCGGCATGGCTACCGGTTGAACGATCTGGGCACTGACACGCCTACCCTGATCAGCCGCTTCGACCTTGAAGCACAGCTCTTGGCGCTACTGGCACGCAAGCGCGTGTTCGGCCAGTTCATGCACGCCGACCGTTGCCGTTTGCAGCAACGTACGGTCAACCAGTGGTTGGCCGACCCGGAGGCGATGCCGGCCTTCTTGCAAGCCTTGCAGGCGCAAGGCTGGATCAAGCGTGGGCAAGATCCCGCCGACAGCCGATGGTGGTCGCTCATCGATGGCCCCAGCGCGCCCATGTTCGGCGTGTTCAATGCCTACGAAAAGCAGCTCTGGCATGACTGGATCGCGGACGGTTGGCAAACGCCCCAGCGCCGGGTACCGCCAGGCGCCTGGGAAGCTGAACTGAACCAGACGTTGGCGACGCCAGCGCGCGAAGCCACGGCCGACATCGACACCCTGCTTGCCTGTATGGCAGGTAAACGCCATGCCCTGCCGGAAGGCCTGCAAGCTACCCGTGCATACCTCAAGGCTACCGGTCTCGCCCAGGAGAGCCCACACTGATGATGCTCACTCCCCAGCAAGTTCAGGCTGACGAAGCGTTGCTACGGCTTGGGCAACGCCTGCGTGCAGATGGCTATCGCTTCACCTGCGTGACGCCCGCCACCCATGCCCGGAACAACGCCAGGCAGGGCACGGAGCAGGCGCGCAACCTGCGTGATGTGTTTGGCTGGAGTCGGCCCTTCGCTGCTTCGCTGATATCGAATGATGAGCTGGACCAGTTGCAAAGTGCGCGAGTGCTGTCAGAGGAAGGCGAACTGCTGCGTAGCCAGATTCGCTGGTCCAGCCTCGACGACCTGCTGCTGGTGCATTCCGCTTATCCCACCGACGCCAATGATGCGGTGTTTTTCGGCCCGGACAGCTACCGCTTCGCCCAGGTCATACACGACCACCTGCAACACAGCCCATTGCGCGTCGAACACGCCGTGGACATTGGCTGCGGCAGCGGCGTCGGCGCTCTGGTAATCGCTCGCGCTGCCCAGCATGCCCAGGTAACCGCGGTCGACATCAACCCACTGGCCTTGCGCTACACCGCCATCAATGCGGCGCTGGCCGGGGTCAGCAATGTGTCGATCCAGTCCAGCGACCTGCTTAACGGGCTCAGCGGCAACTTCGATCTGATAGTGGCTAACCCGCCTTACATGCTGGATGCCGGTCAGCGTACCTATCGCCATGGCGGGGGAAGCCTGGGTGCGCAGCTGTCATTGCGCATCGTCGACCAGGCGTGCGAGCGTCTGAGCCCTGGTGGCGCCTTGCTGCTGTACACCGGTGTGGCGATTGTCGAGGGTCGCGACCCGTTGCTCGAAGCGATTCGCCTGCGATTGGCCGGGCCGGAATGGGCGTGGGTATACCGTGAAGTGGACCCCGATGTGTTTGGTGAACAGCTGCATGAGCCGGGCTACGAGCACGTCGAGCGCATCGCCGCAGTGGCGCTGACCGTAAACCGCAGTGCCTGACGCCATGTCTCGCTTCTGCACATTCGGAATCGAAGAAGAATACCTGTTGCTGGACCTGGCAAGCAGGCGGGTGCTGACAACCCCCTCGACCCACATTGCCAAGCGCTGTCGTAATGTTTTGGGCAAGCACTTCGCCGACGAGATGTTCCTCAGCCAGATCGAGCTGGCATCCCCTGTGTTCGGCAATCTTCTGGAAGCGCGCAGGTTCATCCTCGATAGCCGCTCGCGGCTGATCGAAACGCTGGCCGAAGAAGGCGCAGGCCTGTACTGCGCAGCCAGCCATCCCAATGCACCGTGGCTGCGCCAGAAGGCCAGGCCCACAGCACATTATCAGCAACTGTTCGAAGATTATCGGCATGTCGCACGGCGCAGCCTGCTCAATGGGCTGCACGTACACGTCGGCGTGCCTGCCGGGCATGACCGCATGCAATTGATCAATCGCGTGTTGTACTGGCTGCCGTTGCTGCTGGCATTGAGTGCCTCGTCGCCGATGTGGATGGGTCAAGTGACCGGCTACATGAGCTATCGCCGGGTGATTTGCGGGGAATGGCCGCATATGGGGCTGCCGGAGCCCTTGCAAGACTGGTCAGCCTACCAGCGGTATCGGGCGCTGCTGCAACGCACCGGCGCGCTGGCCGCGGAGGGTGATTTCTGGTGGGCGATACGGCCTTCCCGGCGTTTCCCGACCGTGGAGCTTCGCATCTGCGATGCCTGCCCCAACCTCGAAGACGCGCTGTGCCTGGCCGGCCTGTTTCGTCATCTGGTGGAACACTGCCTGCAACCGGCTCGTCAGGCCGCCCCCATCAGCCGTGAACTGCGCTGGGTAACCCAGGAAAACTACTGGCGCGCGCTGCGCTATGGGCGCCTGGCCGAGTTCATTGGGGTACATGAGCAGCAACCGGTCACCGCGCTTGGCTGGCTATCGCAACTGCAAAGCTGCTACCCCGCCCAGACCCTTGATGCCGAATGGGCATTCAACCGAGCTGAACGTATTCTGCGCGAGGGCAGCAGCGCCGATCTGCAGCTGGCTTGTTGGCGGCAGGCACGCGAAGGCGGGGCAAGCAACAGCCAGGCGTTGAATGCGATCGTGGATCAGGTGCTGGCTCAGGCACGTGGGCAGTCAGGGCCGCAACCCACCACGGCGGCGCTTGCATTACGCTAGCGTTCGCCGAAAATGGCGGCGTCCATCGCAAGCCATTTGGAATGCCGCTCCATGATGCTGATCAAGCAATTCCCTGACATCACGCTGGCCGATACGCTGTTCGTCTTCGCACTCGAGGCCGAAGCCGGGTCGGTGTTCAGCCACGTCAACACCGTCTTCACCGGCATCGGCAAGGTCAATGCCGCCATCGCCCTGACCAAGGCCATTCACCGGCAGCGCCCCAAGCTCATCGTCAATCTCGGCTCGGCCGGCAGCCAGCGCTACGGCAAAGGCGAGGTGGTGTGCTGCACGCGCTTCGTGCAGCGCGACATGGACGTCACCCCGCTGGGGTTCGCCCGTTACGAGACACCGCTATCGGACATACCGGTGCTGCTCGAGCACGGACAAGCGATCCCAGGGTTGCCCCAGGGCACTTGCGGCAGTGGCGACAGCTTCGAGGTCAACCATGGCGAGTCGCCGTATGACATCGTCGACATGGAAGCCTATGTGCTGGCGCTGATCGCCCGTAGCGAAGGCATCCCCTTCGTATGCCTGAAATACATCTCCGACGATGCGGGCAGCGATGCAGCAGGCGATTGGTCCGTGCAGGTGCACCTGGCCGCCGAAGCGTTCCAGCGAGCGCTGTTCGACCCGGCCAGGCAATCTGAGTAAACCTTCGCGCCGCCACGCAGTCATTTCAAGTAAGCGCCCGGCATTTCCGGGCCAAGGAGGTGGCTGATGACCCTTGTCTGCCTGCTGCGTGGCTGCCACTGGCGTGCCATGGCCAACCCCGAAATCGTCGGGCTGCACTGCCAGCATTGCGAACGCTGTGGCGCCTTGCGCTACTGCCAGCCCGGCCAACCCCTGCAACCTTAGGAGGTATGCCATGGCCAGGGCAATCTGGAAAGGCGCCATCAGTTTCGGCCTGGTGCATATCCCGGTCTCTCTCAATACCGCAGTGCGCACGGAGCGTGTCGATTTCGACTGGCTCGACAAGCGCAGCATGGAGCCTGTGGGCTACAAGCGCATCAACAAGGTGACTGGCAAGGAAATCGACAAGGACAATATCGTCAAGGGCGTCGAGTACGAAAAAGGGCGTTATGTGGTGATCAGTGAGGAAGAAATCCGCAAAGCCCGTCCTGAAGCTACCCAGACCATCGATATCTTCTCCTTCGTCGCCGCCACCGACATTCCGTTGCAGCATTTTGATACCCCGTATTACCTGAGCCCGGACCGGCGTGGCGGCAAGGTTTATGCGCTGCTGCGCGAAACCCTGGAAAGCACCGGCAAGGTGGCCCTGGCCACCGTAGTGCTGCACACCCGCCAGCACCTGGCGCTGCTTCGCCCGCTTGACGATGCATTGGTGATGATCACCTTGCGTTGGCCTGAGGAGGTGCGGGGGTTGGAAACGCTGGAACTGGACAAGAGCGTGACCGAGACCAAGGTCGACAAGCGCGAACTGGACATGGCCAAGCGCCTGGTCGAGGACATGAGCGGTGAGTGGGCGCCTGATGAATACCACGATGCGTTTCGCCAGACCATCATGGACCTGGTGGAAGAGAAGGCCAGCAAGGGCAAGATCAGCGTGGTGGACAAAGGCGAGGGCGGCGATGCCGAGAAAAGTGCCGATATCATCGACCTTACCGAGCTGCTCAAGCGCAGCCTTGGGGGCAAGGCTGGCAAGAAAGCGCCTGCTGAGAAAAAGCCGGCCAGGAAAACTCGTAAAGCTTCGTGAAAGCAGGCCCGGCGCCTTCGCGGGCAAGCCCGCTCCCACAGGATCACCACTACCCATCAGGCTGGTGGAGAACCTGTGGGAGCGGGCTTGCCCGCGAAGGGGCCCGAGAAAACACTAGGGAATCTGCGCCTGCAAACCCGACAGAAAATCCCCAAAGCCCTCCCTAGCCCGGCTATCGATGCGGCTACTGGTCGCAACACTGTGCTTGGCCGTCCACACGATCTGCGCACCACTGGCCTCCAGGTCGCGCACAAGCTGCACATCCTCGTGCGCCTGCAGCGGCTGAAAGCCACCCACGCGCTCATAGGCGCGCGCACAAACCCCAAGATTTGCCCCATGAATATGCCGATGCCCCTCGCAGGCCTGATAGCCGCTGAGGTACAGCTTGCGCAACGCCGCACGCTGCCACGGTTGCCATCGCTCGATATGCACGGTGCCACACACGACCTCGGCACTGCAGCCCAGTTGCGACAGCAACCAATGCGGCGGCACCTGGCTGTCGGCATCGGTACAGGCCAACCACCGGGCACCGCGCTCGAGCATCAACGCTGCACCTAAGCGCCGGGCCATGCCGACACTGCCGGCATCGACCGCCAGCGTTTCCACGCCAAAGCGCTTGGCCACTGCTGCACTGCCATCGACACACCGGTCCAGCACTACCAACACTTCGACCTGATGGCCAGCCTGCTCAGCCAAGGCCACCGCCGCACCCATGGCCTTCAGGCAACGCCCCAGCCGCCGCGCTTCGTTGTGCGCCGGAATCACCACGGCAATCATGAGCACGTCTCGTTCAGATCGACCACGCTGGGCTGGCAGGACCAGTATTCCAGCAGAAAATCCGCCTCTTCATGGCGTACCACTGGATACAACGGCAGGTGCCTGGCCAGCAGCTGGTGCACTTCACGACCATCCTGCGGGCAGCCTGAAATCGGATGGCGCCAGTGACAAGCCAGCAGGCCTCCATCATCGCTCAGGCTGGCGACAGACTGCTCGATCACCTGCAACCAATCGGTAGGGTCGAGGTAGTAGCCGACCTCGCTGAGCACGATCAGGTCGAAACTGCCCCCTGGCCAGTCCACCGGCAAGCGGCCCGTAGCGACGGACGTATTGTGGCTGCCTGCCAGGCGCTGACGGGCCAACTGCACGGCAGTCGGGTCCAGGTCCTGGCACAGCAGTTCGGCGCAGCGTTCAGCCAGCCCGGCGCTCAACTCGCCATTGGCACACGCCGGTTCGAACACGCGCTGGTAACACTGGCGCGGCAGGCTGGCCAACATCAAGTCACGCTTGCGTCGCTCATACCAGCGGGTGCGAAACGCCCAAGGGTCCTCATTGTCGGCATACAGGTTGGCGAAATACTGGGCATCGAGGCTCATGACGTCTCTCTTTACAGAAAAATCAGTTCGAAGGGTTGCAACAGGCAATCGAGCAGGTTGGCAGGCAATACCGGCGGGCGCTGCTCGTCAGACTCCAGCTGGCTGTGGTGCGCGGCGATCGCCTGGCGCTTGCGCGCCACGCGTGCTTCATCCAGCTGCAGGCGATGAGCCCTTGGCCAGGGCAAGCGCGCATCGTCAGGCTGCGCCCAGTGCCAAGCCCACACCGGCACTTCGACCAATTGGACACCGCGCGCAAGCGCGGCCTGAGCTGCGGCGCGACCGAGCGCTTCGTGATCGCAATGGCCATCGCCGCGCCAGGTGGTCATCAACAGGTCGTCGGGTTTGAGCAATTGGTTGAGGTGGTTGACCAGAAAAGCCTCATCACGCGGCAGTCCACCGTCCTTGAGATGTAGCCGGCGCCAATCCAGATTGTTGAGATCCAGATCCAGCTGTTGCAACGCATGCCGACTTTCCAGCGGCCTTTGCCGGCGCAGGCGATGTTCGGTCCAGGTCGACGAGTCGGGATGGCTGCCTTCACCATCGGTGGCGGAAATCAGCAGCAGGTCCTGCTCGCGGCCGTGCATGCCGGCCAGCAAACCACCCGCCATCAGTATTTCGTCGTCCGGGTGCGGTGCCAGAAGCACCAGGCGCCGGCCCGGGGGCAGGAGCTGTTGCGGGGTGATCCAGGTCGCACGGGCCAGGTGCGCGGACTGCTGCCAATCCGCCCAGGCCGTGCCTGAACTGGCCTGAATAAGGTTTTCCTTCATAGCTGCCAGGCTCCTGCCGGTACGTGCGCCAGCTGTTGTCCGAGGGTGGCCAGATCGCGTTCGGCATGGCTCTGGCGCAGAAAAACCGGAAGATCGGCGCTAAGCCGGGCGAAATGGGCGTTGCGACAGAAGGGGGTGGCGCCCAGAGCGCGTCCCACATGATGAATGACCTGTTCGACCGCCTGTTCGACCTGGGCACGCACGCGCCGCACTTCAAAGCTGGCATCGGCGGCAGGGTGCAGGTCGATCCACGCGGCGCATTCGCGCAAAGCGGCGCGGGCGCCGAACAGCGCTGCATCTACCGCACCCAGGTGGGCGTGGGCATGGACATCTGCCCGAGGCTTGCGGCAGTGCTCGCGCAGGTAGTCGGCCAATGCTTCGCCAGCGCCATACCAGCAGGCCGCGATACCGGCACCGCCATGCCAGAAGCCTGGGCGGGAGAGGTATTGGCCCGAATGGCCGACCGCGATGCCCGGGGTGTCGTCAAACGCGACCTCCACGCTTGCCGTGATGCCCATGCCCACCGCTTGCCAATGATCGATCTGCAGGCTATTGCGGGTATGGGTCAGGTCGATCGCCACCAGCTGCGGCAGGTCGTTATCGGCCCAGGCCGTAATCAACGCGTGATCGATCTGCAACGCCCCGGAGCACCACGCCTTGCGCCCGCTCAGGCAGACCTCGTCACCACTGCGGGCAACGATCTGGGCACGGGCATCCGGCGGCTCGGCAGCCCATACGCCCCATATCCCTTCACCCGCCAGCGGTGTTGCACCGCACTCGGCCAAGATCGCCAGGGCGTCGGTATGGCCTTCATACAGCTTTGCCAGTGCCAGGTCGCATCCGGCAATCCGCGCCAATGTCTGCCATCGCTGCAAGGTATCGCCGTGACCCGGCAGCGGCAGCAGGTCGAGATGGCCAGCCCGCAGGGCCTGCATCAGTTGGGCTAATTGGGCGTCCAGATTGAGGGCCTGCGGCCGCTCACTGAAGGTGCGTAGCAAGCTGTCCAGCGTGTCCAGATTGAAATCCTGAATGATGCTCATGCCATCCCCATCTGTTTGCGCATGCGCGCGGTGATCGATTGCCGGGTCTTGCCCATTGCCGCCCACGGGTCGTCGACTTCTGCCAGGCGTTCGTGCAGGTTGCCGATGTGCCATTGGTTGGCGCCTTTCAGTTGGCCGAGTTCCTCACGCCATATGGGCACCGACACCGGCAACCCTTCGCGGGCGCGCAGGGAGTAGGCGCAGGCCGTGGTAGCGCCTTTGCCGTTGCGCAGGTAGTCGATGAAAATACGCCCAACGCGGTTTTTCGGGCCGGACACCGCGCTCAGGCGGTCGGGGAACAGCTTGGCCAGGTAGCTGACGATCGCGTGGCTGAAGTCCTTGACCTCATCCCAGCCGGCACGTCGGGTCAGCGGCACTACCAGGTGCATGCCTTTGCCGCCGCTGGTCTTGAGGAATACCTGCAGGCCCAGCTCGTCGAGCAGGGTCAATGTCAATTGCGTGGCTTCGATCATGGCTTTCCACGGCAGTGCAGGGTCCGGGTCGAGGTCGAGTACGAAGCGGTCGGGTTTCTCGAAGTCCTGGTCGGTGGCATTCCAGGTGTGCAGTTCGAGCATGTTCATCTGCACCGCGCCAAGCAAGGTGTCGGGGCGGTTGATGACCATCGCCGCCTGGCCCGCTTCGGCCTTGTCATAGGTAACAACGTTGGCGATCTGCAGCTGGCCGGCATTTTTCTGGAAGAACAATTCGCCGCTCAGGCCCTCCGGAGCGCGGACCAGTGCGACCGGGCGGTCCTTGAGCTGGGGCAGGATCAACTCGCTGACACTTGCGTAATACTCGGCAACCTGGCGTTTGGTCGCGCCGATGGTGGCGTCTATCACCCGGTCTGGGTGCGTGAGACGCAAGTCGCCGAGGTCTTCGTCCTGCTCTGCAGGCTTGCGTTTGGTGATCTTTTTTGCAGGCATGGCACGCTCCAGGTCGATGGCGCTGGCAGGTTTGTCGTCGCGCAGGCCATGGAATACCGAGTGGCGCACGATTCCATCGCGGGTCATCTGCGCGTACGAGACTTCGGCCATCAGTTGCGGCTTGAGCCAGTGCACGTCGCGGGCCTCGGCGCCGGTCGGCGGCTGGGGCAGGGCGGGTTTGGCAACTTCCAACGGTTTGAGGCGGGCGTGAATGCTGTCCAGCGTCGTGGCACTGAAGCCCGTGCCTACCTTGCCCGCGTAATGCAGCTCGCCGCTGTCGGGGTCGTGCAAGGCCAGCAGCAAGGCGCCGAAGCCACTACGACTGCCTTTGGGGTCAGTGAAACCGACGATCACGAACTCCTGGCGCTGCTTGCACTTGAGCTTGATCCAGTCGGCGCTGCGCCGGCCGATGTAGGTGCTGCCGGCGCGCTTGCCGATCAGGCCTTCGAGCTCCAGGCGACAGGCGCTGTCGAGCAGTGACTGCACCGGCTGATCGAAATCGGCGGAAAATTCGAGGACCTCGGATGCGTCGTGCTCAAGAAGCTGACGCAGCGCTTCGCGCCGGTCCTCCACCGGCTGTTCGCGCAGGTCCCGGCCGCCCAGAAAGGGCATGTCGAACAGGTAGTAGCGAATCTGCCCGTCCTCTTCGGTATCGAAGGCATTCTGCAGGGCCTGGAAGTCGGCCACGCCGTTCTCACCATTGACCACCATCTCCCCATCGAGCCAGGCCGAGTCGACACCCAATGCGCGCAGTGCAGCCACTTGCCGGGGCATCTTGCTGCTCCAGTCATGGCCATTGCGCGTGAACAGGCGTACATCGTCGCCCTCGATGCGGGCAAGAATGCGATAGCCATCGAATTTGACTTCATAACGCCAGTCGCCCTGGGGCGGCGAGTCGACCAGGGTTGCCAGCTGAGGCTGTAACTTATCGGGCAAGGCGACTTTCTTACCGGCACTGGCACGACTGCGCTTGGCCGGTTTGCCGGGCTTTTGTGCTTTTGCCGCGCCACGGGGGACCAGGGTGCGATCACTGATCACGCTGTCAGGTTGCGCTTCGACGATGCTGTATTCGGCCTCGCTGCGCGCCTGGCCGTCGTGGGACTTGACCAGCATCCATTGCTCTTTCTTGCCAGCCAGGTGGGTGCGGAACAGGTTCCACACACCGCTGAGCTTTTCACCCTGCAGTCGGAACCGCAGTTTGCCCTTGGCGTAGGCCTGGTGTGCGTCACCCTCGGGTTCCCAGACCCCTCGGTCCCAGACGATCACATCCCCAGCGCCGTAGTGGCCTTCCGGGATATTGCCTTCGAAATCCGCGTAGTCGAGGGGGTGATCCTCCACATGCACAGCCAAGCGCCGCACTTTGGGGTCCAGCGACGGGCCCTTGGGAATGGCCCAGCTTTTCAGCGTGCCGTCCAGCTCGAGCCGGAAATCGTAGTGCAGGTGGCTGGCATCGTGCTTCTGGATGCAGAACTGCAGGGCATGCGCCGCTTTGGATCGACCACGCTTGCCACTGGGCTCGGGCGTGGCGTTGAAGTCACGCTTGCGCTCATATTCCTCCAAGGGCTTGGCCATATCAGGCTCCAGATAGGGTGGCGGTCCTTAATTTGGGAGGCAGCGGGCGAGTTGGGAGTTCAAAAAATTACATGCACGAAAAACTCTGAATCTCGGCCGTTCTGCGCAGTCGACCAGTTACAACCTTCTGATGGAGAGCCGACATGAGCCAGCCCACTGATCGCAAGCCTTACACGCCCAGCGAAATCGACGACACCGAGGACCGCATGGGCAGCGTGCATGAACTGGACTTCAATGAACGCAATGACGAGCGCAAGGGGCGTATCGGCGATGAACGCCCGGCCTCGGAAGTGGACAAGGAGTTTCCGCCGCAGCGTGTGGCGGAGAGTGGCATGACCGGTGGTGAGGCGCTGACCGACAGCCTGCATGAAGATAACGTCACTGATGACGACCTCAGCCCCGACACTTTGCTGGATGAGACGGGTGCACGTGACCCTTACGAGCCTGGCGATGGCGGCGGGCCGGCGGATCAAGAGCTGCGCGAAGTCGATGCCCGTGAGATTGGTGGAGGCATTGGCCTGGATGAAGCCGAGCTGGCCCGTTCCGCGCCACTGGATGGCGAGCCGTGGACGGACGATGTGGCGGACGAGCCGCCAAAGCAGTGATGTCCGCGTGGGAGCGGCTTCAGCCGCGAAACAGACGACGCGGTGAATGGCACCGGCTTTGCCGGTGATCGCGGCTGAAGCCGCTCCCACCAGAATAGTGAGTCCGGCTGATCCCAAAACGGTGATGTCTCATGTGTGGTGTGGGAGCGGCTTCAGCCGCGATACAGACGACGCGGTGAATGGCACCGGCTTGCCGGTGATCGCGGCTGAAGCCGCTCCCACAGGGATCGCGCAGCTTTTTAAGTTTTGTGGAAGACAGTTGCTCCCACAGGATGATCGTGTCTGCCAGATCCACGAACTAATGGGTCTGCCAGATGCCGTTGCTGCGTTCGCAGTCCGTGCGGGCCTGGCCCAGGCTAGGGGTGTCGTAGTAATACGTGACAACCCGGGCATCCTTGGGCAGGGCAGGCTTGGTCGACGGCTCATCGCGCCCCGCAGATTTCGGATTGGCCAGGCTCTCCTGGGTCAACGGCGCAATGCAACTGCCGACGCTGCCATCCGCGCAGCGCGGCACTTTATGTTTTTCGGTGTTGAGCATCTCCTTGCTCTCATTGCTGCACGACCAGTTGATCGCCTCGGCGGGCATGTTGCTGTAGCTGTAGCAAGTCCGCCCCTCCACCGGTTTTATGGCTTCACTCGACGAGCGCGTCGTCACCTCACAGGCTTCGGCCAGCACCTCTGCGCTGGCCAGGCTGCCCAGCAGTATCATCAGCACGGATACACGCATGTGTCACCTCCCGGGCCTCGGCCCGTTTTCAGGTCTTGCGCAAGGTCGCTTCGCCGCGCTGGCGCATGGCCCGCGCACGCTTTTCCAGTACCAGGTAGGTAATCACCGCCAGCAGCAGGGGTATCAGGTAATACAGGGTGCGATAGCCCAGCAACGCCGCGACCAGGCTGCCCTGGCTCAGCTGGCCGTGCAGCAGGGCAAGAAACACCGCTTCCAGTACGCCCAGCCCCGCTGGAATGTGCGCAACGACGCCTGCCACGCAGCTGATCAGCAGGATCCCGAGGATCGACGGGTAGAACAGGTCGTTCGGCAGCAACCAGTAGATCAACAGCGCCATCAATGCCCAGTTGCTCGCGCCCAGCGCCACTTGGCACAACGCCAGACGCAGCGAAGGCAAGGTGATCTCATGCTCTCGTATGTGCCAGGTGCGTCGTTTGGAGAAGCCGCAGGCGACGAGATAAGCCGCCGCAACGCCGAGCAGCAGAAAACCGATCATCTGCAGGCCGGTTACGCCTACCGCCCAGCTTTCCGGTAACTTGACCAGACGCAACGCGAAGACCGTGCCCGCCAGCAACATGTAGCCCATCCAGTTGGTCAGCAAGCCCAGCGTCAGAATCTTGGTGATGGTCGGCGTATCCAGGCCCAGCCGCCCATACAGCCGATAACGCAGGGCAACGCCGCCGACCCAGGTGGTGAAGTTGAGGTTGAACGCATAGCAGACGAAAGCCACCGGCAGCACTTGGCGCGCGGGCAGGTGGTGCCCGGTATAAGCCCGTGCCAGGAGATCGTAGCTGGCGAACGTCAGGTAGCTGCACATCGCCAGGCCCAAACCGATGATCAACGTGCTGGGTTTGTAAGCGACCAACGACTGCCGCACCTCGTTCCAGTCCAGATTGCGCGCCAGCATGTACAGCAAGGCCGGGATCAGAATCAGGAACAACAGGGTCAGCACGCGCTTGCCCCAGGTCTGCCAGGTTTTTTGCGCCATCAGGTATTGCCCTCATGCAAATCGCCCTGGGCCTGCATCTCAGGTTGTACCGAGCGAAGCTTTTGTCGGTGAGCGGGGAACCAGCCCGCAATGCGGGGGAAGTAGCGGGTGAGGTGGAAGCCTACGAAGATCAGCGGCGCCCGCCACCAGTAGCCGCGGATCATTCGTTCCAACGTCACCGCTTTGCAGTGTTCACCGGCCAGAGAGGCGAGGTGCTGGTACAGGTGCTGATTGAAACGGCGATCTCGGATCAGCAGGTTGGCCTCGAGGTTGAACGACAGGCTCAAGGGGTCGAGGTTGCTCGAACCCACCGTCGACCATTCATCGTCCATCAATGCCACCTTGCCGTGCAGGGGGCGTTGGCAATACTCGTGAATGTGCACGCCATCACGTAGCAGATAGTTGTACAGCAACCGAGAGAGCGCACGGACCCAGCGCATGTCCGGTTGCCCCTGCAGGATCAGCGTCACCTCGACCCCCCGCCGTGCAGCGTTGCGCAATTCGCGCAAAAGCCGATAGCCCGGGAAGAAGTAGGCGTTGGCTATCACAATCCGATGCCGCGCAGCACGGATAGCCTGCAGATAACACGCCTCGATATCGCTGCGGTGTTGCGTGTTGTCGCGCTCGACCAGTACCGCACTGACGCCGCCGGCAGCCTGGCTGAGCGGCCGCACCTCACTGGGTGGGTCGAGCACCGGCGCCATCAGCCGTTTACTGGACGCATGCAACTGCGCCACGACCGGCCCACGCACCTCCACCGCATAGTCCTGCTTGGCCATTGGGCCAAAATCGCCCAGGTGGTCGGCGCTGTAGTTGATGCCACCAATGAAGCCTCGTTCGCCGTCGATCACCACGATCTTGCGATGCAAGCGGCGGAACAGGTTGGTGCGCATGCCCGCTACGCGTGGCTGCGGGTCGAACGCATGGAAACTCACGCCGGCTTCGGTCATGGCCGAAATGAAGCCATCCGGCAGGTCCGCAGTGCCGTAGCCATCCACCGCCAACTCTACCCGTACGCCGCGCTGCGCGGCATCGATCAACACTTGCTGCAGTTGCTGGCCGACCTTGTCATCGAAAATGATGAAGGTTTCCAGGAGAATCTCTTTGCGTGCCTGCGCCATCGCTTCGAACACGCGAGGGTAATATTCTTCGCCATTGATCAACAGCTCGACGCTGTTGCCCTCTACCCAAGGTCTGTTCACAAGTTGATCTCCGCAGCCAGAGGGGCATGATCCGACAGGTGCGACCATGGATATTTGGAAAGCACCTGAGCCTTGCTTACCTTGGCGTTGCGCAAGTAGATGCGGTCAAGGCGCAGCAGTGGCAGGCGCGCCGGGAAACTGCGTGCCGGCGCACCAAACCGCTCACCGAACGCTTCCGCGAGGTGTCGGGTAAGCACGGCATCGGCCTTCAGCCGCCAATCGTTGAAATCGCCTGCGACGATCACCGGGGCATTGGCTGGCAGGCTATCGAGCAAATCCAGAAGCAGTCGCACCTGATCTTGCCGGTGGGTTTCGCGAAGACCGAGGTGCACACACACCGCATGCACTTCCTCATGACCCGGAACGTTCAGCCGACAATGCAGCAAGCCGCGCTCCTCGTTGCCCTTTATCGTGACGTCGAGGTTGCGGTGATCGGCAATCGGGAATTTCGACAGCAGGGCATTGCCATGATCGCCATGCGGGTAGACCGCATTGCGCCCATAAGCGAACTGCGGCCACATGCTGTCGGCAAGAAACTCGTACTGCGGCGTGTCGGGCCAGGTCGGATGACGCAGCGCATGCTGTTCATGGCTGCCGTGGACTTCCTGCAGGAACACAAGGTCTGCATCGGTGGCACGGACCGCTTCACGCAGCTCCGGCAGGATGAAACGCCGGTTCAAGGCGGTGAATCCTTTGTGTACGTTGATCGTCAGCACATTCAGCCGATGGACCGTGGTGATACGGTCGATGATGCACTCAGGCTTGGGCAGGGTCTTGTTCACAATGCCACCTCCGGTTCCACGCCGGGCTCAGTGACCAGCTCACCTGCCAGTTCGAGTTTTTCCAGCAGGCGCCGCGCGTCGAACGGGGCGTGGACCTTCTGGTCGTTATCGAAGTAGCAGTAGATATCCCGCGATGCGCGCCGATGCGGCTGCCGTTCGACGATCAGATGTGCATCGTCGGGTTGGCTGCCCTGGCTCCATCTTTCAATGCGCTGCTTCCACCTGCGCAAGGCGCGGGCGGTATAGCCACTACTGTAGAGCTCGACATCGCCATGCAGGCGCATGTACACGAAATCAGCGGTTACGTCTTCGACGTATGGCCACTTGCCTGCACTGTCAGCCACCACCAGTGCCACGCGATGTTTGCGCAACAACTGCACGAACGCCTCGCACAGAAAACTTTCGTGGCGTATCTCCACGGCATGGCGCAGGCGCGCGTTGCCACGGATATCGGTGCCGCCATTGCCCTGCAGACGTTCGGCGCAGTGCCGAGCGCAATCACGCGCAGCTTTGCGATCCCGTGGCAGCAATTCAAGAAAGCGGGAAAAACGTTCTTCGTCGAACTTCATGTTGGGCGGAAACTGCCAAAGGATCGGCCCCAGTTTCTTGCCAAGCAGCAACAGGCCCGAGGCGAAGAAGTTGGCCAGCGGCTCCTCGATGTCCTTGAGCCTGCGCACATGGGTGATGAAGCGCGGACCTTTGACCGAAAACACGAAGTCTTCAGGTGTATCGTCTCGCCACTGCTGATAACGCAGCGGCGTCTGCAAACTGTAGAACGACCCATTGATCTCGATGCTGTTGACCGCTCGCGAAGCAAATGCCAGCTCGCTGTTCTGCGGCAGGCCCTGGGGATAGAAGTCCTTGCGCCACGGGGTATAGCGCCATCCGGAAATACCGATGCGGATATCACTCACGCTGTCGTCCTCATTGCTGTCCCTTGAATAGCGACCCGGCCGACAGGGCAACGGTTCAGGCTGTTTGACAAATGGCCGGCAAGGCGGTGCAGGGGAACTTTGCGCCCGCCGGCGATTCCACCGAAGGACGAATGGTGGTGAGGAACCTGAGCATGAAATTCGACCGCTTCGCCCAATGGCTGGCCAACTTCACCGGCCGCCCGATGTCCTTTGCCGTCGCGCTGCTGTTGATACTGGCCTGGGGCGTGAGTGGGCCGTTGTTCGACTACAACGATACCTGGCAATTGGTGATCAACACGTCCACCACCATCATCACGTTTCTCATGGTATTCCTCATCCAGAACACCCAGAACCGCGACAATGACGAGTTGCATATCAAGATCGACGAGCTGTTGCGCACAACCAAACGCGCTCACAAGGCGTTGCTCGACCTCGAAGACATGGACCCCGCGCAGTTGCATGCACTGCGCAAGCAATACCAACTGATGGGCGAACACGGGGAACCCAATGGACCAATCGCCACACGGGACGACGCACGCGACTGAGAGCCGCCCAACCTTGCGCAGCGACCCGGCAATCTGGAGGCACGCATGGCCAGACACATCATCCACTTCACCGGCCCGATCAATTCATCCACCTGCGGCAACCTGATCAACACCTGCTCCAAGGCGTTGCAGCAAGGTGTCGAGGTGCTGCAGCTGAACATCGCGACGATGGGCGGGGAATGCAGTTACGGCTTCACCCTCTACAACTTCTTGCGAACGTTGCCCGTGCCAGTGCACACGCACAACCTGGGTACCGTGGAATCGATGGGCAATATCCTGTTCCTCGCTGGCGAACACCGTACGGCCTGTGCACGCAGCAAGTTCCTGTTTCACCCCTTTCATTGGACGCTGCACGGCTCGGTGGATCATTCCCGCATGGCCGAATATGCGATGAGCCTGGACTATGACTTGCGCCTGTATGCGCAGATCGTCGCCGAGCGTACTCAGGGCAGCACCGAGGTGCTGGACGTTCCACGCTATTTGATGGCCTATCCACGCATCCTGGGGCCGCAGGAGGCGCTGGAGAGCGGGATGATCCACGCCATCGACGAAATGCCGATCGAAGCAGAAACCACCCAATGGAGCGTTCACGCATAGTTCAGGCGCAAGTATTTGTGGGCTTTAAGTTTGGTGCCGCCTGTCAGCTGCATGCATCGGCATTGAGCAGATCGTTGCGCCAATGGCTCGGAAACTAGGCATGGCAACGTTCATGCGTCCAACCCTCGAATCGCAAGGAGAAACGACATGGCTCGTGATCAAGAGCGAACCAGCCAACGTGGCGGCACCAAGGAAACCAACCCCGGCAATTTCGCCAACGACCGCGAACGAGCATCCCGAGCTGGCCACAAAGGCGGCCAGGCATCGGGCGGCAACTTTGCCAATGACCGCGAACGGGCTTCGCAGGCTGGCCGCAAAGGTGGCCAGAACAGCCACGGCGGGGGCCGTCCGCAACAGGGTTGAGCCACTGCCAGATCCGAGGGCCCGCGAGCGTCCGCTCTGCGGGCCGCATTGGAGAGCAATTGTTCGACAATTTTTTTGAATCTTTGCCGCCAGGCATCACTCAATGACTAAGTCATCCATGGAGAAGAGGAGGGCCCCGTGATGCCTAATCCGCAGCTGTACATCATTGACTACCAACTGCATGGGGAACAGCGCAGTTTCATCATCCGCATGGAGCGGATGGATAACGCCGAGGCCTGGCATTGGGCGAGTTGTGATGCGGGTATCGGCATCATTCCAAAGTTCGGCCGGGAAAAAATCAAGAAGGTCAGCCGGCCGATGGCTGAGCGTTATGGGATCACCGCTGTGAGTTGGCGCCTGTCGGGAGGCAAGCCGAGCCAGCCAGTGGGAGATTCGGCCGTCATCAGCTGAAAGCAGGAGCGGGCTTCGAGGCCCGCTCCAGTGGTGTCAGGCACCCGACTCCGGGTCGCTGGCCGGGACGCCCGGACGGTTTTGCTCATCGTCGGCAACATTGGGATCTGCATCCGGATCGTCATTGCGATCATTGGGTTGTTCCGGATCCAGCTCGGGCCAGTCATCCTGGGCGCTACCGCCGCCCATTCGCAGTATCTCGCTCATCACGATCTCCTTGGTGGCATGTGCAATTTAGAGTGCAATGCAGCCAAGGATGATCTGCCCGCAAGCGGTCGCGCCCGACCAACGGCTTCAGGTGCCGGTGTATTTGACTGCCGCCGCCGTGCGGGTGGTGACATTCAACGCCTTGAGCAGCGATGAAACATGAATACGCACGGTAAACGGCGAGATATCCAGAGCGCGGGCGATTTCTTTATTGGTCTTGCCCTGGGCAATCAACCGCAGCACTTCTTGCTGACGATGGGTGAGCAGCTCAAGCTCGGACTCACTACCAAGGTTTGGCAATAGCCCTGAGGGTGCATACTTGACGAGTACTTCGCCCTCGCGAATGGCCAGGATCGCCGCGCCGATCTCGTCGGGGGCGATGCTTTTGCCGATGAAGCCATCGACCCCGCTGGCCAAAACCCGCTCGATCAGATCGGGCTCATCGACCATCGACACGATGATCAGCGTGGTACGGGACAATTGCTGGCGCAGGTCGGCCAGGCGGTCGATGCCGGTCAGGCCGGGGAAGCGCAGGTCGAGAATCAGCGTGTCCGGCACCTCTCCCTGGCTGGCAAGGTCCAGCACCTGCTGCAGGTCGCCGGCTTCTTCAAGCTGAGCGTGTGGCAACACCCTTTGCACGGTGCGAGCCATGGCTTCCCTGAAAAGCGGATGATCATCCGCCACGATGATGCGGCACGTCACGTCCTGACACTCCCTGTGAAGACCGGTTTCCCGGACCCTGCTAATTTAGCAGCTGACTTCGGTAACTGTCGCGCCGGGATGGCCGTTATGCGACACCGTACACAGGGACGTCAGCATGGACTACAACAAGAACAACGAACTCGACCAGGCCAACCTGCGGGTCATCGTCGCCAGCTGCGCGCTGGTCTACATCACCGTTCTGGGCTTTCTCCCCGGACATTCGCTGAACGACTACCTGCCGGTCATCTATTACATCGCCAGCTTCATCATCCTGTCGATCGGCCTGCGCCAGGCCATTGCCCGCTGGCCGGGGCATTACCCGTGGCGGCGGGTGCTGGGCATCGTGCATGACTACACCGGCACCTGTTTTGGCCTGGTACTGGGCGGCGAGGCAGCGCTGCCGCTGTATGCGGTGATGGTCTGGGTCAACCTGGGCAATGGCATGCGCTTCGGCACACGTTACCTGCTGATTGCCACCGTGCTGGCGCTGACGGCGCTGGTGGCGGTCTATCAGCTCAACCCCTACTGGCAGGCCAACCCGTTCATGGTGCTGATGCTGCTGACCACCAGCACCGTGATCCCGGTGTACGCCCACCTGCTGCTGGAGCGCACGCGCAAGGCATCTGAGCTGGCGATGGCAGCTACCCAGGAGAAGTCGCGTTTTCTGGCCCAAGCCAGCCACGACCTACGCCAACCGATCCACTCCATCGGCCTGTTCACCCACGGCAACGATAGCGCCGCTGGGCATCTGGCAGTTGTACTCGCCTTTGGCGGTGGTGACCGTGTAGTACGTAAGGGTGCTGTCGCTGCGCACGTCAGCCACCTTGCTTACCTTGGTGTTCAGGGCGAACTCGGCACGCTCTTTGAGGGTGTCGTTGGAGGGCTTGATGGTCTGGCAGCCGGTGACACCGACCAATACGGCGGCGCTCAGGAGGAGTTTGAGGGTGTTCATGACAGAGGGCTTCCTTGGCGTTGTTCTGTGCCGGACTATAGCGCCGAGGAACGGGCAGGGCAGTAGGGCGGATGTACGAGGTGGCGTTGTGCCTCTAATGGATGCTGTACCGGCCTCTGTGGGAGCGGGCTTGTCCCGCGAACACGGGCGACGCCCGTGCCATCCAGCGCGGAGCCTGCTTCGCGGGGCAAGCCCGCTCCCACAGAGGCCGGTACAGGCGACCCATCACTCAGGCTTTTTCAACACCAAGGTCAGAATGTCGTAGCTGGCCACCAGCTCACCCAGCTGGTTGGTCACCTCCACATCCCACGCCACCACACCTTGCGGCTGGCCGAGCGGGCTGGTCTTGCCCTGGTCGATCTTGCGCTTGCAGGTCAGCCGTGCCTGGATGGTGTCGCCAATGCCCACCGGGTTGATGAAGCGCAGCGTATCCAGGCCGTAGTTGGCCAATACCGGCCCGGCGCCTGGGGAGACGAACAGCCCGGCAGCGGCGGACAGTACGAAGTACCCATGGGCGATGCGCTTGCCGAACTGCGACTCTTTGGCAGCAATCTCGTCGAAGTGCATGTAGAAATGATCGCCCGAGAGGCAACCAAAGTTGACCAGGTCGGCTTCGGTCACCGTGCGTCGGTGGGTCAACAGCGATTCACCGATGCGCAGGTCCTCGAAATAGCGGCGGAACGGGTGTACCTCAGTCTCGATCACTTCGGCTCCGCGCACATATTCCCCAGTCACGGCGGTCAGCATGCTTGGCGAACCCTGTACGGCGGCACGTTGCAGGTAATGCTTGACCGCACGCAGGCCTCCCAGTTCTTCGCCGCCACCGGCGCGGCCTGGGCCGCCGTGCTTGAGCTGCGGCAGCGGGGAGCCATGCCCGGTAGATTCCTGTGCGGCCTCACGGTCCAGCACCAGCAGGCGACCATGCCAGGCGGCAGCGGCAGGAATCGCCTTGGCGGCTACGGCGCGGTCGGCGGTGACCAGGGTCGCCACCAGGCTGCCTTTGCCGCGCGCCGCCAGAGCCAGAGCTTCGTCCAGATCGTCGTAGGCCATCAAGGTACTGACCGGGCCGAATGCTTCGATATCGTGGGCACCGCCCTCGGCATGCGGGTCGCGGGCCTGGAGCAGGGTCGGCGCGAAGAACGCCCCTTCGGCAACGCCTTCGCCACGCGGGGCAAAGCCGTCGCTGGCGCCGAACAATTGGTCGCAGCTTTGCAGCAAGGCACGCACACGCTCGCCGACGTCACGCTGCTGGTCGTGCGAGGCCAGGGCGCCCATGCGCACCCCTTCCAACGCCGGATCGCCGACCACCACCTTGCTCAGGCGCTCACGCAGACGCGTAGCCACGGCATCCAGATGCTTGGCGGGGACGATGGCGCGGCGGATGGCGGTGCATTTCTGCCCGGCCTTGGTGGTCATCTCGCGCACCACTTCCTTGATGTACAGGTCGAACTCTTCGCTGTCTGGCGTGACGTCAGGGCCCAGGATCGCGCAATTGAGCGAGTCGGCCTCGGCGGTGAAGGGCACCGAGTTGCGGATCAGGTTGGGGGTCACGCGCAGTTTGGCCGCCGTATCGGCGGAGCCGGTGAAGGTCACTACATCCTGGCCTTGCAGGCGGTCGAGCAGGTCGCCGGTGCTGCCGATCACCAGCTGCAGGCTGCCAGCCGGCAACAGGCCGGATTCGTTCATCAGGCGCACCACCGCTTCGGTCAGGTAGCTGGTGGAGGTGGCCGGTTTGACGATGCAAGGCATGCCGGCGAGGAAGGTCGGGGCAAACTTCTCCAGCATGCCCCAGATCGGGAAGTTGAACGCATTGATGTGCACGACCACGCCCGCACGCGGCACCAGGATGTGAGAACCGGCAAAATGGCCCTGCTTGCCCAACGGGATCGCCGGCCCTTCATGCACCAGATTGCCCGATGGCAGTTCACGGCTGCCGATACCGGCATAGGAGAACAGCGTGGCGTTGCCGCCCTCGATGTCGATCCAGCTGTCGGCACGGGTGGCGCCGCTGTGGTGGGAGAGTGCGTAAAGCTGCTCTTTGCGCTCGGCCAGGTACAGCGCAATGGCTTTGAGGCGGGCGGCACGCTGCTGGAAGTCCATGGCCATGAGCTCGGCCAGGCCGCGGTTACGGGCGAACTCAACGGCTTCGGCGAAGTCCGGGCGCTCTTCGTGGCTGTAGGCCAGGACGTGGCCATCCAGGGCGCTGCGCAGGGCCTGGGCGCCGTGTTGGCCGATCCAGCGGCCGGCGATGAAGCTCTGCAGGGTAGGGGCGTCAGACATGCTGTTCTCCATGCTGTTCAAGTGGGGTGGGGGCGCTGTTACCACAGCGCCACGGTGTAGCCGATGATCAGGCGGTTCTCATCCACGGCGTTGGTCAGGCCATTGCCGGAACGGAAGGTGACGTTGCGCCAACGCAGACTGACGTCCTTGAACGGGCCGCTCTGGATGACGTAGGTCAGGTCTGTGTCGCGTTCGCGCTCGCGGCCATTGCTGACGGTGGCTGTCTCGGCGTGGCGGCCGTCGGTGTAGCGGGTCATGAAGCTCAGGCCCGGAATACCCAGGGCGACGAAGTCGTAGTCGTAACGCACTTGCCAGGAGTCGAGGCCGGCGCGGGTGAAGGTGTTGTAAGTCACCAGGTTGACGGTGAACGGGTCACCGCCGTTGACGAACGGGAAGGCGCTGTCGCCGGACATCTGCTGCCAGGTGGCGGTGAATTTATGGGCGCGCACGCCGAGGGTGAACATGGCGTTGAAGTTGCGGTTGTCGATGTTGCCGGCGCGTTCGGCGCCGTCGTTGCGGCTGTCGAAGTAGCGCAGGTCGGTGCGCAGGCTCAGGCCTTCGCCCAGCGGGCGGGTATCTACCAAGCCGATGAATTGCTGGCGGTAGATGTCTTCCAGCTTGGCGTAGTAGTAGCTGACACTGGTCTGCGGGGTGATCGCGTAGCTGCCACCGCCGAAGTCGAGGTGGTCACTGCTGGCGGCGCCGTAGCCCATGTCGTCGCGCCCGGACGAGTCGCGCAGGTTGGTTTTGCTGAGGCGCCCGGCATTCAGGGTCAGCCGGTCGATGTCCTGGCTGGTCAGCTGGCCGCCCTGAAAGGTAGAGGCCAGCAAGCGACTGTCGTTGTACACCACCACCGGAAGGATCGGCTGCAGGGTGCCCAGGCGCAGGGTGCTCTTGGCCACCCGTAGCTTGCCGGTCAAACCCAACTCACTGTAATTGTCGACCGGTTCAAGGCTGTTCGGGCCGAACGGCAGCAGGCCGGTGTTGCGCCGGTCGGGGCTGGAGTCGAGCTTGATGCCCAACTGGCCCATGGCGTCCACGCCAAAGCCCACCGGGCCTTCGGTGAAACCCGATTCCAGTCGGGCGGTAAAGCCTTGGCCCCATTCCTCGGCCTTGGCTTGCGGCGCATTGTTCTGCCGGAAGTCACGGTTGAGGTAGAGGTTGCGCAGGTCCAGCCGTGCGTGGCTGTCGCCGATGAAGTCCGCCAGGGCCGGCAAAGGCAGGGCGAGTGTGGCCAGCCACGCGGCAGACGTGAAGTGCATGCGGTTCATTGATGATGTTCCCCAGAGTCAGAGTTCAGTGCTTGCTGGCACCCGCGGCGCCGATGCCGGTCATCGAGCGGATGAACTGGGCGAGATAGCGCCCACGTTCTTCGCTGGCACGCTCAGAGGCGTCCGTCACCGAAAACGCCCAGGCACCGAGGAACGCAAGGCTCATGGAGAACAGGGCTGGGTTGCTATAGGGAAACAATGCTTGTTCGTGGTGCAGCACGTTGACCCACACCGCCGGGCCCAACACCACCAGTACCACTGCCGACACCAGGCCGGCCATGCTGCCGCACACCGCACCACGGGTGGTCAGACCCTTCCAGAACATCGAAAGCAGCAGCACCGGGAAGTTGACCGAGGCAGCCACGGCCAGCACGAGGCCGGAGAGGAAAGCGATATTCTGCGACTCGAACACCAGGCCCAGCACCACCGCCAGCATGCCGATCACCAGCGTGGCGATCCGCGATACGCGCATTTCCTGCTGTTCCGTGGCCTGGCCTTTGCACAGCACGCAGGCATACAGGTCATGGGATACGGCCGAAGCACCGGACAGGGCCAGGCCCGCCACCACGGCGAGGATCGTGGCGAAGGCGACAGCAGAGATGAAGCCCAGGAACAGGTTGCCGCCCACGGCTTGCGCCAGGTGCACGGCGACCATGTTGCCGCCGCCGATGATCGCGCCGCTGGCATCACGGTAGGCGGGTTCGGTGCCGACCATGACAATGGCGCCGAAGCCGATGACGATCAGCAGCAAGTAGAAGTAGCCAATGAAACCGGTGGCGTAGAACACGCTCTTGCGCGCTTCCTTGGCATCACTGACGGTAAAGAAGCGCATCAGGATATGCGGCAGGCCAGCGGTGCCGAACATCATGCCCAGGCCCAGCGATATCGCGTCCACCGGGTTCGACAGCAAGCCGCCGGGCGCCATGATCGCCTGGCCCTTGGCATGCACGGCCACGGCGTTGGCGAACATCGCTTCGGTGCTGAAACCGAAATGCTTGAGCACCATGAACGCCATGAACGTGGTGCCAGACAGCAGCATGACCGCCTTGATGATCTGCACCCAGGTGGTGGCGAGCATGCCACCGAAGGTGACATAGGCGACCATCAGCACGCCGACCAGCATCACGGCGTACAGGTAGCTGATGCCGAACAGCAGCTCGATCAGCTTGCCGGCCCCGACCATCTGCGCCACCAGGTACATCAGCGCCACCACCAGGGTGCCGAAAGCTGACGTCAGACGCACCGGGGTCTGCGCCAACCGGTACGACACCACATCAGCGAAGGTGTACTTGCCCAGGTTGCGCAGGCGCTCGGCGATCAGGAACAGGATGATCGGCCAGCCGGCCAGCACGCCCAGGGCATACAGCAGGCCGTCGTAGCCGTTCATGAACATCATGGCCGATATGCCCAGGAAGGACGCGGCGCTGATCATGTCACCGGCGATCGCCAAGCCGTTCTGCATGCCGCTCAGGCCACCGCCGGCGGTGTAGAAGTCGCTGGCCGACCGGGTGCGCAGGGCGGCCCAGCGGGTCACCAGCAGGGTGAAACAGACGAACACCATGAACATCGAGATGGCAGTCCAGTTCATTGCGCGCACTCCTGCTTGACCTTGTCGTTGAGCGGGTCGAGCACGTTGTTGGCGCGGTGCACGTAGATGCCGGTGAGGGCGAAGGACAACAGCACCATGAGCACCCCGACCAGCATGCCGACGGTGGTGACGCCGCCGCTCAGGGATTGGCCCAAGGTGCTGGGGGAGAACGCCACCAGTAGGACGAAGCCGTAGTAGATGACCAGCATGGCCAGGGTCAGGCTGCCGTTGAGGCGGCGTTTGCGCCGGACCAGGTGCTGGAAGTCGGGGTGGTTGCTGATGCTCTCGATGTGTTCGGGGGTCATGGCAAGCGATCTCTGGGTGTTGTAATTGTTTTTGGTGAGGTCACGCGGGTTTTGCTGGGTTGCTGAGGGCGCTATCGCGGATGAATCCGCTCCTACAAGAGCGGCGCAGACCCCTGTAGGAGCGGATTCATCCGCGAAAAAGGCGACGCGGTCTTACAGTTGATCGAAATCGAGCACCACCTTGTCGCTGACCGGGTAGGTCTGGCACGACAGCACATACCCGGCCGCCACTTCGTAGTCCTCCAGCGCATGGTTGCTGTCCATCTCCACCTCGCCCTCGATCACCCGGCACTTGCAGGTCGAGCACACCCCGGCCTTGCACGAATAGGGCAGCTCTGCGCCGATGGCGTTGCCGGCGTCCAACACGTTCTGGGTGTTGCGCGGCAAATCGAAGCTGAGCGCGCGGCCATCACTGATCACCGTGATGTGGCTGAGCGCCGAATCGACCTGGCGCGCCGCCTCGCGGGCTTCACGGCGGGTTTCGCTGCCGGCAGCGGCGAACAGTTCGAAATGAATGCGGTCCTCGGCCATGCCATTGGCCTGCAGGCTGTCTCGCACGGTTTCGGTCATTGCTTGCGGGCCGCAAATGAACGCAGCGTCAAGGCTGGCCACGTCCATCCAGCGAGAGAACAGCTGGCCACACTTGTCGGCATCGATGCGGCCGTTGTAGAGGTCGACGTCCTGCTGCTCGCGGCTGAACACGAAGATCAGGTTGAGGCGGTCGAGGTAGCGGTTTTTCAAGTCTTCAAGGGTGTTGCGAAACAGCGCGCCCGAGCTGGAACGGTTGCCGTACAGCAGGGTGAAGCGGCTGTGCGGTTCACTGGCCAAGGTAGTGGCGATGATCGACAAAATCGGTGTGATACCGCTGCCGGCGGCCACGCCCAGGTAGTTGCCCCGGCGAGTTGGCTGCAGCGGCACGAAGAAGTTGCCAGACGGCGGCATCACCTCCAGTTGCGCGCCCGCTTTGAGCACGTCATTGGCGAACGCCGAGAAACGCCCGCCTGGCACGCGCTTGACGGCCACGCGCAGCTCGCCGTCCTGCACCGCGCTACAGATGGAATAGGAGCGGCGCACTTCTTCATTGTCCAGTTGGGTGCGCATCACCAGGTACTGGCCCTGGGTGAAGCGGAAGGCGTCGTGCAGATGCGACGGCACGTCGAAGGCTATCGATACCGCGTCGCGGGTTTCGTTGCGCACTTGCTTGATGGTCAGGCTGTGAAACTGGCTCATGGTGGTCTCCACGGCTCAAATGCATTTGAAGTAGTCGAACGGCTCCAGGCACGCGCGGCAGCGGTACAGCGCCTTGCAGGCCGTGGAGCCGAACTGGCTGAGCAGCTCGGTGTGCTGGCTGCCGCATTGCGGGCAGCACACCTCGGGCGCCTCACCGAGCAGGCTGCGCTTGCTGGTGCTGCCGCTGGGCGGGGCGATGCCGTAGGCTTGCAAGCGTTCACGGCCCAGCGCGCTGATCCAGTCGGTGCTCCAGGCGGGGGTCAAGCGGCGCTCGAGTTCGGGCGCAGGAAAACCGGCTTGTTCCAGCGCCTGCCGGATATCCCCCTCGATCACCTCGGTGGCCGGGCATCCGGAATAGGTGGGTGTGACCACCAGGTACAGGTGTCCAGAGCGCCAGTCCAGGTCGCGGACAATGCCTAAGTCGACGACGCTGACCACTGGCACTTCGGGGTCCATGACCTGGCCCAGCACGTCCCAGGCTCGCGCCAGGTCATCGCCTTGCTCAGCCCGTGCGCCGCGATCGCCGACGATCAGTTCACCAGGTTGCATCGGGGTAGGCCCTTGGCAGGAACTGCATCTCGGCCAGCAGCAGCCCCAGGTGCTCGGTGTGCAGCCCTTGCCGGCCACTGAGGTAGAAATGGCTGGCGGCCTTTGGCAGCGGCAACTCCACCGAAGCGAAGGTAGCGCTGACCTGTTTGAGCCAATCGGCGCCAACCTGCACAGGGTCGGCAGCGATGCCAGCTTCGGCCAGTTGCACCTCGTGATCGCTGCCCGCCGTGAGTTCGACGGTGAAGCGCCACAGCGTCGGAATCGCTTCCAGCATGCGTCGACGGCTCTCTTCGGTACCGCCGCCCAGGCGCTGCACCCACTCGGATGAGCGGCGCAAGTGGTAGGTGACTTCCTTGAGCGCCTTGGCAGCGATACCGGCGATGCGCGCGTCGCTAGAGTCGGCCAGGCGCTGGAGCACAGCATGGTGCCAGGCGTCATAAAGGAACTGCTTGGCCATGGTCACGGCGAAGTCGCCATTGGGTTGTTCGACCAGCAACAGGTTGCGATAGGCCCGTTCATCGCGGCGAAAGGCCAGGGCATCGGCATCGCGGCCATCGTCCAGCAGCTCGGCGGCGTACTCCAGCCAGTTGCGCGCCTGGCCCACCAGGTCGAGGCCGACGTTCATCAAGGCCAGCTCTTCTTCCAGTGCCGGTGCGTGGCCGCACCATTCGCACAGGCGCTGACCCTGGACCAGGGCACTGTCGCCGAGCAACAGCAGGTAAGGGATGAGATCGTGCTTGTGCATGGCCAACCTCACATGTGCCCGACTTCGTCGGGCAGTTCGTAGAAGCTGGCGTGGCGATAGACCTTGTCGTCCGACGGCGCGAACAGCGGGTCTTTTTCGTCAGGCGAGGAGGCGGTGATCAGCGCCGAGGGCACGACCCACAGGCTGACCCCTTCGCTGCGGCGGGTGTACAGCTCGCGCGCGTTCTCGATCGCCATGGCGGCGTCGGCGGCATGGACGCTGCCGACATGCTTGTGGTTCAGGCCGTGCTTGCTGCGCACGAATACCTCGAAGAGGGTCCAGACAGACATTTCAGATCTCCGCATCAATCGCCGCTCAGGCGGCGTTCTTGTTCTGTTGCTTGCGTGCATAGGCCACGGCCGCTTCGCGTACCCAGGCGCCATCCTCGATGGCCTTGCGCCGGGTGGCGACGCGTTCCTGGTTGCACGGGCCGTTACCTTTAATGACTTCGTAGAACTCGTCCCACTGGATTTCGCCGAAGTCGTAGTGGCCGCGGGCTTCGTTCCATTTCAGGTCGGGGTCAGGCGCGCTGCAGCCGAGCAGTTCGAGCTGGGGCACAGTCTGGTCGATGAAGCGCTGACGCAGCTCGTCATTGGTCTGGCGCTTGATCTTCCAGGCCATCGACTGGGCGCTGTTGGGGGAGTGTTCATCGCTGGGGCCGAACATCATCAGGGCCGGCCACCACAGGCGGTTGATGGCGTCCTGGACCATGTCCTTCTGCGCCTGTGTGCCCTGGCGCATCATGGTCAGCAGCAACTCGTAGCCCTGGCGCTGGTGGAAGCTTTCTTCCTTGCAGATGCGCACCATCGCGCGGGAGTAGGGGCCGTACGAGGTGCGCTGCAGCACCACCTGGTTGACGATGGCCGCGCCATCGACCAGCCAGCCCACGGCGCCCATGTCGGCCCAGCTCAGGGTCGGGTAGTTGAAGATGCTCGAATACTTGGCCTTGCCGCTGTGCAGCTTGGCGATTTCTTCGTCGCGGTCGGCGCCGAGGGTTTCCATGGCGCTGTACAGGTACAGGCCGTGACCGGCCTCGTCCTGGATCTTGGCCATCAGCTGCAGCTTGCGCTTGAGGCTGGGGGCACGGGTGACCCAGTTGCCTTCGGGCAGCATGCCGACGATCTCCGAATGAGCATGCTGGGAGATCTGCCGGATCAGGGTCTGGCGGTAGGCCTCGGGCATCCAGTTCTTGGCTTCGATCTTGATCTCGGCGTCGATCTTCTCCTGGAAGTTGCGCTCTTCTGGCGACATCTCCTCCAACGACTTGACGCGTTTGACTCCGGTTTCCACTAGCTGTGCGTACATGTTCCGACTCCTGCTAAGGCATGAGCCATTTGTAAGCGATACAAAACATAACGTCAAACAGATTTATGCGTATCGAATAAGATTTGTGTATCACATACCGCCCTTTTCGCGGGGCAAGCCCGCTCCCACAGGGTGAATTGCATTACCTGTGGAAGCGGGCTTGTCCCGCGAATAGGCCACCAGCCACAATGCAAAAAAAAAAGCCCCAGCCTAAGCCGGGGCAATAATGGGCAGCTGTTGAATCAGCTGGCCAGGCGCTTATCAAAAACGTGACAAGCCTTGCCTTCAGAGCGCTTCAGCGTCCCGCAAGGCTGCAGCCGCACCTGGGTGCTGATGCCGATATAGGTCTTGATCTGCTTGGTCAATTCACCGGTAAGCAGCTTGCGCTGCCCGTCATCCATGGCCTGGCACTCGGCACGCAGCTCCACATGCACCTCGACACTATCCAAATTTCCATCACGATACAGATGTATCTCGTATAGCTCGGAAAGGTGTTTTATTTTAAGCACCTGTTCTTCAATCTGTGTCGGGAACACGTTGACCCCGCGAATGATCAGCATGTCATCGCTGCGCCCAGTAATCTTGCCGATGCGCCGCATCGGCCGCGCAGTGCCCGGCAGCAAGCGGGTCAGGTCGCGGGTGCGGTAGCGCACCATCGGCAGCGCCTCCTTGCTGAGCGAGGTGAACACCAGCTCGCCGAGTTGCCCGTCAGGTAACACTGCGCCGGTCACTGGATCGATGATTTCGGGGTAGAAGTGATCTTCCCAGATGGTCGGGCCATCCTTGGTCTCGATGCACTCCATGGCCACACCTGGCCCCATGATTTCGGACAGGCCATAGATATCCAGCGCATCGATGCCCAGGCGCTGCTCGATGGAGCGGCGCAGCTCGTCGGTCCAGGGCTCTGCACCGAAAATGCCGAGGCGCAGCTTGAGGTCGTGGGGGTCGATGCCCTGGCGTTCGATCTCGTCGGCCAGGTTGAGCATATAGGACGGCGTAACCATGATGATGTCGGGCTGGAAGTCGCGGATCAGCTGCACCTGCTTCTCGGTCTGGCCACCAGACATGGGGATCACGGTGCAACCAAGGCGTTCTGCTCCGTAGTGCGCGCCTAGCCCACCCGTGAACAGGCCGTATCCGTAGGATACATGCACCTTGTCACCCTTGCGCCCGCCGGCTGCGCGGATCGAGCGGGCGACCACGTTGGCCCAGGTGTCGATGTCATTCTGGGTGTAGCCGACTACCGTGGGTTTGCCAGTGGTGCCGCTGGAGGCGTGCAAGCGCACCACCTCCTGCTGAGGCACGGCGAACATGCCGTAGGGGTAGTTGTCGCGCAGGTCGTTCTTGCCGGTGAAGGGGAACTTCGCCAGGTCGTCGAGCGATTTCAGGTCATCGGGGTGGGCGCCGCATTCGTCGAAGCGCTTGCGGTACAGGGGCACATTGTCGTACGCGTGTTGCAGGCTCCAGCGCAAACGCTCCAGCTGGTGCTGACGCAGGGCGTCGACACTGGCGGTTTCCATCGGGTCCAGCAGGGCACGATCGGCATCATGGTACATGTTCATGGCTTCACTCGAATTGTTCTTGTTGGCCGGCGCTTCCTATGGAAAGGGGCCGTGAGTGTCATGGACGCAGCATAACCGGCGGCGTCGCGTTCAGTAACAAGCCATTGGTCAGAGACGCTCGATGACCATGGCAATGCCTTGGCCGACGCCGATGCACATGGTGCACAGGGCGTAGCGTCCGGCGGTTTCTTCCAGCTCATGCAGGGCGGTGGTGACCAGGCGCGCACCGCTCATGCCCAGCGGGTGGCCCAGGGCGATGGCGCCGCCGTTGCGATTGACCCGCGCATCGTCGTCGGCCAGGCCCAACTCGCGCAGCACGGCCAGGCCCTGTGCGGCGAATGCCTCGTTGAGCTCGATGACGTCCATGTCGGCCAGCGACAGGCCGGTCAGTTCCAGCACTTTGTGCGTAGCCGGTACCGGGCCGATGCCCATGAGGCGCGGTTCGACACCGGCCACGGCCATGCCGACAATCCGTCCACGCGCCTTGAGGCCATGGCGACGAGCCGCTGCGCTGCTGGCCAGCAGCAGTGCGCAGGCACCGTCGTTCACCCCAGAAGCATTGCCCGCCGTGACGCTGCCGCCCTGGCGGAACGGTGTACCGAGCTTGGCCAGCTGTTCCAGCGTGGTGTCGGCGCGTGGGTGCTCATCGTGCTCGACGCAAAGGGGTGGACCTTTGCGTTGACTGATCTCGACCGGCACGATCTCCCGCGCCAGGCGGCCACGGGCCTGGGCGGCGGCGGCCTTGTGCTGGCTGCGCAGGGCGAAGGCGTCCTGATCGGCACGGGAAATGGAGAATTGTTCAGCGACGTTCTCCGCCGTCTCCGGCATTGAGTCGATGCCATACTCGGCCTGCATTCGCTTATTGACGAAACGCCAGCCAATGGTCGTGTCGAACAGCTCGGCGCTGCGGCCGAATGCCTGCTCCGACTTGCCCATGACGAACGGCGCACGCGACATCGATTCGACGCCCCCGGCCAGCATCAGCCCAGCCTCGCCACAGCGCAGGGCGCGGGCGGCATTGCCGATGGCGTCCATGCCCGAGCCGCACAGGCGGTTGATCGTGGTGCCCGGCACGCTGATCGGCAAACCGGCCAGCAGCGCGGCCATGCGCGCCACGTTGCGATTGTCCTCGCCGGCCTGGTTGGCGCAACCGAGGATCACGTCGTCGATGGCGTTCCAGTCCAGCTGCGGGTGGCGTGCGACCAGCGCCTTGATCGGCACAGCGGCCAGGTCGTCGGCGCGCACGCAGCTGAGCGCGCCGCCGTAGCGGCCGATCGGTGTACGCACAGCGTCGATGATCAGCGCATCGAGGGACGTCTGTTCAGTCATTTGCGGTCTCCTGCGCGATCACCGTGCCGCGCACTTTGTAGGATTTGCCGTGGAACAAGGCGATCAGCTCGCCGTGCTGGTTTTCGATGCGTACGTCGTACAGGCCGGTGCGGCCCTTGCGGCTCAGTTCGGTTGCGGTCGCCGTGAGCACATCGTCGCGCAGGGCAGGGGCGACGTAGTCGATGCTGCAGCCCAGGGCGACAGTGGCTTCGTCGTAGCTGTTGCAGGCAAAGGCGAAGGCCGAATCGGCGAGAGCAAACAGGAAACCGCCGTGGCAGGTGCCGTGGCCCTGGATCATGTCGGTGCGCACCTGCATGCTTAGCCGGGCTTGCCCGGCGCTGGCCCCCAGCAGGCGGATACCCAAGGCCTGGCTGGCCTGGTCGCGGGAGAACATCGCATCGGCGCAGGCCTGGGCCAGTTCGTCCGGGGTGCGTTGCAGGTCAGTCATGCAGGCGGGCTCCTTGAGCGTGGCTGCGGCGCAGCAGCAGGGAAGGGCGGTAGCGGCTTTCGCCGTAACTCGATTGCAGGTTTTCCAGCACGCGCAGCGTGTAACCCAGGCCGATCTGCTCAGCCCAGGCCAGCGGCCCACGTGGGTAATTGACCCCGGCACACATGGCCAGATCGATGTCGGCAGCGCTGCCAACCCCTTGCAGCACCGCGTCAGCCGCTTCATTGGCGAGCATGGCCACCGTACGCAACACCACCAGGCCGGGCAGGTCGGCGAGCGCCGCCACCTTGATGCCAGCGCGCTGCAGCAGCGCAACCACCTGGTCGCGCGCAGCGACCGCCGTGTCCGCAGACCAGCTGATGGCGACGCGCGTGGCCGTGCGGTAGTCCAGGGCCAGGTCGACCAGCACCAGGTTGCGCAGGCCTTCTTCACGTGCACGCTGGCTGGCCAGGCGACCGTCAGACAGCACAAGCGTTGCGTCACCCACGTGGATAACGCCGTTGCCTGCTCGCTTGGTCAGGGCGATCCCGCTGTCGCGCAAACGCTCGACCAGAGGCTGCAGCGCGCCCAGATCGCCCTCGATCACGCAGTGCTCAATCGTCTGTGGACTCTGCAGCTCGGTCGGTTGCGCACGCTCGGCGTCCTCGGCGTAGCTATAGAAGCCCTGGCCGCTTTTGCGCCCCAGGCGGCCGGCATCGACAAGCTCTTTCTGCACCAGCGAAGGCTGGAAGCGAAAGTCACCATAAAAGGCATCGAACACCGAACAGGTCACCGCGTAGTTGACGTCATGGCCGATCAGGTCGGTGAGCTCGAATGCGCCCATGCGAAAGCCGCCGGCCTCTCGCAACAATGCATCGAGCGTCGCGCAATCCGCTGCGCCTTCCTGCAGCAGGCGCAGGCTTTCGGCATAGAATGGCCGCGCCACACGGTTGACGATGAAACCGGGTGTGGAACGGGTATGGACCGGCTTTTTTCCCCAGGCCTTTGCCGTTTCATAGAGGCTTGCGGCAACGGCTGGCTTGGTCGCAAGGCCCGCAACGATTTCAACCAGCGCCATCAACGGTGCCGGGTTGAAGAAGTGCATACCGACCACATTTTCAGGCCGAGCAAGGCCAGCCGCCAGGCTGGTGATCGACAAGGACGAGGTATTGCTGGCCAGGATGCAGTCGTCTGCGCACAGCGCTTCAAGCTGGCGCAGCAGGTCTTGTTTGACTTGAAGGTTCTCGACGATGGCCTCGATCACCAGCCGGGCATCGGCCAAGGCTTCGATTGCTTCCTCCGGCTGCAGGCGCGCAACGATGGCCTCGCGGGTATCCGGCCGCAGCTTGCCTTTTTCCACCAGGCGCCCGAGCTGGCGATCGATACCTGCCACAGCCTGTGCCGCGATACCAGGACGGTTGTCGTAGAGTTTCACCCGGTGGCCAGCCTGGGCCGCCACTTGGGCAATGCCGGCCCCCATGGCACCGGCACCGATGACTGCCACCAATGCGTTGTTGTCGAGTGCGCTCATGCTCAGCGCCCCTTGAATTCAGGTAGGCGCTTGTCCATGAAGGCGCTGACGCCTTCGCGGTAGTCCTCGCTGCGTCCGGCCAGGCGCTGCAGATCGCGCTCAAGCTCCAGCTGCTGATCGAAACCATTGTCGAAGCTGGCGTTGAGGCTGCGCTTGATCAGCGCCAGGCCGTAGGTCGGCTGAGTGGCGAGGTGGCGGGCGAGGGCGATGGCCTCGTCACGCAGCTCGGCATCATCGACCATCCGATGAATCAGGCCCCACTGCTGGGCCTGCTCGGCACTCAGGCGCTCGCCAAGCATCGCCAGCGCCTTGGCCCGAGCCATGCCGACCAGGCGCGGCAGCAGCCAGGTGCCACCGGAGTCCGGCACCAGGCCGATCTTGCAGAAGGCTTGGATGAAGCTTGCCGAGCGTGCGGCCAGTACCAGATCGCAGGCCAGCGGGATGTTTGCCCCGGCACCTGCCGCCACCCCATTTACCGCGCAAATGACCGGCAACGGCAGGTCGCGCAGGGTGCGAACCAGCGGGTTGTAGAATTTGTCGATGGACTCGCCCAGGTCAGGCACCGCCGCACCGGGTGCGACATTGCGGTCGGACAGGTCCTGGCCCGCGCAGAAGCCACGGCCTTCACCCGTCAGCAGCAGAACTCGCGCTTCACTGCTCTGGCGCACCTGCTTGAGCGCTTCGCGTACCTCCAGGTGCATCTGCGTGTTGAAGCTGTTGAGTTGCTCGGGCCGGTTGAGGATGAGCTGGGCAACGCCGCCCTCGATGGAAAACAGGATGTGCTCGAACGTCATGGAAGGCTCGCTCCGTCAGGGGGATGGGAAGGGCTGGTCAACGGCCTTTGAACTGGGCCGGGCGTTTTTCCTGGAAGGCGCGAATGCCTTCGTCACGGTCGGCGGTGCCGGCCAGCAAGGTGAAAGCGTGACGTTCGAAACGCAGGCCGCTGGCAAGATCGGTGTCACCCGCCTTGAGCAGTGCCTCCTTGGCAAGGCGCACCGCCAGCGGTGCCTTGGCGGCTATGCTGCGGGCTACTTGAAGCGCGCGCTCGACGGTCAGTTCGGGCTGGGTGATTTCGCTGATCAGGCCGGCCTGCAGCGCATGGCTGGCATCGATTGCCTCGCCGGTCAGCACCATCTGCATCGCCAGCGGCTTGCCCACGGCGCGCAGTAAACGCTGGGTGCCACCGGCACCGGGAATGATGCCGAGGTTGATTTCCGGCTGGCCGAACCGGGCATCGCTACCGGCGATGACGATGTCGGCGCACATCACCAGCTCACAGCCACCGCCCAGGGCGTAGCCGTTCACGGCGGCGACCAGCGGTTTTGAGAACGCGGCGATGCGTTGCCAGTGGGCAACGCGCGGGTCGTTGATCATTCCGATCAGATCACGCTCGGCCATTTCACGGATGTCGGCGCCCGCGGCGAACGCCTTGCGGCTGCCGGTTATGACCATGGCACGGGTCAGCTCGTCTGTTTCGGCGGTATCCAGTTCGGCGGCCAGCTCGGCCAACAGGTCGGTGCACAGTGCATTGAGAGCATCTGGGCGGTGCAGGGTGACCAGGCGAACGCCATCTTCAGTCGCCTGCACGTTGATAAAACGCGGCATGTCGGGATCCTCAGGCTGCTTGCACGGCGCATCGGATGGCCGGCATTTCTTGGAATTGTCTGCAGGGGCGATGATCGAGCACGCCCAGGTGCGATCAATATAACCACCATGCGATACACTCACGCAATAGCTAGACTGCGTTTCGGTATCTGTTTAGGTGGTCACTGTTAGTCGATACAGCCCGATTTTCGATGTAATATAGCCACGAGCCGCAATTGACGGCCACCGCAATAGCGATACAAGATCAATGTGAAATTCTGATCAATTAGGAAAATACCTATGCCGTGCTACCGCCTGGAAGGCTTGACCCCTGTCGTCGACCCGACAGCCTACGTCCACCCGAGCGCCGTACTGATCGGTGATGTCATCATCGGCCCGCACTGCTACGTCGGGCCGTTGGCTTCTTTGCGCGGTGACTTCGGCCGCATCGTTCTGGAAGAGGGCGCCAACCTGCAGGACACCTGCGTGATGCATGGTTTTCCGGGAGGCGACACGGTGATCGAGCGCAACGGCCATGTCGGCCATGGCGCAGTACTGCATGGCTGCCGCGTTGGGGCAGACGCCCTGGTCGGGATGAATGCCGTGGTCATGGATGGCGCCCTCATCGCGCCACGTTGCATCGTCGGCGCCACCGCCTTCGTCAAGGCAGGATTCGAATGCGCCGAGCAGAGCCTGGTGATCGGCTCTCCCGCCCAGGCCCTGCGCCAGCTGACCGATCAGGAGCTGAACTGGAAACAGCGCGGCACCGCCGAATATCAGCGCCTGAGCCAGCGCTGCATGGCCAGCCTGGTCGAGTGCCCACCACTGGCCGAACCTGAGGCCCAGCGCCCGCGCATGATTGACGGCGGATTCAGGCCCAAAGCCGCGGAGGGCGCATGAGCCTCCCTGAAACGCGCAATGGTCAGGCGGGACGCCGCACAGGTATAGTCGCTGCTTTCCCCGCGCACAGTTCCTCCATGAGCAACCTCGCCCCGCTGAACCATTTGATCACCCGTTTCCAGGAGCAGACGCCTATCCGCGCCAGTTCGCTGATCATCACCCTCTACGGCGATGCCATCGAGCCTCATGGCGGCACGGTCTGGCTTGGCAGCCTGATCAATCTGCTGGAGCCGATCGGCATCAACGAACGGCTGATCCGCACCTCGATCTTCCGCCTGACCAAGGAAGGCTGGCTCAGCGCCGAAAAAGTCGGTCGGCGCAGCTATTACAGCCTTACCGGCACCGGCCGACGACGCTTCGAGAAAGCCTTCAAGCGTGTCTACAGTCCCACCCAACCAGCATGGGATGGTGCCTGGACCCTGGTGTTGCTGTCGCAGCTCGACGCCGGCAAACGCAAAGCCGTGCGCGAAGAACTGGAATGGCAAGGGTTCGGCGCCATGGCGCCTAACGTGCTCGGCTCGCCGCGGGCGGACCGTGCCGACCTGGCGGCAACCCTGCGTGAGTTGGAGGCGGGCGACGAGAGTATTGTGTTCGAAACCCATGCTCAGGAGGTTTTAGCCTCCAAGGCCCTGCGCGCGCAGGTCCGGGAAAGCTGGCGTATTGACGAGCTCGGGCAGCAATACAGCGAGTTCATCCAGCTGTTCAGGCCGTTGTGGCAAGCCTTGAAAGAGCAGGACGAGCTCAACCCCGAGGACTGCTTCCTGGCTCGCACCCTGTTGATCCACGAGTACCGCCGCCTGCTGCTGCGTGATCCGCAGTTGCCAGACGAGCTGCTGCCGGGTGACTGGGAAGGCCGCGCGGCCAGGCAGTTATGCCGAAACCTGTATCGACTGGTGGTTGCCAAGACCGAAGCATGGCTCAATAGTGCACTGGAGACAGCTGATGGGCCGTTGCCAGACGTGAATGAAAGCTTTTACAAACGATTTGGTGGTCTGGGTTGAGCTTGTGAGGCTTAATAGCGCCTGACGATGTTGAAGGGACCGACATGACAACCATTACCCCACGCGTCCTTGAAGACGTTGCCTTTGGCGACCTGGACCTGTTGCATAGCATCAGCGTTGCACTGATCGGCGAGCAGGACCGCCAGGCGCTGTATGTCAAGATCGTTGATGCTGCAGCAAGCATAACCGGGTCGCAATTCGCCACGATGCAGATACTTTGCCCGCCCGATCACGGGTCAGGCCATGGCGGCAAGCTGCAACTGCTGTGCTCGCGTGGCCTGCCCCCGGATGCCATTCAGTTCTGGCAGTGGGTGAGCTACAACGCGTTGAGCAGCTGCGGGTTGGCCCTCAGGCGCGGCAAGCGTGCAATCATCTCGGACTTTGAGCTGTGGGACGAAATCGCCGGCACCGAGGAACTGCTCGCTTTTCGCAGTGCCGGCATCCGTGCAGCTCAGACCACACCACTGTTGTCACGCAGTGGTCGGTTATTAGGGATGATGTCCACCCATTGGACCCAGCCACATCACCCCTCGGATCGCGTCTTGCGCCTGCTCGACATCCTCGCGCGCACTGCTGCCGACTTGCTGGAGCGAACGTTGGCCGAAGAAGCCCTTCGTGAACTCAACGAAACGCTGGAACAACGGGTCGCGCAGCGCACTGCCGAGTTGATGGCCACCGAGGAAAAGCTGCGCCAATCGCAGAAAATGGAAGCGGTCGGCCAATTGACCGGCGGGCTGGCCCATGACTTCAACAATTTGCTCGGCGGCATCAGTGCTTCGCTGGAGCTGCTCAGCCTGCGCACTCAGCAGGGACGCATGGGGGATGTCGAGAGGCACATCAAAGCAGCCCGTCACTCCTGCAGCCGAGCAGCTACCTTGACCCACCGCCTGCTAGCGTTTTCCCGCCGACAAAACCTCGAGCCTCGCGCTGTAAAGGTGGCCACGCTGCTGCAGGAGATGAGCGAACTGGTTCAACGCACGGCGGGGCCTGGCATTGTGGTTGAAACAATCTGGGACCATGCGCTATGGCCTGCCTTCATCGACCCGAGCCAACTCGAGAATAGCCTGTTGAACCTGTGCAATAACGCCCGGGACGCCATGCCCCAGGGCGGGCGAATACAGCTTGAGGCCGGCAACCTAACGCTAAGCGCACAGCACGCCGAGCACTATGAAGTTGAGCCGGGGCAATATATTCAATTGAGCGTGACCGACACTGGGGTCGGCATGCCGCCCGAAGTACTGGCTCATGTCTTCGAGCCTTTCTTCACCACCAAACCCGAAGGGCAGGGCACAGGCCTTGGCCTTTCGATGATCTATGGCTTCGCCCAGCAATCGGGCGGCCAAGTGACAATCCGTTCGCGCGTGGGCGAAGGCACCCGGGTCGATCTGTATCTGCCTCGTCATCATGGCGAAATACCTGAACCCGACGCAATCGACGACAGGGCGCCTGCAGTGGCGTTACAGCAGGGCAAAACGGTACTGCTGGTCGAAGATGAACTCACCATGCGCATGGTCGTGGCGGAAACACTCCAAGATCTCGGCTATGAGGTACTTGAGGTTGGCGAAGCGGCTGCCGCGATTGAGCTCCTGCGCTCAGGGGTGAACATCGACTTGCTGATCAGCGACATCGGCCTGCCAGGGGGCATGGATGGATGGCAACTGGCTGAACAGGCGGTTGGGCTTGATAGCTCCTTGAAAACACTGTTCATCACCGGGTACTTGCAAGCCAGCGAGTTGGCTGCAGGCAGGCATGTCCTGATCAAGCCGTTCACGCTTGAGTCGCTGGGGATGCGTGTTGGCGAACTGTTGGTCGAGTAGGTCAGCTTTCGGGATGCTTAGGAATCATAACTACACTAAATGAGTATTTAGTGTAGTTATTCCTTAAGTTCATATCATAAGGGCAGGGTAGCTCATCTGGTGAGCTCAAGGAGCATCATGCAATGACACACTTTCCAGGCTGGATGCTTGAAAGCGCCCATAACTACCTCAAGGCCGCTGAGCTACTAGACGCCCAAAACCTCCCGCATGTCGCCATGGTCAACGCAGCAATCGGTATCGAAATCTTGCTGAAAAGCTTTATTTCCGTACCAGATCACCACCAAGGCACATCCGGCGAAACCTACAAGCTCGACGTCGAAGCGCTCAAAGCGGCTCACCAGCACTTGCAGTCAATCGGCAAGATTCCACCCAAGCAAAAGCGTGACGCGCACGATCTGCTGACGCTGTTCCACGCGATGCCTGCAGCTATTCGTGAAAGCCTGGCTCTGAACAGCCAGGAACATTCATTCGAGCGGTATCGCGATGTGTTCACCAACAACCGGTATCAGTATGAGTCAGCCAGCTGGAGGTTTTCCGATCCAGTGCTGATGAGGTTGCTGCGCTGGACGTTGGCCAACGTGGTCGGTTACTACAAGGAGCGAGGCTCGGAGGATCCGTTCGTGCTGGGTTACATCGCTGAGATCCAAGCTCGATCTGCAGCGCAGTGATCGAGGCCTGGGGCCTGGCTTCAAATCTGCTCACTCACGACCCCGGCAGCTTCATACGAAGATGCGCATAATGCATATTATGTTAAATCAGTACTTTGCCGAGCTGTCTATCATGTGTCGCTTGCACCCTAAAACCGGACGTTGCCTCGAAATTGCCAGAATCTATCTGTAGCCGTTGTGAAACACGGACACTCCTACCCCTAAAACCCCCGCAACCCAGAGCCCACAAGGCCTCCAGCGTCTTGGGGTTGCTTTCGAACGCCGGAAAACCTCAGAAATGCGGACACATATGCCTCTGAGTGCCTTCCGCAAACCCTTGAATCCATTGGGGCTCGTCAAAAAACGCTCGTTTGAACCGTTGCTCCGGTTTTCTGCGCTATCTGGACACTGGAATAATCTGCGGGATTTGCAAAATCACCCCTGCAAGCCAGTAAATCCAACGCCTCCAGGTTTTTTTGCACCTAATACGGACGCTTTCCTGGGCTCACGCCGAACCCCATAATCAGGACACTTTCCGTATTTTCAACGCTCAACGAGCCACAGTCCCCATGTGAAATACACGCACTTGTGGCCCGCAAAGAGACGCAACGCCAAGCAGACAAGCGCTCCAAGCCACGGGCTCCGGGCCTCACAGCAGTCCCCTCGATGTCGATCCTGGATTCAGCTCCTTGGAAACCGCTTACCAGCAAAGCTTTCGCACAGCTCATCCACGAACGACGCTCCGAGCCGTTTTCCTGAGAACGCAACGATAATGCGGACACTTTCCAAAGCCCGCCCTGAGCAACCACCAGGCGGGATCCCCGATTTTGCTGCCTTTGGTGTAATTTGCGGTCAATGCGGACACTTTCCGAAATCGACCTGCACGACAATAATGCGGACACTTTCGTATTGATAAGCTTGTAATGTGGACACTTTCGGGGGGGCGAAATGGACATTGGAGTGACGAAGCGTACTTATACCTATATTGCCACTTCACGCCAGTGATTAGAGAGTCTTAAAGAGGCTTCCTCATCCTGCAAACAATATAGAGGAAATTCGAATAGTTCCTTAAGCCCTGCACTCGAAGGTGGCCACTGAAGCGAAAGCAACAATATTCTTATAAACCGAGATTTATTTGAGCGACAGGCACTACCAATGTCTGACGCTGCCAGATGCAAATTGCTCATATATGACGCAGCCGGGCAGACCCATAACTCCGAATATGGCCTAGTGGGTTTCTTGTCATATGTCAAGCAAGCATGATAGTCGCTGACGGGTGGTGTCGATGGGCTAAAAATTTGTCAAGGTTGCGGCCGGCCAAACTTGGCGCTACTATCCGGCAATTCCCATTAACTATGGCCAGTCGATTGAAGTGAGTGATTGAAGCGGGCGGTGCAGGAAGTGAAAACTTCCTAAAACAGCCAGATTAGGAAGTTTCAATTGCTGACGTATGCCAGCCCATTACGGTAAGTAAGATGACCTGCACTCCCCGGCCCATATTTGAATCTCACAGTGATTTCGTGGATCAGGATTTCACTGTAGGCCGGCCATCAATCACGAGCGTCGAGCGATTCTTGGAAGGCTTTGCTCCCGAACTCAAAGCCATCCCAGGGTTCCTGGCTATCAGGGGTTATCTGAGGTGTTATGCCGACAACGCGCTCACATTCAGCACGTACCGAGGCCACGTTGAGCGGCTATTTCTCTGGGCGCTGATCGTGCGCCAGAAGCCTGTGCACGAGTTGAAACGGCTTGATGCCGAAGCGTATCTTGAGTTTTGCAAACACCCGCCAGTCACTTGGGTTGGGCCAGTCATTCGTAATCGGTTCATTTCAGAAAATGCTTTAAGTAGTGCTGATCAGACACCGGATCTGGAATTAGCGGCCAACCCCAAATGGAAGCCTTTCACACTGCGCGCTCCGAAACAAAATCGCAGCCTGAGTGAAAGTACTGGGGACAATTCGTCGACCTACTATCACTCATCATCCGGCAGCATGAACAATGTATTCAAAATTGCAAGTGGCTTTTATGAATATCTAGTTGAAGAGGAAATCGCTACTTCGAATCCGTTCCGCAAGGTTACTAAAAAGGGGCAGTATAGTTCATCTCAGCTAGAATCCAGCACTTCTCGGGCGTTGACCCCTTTGCAATGGGATTATGTGATTGACACTGCAGAATCCATGGCCGCTGCTGATCCTAGGAAACATGAGCGCACCCTATTCGTGCTCGTTACGATGTTCAGCATGTATTTGCGCATATCGGATATCGTTGGGCGTACTAATTGGCAGCCCACCATGGGAGATTTTCGTCTGGATGCTGATGGAAACTGGTGGTTCCATGTTGTGGGTAAGGGCAACAAGTCCGGAAAAATCGCAGTGCGGGATGAGTATGTAACGAAGTATCTCACAAGGTACCGTACCTTCATTGGACTGAGTCCATTGCCTACTTATCAGGAGAAAACTCCGCTTCTGAAAACGCTGAGTGGTCGCGCAGGCCTCTCGGATCGACAGGTGCGCGCCCTCCTCCAAACCGTTTTTGACCAAGCGCTCGTCAGAATGCGTGCAGAAGGACGTGAGTCTTATGAAATGGACAGCCTGCGCGTAGCATCATCGCACTGGTTACGTCATACCTCGGCGACCTTTGATGCGCCGTTCAGAAACGCGAAGGATCTTCAGTACGATCTAAGGCATTCCAACCTGGCGACAACTCAAAACACCTACTACCACTCACATGATCAAGAGCGAGCGCGGTCGGTCAAACACTTAGGAACGCGAGACAGAGGCTGATACTGCGCTGCCCTGCTCTTGGCATAATGTAAGGGCAAGCTCAATACGCACAGGGCAGCATAGGTATCCCATGGAGACCCTACCTGTGCCAGGCTACCTACTCAGTCTCAATTGGCGAGTGCTAATTAGCATCAGACATTGTCAGGCGATACGATTAGTATCTGAATCGGGTTGCGCGTACGCATGCTCCATACGTAATGTGTCAGTATGTGTAAAATAAAAATAATGGAGGCATTTAAATGCCCGGCACAAAGTCCACCTCATGCACTCGCGCTCGAACCAAAAAATGGTTTGGCACCCGCCTATTATCTGTTGCCCAGAAGAAACTTGTAAGACTTAGCCAATTCCAAGCAATCGGTTGGTTTTTCAAGGCCGTCGATATCATGGCGGAAGGATCCTTGCTGGATCAACTGAACGGAATGTTTTGTTTCGACCGCGAAGTTGATCAACTGGGCATCGGAGCTGACGCCCCAATACATCTATTATGCTCTGCTAGCTGGGATGAGAGATTTTTCGTGGCTTGGTGCTTGATCGGTACCCGCGAGCGAGAGCTTGCCAAGCAACTGATTGCTGGCGGAGCCCACAACTTCTGGCCCGACACGCGTTTCTGCGAAACCGGTTGGGAAGACCGTGTTCAAGCGTGGCTGGCCAATCTCCCCACGGGCGAATCTGATCACGTACAGTTTGAAATCGTGAGGTTCGTAGGCCAGCCCCCTCGAAATGCTCTCCAGTTCGCACAATAGGATCGAGGTGCAATGCTCATCTGATTGTCGAGTCTTCAGGATCAGGAAAAGCCCCGATGATAAGCCCACCTGGCCATCCTGGAGCTACCGCCAGTTATGCGCTGCTTCGCGGTTCGATCTGTGCAGTGCATTGCGTGGCCCAGTCGGGAGTCACAAGCTGTATATCCATACAGCATTGGGAAAATACGGTATCCCTTAGGCCCCAAGTGCACCGTCGCCCCCTGTGCTGGTTTTCTGATGACCCTCTAAAGCCCGTGGCACGGGGCCTGTAGCCATTTTCCACTCGCGACCACCCGCCATGCTCGACATCGTAAATCAGGTCATCCAGGTGGCAGATTCTCGGGGCTACAGATAGTACTGTATATACGCACAGCATTCGGTCGACCACGCCCGCACCAGGCACCCTGCCCTTGCCCTTTTCCGCACAAGCGCAGCTAGGGCAAAAACTAAGCTAGAGCTTAGATTCTCACCGCAGCCGCCCAAAAATCTGGAAAAACTAAGGTAAACCTTAGTTTTCAAGGGCGTCTTCCAGTGACTATCGCCTCACACAGATATCTGTAAACCAACTTTTTGCACTGTAAACCACAGCGGTTAACAGTATAAAAAATTGGTTTACAGCCTCTGCTCTACCCTTCGGTGGCAGGGAACAGCGCCCGCTGGGTGAGCAGGAGCAACCCTAAGAGGCTGGAGGCGTTGTCCTTACGGTTTTCGATAGCCTCATCGAGCAGTGCCCGGGCGTCTTCCTGCGTGAGCTTCAGCGTAGCGGTAGCCAGTGCGGCGGCAAACTCCAAGGCGGCATCGCCGTAAGTCCGCTCCCAGCGGGCAAATACCTTGGCGATGAACTCCTTCATCAGCTTGCTCAGCTCCGGGCTTGCTGAGTAATCAAGCTCTGAAGGGAGACACGCCCGGAGGAATGACGCCTGTAGGACGTTGTCGTTAAACCGGAGGAAGCACTCCGGTGATAGCACCACGGACTCATACCCCGTCGGCTGCAGGCGCAACTCATGATCTTCGTGCTCCCGAGCGAACTGCAGGACGGCAGCAATCGTAAAGAACACCGTGCTTTGCGGTACGTTCGGACAGTCCTGGCCCACATTGCTTGAGGCGTCGAAGAACAGAAATCCATCGGATAAGGCGAGCGCGCTGCCGTCATGTTTTGGCAGGAAGCTGTGCTTGTTCGCCATAACCAGCTCAGCGGCCTCATCAAGAGCCTGATGACGAACCTTGTCCGCGACTGCAGGCGTGAAGCCGACGTCATCGACCTGCCCGGCAGAGGTAACCTTGGTCAACCGACTCCAGGCGTTGTCTTTCCCGTCATCTCCGATGGGCAGGCACAGCCAGTTAGAGAAGCCATACTCCCGGGGCGTGGGGTTCTTCACCAGAAACGTTTTGAGAAGTGTCCAGGCTCTCGCGCTCTGTGGAATCCCGATCGGTGCAAGGAACCTGCGCGGCACGGTCGCATCCATGTAGGCCCGCAGATCACGACTGATCTCTCTCAGGATGCCGCCATCGCGCGCAACCACTGTCGCGACCAGCACCCCGGAGACGGTTTTGAACTCAACTTGGTCAAGCTCGCTGTAAGGCACGCATTGGATTGGCTTGGTCGCGCCCCATTTCTCGCTGAGAATCTCATGGGCCACCTCGCCAAGTTTCTTCGACCCGTCATCGTCGGCGTAGACGATCAGGTTTGTCGCCATGGAGACCGACCAATCAATTTCAGCGGCCAGCCATGTTCTGAAGGCAGCGTCCGCCAGCAACAGATCAGGATTGAGCGTCAACAGCTTGCGAGGCTTGCTCGACTTGTTGAATCCATCAATTCCTCCCATACCGAAGTACTTGTGGAATTTGGCCAGCCGCTTCGGGTCATGCTTCAAGGATATCGTGATCGACTTGGGTGGCTTGGATTTCGCCGAGAAGTTCTCTCCTATGATCTCAATCAGCGTGCAGCCTTCCTCCGCCTTGACTGGCAGTGGGTAGTCAACGTCGTCCAGGGCGACCAGGACACCTCCGTATCGGCCATCCGCCGTGCGATCGATCAGTGTGGCTACGCACTCCTCTGCGAAGCCCTGCTCCCCCATCTGCTTGGCCATACCGCCAGATGTAGAGGCTGATACCACGCAGAAATACTGACCTTCCGGCGGGTAGATGGTCTTGAGCCGTTCGTAGGAGTGGAAACTCATGACTTCGGACTTGCTATCCAGGCGAGCGAGCGCATTTTTCACGAATGCATAGATGCCCATGGTGTCGATGTACACCTTGCCAGCCTGGCGCAGCCTGGCACCGTACTCGAGTGCAATTGCATACCCGACCACACACACCTCGGCCTCATCGCTCGCCAGTTCCCTGGTCTGGATGAACACGTTGTTTAGTGTGCCGGAGGGGTGCTTGAAGGAGTGCGCGGATGGCGCTGCATGAATCACGTTGTTCTTTTCGATCAGCGTTCTCAAACCCTCTCTCAAGAGAGCGCTCGGATCATGACGGTAGACAAGCTCTTTGCCGCCCAGCACATGGGGGTTGAAGCTTGCGCCATTCCACTCCAGGAACACGTATTCATGGACACATACACGCGCGTTTTTCTCGCCACGCTTTAGCAAGTTGGCCAGGCGGTCTTGGTCGTCAGCCCAACCGCTCTTGAACACGGATAGCTGATCAGACGTCCCCAGGATGTAGACGCAGTCAGGTAGATGCCGTTGGGCCTTGAGAGCCACCTCGATGTCAGTGAAGACATGCTGAACCGAGAGCTCGGAATCGTTGTAGCAGACGACCAACGCTTCATGACTGCCAGTGGGATCGCTGACAGCGGACATCCATTGATAGAAACGCTCCATTACATGCCCCTCAATGGAATCATGATGGTGACAACAGCGCCTGCAACGGGCGCCAAATCGGTGGTGTCCCAATCCCTGAAATCGTCAGGATGACGGTGCTGGTCGTTCTCTTCGAATTGGTTATAGATGCACAGTCGCCCGGAACGGATACGGATCAATCCGCCTACCTTGCGAAGCTCGTTCAGGATGGCAGGCAGGCCGATGCCCGCAGCGTCCAGAGTCTTGCTGGACTGGCGTGGCTGCAGGCATTTGAGCAGGTAGTCTCGCTCCTCCTCGAGCGACATCTCTTGCACCGCCCTGCCGCTAAACCTGGAGGCGAATCCGGGGCCTGAGTCGAAGAAGCTGATGTGCAATGCGCGCAGGCTGGTCTTGTTGTTGTCGGTGGTGGACGACTCTCGCTCCCAGTAACGGCGCAAGTCCTCACTACCGTCAAAGTCTTCAGCGAAAATCTCGTCCTCAAGTCGCTTCCAGCCGACCATGACGCCTTCTACGTGGGCGAAATACGGGTGGCCCAAATGGTCTGAAGTCGCGTGTTCCTGGGTGTTGGATACAAGCTCAGAACAGAGCAGGCCCAAGCTTTCGAGGAGAGAATCCGGAACACTGGCACGCCCGCTCTGCTTGTTGACGAAGTCAATGAGCCTGCGCATCTCAGTGGTCATTTCAGACGCAGGCTTCACCTTGCCTTCCGCGCTAAAAAGCGGTCGCAGGTGCTGAACCTTCGATCCTGCAACACAGATCAGATCGACGACTCGGCCGTTGACGACGTCCTCGTACCTGCCGGCGTCCATGGCCTGCATTCGTTCGACCGACTCCTGAAAGACCTCTCGGCGATTGAATGTCTGCTCGCCGAGCCGGATACCCTTGGAAAGGCGCAAGGCAGCAATACCTGGCGAACAGTTAGCGAGGTTGTGCAGCAACGCTTGAGCATCGGCTTGCGGGTTGAAATCAAGGTAGTCGCTCTGCAACTGCTGCCGGGCCAGGGTAACGATCAGTTGCAGGCGTGCGGCATCATGCATGGCGCCATGCCGCGCACTGAGCATGTCTGCCTGAATGAGAAACCTCTCACCCTGGCTGTCGCAGATCTTGCGAATGGCCGCTTCGATGTCTTTGAGCGTACGCGTCTTGCCAAGGTTGATAGGTTTCAAGCCTGTTTCTCCAATCAAACGTCCGCTTTGTCCCCAGCGCCAAGAAGCAAGGTTTTGATCTTGGGTTCTGGCTTCCAGTAATTCGGGCCTTTGAGGAACTTCCCGTTCTCGTCGTAGATAGGCTTTCCATCTGCTCCCAGTTTGCTTTCGTTGCTGTCCATGATGACGTCCAGGACGTCCTCCAATGGTAACCCGTACTTCAGGGCCTCAGACCGGCAGTAAACCATCACATCACCCAGCAGGTCGGCTATGGCAACCTTGATATCGATCTCGGCTTCACCTTTCTCGATCTTCTCGACGATTTCATCGATCTCATGGACTTCAGCCATCAGCGTGGCCTTGAACTTCCTGAGCTTGTCCGCAGGATCGGCGAGAAGCGTCGGAGCGCTGTTGATCGGCAGCTTATACATCTGATTCATGGCATGAATGCGGTCTTTGAAAGGCTTACTCATGAATGCTTCCTTCTCGATAAGTCAAAAGTGGTGAGTCCGCTTTGCATGATGCAACACGCAAAAAAACAAAGGAGCGGCTTGAGCGTCGCGATGACGGGACATGAGCGTTGGACAGGCGCGTGGATGCCTGGCTGGCATTGAGGCCGCGAGGTCACGCTGGGAATGGGCTGGGAGCGGTTGGGCGTCTGGGCAATCCGTGTGCGATTGAAAACTCATTGTCTCTCACTACTCCATTAGCCCAGGACGCCAGTCAAGAAATCAAGGTTCCAGAAGCATACCCCAGATATTTCGTCTAGCGCGCCTACGAGGTTCAAAACAGTTTTCACCCCTGCTCCACTGTGCCATGAGTGAGGCATCACCTGGCACGCCTCTACAACGCCTCTAGAGGCAGAGTGCTAGGCGCTGCAGGGCTTCTCCGACATCCACGAGATGACAGCCCTACGACTAGGTATCAGCATCACGGCAGGGCCTATGCTCTATGGCAACCTCAGGGAGGCCTTTTGCGAGCCCCGCTTTTGGCATCGCTGGCACGCAGGGTCAGCGAGCACTAGAAGCCGTTCTCGGGCATGGGGATTTCGGCCTAGCTCGAGTGGGGGCATAGACGATCATTCTGTTCTCATCTCCAATCCAAGATGATTGGAGACACCGCGCCTCACTCAAGGGCGATGAACAGATCAATTAATGGTTAAAACGTTAATTGTTGCGTCGAAAATAAATGAGATGAACCAATAAACGCCCTAATCTCATTGTTACATAGTGTTACATCTTTTCCTGGCGTATTAATCGACGAGTATTAATTAAATTAGCGCTTTTTACTGGTGCTACATACAGTCCCACTGAAGTCCGAGGTCTCAATATTTATTTAATTAGTCGAATGGTGAAGGCTTTCAGAATTCTGCAATTGCGCCTGTAGCCCAACGGCAGCGCGGCCTCCAGAGGGAATCAAAATTAAAATAATATTTTTTAAGCTCACGGATGCCCATAAATATTATCGACTTGGGAGAGCCGATTGACACGCTGGAACTTGGAAGTAAAACTTGCTGAATCTTGAAGGCGAGGACTACTCAGTGATAGATACAATTGACACAGTTACTTCAGAAAGCGAAGGGCGATCCGGCAAAGCACTTTTCAAGGACTCAGAGACACATCCGATAGCATTTCAAAATGATGATGCCTGCATGCAGGACGAGCACCATGTTTACGAGGGTCAGAAAGTCTCCGAGCTGACCCTCCATTGCCATATGCAGCCTAGCCTAACGATTGACAGCATGAAGAGGTGGGGAAAAAAGATCGTCGATCTCACGAGGGCATCTGGCGGTAACATAAAACTGAATGCTGCACACGATCTGATTGCGAATGCTTTGGGTTATAAGAGCTACCTCAGAGCTAACGAGCTTAGGGGGGCGGACGACGTTGTGCCAAACTTATGGCAGGCTGAGGGCTCTTGCGGGCTGCATTTGCTGACCATCAACGGCGGGTGGCCTTCTGAGAAGCCCTCTGAAGAGTTCAACCAGAGGCGAGCCCATAACAAAGAGCGTGCGTTTGCGTCAATGCAAAACAAAATAGAGAGGCGCCGGTTGAAAAATATCGAGCGACACTTGCGGAAATCTGGCGGTTGCCCTCGTCCGTAATCGAGATGGTTTGGCCTATCGATCGCGTGACCGATCTAGGCTGAGCGTTGGTGTATACCCTTGAAGACCGCCAACCCCTGGCCCACAGTAGCATCGTGGGTAAAAGGGCCCAGCTCGAGGTCACTCAGGCGACAATCCCATGCTCTAAGCGCCTGATGAACTCTATCACCGTGTCAGTCTCCAGCCGGGTTGTGACCATGCTGGCGGGAGCTTTGCCATCAAACGCTTTGACTGGGTGAGACATCCAGCGCATTGCCGCATCAAGATCGCCGCTATACAAGCTCTTAGCTGCTTCGAGCACTTCTAGGTAACGGTCGTGTTGATCAGGGGACAAAGTACTCATGTGAAAGCGCGCTCCGCTTTGGCTATGACTCACGCCGGGCATTTGGCTGCGTCGAGCTGTGATTATGGTCGATCGCTGGGCGAGCGTCTGCTGCCATTTGCGATTCCCCACCGCTGGGTTGCTTCTGACCTGCAGCGCTTGGGGTTCCGCGCTTCAATGCCAACTGTTCCCGCATCCAGTGGCCTGCAGTGTCGAAGTCTCGCATCATGCCCGCAAATTCTTCGTCAGTGAGAAGTGCGGGCAGTCTGTCTGGCGTCACGGCGACTCCATTTATGCGGCTGGTCGATCGGCGTCGGATTGATCCAACGGCGACCATGCATTCAAAAAACCAACCTAACATGGCACTACGGGAAGCTCCAGCGCACCGCCCGTGGCGTGAGTCCGCTGGCACGGATCAGGCGGGCTCGAGGAGCCGCAGATGACAGCCATGGGCCATGGGGGCATGGAGTCGCGCAGACGCCTCCCCAGATGATCTGACATGCCTCCGTCACTTACGTATTCCTTAGTATGCCTGGAATGCCCTGCCCGCTTTGAGGCCATCGCATCAAATCTAGCCCCTTGAACCGGATGCCCCCCCTTAATCTAGCCATCGAACTGCTGAGTCAGTCACCAGGTTCCGATTACTGATCCGGTTCACCGCGCCAGCGCCAGCTCGCGCTCACGGTGCCGCTCGACAGGCAAATGGGAAGAAATTCGACGATTTCATTTTGCCATCCTCGCAGATCGCCATGCTCCGGATTGTGTGCGAGGATTCGGTCAGCGCGATGCCTCAAGGGCGTGCTAGACGGTAAACAGGATATCGAGCCGTTGATTTCCTCGCTGTGGCGCTGGACGCCATCATGATGATTACAGGAGGTTGTACTAGAGACATGGCATTGGATGTGGCGTTTAGCCTTGAGGCTGGAGATTTTGTCGACCCCGATCGAGCCTATGACCTGTATTGGGCAGGAGTCATCACCAACAAACGTCTCTTCGTTTGTCCGGGCGCGGGCTGCACAGCCCAGGTGACCTGTGCAAATCTGGACAAGGACGTGCAGCGCATGCGGGTGGTGCCGCACTTCAAGGTCTACGGCGACCATAGTGAGGCGTGCGGGGTGGTCAACGGGAAGGCGGTCGACTTGGAGGTTGAGCCGAACGGCCCTGACGGGCAGGAGCGCAGAACTGTCGATGAGTCAATTGTTGACGTCTTCAAGCTCGAGCGTCCCGACTCGTACTACGACGAACCCACACAGGATCCCTCTGCCGATGTGCATGTAGCGAAAAAGCGCGCTAAGAGCACCAGGCCATACACCACCAAGCTGGGTGAATCTGGGATCGTTGGCCCCATCTACTCCGTCCGTTCGGTGGTAAGCCGTTACATTCGCTATCGATCTGACAACACCCTCGAGTTTCGCCGCCTCAACATCGCTGGCCAGGACGTAGCGTACGACAGCATTTTCAAATGCATTTGGGAGCAGGATCTGAACGACCTCCCCGACCACCCCGTGATCTACTATGGTTGGGCCTACATTGACCGTACCAGAAAAGACGATGCGTACCGGATCAAGTTCAAGAAATGCTTGATGCGTGGAACCGAAAGCCTCACAACCTCAAGCTTCGTCTCGGATGCGCTCGTCGACCGGTACAGACTCAAGAACCTCATGGCAACCAGGCTTTCAAAGATCTCTCAGGAGCCTAAACCGACCGCATTCGTGTTCCTGTACGGACAGCCCACAGTACGTACATCGAATGGGACAAGCTACGCCAATTTCGAGCTGAAGAACTTGGACATGATTGACGTCAATTACGACTGTCCATTGCCTTCCAAGTACGACAGGTAGCCTGCAACTCCTGCGCAGCACGACGTTTGCTAGGTCGAGGCTGCCATGATGCTAGGCCAGCCCACGCCTTATAGCGCCAGTAAATCCAGCAGTGGGATGCTGAGGTCAAGGCGCCATCGGTACCGGCGGTTGTGCATCCAAAATCGCCCGGAGTGCTGCCCTGGGGCGTCGACGGCACGAGCCTGCCTACCCATCGCCAGCTGCGCCCTACTCGCCCGCCTACCAGACTTCGTTCGGATCGGAGTCGTCGGCTGCAAACAGGTCTTGGGCGCCAGCTGGCCGCGCCGCCGTCCCCGGCTCGTCCTCATCCTCATCGCCCTGGTCAGCGGAGTCAAAGTACTCTTCATCCATGTCATCGAAGTCAAACTCGTCTTCGATGGCAGCGTCGGAGTCGAAGTCGAAGTCGTTGAGCGCTGATTGCCTAAGCTGGAAGATAGGCGGAAGCTGAGCCCCTTCACTGTAGAAGCCTACGCCAGCCGCCAGCATTGCGGCGAAGCATGGCTCTCCCTGGATGAATTCAAGGTTCGGGTTGGAAAGCCAACGCCGGCGCCCGCCTTCATAAGCCAGCATCCAATTGTTGCCTATAAGCGCCTGCCCCGTTGCCAACGGCTCGAGTTCGGCAAGATTGAGCTCGCCGGCCACCAAACCGGACTGATTTAGATCCAGGGCGATGAGCGAGCAAACGGAGCTCTCCATCTGGAGCACTTGCTGTACCAGTGGCGCCCCTAGGGAGATCCTGAGCTCCTTGCACAGCCATAGCAGCCAGGCCGTTTCACTGTGATGGTTCGCCGCCGAGGCTGACTCGAGTAGGTTTCTGCAGAAATCGCCCAGCGCTTCCCGGTTCAATTCATACTGATGGCGATGATAGGTCACCAGGATCTGGGTGATCACTTGAAGTGTGTTGGGAAATCCATACCCGCATTTGAGCAGGTAGGCTTCGGCGATCGACCAGTTGGATTTTTTGATAATCGTGGACGAAAGCTGCTTCAAGCCATACTTCACCAAGCTTTCGTCCTTGAACCGCGCCTCCAGCGAGAACAGCACCTCAAAATAGTGGTGGATGTCGTCTTTTTGCTGGCGGCGCTTCGGTGAGACAACCAGCTTTTTGAGGGTGTATTTCCAGGACTCCTGGACGAGCTCGCGGACTTCAACAATCTTCGTTTTGGATGCATTGATCTGCAGTTCAAATGCGCTGACGCACTTGATGATGACAGCCAGCGCGCGTTCAGCCTCTTCCCTGGTGTTGAAAAAGAAGGTGAAGTCATCGACATAGCGGAAGCCTTTAGGCCAGCCACCCAGCGCGTCTCGAATGGAATCGTCAATCGCGACGCCTATCATCTCGGCGATGATGTGCGACGTATCCGGGCCAATCGGCAACCCAATGGTCTGCCCATCCTGCGTACCCATGCAGCGCTGATCCAGGGTGTTGCCGAAGAACTGATCGGATTTGCCCCTGTTGATCTTGGCTAGCGCCTTTGTATGCAAGGCCCACGGAATCGTATGGGTGTAGATGGTGGGAAAATAGTTCGAGATATCGGTGACCAGCGCATACCGTGCGCCCGCCGAGCGGCGCACGCGCTCCTCGTACAGGTCAGTGAATTTCGTCAGCTCAATCGCCCGCAGCGATCCTCCAGCCCCAGGAATGCTTCGAGAGATTTCACTCTTGTTGAAATGCTCTTGGATTTTCGGCCAGTACCGGCAGATGTCCTTGGCCAATCCATAGAAATTAACCGGGTTGGGTATAGAGGTGGTACGTCTGCTGTATGACGACCTCGCCACCGAAAATCGTTCTGACTGGGAAAGTATGCGCCTTCTTCCGTCCAGGGCCTCATCCCAGGAAGCTTGGAGCTCCTCGATTTTTTCCGCCAACTGCGTGGTGCTGAATCCGACTGGAAGCTGGATCGGGAAATACCCTCTAGAAAGCAAGTCCTGTAGCTGCATGGCTCTCCCGGCAATCAGGTGTTGGTGAGTGAAAGGCCTCAGTTTTGCAGGCTCAGTCTTTCCAGAAGGCATTCAGCCCCCACATGGCAACAGGTTTCAATCACATGGATGCCGGCGGTGGTGATTACCCGGTAGCTATATGCCATGAAAATTTGGTGAAGGCTACTCGACGACGCCGCTCAGCGAATCTTGCCCCTGCTGCACTCAGGCCGCTTATCGGATCCCGGCTCCGCTTCACGAAGGCAAGATGAGGCAGCGCGCCAAGTTATATGGGGCTTTCACCAAAGAGCGGCGCCTGCGTGCAAACCGCGATCCGACCAGTTGTCTTGCGATAACCCATAAATTGAACCAGCCTCCTTGATCCGGTGGTACGACGTGCAGAGCACGATGCTCCGCAGAGACACATGCTTCCAATTCAAGGGGGGCTTATGGACTCAGTGGATAGCGACGCCCAACACTTGCTTGGCCTGATCGTGAAGGCCGCGCAGCTCGATGCCCATCAACAAGCCGAGCGACACGACCTGTTGCGCCAGGCCAGCGCCTTGTTGTGGTGGCTGGAGCCAAGATCCCCTCCCCGCACGATCGCCAATCTCCTCTACTGCCTAAGCCTGCCGCTTGAGCAGTGGCTGGACAGCCGCCTCAGGCAAGGCTACGAGGGCACCCTGCAGTTTGCCGACGAACCCACCATGCTGTGCCACGCCATCGCGCTGGAAACCAATCCTCGCGCTGGATGGGAGCGTGTGCAGCAGATTGTGAAAAACGTCCGCGACCTCTGCAAGACTCGCCCCAGCGGTGATGATGAGTACCGGCTGTTCAGAATGTTCTTGATCGAGCATGGTGTCGTCGACGCTGATCGAAGCCTCGATTTCCTGATCCCGCTGCAAGTCAGCTTTAACTCCCTGTACGAGCCCATACCACAGCATTTGATCCGTTTGGGTCAGGTTTACCTGTGCCCGGGCTGTGGTTGGCCGATGGAGATTCACCGCCGCGCGGTGTCATGTGGCGCGCACTGGTGTGAACAAACAGTTGGCATATTCCAGTGGATGGGCGACGACCTGGTAAGCGTAAAAACCGGCAAAGTGATCCAGCCGCATCCCGCCGAGAACAAGTACCGGCTCATCCCGGCTTTGTGGACATTTACCTTGATCCCCGGGCTGCTGGAACTGCGCCTACGTGACGGGATAGGCCGATTGGGCCTCATTGCCGAGTTGTGGCCCGACGTTGATCAGGCTGATCTGCGCTTTACCATTCATGATCGAACCTATTCGCTCGATGCCAAGGTGTGGCATTCGCCCAAAAATCTGGGCCTACACCTCGCCAGCACGCCGTTTACTGAGACGTTCATCGTCATCCCTGATTACCAGGCGCAGTTCCTCGAAACGCTGAATGAGCAGTGCTTCCCGAAGGAGGTCATGTCTGAGTCACAGTGCCTGCGGTGGGTGAAAAAATTATGCCAACGCTAACTGAGAATGCCACCGCCCTCGCGCTTGGGTTGGCCGTCAAGCACATCAGCAAGGAGCCAACCCTTGCAGATGCAGAAGTCTTTCTGGTGGGGCGTCCCCACCTCTGGAGCGGCTGGGAAAGTGCTTCCGAGAGCGTGCGAGACCAGATCATCACGCTGATCAAGTACCGGCCCGTCGACCTGAACCAGACCGGGCGATTTCTTGAAGAGGCTGGGCGAATCATCTTCGAGGGTGGCGCTCCTTTCAGGTTGGCCGGGGCAGATCTGTTGCCTGACCAGATAACCCAGCCACCCCTCAAGGAGACTGATGTCTATTACTTCCAGGCAGGGTTCGACCTGGATGGCCTGATCGACGAGAAGCTGTGCGCCATTCGAACGGAGCCCACTACAGCATCGTCTACCAAGTGGCCCACTGAGGGCCAAATTCTGCTTAGAGAGACCCAAGCGGATGGATACCGCACGTTCGTGATCTCGGAGGCCCAGCGTTCTCGCCTGGTGCTGGATGATACCGCCTTGCCCCTGTTGGAGGCTCCGGACACTCCGGTGTTTTCCTGGGCGAAGGCATCGCTGTACGAGATAGCCTGCGCGCTTGATGAGGCGGGTTCCGACCCGGCCAACCATCTGCACCAAAGCCATCGCAGCTCTCTGAACTCAATCGTGCGAAACGATGGTTGTGTGGAGGCACGTGCTGGGACGTTCTATCGGGTCAATGCTCCGACGGGGACGGGGAAAACCGTTGTGATGCAGTTGATGGGTGTTCAATCCGCCTTGCAGGGGCATCGTGTAGTGATCGCAGTGCCTAACCTCACTGATGTGCGCAACATGGTGGAAGCGCTGAAGCGCGCGATGAGCATCGTTGCCCCTCACCTGAAGGTCGCCCCGCTGCACTCTCAGCGCCGGATCGCTAAGGCGGGCGACTACTACCTGGCACGTGGACGGGAAGATCATCCTTACGACTACCGATGCCTGCTCGATCCTTGTGCCACTGACGGCAGCGTGAGTCCCCGCGACGAGGAGCCCTGTTTCAGTCTGCAACTACCCGGCGAGCGTCGCGGCAGGGAGACATTTAAGCGCATTCGCAGTTGCCCATTTCTGAACCAATGCGGTAAGCGAACCATGCTCGAGCAGGCTTTGGCCGCCGACATCGTTGTGGTTAACCACCACGCCCTGATTTCCGGTACCACCCGCATCGCCGTCGAGGGTGGCGGTGGCGAGTCGAGAAGCCTGCTGGAGCTGCTGCTGCGTTCGGCCTCGCTGTTCATGGTCGATGAGATCGACGGACTGCTGCTGAGTGCAATCGATACCAGCGTCTTCGAACTCCCGCTGAGCAATCATATCGAGCACAGCAGCCTTGCCGAGCTGCATATGGAGATCTTTGGGCGGGACACCATTGCAGATGTCGATGCTTCTACCCTGTATCGTGCTCAGCGCGCTTGCAATGCAGTGATCCTCCATACGACTCGATTGCTCCAGCTGGCGCTTAAACACCTCACCTGGCCAGAGCGTGAGACGGTGTGGGAACGCGCTGAAGACCAGATGATCGCCGAATGTCTGGGTGTTGACCCCTCGGTGCTCGACGGTATCTGCGGCTATGGCAATCAGCCCATTCCTCCACACTTGGCTCCCCTGCGGGAGCTCCTGCAAGCGTTTGAACACAACGACCCACTGCCGAGCCCGACTGAGGTAGTGGTCAGTATCGGCAAGCTGCTCGAGACCCTGGCGAAGCAAAGGAAGCTGGGGCTGCGGCTCAACGATAAGAAGAATGAGAAAAACGAGAAGAGGCTGGAAAAGCTCAAGTCTTCTCTGGTCATCAGGACGAGTTTGCACTTTATTGAGGACAGCCTTCGCACCCTCTATGCCGATGTGCCCATTCTGGCGCGAGCCAAGGTCGCTGCAGCGCTGAAGGTGCAGCAAGACCTCTCGGGTTCCGCACCCTTCAGTCCGACTCCGCTCGGCCCACTTCAGCGCGTCGTATACGGGTTCAAGCGCAAGCAGGAGGGAGTAGGCACCTGGTCGCTCCAAGTTGTAGCGATGTCCGGCGACCCTCACCGGACGCTTCAATACTTGCCCAACCTGACCTCGAAGATTCACGCCGGCGTGAACCGAACCTTTATCGGTTTCAGTGCCACGGCGTTCTTCCCCGGCGCCAGCTGCTTCGACCTGAACGCCAAGACCCTCATTGACGTACCGGATGCCAAGGGAAACATTCGCTTCGAAAACGTCAATGTATCTGTCCATGTTTCGGGGGCGCCGCTTGATTCTCGGCTGTTGCATGTCAGGGATCTGGCCTATGAGTTATGGCCTTGGCTTACCAGTCGCCTGGCAGCGCTGGAGCAAGACGAGATGACCCGGCCCCGAGCGCGCTTGCTGCTGGTGACGGGCAGTGATGCAGAGGCAGAACAACTTGCCTCGACGCTGTATGAAGTGTCAGGTGGGCAGCGCAAGGTGGCCTGGATTCGTGGAGGTAAGAAAGCGGATCGACAGGCGCGCTTGCCCCAGGCGAACAAGCTCACTTATGACGATCTGGTGGAGTTCGCTGACGGCCCGAATGCGGATGTTCAATTGCTGGTTAGCTCCATCTATCCGATGGCGCGAGGTCACAACATAGTGACCTCAGATGGGATGTCGGCCCTGGGTGGCGTGGTTGTGTGCGTCCGGCCATTACCCTCTTCTGATCAGACCGGAAACAACCTTGCACACCTGTGCTATAGCGTTGGTGAAAGCATTGAGCCATCTGCAACCCCGGGACTGGCGCTGCTAAAAGAAAGGGCCATGGCGAACCGAATACTCAATGGCATCCGCCTGGCTCCACCGTACTTTTACAGCCAGCCCAAAGCCATACGGTTCTACACCATCATGAACGTCCTGGTCACCCTCACCCAACTGGTCGGGCGTGCCAGGCGCGGCGGCACCCCAGTCACCTGCTACCTCGCTGACGCTGCGTTCTTCGACAGCCGCTACACTTGGGCGATGCTTTTGGATAGGACGATCCAAAAGCTCAAGCTGGATGGCCACTGGCGCAAATTTTCAACGCACCATGCGGGCCTGGTGGAAGCCATGACGCTGTATATCGAAGCGGCTGGCCCGCAAGCTACAGCGGGCACACAAGAGACTGAGGGACTACCCGATGACGATTTCCCTGAGGACTAATCTGTTCCGGTTTGATCCGGACGAGCTCCCGCCCGTACTGCAGTACCAAGCTTCACAGGACTTCGTGAACGGATGGCAATTGCTCTCTAACCATTTCGGTAAAGACTACCTTCCTACCGAGTCACTCGAGGAAATGCTCAGCCACCTTTCCGGTGGCCCTGTGTGGGTCAACGCGCAACTGCTAAAGATCAAGCAGGCGCCAGCCATCGCTTCGCTCAAGCCGATCGACCCGGACAAACTGAACCGGGCGATCAACGTATGGGCGCAGCACATCCTGCGCAAAGCAGCGCCTGGCCAGCAGGGATTCATTGAGTTGCTTGTGCCTGAGCCCCCAGTACTCATCCATGCCTCGGAGGTCATGCACGATCCGAGGCAATCGACAGTGACCTACAAGGTCGTGCCCTGGATGCTCGCGCAGCAATTATCGACCAAACCGATGGAGTCCTCCGTCCCGTTGAACCTCACTGTCTGCACCGACGGCTCCTTGCTTGCCTGGGACAATCCGCTTTTTTATGAGCGTGGTGAGCGCCGCGCCGTAGCCATGCACGCCGTGACAACAAGTTTGCTATTGCTGCACAAGGTGCCGAGTCAGTACGCCTCTGTCACGGTTCACTTGAGCCATATTCTGCCCGAGTGGCGCCATACGACACATTCGGCGTGGATCAAAACCGGTAACGGAATCTCGAAATTCCAGATCCGGACGGTGCGAACCGACGACGGCAACTTCCAAACGATCTATACCAGTCCAGCTGCGGAGCTTCTCCAACACATGGGGGAAGGTGCTCTACCGCCGCTGGGGGGCAATGAGGTCTCTATGGCAGGGCCCGTGCGACCGGTTTACGCCCGCACGCCGATCGGTTCACCCATTGGCAGTGGTGTCGGCACGGTTATCCTTGACCAGGCGAGCTTTCACGTCCAGAAAACCGTGACCTCGGCCAAGCCCATGCTGACCCGCTATGTGGGGCGGCTCATTGGCCAGCGAGACAAAACGCCGGAAGAACCCGCGCGGCCCATTCGGATCGCGGTGGTCACTGCGCACACAGACACCATGATGCGCATCAGCAAGGCTTACGAAGATCTGGAATCTGTTTCCCCGGTGTTCAGGGAAAAACCCAAGCCTGAAGTTCTGCTTCAGCAGATCCAGTGCAAGGATGCCCAGCGGGTGCTTACCTCCCAGACAACGTCAACCGACATCCAGAGCTGGTTTACCCATGAATTGCTGCCAAGGTTGAGTGCGTTGGCGCCGGATGCGGCGATCATCGAGACAGCGCCCGAGGTGGCTAGCAAAGACAGTGACGATCCGAAGCATATCTTGCGAGCACTCTGCGCCAAACAGGGAATCTCTACCCAGTTCATCTTCCATATTCCGCCTCAAGCCGAGGGTACGGCCCCACCGAAGAGCATGGCCGCCGGACTCAAAGGGCGACTCCGGAAGGCTAAGGCTCAGGAGGAGCCTCCTGAAGATTACCCTGCCATCAACGGCCTCATTGATGCGATCCGAGGTACCGGCTACATACCCATGCCGTTGGAACGCACCGCAGGCATACCTACCGGAACGACCGTCGTTTCCATTTACGTTGACTACCTCAGCAAGCTGAGCGTCTATCTGCCAGTGATCACGCGTGCCGTGGTCAATACGCGTGACCTGCAGGTCTACGTGGGGGGCGCAGATGGCCAGCCGGGGAAGTGGATAAGCTACCGGGAAGGTCTCTGTGCCATTCATGCAAGCCCGAAGTTGCTGGATCAGGACGCGGCAAAACTGCTCATCACGCAAGCGCTGCTGGCGCCTACCACTGTGGCCGACAGCCCGTTGATTGTGTACATCAACGCCGGAGCGAAGCGATTGTACCCGGGCATGAACGACGGCGCCGGCCATGGGCTGCCGCCTATCCCGAAAGGCGCGTGGTTGATACGTACGCGCTCTGATCAACAGACGGCTCAGATGACCGGTGTGCACTCGGTTTCACCCTTGGCGCCGATGTTCATTGGTAATCGGATTGGTGTGCATCAGGCTGAGCACCAGGAGTTGGTGTACTACTTCACTTCCTACTCCAAAACGTTCAACAAAACACGATCTCATCGCTACCACACGCGCTACGACGTCAATCAGGCGCAGCTCAAGGACTCGTGGCAGCAGCTGGGCGTGACGGAGTTTGTGATGATCCAGGAAGGGAATTTTGCGACCAAGGATCAGCTGGCACTGCAGGCCGGATACTGGTGCAAGAATGCCCCCTTGTGGGATGGGTTCCTGCGACTTCCCTACCCGCTTCACGCCGCGCGCCAGATCGCCGAGGATCATCCGGTTGCCGAGAAGCTAAGGAAAGGCCGCTTTTGATAGCGGCTATGCTGGATCTGCTATAAGGGCTGAACTAAGCCGGGTCAACGCCGCAGGCATACCACGCCCGTTTCCAGTCCATTGCGGCTGCCTCCGCCGGGTCGCATTCCAATTGACGGCATGGACACCCGGCAAGGCCCTGGCCAGAGAGTTTCCAGGTCTGACCGAAGCGAATACAGTCGCCGATTGAGGATTGAGAGGTGGCTCAGGAAAGTAGCGGCGACCATTCCTGCGCCTGCTGGCGACCTTCCCTCTAAGCAGCTACACAAACAGTCATGCTGGTGGTGCTTGTCGTGACAGCGGCTAAACACCGACAATCACGCCCTTTCGCCAAAAGGAGCGGATTGTGTACGAAGAACGTTTCATCGCATTCGTCGACATTTTGGGGTTTGGTAAGCTTGTTGAGTCCAGCGCCGTCGCCCCAGATCTCGTCCAAAAGATCTTGGATGCCCTGATGTCCATCCATCCCGACAAGATTCGAGATGAGATGCCGTTCACCATCAACCATGACAAGGTGCCTGCGGAGGAGATGGAGCAGCTCCTTAGCGATCTGCGTCGAGCGGCAGCAGCCATGAGGCATCTGGCCCCGGTTGCAGTGCACTATTTCTCGGACAGCCTGGTGATTTCCGCGCCGGCGAACAATGTCATGGCGTCCCAAATGGTGCTGGACTTGCTGACAAAGCTCAGCACCATGATGTGGATGAGCCACAAGCTTCTGCTGCGTGGCGGCGTCACAGTCGGGCCACTGGTTCATGTCGAAAACGGCCCTATGTTCGGCCCGGCGATGAATCGTGCTTACTACCTGGAATCGAAGCTCGCAAGCGCTCCTCGCTTCCTGATTGACCGCCACTGCATCGAGCGCTACCGCGAAGTCGAAACTTTTGGGCTTTTCGAGTCCTTCATCCAGGAGCAGGATGACGACTTCTTCTACGCATCCTTGGCCACAGCGTTCCGGCACATCATCAACGACTCCGCTCAAAGCACACTGGGCGAAGAATTTCTGGAGCAATACAGGTCAGCGATGCTGTCTGCGCCGGAGGAAATTGAGCGCCTGATCGCCCAATTCAAAGACGAAGCTAAAATTACGAACAAATACGTATGGTTGGCGGGGGAGTTTTCAGCGCGTATTCCCGAAGTGAGAGCAGCCTACACCTCAGAAGAATGACCATCGCTGCGTGCGCCAAGAGGTGGACAGGATGATCAGCAAGCGGGTGCACGCCATCCGCTATAAGCCCAGATCTCCTGCCAAGTGTTGGTCACGCATCGTACCTGTGGCATGCCCATCGTCGAGAAGGCGTCGGCGCAGGTAGTGCAACAGGTGAAATCGCAGGGAATATCGTATTTCAATACCAGGGCTGAGAACGTGAAAGCGGCTAGCCCTGCTTCGAATCAACGCTCTGTGCAGCGCCTCCAGCCCCTCGCTACCGAGGTCTTGCGCATAAAGACGCGATGGCGATTCGAGCCCCGGGGCTCTTTTGTAGCTCGAAATGGCTGAGTCCAGAATACGTTCCAGGTCAGAACCATAGTGTTCAGTAGCCCGCGCCCACACAGCCGTTTCCAAGCATGTGTCCAATTACTACCCTTCCCTAACCGTCACCCGCGAGGTTTGCTGGCAAGCAGGTCGCGGCGGGTGCTCATTTATACTGGCGATCGCTGAAGCGAATACCTGGAGGGTTTAGATGTTTATTGAGTTTGACCTCAACCGCAACGATTTTGATGCCTTGATGCGGCATTGCCTAACGTACAGGCCGGAAACCGGGGATGCCCGTGAAGACCAACGCTTGCTCGATGCGCTTGAAACGCTGTTGGAAGCCATGCAGGTGTCAGATCCGTCCCCTGACAGCTGAAGGCTAAGAGTCCTGTCGCTGGCCACAGTACATCCGACCCTGAGCCTTCTGTTTAAGCTTGGAGGGTCTCGAACCAGCCAGTGTGAAGCGCCGATTCGCGAGCACGAAGCGCTCACCAGCAGTGTCACAGGCATCAGCCCAAGGCGTCCAAACATGCCCCAAACAGGGAAAAAGCGTGACGCGCATCACATTTATAAAATAAGTGCCCCCCCTCCCCCCTTGAAAAACTTCAAGCGAGACGGAGCTTTTATATTTGAGGGCAAAGAAAAAGCGGTGGTTCAAGCATCTCCCCCGTTAGTTGCTTGATACGACGGTTTCTCGGGCGGCTTCCGCCCTTGCTTCTACTGCCTTTCTGGCTTTGACGACGGGCCATTGAGATGGCACAGAGTGGGTGGTAGAGAGGGTCGCCCTACTTTGGCGGCTTTGCCGCCACCTTCTCTTTGCTTCCAAAGAAAGCTCTTCACTTCCAAAAAAATGGATGGATGGCACCTGCGGTGGCGATTTGCAGGTACTCGTACGCCCGGAGTTTATGGCTTGCCAGGCCCTGCCCAGGTGGCCCTGTGTTCAGGGCGATTGACCCTGGCGCGCTGTACGAGATCCATGGCGCAGACGTCTATGTGGACGCCAGCTCAGGCTGGGATATCGAGACGCGGATGGATTATGTACGCTGAGCAGACCTCAGATCTGCCCAGAAAATCGTGTGTCTTCAAAATGAGCCTGCAGGGAGGCAATTTGGCCAAGCTCGACTTTATTTTCAGTGTTCATATGTGTGCCCTCAGCGAGGCCATTTCTGTCATGCGAATGCTCGCAGAGCAGGCAGAAAAAAATGTGGCGCTTGCACTCAAGGAAGCTGACGATTTGATAAAGGAGCATGAGCACGAAGAAGAAGCGTACGATCAGCACGGTGAAAGCTACGTGCGGCAACGGACTTTCTACTCCTGCGGCTCTTCTATCGGATATGACTCTGACGAAGTGCTATTGACCTACAAATTCATGATCACCCAACTCACGCGACGCTCAGCATTTCTTACGATGTTTGGATTGTTCGAGCACCGTATGAGTCAATGCCTGGTGTTTATGCTTGAACTGACTGGATTTGAGGGAAAGCTCAAGGGTATGGGGCCAATAGAAAAGGCCCACGATATGCTGAAAAAGGTCATTGGTGGCAAAGGCATCACAGACCTGGATCATCTGACTGTTATCAGGAACGTAATGGCTCACAGCGACGGCACCGCTAAGGGCTACAGGGAAATAAGCACGCGCATTGGTAAAAAGAGCACTTGGGAAAAAAGGGTCTTGTCAGCCATTCGCAAAACCGAGGGGGTGTCGGTCAACTTTCTTGACGGTGTCCTGATGGACGAACGCTTTTTGGAGTATGCCGTCGGCGATTTTCAAAGGTACGTGGGAGAAATGGAGGCGGCAGTGCAGCGATATCATGCAAAATATGGGAGTAAATCAAGTAAAAACCGGCGCAAGGGGTGGCTGAGAAGGATAAAAGAGCATTGGTTTGTCAAAATGTTCGCCTAGTACTTCTCGAACCTGTCGAATGCCCCTGCAGAATAAATAATGCCATCGATCGGAGGGCGCGCCTCGAACCTCGGTCTGAGGTGTTCATGGTCACGCCCCGATCCGACTTACGCTACGAATGATCTGATGCGAAACGCGAGAAGCGTTGTTGCTATCACACCCGCACATTGAGACCAAAAAGGCTCGAGCCAGGCGTAGGTATCCTCGTCAAGCCAAACGCTGAACGCAGGCATGAGTGCGATCCAGGAGAGCCCCAGGCACACTGGCCAGCTGTAGCTGAGGCCCACGCCGAGTAGCCCTCGGCCCAGGCAGTATCCAAAGACCCAGGCCAGACCCAGCCTCCCCAGGACAACGCCGGTCGTGGCGATGTCCAGATGTACCTGTGCAGCCAAGGTGACCACGGCACAGAAACACAAAACCAGGGCCAAACAGATCAAGATCCCGGCAGACGAGCTGCTGCTGTAACTTCCACGCATTGTTGTACCTCACTGATGAACGGTGATGTATCAATGCCCTGAAGCTGTTTTGATTTCAACTCAACTTCAAGCGTTTTCTCCCAGGTCTCCTGAAACCGCTTGATGCCGGTGCCCTTGCGGGGCATCCGCTCTAGCCGCTGTCTCTCATGCCCCCTGCCTGGTGCTGGCCGTCTGAAGGCGTGTCATGGATCGGGCACCGATTCCGTGATCGCGGCGGTCAGACCTGCCCGTCGGCAGGCACTCGGTTGAATGCTTCGTTAAAACGCTGACGACTTCACTTTCCCGTTACAATCGGAGCAGTTTTGCTGCGCCGTGTGCGTACGGATATACCAGCCGAATGAGGAGCAAGCGAAGTACCCATGAAAATCCAAGGCATTATTTTCGACTGTGATGGGACGCTGGTGGATAGTGAACGTCTCGCAGCTCAGCTACTGAGTCAGCTGCTGGGCCAGCAGAGTGTTGAGATGTCCCCCGCCGATGTTCTTCATCGATTCCGTGGCGTCCAGTTTCAAAGCTTCGTGGACGGTCTCTGTGATCAGTACCCTGCGTTATCTGCCGAGACGCTTATTACGGGCTTTCGAGCACTCAGCATCCCACTGTTTGAAGCCAGCCTGGATCCCATGCCAGGCGCACTCGCATTTGTGGAGGCGCTGACAATTCCGGCGTGCGTGGCCTCGAACGGCCCTCGGATCAAGATCGAAACCTGCCTCAAGTCCGTCGGCCTCTACAACACCTTTAAGCACTTGATCGTGAGTGCCTACGAGGTGCAAGCCTGGAAGCCAGATCCACAGATCATGCTGCATGCAGCGGACAAGCTACGGTTGCCGGCGAACCAATGCCTGGTGGTAGAGGACAGCTTGTCAGGCGTTGAAGCGGGCCTGCTCGCCGGCTGCGTTGTTGCGGGCTTTGGCGATACAGATTTTGGCAAATTCGCAGATGAGGACAATTTCCACCCATGCCCTGACTACCGCGCACTGGATCTACTGGTGAACCGGCTGATCGCCTAGAAGATCGGGGTGAGTGATTCCATCCCGATCACATTGTGGGGACGTTTCTTTCACTCATTTTTTACGATCTCTCGCAGAGACTAGCGCCCTCCCTACGTAATAGACCTCGCCCGCCTCGCAGCGGGCATTCTTTTGCCTGCGATCTCATATATGCTTTCATGAGCGCAACGCCTCACCCGTTACGGCTCTTGCAAAAAGCTGCCGCCTTTCTCCCGCAGAAGCTCAACCAATGCAACACCGGCGGGAGGTAAAGTGGTGAGGCCCTGCCCCATCACCTACCCTCGCAGCGCCAGCAACCACGATGCTGGGTACAGCTCGCCTTCTGGTTCCAGCCGCGTTGCTCCGGTCGAGCAGCAGCACGTTGGCGACCTGCCTGGAAGATCTCATCACCAGCCGAGTTGGCTGACATCGAATCCCAAGGCCCAGTTCTCTTCCTCATAGAACGTGGCCTCTATGTACAAGCGTATGAGTGGCTTGGATGTAAGGAATGAGGGACAATTGATGCCCTATTCAGGGAGAAAGCGCGTGCATTCACAGCCACTCACACCGAGAGAGGTGTACCAGGTTCTGCGTGATATTGCGCTGGGGCAGCAAGCCATGCGACGCCTGGGTGATTTGGGCTGGACTCAAACGCAGACCGGGCTCATGACGGTCGAGGTCAATGGCTGGGTTCTGACCTTCTCCAACGACGGTATCAAGCTGGACTACTGCAATAGCTGCTACAGCCCCGATGGACGTGAGTACATCTTCGACTCCTCTCAGCGTTTCGGTACCGATCCTCTGGAGTTGCTCAGTACCTGGGAACACGGTCAGCTCCAGACGCTGCTGTCGTCACTCTAAGTTTGCGATGGTCTACCCTGCTGAGGCTCTGAGTCCACCTGCCCATGCGTGCTGAAATTGCCCCAGGGGCCGGTAACTCGCTAGCCTGAAGACAACCGACCGCTTGAGCACCGTGCCCATGTCCAACCAGCAGCCTCAGATTATTCAGCTCAGTCTCAGCCAGTACCGTTATCTCTATTGCGTTGACCTTGAAGCGACCTGCGATGACCTGATGCCGGGCGAGTCCTCGCGAGGGCTTGTTGTTACCCCAGAGGAGATGGAAACCATCGAGCTCGGATTGGTCGTGATTGATCAACGAGAGCGGCGCGTTGTGGACAGCTTCCAGAGCTTCGTTCGCCCTCGCCTGCACCCCCGACTCACACCCTTCTGCAGGCAGCTCACGACCATCGAACAATGCGAGATTGATTCTGCTCCTGGCTTTGTCGACGCCATGCAGCGGCTCAATGATTTCGCGAGCGGTTATGCCGGCGCTGCCTGGCTGTCTTGGGGTAAGTACGATGCTGTTCAGATACGCCGCGATGGAGCCATCAATCAAGCCAGCAGCCTGCTCGAAACCATCCCCCACTTCAACGTGAAGGACTGGTTCGAGCAAGTGTTTGGAGAGCGGCCTGGTGGTCTCAAGCCTACTGTTGAGCAGCTCGGGCTAGCATGGGACGGAATCTATCATCGCGGGATCGATGATGCGAAAAACGTGGCAGCTGTGGTGCTCCAGCTGCTTGCCAGCCCCACCAGGTGATACTCACCTAGGCGTATCTTCACTGGCATAGCCGAGGCCGTAGAGTTCTTGGAAATCTGCGGCAATACAGGCAGATCAGGGGTATGGTCGTCTTGGAATATCATCGGTGACTGTTCGGCCTCACATGATGGGGATTAGGAGAAAAAGAGTGTCGACTCCAGATAAAGGAACTACGTCGATAGGACTAGTCCATGAGGCCTTGAAGGGCGCAATCCAGCGAGGCATCGACATTTCCTCCGCGCTTCAGCGCGCTCAAATAGATCCTTCTCTGTTAAGTTCCCCACAAGCACGGGTGACCGCTGAAAGTTTTTCCAAACTATGGATTGCCCTCGCAGACCTACTCGACGATGAGTTTTTCGGCATTGATAGCCATCCGATGCGCCGGGGTACCTTCAAGCTCATGTGCCAGGCAGCCTTAAGCTGCGAAACCCTTGGGCAGGCGCTGCGTCGCATTCTGGCGTTCCTGCGGATCGTCCTCGACGATGTCTACGGAGAGTTGGTTTACGAAGGTGATAGGGCGTTGATCATCATCCACGACCATGGCGTGGAACGACGCCTTTTTTGCTACGGCACATGGTTGATCCTGGTGCATGGCTTACTGTGCTGGCTAGGGAACAGGCGGATCCCTATTGAGGCATTGTGCTTACGCCCAGACAAGCCGGCGGACAGTAGCGACTACCGAATTCGCTTCTGCGAGGACATCCAGTTCCGTGCTCCGATATCCAGTGCCAGTGTCAAGCGAAGCTACCTGGAACTCAAAGTGGCACAGGCACCGTCTTCATTGCATGCGTTCTTGAAGGAATCTCCGGGTGGGCTGCTTGTTCAGTACCGCAACCACGGCAGCGTGAGCAGTAAGATTCGCAAGCGTTTGAGAGATCTGAGCCCTGATGAATGGCCTGAACTCGATAGCCTGGCTCAACAGCTGAGGGTTTCCTATTCCACATTGCAGCGTCGCATGCAGGCTGAGGGTGTCAGCTACCAGAGATTGAAAGACAACCTTCGACGCGATATAGCCATCGATCTATTGAGTCGAGCGGACATAACTGTCACTGATGTGGCCGTTTGCACTGGCTTTCAGGAAACCAGTGCATTCCATCGGGCGTTCAAGAAATGGACGGGCGTAAGCCCGGGTGCTTACCGGCGATCCAGCGTCGACCCCTCAGAATCCTGATTTACCCTCCCTCCTGATCAAGCTTGAGCGATCCCTCTGCCAGGGTGAGCTCTCGCGCACACCGCGTTTTGCCACCTGCTCATTACGTCAGAACTGAGTTAACCCACGAATGCCCAGAACGGTCACGCACAACGATGTCTGGGGGCATGGGCTGACGGCGCTGACAATCCTACGATAGCCCGCAAGTAGACCAGGGCGTCCAGCGAGATCGTCGAATATATGCGTTCCAACGTGGATGCCTAACTCGCCTGGAAAGCTGGTCGAGCCTGCTCTCTTAACCATGTGCACTTCACTAACAACAACAAGATTGAAGGAGACACACAATGCAGACGGTCAACGTCTATACGCTCGCGAGCGAGTCGAAATTCAACCGATTCCATGGACTCATACTCTTTTGGTGCGTGCTGATACTCGTCATTGACGGCTATGACTTGGCGATCGTGGGGGCTGCACTTCCAGCGATCATGCAAGATATGAACATCGATCCTACAAGCGCGGGCATTATGGCCGGGTCTGCGCTATTCGGAACGATGCTCGGAGCTATCTTTCTCGGCACGCTTGCTGATCGCGTGGGCCGACCCAAAATGATTGCCTTTTGCGTAGCTCTGTTCAGCCTCTTTACCGCAGGGGCTGGCTTCACCAGCGACCCGGTGAGCTTCAGCATAATGCGCTTCATTGCGGGACTGGGCATCGGCGGTGTGCTGCCTGTCTGTACGGCACAAATGGGTGAGTTCTCACCGATCAAGCTGCGTACCCGCCTGGTCACTCTGGTTTTCGCGGGTTACTCCGTCGGCGGGATCTTGGTTGCGGTCACATCCAAGCAATTGATCGAGAGTCACGGCTGGCAATCAGTGTTCTACGCCGCAGCACTACCGGTTCTCTTGATTCCTTTCATTCTGAAGACGATGCCCAACTCCTTCGGCTACATGCTCAAGCATGCCGATCAAGACAAGCTGCGTGAAGTTGCGCGGCGAATTCAGCCTCAGCTGGATCTCGGGGTGTCAGTCCAGATTACCGGCAACCCAGCGGTGCTTGGGAAACAGGAAGCTCCCGTGCGTAATCTATTCAAGGACGGTCGAGGGTTCAGCACCCTGATGATCTGGGTGGCATTCATGACAGGGTTGTTCATGGTGTATGCGCTCAACTCCTGGCTGACCAAACTCATGGCAATGGCAGGATTCAGCTTAGGCTCAGCCCTGAATTTTGTGATCGTCTTCAACGTCGGTGCCATCGCTGGCGCACTGGGTGGTGGCTGGTTGAGCGACAGACTCAATATCAAGTACGTCTTGGTCAGTTTTTACATCGTCGGCGCCATTGCCTTGACCATGATGGGATACACACGCTCCACCGCACTGCTCTACGCCGTTGTATTCGTGGTCGGAGCATCAACGCTGGGGACGCAACTGCTGGCTTATGCATATGCCGGTGATTTCTACCCTTCCACCATACGTTCTGCCGGAGTTGGATTTGCCTCAGGGGTCGGAAGAATCGGTGCGATAGCTGCTCCGGTACTCATTGGGTGGTTGGTCTCCATGAACCTGCCCTTGGAACGCAATTTCCTGGCTATCAGCTTGGCGGGTTTAATGGGAGCGTTTGCAGTCACCTTGATTAACCAAGCCTGTGCTGATTCATCTCATGCTAGGAAGCACGCTGCGTTGCCCGTCGATTCAGGCAACTAGCTTCGCCTCGAGACCCAACTCAAAGAGTTTTCTGAAATGACAATTTCCCGCTTAGCACAGCCGTCGCTGCCTTCAGAAACGCTCTGTGAGGCGGTCGATTGGGCGATTATGTCGAGGCGCAGTATTCGGGCATTCCTGCCTGATGAGGTTTCCCATAAGGAAATTGAAGCAGTGCTGAATGTTGCACGCTTCAGTGCGACGGGCGTGAACATGCAGCCCTGGCATGTTCATGTAGTGACCGGGGATACGAAGCGCAAGCTGTCACAGGCCATCGAACTACTCGATAACAACCCGGCGGTCAGTGAGCATTTAAGCGACCCTTATGATTATTACCCACGGGAATGGGTCAGCCCCTACATTGACCGCAGGCGCAAGGTCGGCTGGGATTTGTACGGCCTTCTAGGGATTTCGAAGGCTGACAAGCAAGGGATGCATCAACAGCACGGTCGTAACTACCGCTTCTTTGATGCACCGGTAGGGATGATCTTCACCATCGACCGCGTTCTGCAGGTAGGTAGCCTTCTTGATTATGGGATGTTCCTGCAGAGCCTGATGGTCGCAGCGCGAGGTCGAGGACTGCATACCTGTCCCCAGGCCGCGTTTCTGAAATACCACAAAATCATTTCTGAAGTGCTGGAGATTCCCGATCACCAGATGCTCGTCTGTGGGATGAGCCTCGGTTACGCCAATGAGCGTTGTGTAGAGAACAGCTTAGTCACCGATCGTGAGCCCGTCAGTGCGTTCACCACGTTTCACAACAATAAGAAGGAGACAACGCTATGACGATGAGTGCCTATCAATGCGGATTAAACCGTACCGCTGCAAACCATCTGCCACTGACACCGCTTGGGTTTCTCGACCGTGCTGCACTCGTTCATCCTGAGCGTGTCGCCTTGATTCACGGGGAGTTCCAACAAACTTGGAGGGAAACCAGAGACCGCTGCTACAGGCTCGCATCTGCTCTGTGGCGCCGGGGGTTGGGGAAAGGAGATACCGTTTCCATCATTGCTCCAAATACCCCGGCGATGCTTGAAGCCCACTTTGGCGTTCCGCTTGCCGGTGCGGTACTGAACTCCATCAACTACCGGCTGGACGCAGAGGGTGTTGCTTTCATCCTCCGTCATAGCGAATGTAAGCTACTCCTGGTCGATCGTGAATTTGCGGCTTTGACGGAAGCGGCCCTCAATCTGCTGGCGAAGAAACCTGACGTCATTGATATCAACGATCTTTTGGCACCTGCAGGCCCTGCTATAGGTCTATGCGATTATGAAGAGCTGATTGGCACGGGTGAGCCTGCATTTGAGGGGGTTTGGCCCGAAGACGAGTGGGAGCCTATCGCCCTCAATTACACTTCGGGCACGACAGGCGATCCCAAAGGCGTAGTTGCCAGCCATCGTGGCACGTACCTGATGAGCATGCTGCAGATGACCAATTGGCCTCTGACTCGTGCTCCAAGGTACCTCTGGACGCTTCCGATGTTTCACGCCAACGGTTGGTGCTTCACATGGGCAATTACCGCTGCCACAGGTACCCACGTTTGTCTGCGCAAGGTTTCAGCGGAAACTGTCTTCGATGCCATTGAGCGCCACGGCGTTGACCATTTCTGCGCTGCCCCGATCGTAATGGCGATGATTGCAAATTCGGCCAACCCTCCAGCACTCGAGAAAACCGTACGCGTGCTCACCGCTGGATCTCCCCCACCCGCTTCGGTTTTGAAGGCTGTTCTCGCTCTCGGTTTTGAGGTGGATCATGTCTACGGAATCACAGAGGTATGCGGCACTCCAGTCAGTTGTGAATGGCAGGAGTCTTGGGATGGTCTTCCTGAGGCGGAGCAGGGTTTGCTGAGGGTGCGCCAAGGTGCGCGGGCTGCTGCATTCGAGCAAATGATTGTGGCTGATCCTGACACATTCGTACCGGTACCGCGCGATGGTGTCACGACAGGTGAGCTGCTCATGCGTGGCAATACTGTCATGAAAGGCTACTTCAAAAATCATGCGTCCACGGAGAAAGCGTTCGCTGGAGGCTGGTTCCATACGGGTGATGTTGCGGTCGTCCACGAGAACGGGTACATCCAGATCACTGATCGGTGCAAAGACGTGATCATCTCCGGGGGGGAGAACATTTCCTCCATTGAAATCGAGGAAGTAATCCACGAGCACCCTGCCGTTCTCCACGCAGCGGTCGTTGCTCAGCCCGATGAGAAATGGGGAGAAGTACCCTGCGCTTTTGTTGAGCTAAAGCCAGGTACTAACGCACCAGCGGAAGAAGAGATCCTCGCGCTCTGCCTCGAACGCCTGGCCCGTTTCAAATGCCCGCGTCGCGTCATTTTTGACGAACTTCCTAAAACCGCCACTGGGAAAATTCAGAAGTTTATTTTGCGTGAGCGTGCTGGCAGTCGCGATGCGATTGTTCGGTTAGCATCAGGCTGCTGACGCCAGTCACATAGAGGCTTGAACAATACCGTAGCTCTCACGGGATTGCGATGTTGTGCACACAATAAAAATAAATGGTGATTATTATGCTCAAAAATATTACCAGATCGGCTGCAATTATATTTATATCTTCACAAAGCCCCCTAGTGCTCGCTGATTTCATCAAGGATTCAAAGGGCACCCTCGAGCTAAGAAATTTCTATTACAACAGAAATTTTCGTAACGATGGTGCTTCGCAATCGAAACGGGATGAGTGGGGGCAAGGCTTCATACTTAACCTACAGTCTGGATTTACTGAAGGTACTGTAGGGTTCGGCCTCGATGCGCAAGGACTTTTGGGGATTAAGCTCGATTCCAGCCCCGACCGTACGGGTTCTGGTGTGCTGGCATTCGACTCGGAGCGCAACGTCGAGAATGAATACGGCAAGGTCGCCTTCACCGCAAAAGCGCGCATGGCTAAAAGTGAGCTCCGAATCGGTGGCTTGAGTCCACTGATGCCCCTGCTGTGGAGTAACAACAGCCGTCTGTTGCCTCAAGTTTTCAGGGGCGGATCACTGGTTTCCAATGATCTTGAGGCATTGACGGTGTCCGCCTACAGGATCAACGCGGTCAAGCAACGCAACTCAACAGATTTTGAAAAGTTGACAGCGTTTGGCTACAAACCTATAGAGGCTGACCACTTCAGTTATCTGGCGCTTGATTTCAAGGTTCTTCCTACACTCACTGTTAGTGCTCACGCTTCAGAGCTAGAGAATCTCTATCGCACCCACTTCTTTGGATTCAAGCTGAATCAGCCTTTGGGCGCAGGAGTCGCGATCGCTGATCTGCGTTATTTCGACTCAGAAGAGACTGGCGACAAAGATCTAGGCGAAGTTGATAACCGGACGTTCAGCAGCTATTTAGCTTACAGTTTTAGCGGCCACACGCTTGGTGGTGGCTTTCAAAAGGCGTGGGGTGATACGTCGTTCGCCATGGTGAATGGTGCAGATACCTACTTATTTGCCGAGTCCCTTGTCAGTACTTTTACAGCTCCCCAAGAAAGGGTCTGGTTCGCTCGCTATGATTACAATTTCGTCGCTATGGGCCTTCCGGGCTTAACCCTCGTCCTTAAATATGCGAAGGGTGAGGACGTCGATCCAACTCTTCTCACCACCCGCCAAGCTGCAGGCCTTCGGGCTGTCGGCGAAGATGGTAAAGAATGGGAGCGAGTGACTGACCTTACGTATGTTGTGCAGAGTGGCCCAGTCAAAGGCCTGTCAGTGCAGTGGCGCAATGCTACGAATCGCTCCACCTATGCCGACAGTGCCGATGAAAACCGCTTCATTGTGCGCTATACAATGGCCTTCTAATCGGCGCTGCTTCGATTATGGCCCTATCGCCAGTGCTGACCTAAAAGGGAAGCCTGGCCTTTTCCTGCGCGATGATCTTGGCCCTTCTGTTTGGCTCGGTTTGGTTGCTCCATGCATCCATCCTAAATTCACCGCCCACCTGGTCAACCTGTACGGGCTTCATGGCTCGGATCAACCCTGTGCCCGAATCAGACCAAGAAGCCGACGAGAATTCGACTCCAGAATATGCATGGCGTCTGCAGGGGTGATGTCCCATGCCCTTCCCAGTAACTGTGCGGTGTGACCTGCACTCCACGGCATGACACTGGCGCCATCTATCTGAGCAAAAGGCCCATCGCTTTCTGGGACGACCCGATCGCGCGGGAGTTTCTTGGCCAAGGACTGCCCCGCTGCCGAGTTGAAGGCTGCTGGGCCAATGCTGAACCAGCAGTCTTGTGCTACTGCAGCCTTGAGCTCCGTGGCTGTTCCAGTGAACCAGTGCAGCACAGCAGTACCGTAGCCCGGATGATCGTGCAAAACCGCCAGCACATCCTTCACGGCCTGACGCGAATGGATGCTCAGTACTCGACCGCCGAGTGCTGCGCACTGAGCCACGACGGCAACGAACACCCTGCGCTGCACGTCGTAACTCGCTTGAAAGCGCTTGGAACCATCCAGGCCGACCTCGCCCACTGCCGTCACCTGTCTGATCTGCTCAAGCAGCATGTCGAGCTCAGCGTGACGGGCTCCAACGATCTCCGGGTGCAGTCCGGGAGTGATCAGCACCTTGTCGCTACCACCCAGCACTCTGCACGTCGCGGTGAACGCTCGGGGGCTGGTGGTGACAAGCCACGTGAACTCGTTCCTGTCCTGTGCCTGCGCGTAAACGTCCCGGGCATTGGAGTACAAGTCGAGGTGGCAGTGGAAATCCATCAAAGTACGCCGTCCCCAGTCAACAAAGCTTCAAGTTCTTGAATGCCATTCGTGAGCACTGAGCGATACTGCGCGCGCTCATCAACTGGAGCGAACGCGAGCGAGGCGCCCAAGAATCTGTCGATACCCTTAGACCGGGTCGTCAAGACAGCCTGTGCCACAGCCATTGGATCATCCGGGCCGCTGGACTTGTCGCTTCCCACCAGGCTGGGATACACATACTGGGTTGCGTCATCACCTCCCGTCCATGCGGTGAACGCGGCGCGACGAATCATACAAGGTACGCAGCGCCCGCAGTGCGTGCGATTATAAGTGCGGAAACGCCCACAGCTGGTTGTCTGCCAGGCCAATTGCCGCAGACGCACCGGATCAAGGCAGTCGTTCATCATTTCACCCTTGGTCTTGAACCGGTAGGGTAGTTCCAGCTGCACACGCACTCCTACACCGTCCAGCACCTGCTGGAGCTTGGCTATGAACAAAGGGTGCGTCGTGCGGGTGCTCAAGCTCGATACGCGCCCGGGGACAAGGGGCGGATTCACGCAGATGAACCCGTTCTCAGGAATGAACAATGTGGGGCGAGGGGCGGCCAATCGCGACGTGGCTAATACGGCGAACGCGTAGAACGCCAACGATCGGGCGCGCGTTGAAGGCTCTTTAGAGCCCTTGAAGCTGATGCCGTGACTCCACTGATAGTGGGCCCCATCCCCGCCTAGCAGCTGAGCGTAATCGCGCTGGCGCTGCGAGTCCTCATGCGCCAGTTGCGAGACAAACAAGGGGCGCCGCCCTTGAGCGACCAGGTCGAGCCCACCGATCAAGCTATCGAGGCCTCCCGACAGCAACGACACGCAGTCCTGAGGTTTGGCAACGAATTTTCCTTCCGGTGGCGGCATGCCAGCCCCGGTGAAGATCAGCGTCCAGTAATCCCCGGTCAATACCTTGAGCAGCTGTTCCAACTCGGCTCTGTAAGGTTCCCATCGCAGTGGTTCATGCAAGCCGACGCTGAGCTCAATGGTACGCGTCCAACCATCGGCGCTAGTCTTGCGCAACCCACACAGATCGGTTGCGCACACCGCCAGGCAAAACTGAACAAAATCCCAGGTCGCCGGGCTTGGCCGGAAGCCTTTCCGCTTGAGAGACCCATGCCAGCCCTTGGCAATGGTACCAACACCCTCTCGCCGGGCGGACTTAAAGTACGAAAAGGCGCGCTCGCCCGGTTGAAGTTCAGCGGGCAGCTGGTCAGCTCTGGCGCAAATTACCTTGATCATTCTGCAAAGACCTCCAGCGCGCCCTGGAGGACTGTTTGCGCCAGGGTTTGGCAATCCAATCGTTGGCCTGCTAGTCCTTCCATGATCCGCTCTACCTCACCGTGTACCCATTCCTGAACATCATTTCTAAGCTCTTGCACTTGAAGGGGCGAATACTTCAGTTTTTCGTAGGTCTGGCCTAGTTGCTCGTCGAGTCGGTTGCACACAGCGTTACCGATTGTGAAACCGATGACCGAGTTGATCTGGTCATCGGTGAGGACGAAAACATCGACGTCCGGATCTTTTTGGTACAGCAAGGCCATCGCGTCCGACCCTGCGTTGCGCAGCGACTCATCATCGATGCTCCCGGTGTCAGGCATGACTTCCTTAATGAGCTCCAGCACCAGGTCTTCTGCCGAAAGATTCTGGCCACGCACGCGCTGCAGCCAGTCGATCGCTTGCTGGGTGCTGCCATCTCGGACGGCTTCGAGGAACTTGCCCAAACGGCCGGCGCCCTGAGCAACCCCGCGCATTGTTCGCGCAGCTCGAGCCGAACCGCCCATCCCCTTATTGATCATGCTGCTGGCGGCACCACGGAGCGCGTCTCTGCCACCACCCGATAGGTACTTACCCAGCTTGGCGCGAGCCGGCATGAACCGGCGATCAGGCGCTACATCACACTCCTGGCCAGCCTCGGTATTATCGTCTTGGCCACCAGGCGTGTCCTCGGTGCCTTCGGTTTCCGTTGTGCCATCTCCGGGCCCTGCCCCCGCGCCCTCCCCTTGATCCAGCCACTCTGGATCGAAGGGTGAGCCTGCTTTACCACCACTGCTCGAAGTTGAGGTACCCATCAGCTTGCATTCCTTAGCGCCCGATCGATTGCATTCTTCGTATTCCCCGCGACTTCTGAATTCTCCTTCCAGGCCTTGAGAACATCTGTGGCCCAGGATTGGTTGGCAAGTGAGGGAATGATCCCCGGCCCTACCGATTTCGCTGGAGCTTGGGCCAGTAAGACAGCGGCGCGTTTACCCAGGGATGTGTGCACCTTGCAGGGTTCAATTAGCATGACCATCTCGGTCTTATTCTTCCAAGAGCGGGAGGTGACGGTGCCCTGCCAAGCCTTCACCATGGCGAGCTCAGCCTGCGTGGTATCCAAGGCTCGGATGGCCTGGGTCAGTGGATCGTTACCGCTGGAGGCTTTCTTCAGCATGTCCCGAAGCTGTCGCGAAGCAGGCGTCATGTTGTCATCCCCGAAGTCTCGGGTAGCCGAGTCGCGACTCAGGTGAAGCAATGGACGCAAGTCTCTGGATCCCAGCGCAGGGGCTAGCTGCAGCCACTCCCTCACAAAAAACTCATCCGGGAAGTTCTCAGGGAGCCCTGCTCCGCTGGCGGCAAGAGACTCAGCCTCTAGAAGGATGGATACCTGGCCGTCATTGTCCGAAGTCACCAGTGAGGACAGCGTTTTGGCGAGGTCTTCGTTACACCGCTCAAGCAGGTGCCATTTGGCCAACGCAGGGACATCTAGCTTGATTCCCTGAGGCGCCGCCAGCGACTGACGCAGGAATACGGTATTCAAGAACCGCTTCATCAGTCGCGGGTTAGCACTGATGGCGGTGGAGTTGAACATGAGTGGCGCCAGCCCCTCGGCAAGCTGCATAAGCTCCTGAAGTCTGAGATCACCATCGACGAGCTCAAACAGGAATTCGGTGGTGATCGTCTCGCCCTGCCAACTCTGACTCAGCCTTTTGGGGATGAGCAGTTTGGCATCCTCAAACTTGTCTTGCGCGAACGCTCCAGCTCTGGCCTCGCGCTCCAGCAAGAGCAGTACCAAGTAGGCCTTGGCCTCATTCACGCCAAGACGAGGTACGTGCAGAGGTACCTGAATAAGCTTATCGAAGTAGTTGGTCGCGATGTCGTCGTTGATATCGGTTCCTTCGAAGTGCTTCTTGACCGCACCGCGAATGAAGTCATTGTCGGCAGCGATCACGAATGCCGTACGCTTGAGGAACAGCAGAAGGCGGATCGATTCCAACGTCGAGATGGCCGTTTCAGGAAGGCACCTGTCGAGGTCATCGACAAATACTACCAAGGTCACCCCGAGCTCACCGAGCAGCTGCTGCAGCGCATCGCGGAACGCCTGGATCTCGTTCGGCAGAGACATGGGATTGGCCGGGTTCAAGATGCCAAGCGATTTGAGACCAAAGTAATCTGCAGCCCCATCGTCATCACTGCCGTCGGCGTCGGCACCTTTTGCCCCTGCCGCCTGGTCGTCTCCAGCATCTCCTGCTGAGGATTTGAACCAGCCCATGGCTTTGACGACTGCCTTACCCACCGAGCCTATGGGCAGCCCGGTCTTGATGGTGAGCGCGGCCTCAGTGCTGACCTGTACAAGCTTCAGCAAATTGATCCTGCGCATCAGGTCGACAGCTTTGTTCCACAGTGTCTTGTCACCTTTGGCGAGATTGAGCACCTCATCGCCAACGATCTGCAGTAAGGCGCTGCGAGCGCTCTCGAAATCTTGATAAAGCCAGGGGTTGAATGTGATAACAACGTAACGGGTGTCCTGTGCGCTATCTGCGGAACCCGTTTGGGGGGCGGTAGAAGGTGTCGCGCTAACAGCGGGCAGGTCGGCCAAGCGTGAGGCAATCATCTTCACCAAGGAGGATTTACCCGCGCCCCAGCCACCTGACACGCCGATTGAGATGGGCTCGCCGGCACTTTGTTTCAGAAGACTCGCGCACGCATCTGCGACCACCCCAAAATTTAGGTAATCCGTCGTGGTTTCGTTGTCGTGCCACATGAGCTAAATCCATTTTCTGAGGCGATCGAACCGTCGGCTACGCGGATCCATCGCGATAAGAGGCAAGGCCCGGATTGTAGGCAAGTAGATAGCCATGTGCCATACGCTTGCTGCATCCAGTAAGGTCTTGCAATGAAAAAGCGAGGTTGATGGGTACCGTCACTGAACTTCTTTGTGTGATAGAGGGAGGTTGCTCGAACCGGAGCCCCTAGACTGGCTGAGCCAGGGGTGTTCGAAAAGCACCCAGGGTACAAATGTACTCCAGTGTGCGCGCACCTTATGATGCCGATAGAATCCTACGGATGACCTCGGCCAGAAATATCATTTCAGGAAGGATTGATGTCACTTAAATCGTCATTTGCGAGTGTGTTGCGGGCGGTACGAAGCACGCGCAATCTCAGCCAGCGTGGGTTTGGTGATGTAACGAGTCGCACCTACCTGTCCAAGCTCGAGACCGGGAAATCAAGCATTACCCTGGACAAGCTCGATCAGCTAAGCCAGCGCCTTGAACTAAGCCCACTCACCCTCCTCACACTGACGCTGAGCGAGAGCACCGGTCAGCCGGCGCAAGAGCTGATCGTCAAGTTAAGGTCGGAGTTGGAAGACCTCCACCAGAATGGTGGGCTGTCCGAGTTACGTGCCCCTGCGTGGGAGTGCCCGGTAGCCAGGCCCGACTCATTGCCTGCTCGCAAACGGCACAGGGCCCAGAGCTCTCCCTCCTCGACCCTGCAGGCTGAGTTGGCGTTCATGGATTGATGCGCCACACAAGCGCACGATCTGAGCGGGCGCGGGCGTACAACTTACCCACGCCGTTACGCAGGGGCTATTCGACGACGACCCTCAGGCGCGCCAGGTTTTTTACTCGACCGAATTCAGATTGTGGGAGACCTTCGCGTTGAGAGGTAACGCGGAGCACGGGGTAATAGACACCGGGCTTGGAGTAGGTGAAGGTTTTCTGGAGCGTCAGGCCAACAAGTGGCTGCGTTGGCATTTGCGCACTGACAAAATCGTCCCTTCCGGACGCACTCCATTCTGCTTGCACAACCTTTCCGGCGCCAGGCGGGACAGAGATGTGGCCCACAAGTGTAACGGGTGAGTTGACGGCGACCGTTATCCGGTCTCCGCTGCTCGAGGTGAGCTCAACGACTGGTTGAATACCCCGCCTATCAGCCGCTGCCCTGGGTAGCCTCACCTGCCCATCGGCTACCTTGTACTCAGTCGATACGGGTGGAGCTATGCCTCTTTCTGCCCAGGCACTCACATCCCGCACTGCCTGTTCCAAAATACCGTTGTAGTCGATGAGCCTGACGACCTGGCTTTGGGCTGCACCGTAACCTATGACACTCCCGTCCAGATGGTCAGCGTTGTCGTTCAGCCAGACACGGACATTGTCTTTGTAGTGACTTCCCTGATGTTGCTTCAGCCGCTGGGCGTACCAGTCAGCATGCCAAGGGTATGCATCGACATCCAGCGCGTTGGAGATCACGATCATCTTGGCGTGAATTTGGCCAGTGTGCGTCCCTCCTCCGCTGACATTCGTACTGATGAGTTTGCCCGCCAGCACCTGCCTCTGCGGATACAGGGGTGATCCATCCGATTTCAGGAATTGATCCCACTCCGTGAACCCTCCTGATGTTGGGATCTGGTGACGATGATAAGTAGTTAGCGCTATGGGCCAACGGTTGCTGACGTGTACTCTCGAGGTTTCTTTGAGCGAATCCAGTGCTACCCGGTCATTTTCGGGGGCAAGGGTCAGAATGCCAGTGGCCGGGTCGAGTGCCCCCTCCAATTTCACAGGTGTTGAATGACCCGGATTGTCGAGTGAAAACTCCAGCCACTGAGCATTCTTGGTGGCAGGTACATTGGCAAGATGAATACGGATCGGTCGATCCGCCTCACCACGATCGATCGCTGTAATAGAGAGGGTCTGATCAACCTTCGCTTCACGGACAAGCTTGCCGAGCGGCGAGTCTTCTGTTCCCAGATAGCCTGGCTTGCTCCAGAAATCGTCAGCGTACGTGGGATCGATACCTTTCACGGTGCTGGCAAAGCCCATCAACCCCTTAGGATCATTGAGCCCCAGCAGGTAGGCGTAATTATCCCACCCCCTGACCGGTACCCCCATGGCGGTCACCTCTCTGAACGCTGCTGCCTCAGTGGTATCGAGGCCTACATACGGGTCGCCACTGCCGCCCGGGCTCATTGCATCGGCAATACCGATGGCTTTATCGCCCAGGACAAGGCGTGCGAAGGCGCGCACAAAGAAGTTAGTGGGGATGGATGTCGGTAGGCCGATCACAAACGGGACGGCACCATCCCATACGCCCGATGAGTTTTCTACTGCAGCGATGGTTTGATAAGAGCCTCCACTGCCGCCGTAAATGTAACCATAGATGCGCGGCTCATGAGTCTGGTAGTAATCTCTGGCTATGACCTTTGAGAACTTGGCCGCCGCAGCGTTAGCTCTGTAACCTGACGGTGAAATTGTTTCAACCGTATACGCCCCACTCTCAGTATTAAACTTTAAGATCTGATCGGTGGGGACGCCAGCACCCAAAGGGTATACCTTTTGGAAGAAGCGTCCTTGCCACTGGGATTTAGGTGGGAAGTAGAAGCTGAACTTTGCGTCCGTACCTTCAAAATGGCCAGAAACACGATGAAGCGGGATGGGTGACTGCAAATCCTCCCGGCTATCAATGACCGGTTTGGCGAAGTCGGGATCCGTACAGTCTGCCGTGACGAACATCGGAGAGCCCCGGGTGGCGCCGCATGTGGCCTGAGCTGCGAGCGCGGTCGAAGACTGTCCGCTTAATAGGCTGGCAATGCCAAGCGCCAGCGCAGCAGAGGTTACGGCTCGACAGGATTGACGAACTGACACGCTTGGGCAGATCTGACAATGGTTCATGTCGACCGGATGTGTGTGGATCCTTTCAAGGAACTCGTCTTCTTCATCGGCAAGATCACTCCTCCGTACCTAATCCTTTTTGCAGGTACTCATTTTTTGAATGATGTACCTGCATTTTGCACTTCTGCGCTGCCTGCAGCCCAATGTCTGATTGACCATCACGGGTGGACGCAGGGAGCTCCATAGGCTAGAAATCAAAAGCCCCCTTACGGGGGCTCATGGAAAGCTCAAGATCACGGCATCAGCCACGACTCAACTTCATCGGCTCCGTATTGGGATTTCCATTCTTTCAGAAGCCGATGGTTCCCACCCTTCGTCTCAATCAATTCGTCGTTGTGGGGATTTTTGTAGACTTTGAGTTGGCGGGGACGACGAGGAGATTTTGCCTGCGCTACAGGGGCGACTTGGCGGCGAACTGCTTGGGGATCCAGGATATCGATAACGTTACGCAAGCTGAACCCGTAGGAAGCCAAGAGGTCGCGGAGCTTGCGTTCAAACTCGATTTCACTTTGGAGTTCGGAGCTATTTTTCATCGACTCCAACTCAGCGAGTTGAGCTGCGAGTTTCTGCTCCAACTCGCGAAATTCGGCCAGACGTGACATAGAAATTCTTCCTTCAATTCAGGGTTAACAGGTGCACAGTGAAATCATGCTAAACCATTAGCATGCTTACGTCTTGAAATTTTGTTGATTGCAAGCGCGTCTTCCTGGATTCGTGTGACTGGCCAAAGGCTTGGTCAGCAAATGCCCATTTCCAGCGGCCTTGTAACGACCTGATCCTGTTGAACCGTTCTTTAGGTGGTCATCTAGCTGAAATAAGCGGAGCCGGAAGCATCCTGACATAGTTAATCTGCCTACGGCGACAAACTGACGTTGTACCTTCAGGCTTGGAAGCTCACGAATGTGCTGTGCTAGAGCGGGACAAAACGGGTTGCTGAGACTTCTCCACGGTATCAATCAAGCTGATACAGCTTGGTCTACACCGAGAGCACCGAGGCTCCCAGCGCTCCGATCGTTTGCAGGCAGCACGTGGCGCAATGGCGACCCTCATGGAGTAATGTGCAATGGAAATAGACCGTCGAACGCTACTGCAGCTTGGCTCATTGGCAGGGGCAGGTCTGGCGATGCCGGCCCTGGCGGCGCAGCCGACATCGCAGCACCCTGCCCGCCTGCTCGTGAGAAATGCGACGCTGATTACCATGGATCCGCAGCATGGAGATCTACAGGGCGCAGATGTGCTTATAGAGCACAATATGATCCGTCATATTGGGAAGAACCTTCCCGCCAGTGGCGCACAAGTAATCGACGCGACCGGAATGATCGTTCTGCCCGGAATAGTGGATGCGCACTGGCACCTTTGGAATAGCCTGCTCCGCAGTAGCGCCCCGATCCCTGGAGGGCCTGCATTTTTTGAAACTCAGCAAGCCACCAGCAAGCGTTTTACCCCTGCCCTTACAGAATTGAGCGTCCGGCTAGGACTGGCAGAGGCCATCCATGCCGGCATCACGACGGTGAACAGTTGGTCGCACAACATACGCGAACCCGAGTTCGCACAAGCTGAATTGCGGGCCCTGACGTCTAGCGGATTACGTGCTCGGCTGTGGTACGGCTATCCCCAGGACTTGTCGCCTCAAGCGCCCATGAACTTCGCAGACATCGAGCGGGTGAAGGCCCAACTTCAGTCATCGGAGTACCAGCGTGTCGACCTCGGCCTGGCAATTCGCGGCCCAGAGCGTACCGAAGCCCCCATCTGGCAGGAAGAGTTCGATTTCGCCAAGGCACACGCGCTTCCAGTCTCCACCCACATCGCGGTCACCCAGAAGATGCGTGAAAAGAAGGCGATCCAGCAGTTGGACGATCGCGGCCTGCTTTCACCTTCCGTGCAACTGGTGCATGCGACTCACGTCGACGAGCAAGACCTCAAGAGCATCTCTGCCAATGGGGCTTCGGTGTGTATCACCCCTCTCACTGAAATGCGCATAGGCTACGGGCTTCCTCCAGTCGAGGCACTGCACCGAGCAAAGCTTCCGGTCACGTTGGGAGTGGATACCCTGGTCTTGGGTGGCAACGCCAACCCCTTCTTACTCATGCAGACTTGCTTGAATCTTGCGATCGGCACTACCGGCGAGGAACAGTTCATGACAGCTCGCGATGTGCTTCGCTGGGCAACGCAGGACGCCGCAGACGCCATGGGCCTGGGTCACGAGATTGGTTCTATCACGATTGGGAAGCGTGCGGACATCATCATGATGAACACCCGTAACCTGGGCATGTTCCCGGTGATTGATCCTGTGGCGTCGATCGTTCAGTCGGGAACGCCAGCCGACGTTGACACGGTCATCGCTGATGGCCGGATCATCAAACGCAATGGTCGCGTCCTAGGCATCAACCTCGCGCAGTTGTCGGCACAAGCGGCTGCGGGCGCCGCAGCGCTGACAAGTGCGTAAAGACCGACATCCATCACGTGGAGTGTCCGGCATCCTTCTGGTGTGTAACTGATAAGAACGGATGCTGGACGCGGTGTGCCGCGCCGCATGTGTACCTCGTCTCCGGGGAGGAGGCGTCCTCAGCAGGTCGGGATCGCGGATCACTCCGATTAGGAGTGACCCTCCATGATGTATAAGTGCGCAGAAGATGACTTTAAGCGAAGCCCAATAATAGACTGGTACTCATCGGAGTAATAGAAGTCCCTGGCCTTAACCAAGGAGGAAAACTCGAGAATTATAACTCGAGCGACCTCCCGGTCGCCTTCCAAAATATCCAAGCTATCGGTGGCAACAATAAAAGTAGCCCCCCACTTTTCGAGCATGGGCTTTACGGCGTGCATATAGCGATTGTAGAAGTCGCCCTCGTCATGAATTTTTAACTCAGCGTACAGATAACCTTTAGCAGTCATGTTGCCACCTAGATAAGTGTTCACTTCAAGCGTCAGCGGAGGTGCTCGAGCACCTCCCTACGTCGAAAAAAGGATTACGGCCAATTTAGGCATCTTTTGGCAAATGCTCTGGAGGATCACAAGCCACGGTGCCCATTTTTGCTGGCATTGACATTTCAAAGAGCTCTAGGTCAGCTGAAATGCCTGTTTCATTGTGCTTCAGTCCAGGTGGGATAAACAACGACTCACCCGTATTTACTCTTACAGTTCGTCCGTCCTCAAATTGCAGATCAATCCAGCCACGTAATGCATAAATGAAATGCACATCGCAGATATGATAATGCCAGCCGGTTTGCTCCATTACGTCCGTGGCACAAGTCACCTGTGCCCGTGCGAGTCCATTGGTTGCATCAGTAAGGCCGAGGTCACGGTACTTGAAGAAATGCCGCCGCCCCTCGACAAATGGAGCTGTTTCCGGCGTTGCATGTGTCAGTCGGGCCAGCAGTTCAGAAACCAAGCCCGGGATTTCGATCGAATCTGATTCTTTGAGAGCTTTCACTTTTTCCTCGCTTTCACAGTATAGAAGGTCACGTTGTTTAATCTGTAGTTTTTTAGCGATTAACTGCTAACGATTGATAAATTAGTTTGACAACCCTTGAGCGGTAAGACTCAACGGCATTTCTAATCACGGGTTTAGCTAAGTTTTCCAGTTTTAGCCACACCGCCTGCCAGGTAACCACCATCGACAGGCAGAAAAACACCATTGATATAGGCTGCATCGTCTGAGGCCAGATAAATAATGGCGGACGTTATTTCGTTCAGCAGGCCTAGTCTTCTAGCAGGTATCATGGACTCGTAGGCATCAATCGTCGCAGCGTTATAACTAGCCTGGGTCAAGGGTGTAATAACTGGCCCTGGTGCTACAGCATTACTCGTGATACCCAAAGGGCCGAGTTCCATGGCCATCTGCCGAGTAAGCCCAACCAAAGCTGCTTTGGAAGTGCCATAGGCCGCGCGCCCGATCCCTGCCCGTTCTGCACTTACAGAAGCGATATTGATAATCCTCCCGACTCCAGCCTTAGCCATATTGCGAGAAGCACGCTGGGCACAGAGAAATGCGCCAGTGACATTAACTGCCATTACTTTGGAAAACAACTCTGCAGGATAGCCAAGGAACTCGTGCACCCCCATGATACCGGCACTGTTGACCAGAATTGAGGTGTTAACGCCGTACCATGACTCAGCCGATTCAAAAGCGCTTTCCACTGACTGGGGGCACGAAACATCAATAGCGAAAGCCTTAGCCAAACCACCACTGCAGGTGATTTTTGTAGCTACTTTCTCCGCGTTCACTATGTCAAGGTCACCAACTGCAACGGCTACTCCGCTGGATGCAAATGCAAGTGCTGCTGCCTCGCCAATACCGGAGCCCGCGCCAGTGATAAACGCCGTTTTCTCGCTTGAACTCATAATTCACCTTCCTAATTCCATAAATACAAGAGCATGCAACATCAATGCTAATATTTTCGAGCGTCGGTATTGCGGCGCGATTGGATATCTCTCAGCGCGGGCCATAAAGGTTTTCGGCCTGATGCGCTCCCTTGAGGTGGCTTTCCAAGGGTTCTCTGGCATCAATGCGCTCATGCACAAAATCATTATCACGAAGTAGCAAAAGAGCGAGTATCGAAGCGACGCCAGTTACTAAGTAAAAATACCAGGGGGCAGAGATATCTCCCGTCTTCTGGATCAACCAAGTCGAAACAAAAGGAGCGCTTCCGCCGAAGACTGCCACCGGGATATTGTAGGCAATTGCAATGCCTGTAGATCTAACCTTAGTGGGCAGGAGTTCGCTCATCAGTGCGTATGTCGATGAGGCATACAGCCCAAACAAGATGGCCACTACCATCAGAGGCGCAATGAACGCCTCTGGAGTTGCACCAACTGCAGAGCGGAAAAGCCATGCCATGGTAAACGTTGCAAGAGCGCCAACTACCAAGAGAAATTTTTTACGCCCGTACCGATCTGTAAACATCCCGCCCAAAGGCATTACTAGCGCAGCAGAGGAACTGGCCAAAAACCCATACAGTAAAGTTGTTCCGTTATCGAAATTAAGCACTCTAGACATGTAGGTAGAGGCGTACGTGAGCACCAGATAAAATATGGAGCTATGGAGCGATATGATCATAAACACCAACGCAATCGAACGTTTCCACTTCCATACGTCGCGCAGCGGTGCTTTGGACGTCTCCCCGGCTTTCAGAAGGGCTAAAAACTCTGGGCTATCTTCGAGCTTCAGTCTGATATACATGGAGATAATGCCCATTGGCCCAGCAACGAGGAAGGGAATACGCCAACCCCCGCTCTGCATGGTCTCGGAACCAAGAAAGTATGTCATGCCGTTAGCGACAACGCCGCCTAAGACCAGGCCGAGAACTGCAGTCACCATCAGCCACGAAGTTGAAAACCCCCTTCGCCCTGGCCCCGCGTACTCTGATATGAAACTGGTGATGGTTCCGATTTCGCCGCCAGCGGAAAAGCCTTGAATACAGCGTATCAAGATTAGCAATATAGGGGCGGCTATCCCTATAGCGTCGTAAGTCGGCAGTAAACCGATAAGAAATGTTGACCCTGACATTAGAATCAGCACTGCGATCAACGTCCGACGGCGACCAATTTTGTCCGCAAACGGCCCGAAAAACAGGCCTCCCAGGGGACGTATAAAGAAACTTAGCGCAAACGCAGCGAAGCTACTCAGGAGGCTGGTCGTTGGATCATCGGAAACAAAAAATGATTGGCCAATGTAGACGGCGAGAAAGCCGTAAACACCATAGTCGTACCATTCGATAAGATGACCGGAGGTGGCGCCTATGAACGCGCGCCTGCGTTGACGGGTGGCAGTTTGCAAACACGTGCTCATCAGAATTTTCCTAATCTTATTGTTGTGATCGGAGGTCAGCTAAAACTGATGTCAAGGTCTAATCGCTGCTAGGGAGCTCCTGCTCTTTTGCCAGTCCTGATCAGACACCCTTACATAGTTTGAAGCAGGCTTTCATCCTGTGCTGTTACCGTATTCCATGGTCTAGACTGCCCCAAGGCCGGCAAGGCCGGTATCCGTGCAACTACGTACAGGGATCAGTATCACCACCTGTGCTAGCATCGAAGCACTGCCGAGCCGTCAAGAGCACCTGATGAACGATCTGAACCATCTACCCTCAGATTTGGAAAAGCTTGGATTCCAGGCCTCTCCAGCCCCTTTGATCGTCACGGGGAATAGGCGAATTCTTGAGGTAAACCGGGCGTTTGCCACGCTGTTCGGATTCGAGCGAGAAGAGCTCGTCGGTGAACATCTTCTCAAGCTCTACCCTTCGCAAGCCGACTACCAAACGATCGGGGCTCGCAGCCTGAGTTGGTTACGCCATGCAAAGAATGGCGCCTATTCGGATGAGCGTTTCATGCAGCATCGGAACGGCCAGGTTTTCTGGACGCGAGCCAGCGGGTATACCTTGACGCCAAAGGATCCGTTCCAACTGATGGTTTGGCATTTTGAACTGCTCGACAGAGCGATAAGGCCTTCCGTGACGTTGACCCCGAGAGAGCGAGAGATTTCGGTGCACATTGTCAACGGGCTGACCTGCAAAGAGATCGGCCGAAAGCTCGATATCTCTCACCGGACGGTGGAGGTGCATCGAGGCCGATTGATGAAAAAACTGAACGCTAAGAATAGCGCCGAACTCGTGTCCAAAATCATCGTCGTGGGTTAGCCGTCTATTGTACGTATGCTTGATGCCGGCCTACCCCGCTTCTCGGCGTGGTCTCAGTAGCATGACGCGCTCCTCTAGCTTCGCCAGGGAACGCCCCTTTCTCCAGACTCGTAGCGGCGTACGTAGTTCTACGAACTTTCCCTCCATTTCGCCGCAGTGCATCCTCGTCCTGTGCCACTGGCTTGCCGGTATCACGCGCTGACTCACAGCCTCTCAGGTTGCTATTGAATCGGGAATGTAAGGCGAAAGCCATGCAGCCTGGCATTTCTCAAGCGAATAGCATTACTTGAGAGGCATCGCGTGAAACCTATACCAATAATAATGAAGAGAGTACGTCATGACCCCGACCTCTGGATCTGCTAAAGCTGCAAGCACGACACCGCCTACCTACATAGGTGCGCGATCACTACCAGTCATAAGTGGAGTGGTGATTGTCGGTTTCATCTTTCTCTGTGTGTTACCCGCTATCTCGGGTGAAATGTCTTTCATCTCGCTGTCTGCTCATAACCTGTTGATCACATTATCAGCACTCGCTTTACTTATGGTGGCTGCTTACAGAGGGTGGAGCGTTATTATTTTTGCCCCTATCGCCGCTATGGGAGCCGTACTGCTTGTTGATCCCACCGCAGTGGCGCCAGCCTTCACTGGCTTGTTCATGGATAAAATGGTTGGTTTTCTTAAGTTGTACTTTCCCGTTATCATGCTTGGCGCCTTGTTCGGGAAGTTAATGGAGCTTTCCGGCTTTTCGAGATCAATTGCTGCCTCCGCAATCCGTGTATTAGGTCGTGAGCACGGAATGACGATTGTGGTTGGTGTATGTGCGCTTTTGACCTATGGTGGTGTTTCACTTTTTGTGGCGGTTTTTGCTGTTTACCCCATTGCCGCAGAGCTTTTTCGCCAGAGCGATATTCCCAAACGACTAATGCCCGCCACCATTGCCCTTGGCGCCTTGACGTTTACCATGGATGCGCTACCTGGCTCACCACAAATCCAAAACATCATTCCTAGCAGCTTTTTTGGTACCAATAGCTGGGCGGCGCCATGGCTTGGAGTGATCGCGTCCATCTTCATCCTGACTGTAGGTCTGCTCTACCTGCAGCATGCGCGTCGCAAAGCCCATCGCAAGGGTGAAGGGTATGCAAGTTCGGAATTGAAGAACGAGCCTCAAACGGACGACAGCATAAAGCTGTCGCACCCAGCGCTGGCTATGACGGCCCTGGCAGTCGTCAGCGTAGTCAATTTTCTACTCACATATAAAATTCCTGATTGGTACGGTGCATCGCATGCACTCAACTTACCTGGCATGGCCGTCACCGTAACATCGGAAGTGCCGAAGCTTACCGCGATATGGTCTGCAGAAGGCGCGTTGCTTGCAGGTATTTTGTTCATTACCGCTTGCTGCTTCAGAATAATTACGGCTCGGTTGGCAGAGGGGAGCAAAAATGCTGTCTTGGGGGCAGCAGTGGCTGCTATGAGCACTGCCTCAGAATACGGTTTTGGAGCGGTGATCGCTGCATTACCAGGGTTCTTGGTCATCTCGCAGGCGCTGCAAGCCATACCCGGGCCGCTTCTTAACGAGGCTGTCAATGTTACCGTTTTATCAGGCATCACCGGATCTGCCTCGGGGGGCTTGAGCATTGCCTTGGCTGCTATGGGCGATCAGTTTGTCGCTGCAGCCAACGCGGCCAATATACCGCTTGAGGTGCTTCACCGAGTCGCGTCCATGGCCAGTGGTGGCATGGACACGATGCCTCACAATGGCGCGGTTATCACACTTCTTGCCGTTACGGGACTCACTCATAGAGAAGCCTATGGCGGCATTTTCAAAATTACACTGATCAAAACGGCAGCAGTATTCTTCGTTATAGGTGCCTATCACCTGACAGGTGTCGTTTAAAGCGATCTTGATTCCGGTGCTTGGGCAACTGGCAGTGCAAACTTCCCCAGGGTGACTCCTGACGCCTGACTGAGATCATGACGTACATTGAAAGATAAATCTCTGAGGTTCTAATGACAAAAAATGCACTGGTGACGGGAGCGGGCTCAGGAATTGGCTACGCTGTGGCAGTTCACTTAGCAACAGCGGGAATGCACGTTGTTGTTGCTGACATCAACGTTGAGGCGGCTGAAAATACCTGCCAGGAAATATGGCGAAACGGCGGAAAAGCAAACGCTCTATATATGGATCTTGGTAGCCCTGACTCAATCCGCTCTGCATTTCAGAGTTTCGAATCCACTGTAGGCGCATGCCAGATTCTGGTTAATAATGCGGGTATTGCACGTCTGCACTCTGCGCTCGAGCTTCCTCTAGACGAGTGGAACTCCATGATGCAGATAAATGTGACGGGGTCACTTTTGTGCATGCAGCATGCCGCCAGACATATGCTTGAGGGGAAATGGGGACGAATCATAAATATGTCCTCAATCTCCGGAACGCTTGCGGGCGCAGGCCGGGCAGCTTATGGCGCCAGCAAGGGTGCCATTAATGCCCTGACTAAACAATTCGCAATTGAGCTTGCGCCTCACGGCATTACGGTCAACGCTGTCGCCCCCGGGCCTGTTGAAACGCCATTGGTAAAACAGTTTCACACGGCAGAATCACGCAAGCAGTATATTGAGCGCGTCCCCATAGGGCGCTATGCCGAGCCAGAGGAAATCGCTTCAATCGTGGGCTTCTTGAGTTCTGACAGCGCGTCCTATCTGACGGGCCAGGTCATTGGCGCCGACGGCGGGTTCACTATTGCGGGAATACTCAAGATCTGAAAAGCGCTTGGTTTGGGGTAGCGCTCCACAGCGGAGTACAACACCATGCATTGAGTAAGTGGAATCTGATAATCAGTTGGGGACGTGAACGATGGCCCCTGATTGATTCGCGGCCTCCTTTTGAACCTGTCAGGATCTGGATAAGGCTGGCTAGCCGGGCTGCAAAGCAGCAACGGGTGCGGTCGTCGGCTGAAAATATTTTCCAAAAGACCGCCCCGATGGGCCGCTCCCCCCTGTACCTGTTGCGACTCGGTAAGCGGTAAAGTCGAGCCTACCCTTGCTTCTCGATGTGCTCAGCCTTCCAGAGCTGCGTTCCATCGTGCACCCACACCCCCAGCCCTTTGGGGAATGGTGAGTTACCGATGATGACGAAAATCAGCCCGTTAAAGTCATCGCCGCCGGCAGCGGCCTGCTCCGCTGCCATGGCAAGGTCGGCATGCGAAGGGCTTGGACAAGCTTCAGGGTGGGAGTGCCAGAATCCTAGGCAATGCAGCCCTTCTCGAAACAAGCGATCACGCTCTTTTTGAATGGCCTTGAGATCCAATCGTACGCCGGCATAGCGAGCCCATCGAGAGGCAGGGTTCGTGACCTTATCAACCCGTACCACGGGGCCGTTGATATCCCGGGTGAACAGCTGACCTGCTGCCTCGGCAGTTTTAAAACCATGCTGTACATGCTGCTCCAGCGTGCGCAACGACTCCCCGCAGAACTCGATCTCCCACCGAGCACCCGGAATGCGGAACCTAAATCCCTGTTCAGGCATGGTGGAGTGTCTCCGAGAAATCACGAGAGACCTGAACCGAATGGAATGGATCATCTGACTGAGGGACAAGGTCACCCAGGCTGGCGACAGCGTCCGTACGCTCGAAGTAGACGGATGCCCTTACCCAACTCCAGATCTGAGAGGCGCAGCTCTGATCATCCAGGATCGAAAGAACTCGTTCCGTCACGAAGCCTGCGGCTTGCCACGCATTGGCCGCGCCGTACGGGCTGAAGCCTGAGCCACACGCGGGCAGCGGAACGCGGCCATTGCGCTCCCAGCTCGCCACATTCACTTTCTCCACAGGATCATCCGAGGGCCAGGCGTCGTGAGCGTTGATGTGCACCACGTGTGCTGCAGCACAGAAAGGCTCCATCCAAGCCAGGACGATCGCACCTCTGCCGAGCACTGATTGACGCACATGGGTCAGCAGTGTGCGCGTCGTGCTTTCGCCCGTACAATCAATCACAAGATCGTAGACGTCTGCTTCGCACTCCTCCGCGAGCCAGCGTGAAACCGTGGCATGGTGCGCATTGATATTTACCTCAGGTACCAGAGCAGTGAGTCTCAGTTTTACCAGTTCGGCTTTGGACTGTCCGATGTGGTTAGCCCCTAGCAGGTGGCGTGCACAATTTGCCGCTTCCAGCGTCTCCCTGTCGACGATGTCGATCGTGCCCACACCCGCCCGCGCCAGCAACTCGGCCACGGGCGATCCCAGTGAACCACAGCCCAAGAGCAATACTCGCTTGCAACGTCGTTGATGCAGACTCGCCAGCCCGATATCCCGGGCCAGCGCCCAATCGGCGTCTACCCTTTCTACCTTGATCGGCGTAACTCTGGGAGGCAGCAGCCCTTCCATCACAGAGGGCGTGATCAGGTAGCCGTAGCACACCGACGGTTCGGCGAAGATGATCGTCAGTGACTGCTGCTTGTTTTTCCCGCCGCGTACCTTGCTGACCCATTCCGTGAATCGCCCAGGCACATCGGCCAGGTAGTCGACCAATGAGCCCAGCGCAACAACGTCCCTGGGCCAGACATCAGGAGTCCACTGTGTACCTTCGGGTATCGGGATGTAGAGTGCGCTGCCGCGCGTCAGCATGCCGATATCCCAGCGGTGCCTCTGGGCCAGCAAATGAGGGTCTTGATCGCCAGGCGTGACCACCAGCACCGATGTCCCACCGCTTTGTCCCTTTGGGAAGTAACCGGCCACAGCCCCCTCGGTGACTTGGGTGAGTGGCGGTATCACACTGCGGACAGCCGCAGGGGCTTGAACACCCAGTGCCTTGTGTCGCGTCCAGCAGAAACGTAGCCAGTAGGATTGGCGCTCAGCCTGGAACTCCGAGATAAGCCAAGTCTGGTTCTGGGTGTCGACCCAGAACCGGCTCAGCCGCTCGAGAACTTCCTCCACAATCTGGACGGGAGAACTGTAATCCCCGGGCGCAGGCTCCACCCCATGGCAGAATTTTCCGTCCTCTTCCACGTGCGGCCACACCAGGCAAAGTGAGGGGTCGAAGTGAATCTGTGGAGGCGTAACCGGAAAATCAGGCAAGAGAGACAGCTGTACAACCTGCCAGCCCTCTGTCGGGTGATCCAGTTCAATGTCCCAGGCGTCCATCTTGATGCGGCGAGTGGGTTTGCGGGATCGGGTGGCGAACGCGGCCCCGTCGCCATCGAGCCACTGCCTGACGACCAGTGCAGCAGCTTCGAAAGGCGTTACGACAACAGTTCCATCAAGCAAGGGTGTCCCTCGATCCGACTTTTCGCGGTTGTTGAGGTTGGCCAGAGGCTGAGGACGGGGACGATCCTTTGAGGCCGGCAAGAATTGCGGGGGCGCCGATAGTGGTGGCGGCCTCCTGGCTGCCTTTCCAGGCACGAACGCCTGCTTCGCCAAAGATGGCCCGTACTCGCTCTTCTGCTGCTGTGCTCTGCCCGACCGTGAACAGTGCTTCAAGGTCTTGGGTCAGACGTTCATGCCACTCGTTGAAGCTCTTGTTCCGAGCCCCGCCGTCAGTGTTCCAGCGATCCGCGAAGTTCTCTTTTACCTGGCCAGGCATGGCCGGGTTGTTAACCCGAATTCCCTGGCGGCGATCAATGAAGTCGGGCATCCGGGCAATGATTTCCATCACTACCTCAATGGAGGAACGCAGGCCATACGGGTGGTTCTGCAGGAGATCGTCGTAAGCCTGACCCGCCAGTGTCACCAGGATGATCGAGATAGGGCTGGTTTCGCGGATGTGAGCCGGCTGACGTTTGAAATAGTAGTCACGGTGCAACTTCATGAGCTGGACGAGCCGGCGCAGGATGTCGTCCAGTGCCACCGGTGCGTTGGGAATCGGATCAACCTGCGTACGCATATTGATCGCTTCGTCCATCGCGACCATCTGGAACGGGAAGCGCTTCGCCGCGATTGCGCAGAACCAGTTTGCGAAGTCTTCTGGGTTGGACGGACTCCACACCGTCTTCTTGTCGCGTACACGGAGGTCAGTACCGGTGATGTGCACGGACAATGGGATCGCCGGCGTCACGTCAAAGTAGAACGGCTCGCCCGGATACGGCAAGCGCCAGCAGCGGTTTTTAGGCTCGGGCTCCCCCGCCCCATCGATGCCCTGCAGCGCTGCGCCGAACAACTGAAAGAAGTCCTCGGACTCGGTCAGGTTGGTGAACCGGGAGCCACTGAGCTTCACGACCACATCCAAATCGAAGTTCTCACGCCCATCGCCAGCGATGGTGGTCTGCGTGCGCATCGAGCCTTGCACCACTACGTGGACGTCATCAGTGGACATGCCGAGCTTGTGGGCAATGTGCAGACCAAACCGCTTGTAGCTGCGCTCTGCTGCTTGCCGCTTGGCTTCAGGAAGCTCCAGCTTCTTCAGCATCGATACGATGAAGCTTTCCCACTGTTTGGCCTCGCTTATGTCCCGCAAACCTGGGAGCACCTTCGAACGCCGTTGCGACTGAATAGCCATGTTCACCTCACTTGGTGGCATTTAATTCGGGAAGGGAGTGTTGTACGTACTTGCCAGGCTGCTCAGGTGCGGTAGGCATCTCTACGGCCCAGGGATATGGGTTCTCTTCGGCGCGCTGCCACTGGTAACAGCGAAGCGGCGGCATGTTGTGCGGATCGTACCGACGGCCAAAATTGATACAGATGCTGGCAGGAGCCGCCAGGATAAGATGCACCATGGAAACCTTAAGTCCTTCCAGCTGGCCAAGGGTCTCTAGGAATTGCTGCTGCAACGCCGCGTTTTCGCCCGTGTACCACAGGCGATTCGGTACTGGTTTAGGGTGGCGTAAATGCACCAGTGGCGTGCCTGGGAATGCTTTCTCGATATCGGGCAGTGATGCCACATAGCTCGCCGACACGGCCAGCACGACCTCGCTACCCGGTGGGACGGTATCCAGGCCAGTGATGGTGAAGCGGTCGCCTGAATCGGCGTCAGCAAGCTCGCCCCAGCGCGAGTGGATGCGATCCCATTCCATGACAAGGACGTTGCCTTCGTCCTCGAGGACAACGCCTGCGAAGAACAGCAGCGGTACCTGCATGATGCCGCCGGCGACCACCTGAACGTCCGCTCGCGCGTTGTCGTCCCGGATACGGCGCAGGTCGCGCGGCATCAGGTAGATCTCATTCAGTACCTGTGCTACCTGAGGTGGGTTGGATGACAGCTTCTGCCGGGCATCCAACAGCAGGCTGTGGCGCTGACCGACCAGGCTCTCGGGGACGGCCTCCAGCAAGGGGTGGTCAGAGGTGTCAACGAGGCCCCGCACCTCCACCACGGCAACACGCTTGCGCTGGCGCTCCTGACGCTCATGGCGCCAGTCGCTGATCGCCATGAAGATGCCCAGGGCAATGATGACAAGGGCGCCATAGGCGCTGAGGGTGGTGAGGTGGTCATTCAGCCCCCCTTCATTTGAAAATTTGAAGGCTTCGATAACGCCGAAGAACTGGCGCACCTCGAAGTTGAGGCTACCGGCCCCAACGATCGCGATGATCCCCACACCCACCGTTGCAACGCCCAAGCCAATATTGCGCTTACGCGTAGCGAAATTGACAACCTTGGTGCCGATCCACATCAAGTAAGACATTAGTGCCCGCATGAAGAAACGCTCCTCCAGCACGACAGGTAATTGCGTGCTTGGCTGGTGAGAACAGCTATCACTGAATTTCCTGCCAGCCAGCGTCCTGCAGGGCATAGGCGGTGGTTCTACGAGGCCATTACTGTACGTTTAGCCAGATAAAAAAACAATAATTGGATCCATGATTTTCGGATCGAGGACAGGATGTTGAAGAGGATGCAGTGCTGGGCTGCTGGGACGCAGTAAGCCGGGAACGATCCGTGGCAGGCGCCATGGAAGGTATCAGGAGGACGTCCAAGCAAGGTTATGGTGGGTCAGCGAGCCGATTCTGTGAGTGCGGCTTGTGGGCGACAATCCCCGCCCAACATGCCCGGGGACACAGGTCAGCGTCAGGCAACATGATTGGTGCAGAAGAACCTGAGCCTGCGAACCAGCCCTTTGGACAGCATCCATCCGTCAATCGAGAATTTTCCGGCTCCGACTGCCGATACCGATGAGAAAACTACCAGCAGAAGTAACACGTACTCCCACCCGCCTCCTCCAGAGGACGCCCAGGCATAGCCTCGTGCCCACTCCCCGCCAAAGCCCACAGTCGCGACCACCATGTAGATCAAACTGACGAAGCCACCCACTCTGGCAAAGAGCCCTAGCCCCACACTGACTGCCGAAGCAAGCTCAATAAGGCCGCCCAGGATCACAAACAGTGCAGCGCCCTGAGCGATGCCCAGCGCCTGGAATGCGTGCACCATGTGCTCGAAGGCTTCCTGACCGGCAAAAAGCTTTTCCGCAGAGTGGCACAGTTCGTTAAGCCCGAACGTCATGCGGATCAGCGTGAATTGCCACAACACAGCTCCCAGCCATGCCCCCGGCCGTCCCCGACTCTCTCGAAGGTCATGCAGGCAACAGTCAACGAACTGCAGGGCAAGCGGAATGGCTCCCAGGCTCGCGATCACCATTACCGTTTGTGCGCTGTGCAGGGCTGCGATTCGCCAGGCAAGGAGATACGCGAGCATGGAGATCAGATAACCCAGGGCAAACACCCTAGGGGTGACCGTGACCGAGCACGCCAATGCGATACCAAACCAGAAGGTGCAAAACCAGGCCGCGAGATCAGGCAGTGTGCCTAGGATAAAGCCCTCATAAAGGGCTGACATCAGCGCCAGTGCTATGCCGGTGGCGCTTGCCCAGTTTGGAGTTCTTTGGGGTTTGAGTGCTTGGTAGTCAGCTGCAAAAGCGCCATCCACGACGCCTCGCGCAACGTTTGCCATATTGTTCATCAGTCATCCTGACTATCGTGAGGAAATAAAAAAGCGCCACAGGGTCTGCCTACCCTACAACGTGGCGCGAAAGCGTTGCCTGTCAGTTGGCGGAGGCTGTGCTCGGTACCAGTTGCTCGGTCTTGGCCTCATTGTCGTCTGCGCGACGCAGCGGCCCCACGATGACCAGGTAACAGATGAAGGCGCCAGCCGCATTGAGAGCGACGTAAATCAAAGCGCCGTTGAACGAACCCATCGATTGCACCAAGTAGCCAATCACAATGGGCGTCAACACACCGGCGAGACTGCCAAAGGTGTTGAATATCGCGCCATTGATCCCTGCGCTGCCCTTGGGTGAGACATCGGAAATGATGGCCCAGCCTAGAGCACCGACTCCTTTGCCGAAGAATGCGAGCGCCATGAACAGCACGACTAACCAATCACTTTCGACGTAGTTGCAGAGCATCATGCTCATCGAGAGCGTCATCCCAACGAAAATTGGCAGCTTGCGCGCCAGCGTCAGCGAAAGACCTTTGCGCAACATCCAGTCGGAGATGACCCCGCCCGAGATGCCGCCGATGAAGCCACAAATGGCTGGGACGGCTGCCAGCAAGCCCGCGTCGAGCAGCGAAAGTCCGCGCTGCTGCACCAAGTAAACCGGGAACCAGGTAAGGAAGAAGAACGTCATGGTGCTGATGCAGAACTGAGCGAGGTAGATACCCAGATACATGCGCTGGCCCAAAAGCGCTCGCGCATTTGCCCACGTCTCACGCATGCTGAGCTTCTTCTGCATCGCAGGTTGCTCGGCAAGCCCGGCACCGCCCTCGCGAATATGCTCCAGCTCCGTGGAAGTGAGCTCGGCATGATCTGCCGGCGCTTTGATCCGCATGATGAAAATCACACCGATCCCGACACCTATGGCTCCCATCACATAAAAGATCCACGGCCACCCCCATCGTGTGGAGATCCACGCCAACAGAGGTGTGAACACGACCGCTGCGAAATACTGCGATGAGTTGAAGATGGCAGTCGCAGTACCGCGTTCTGCAGTAGGAAACCACATCGAAACGATCTTGCTGTTGGCTGGAAAACAAGGGGCTTCAGCCAATCCGACAAGGAATCGGAACACGAACACCGCCAGGAAGGCCAAACCGACCGGCATCATGGCCACAGTACCAATGACGACGGTGAACAACGACCAGGCGACTATGGCCAACCCCAGCACGCGAATACTGCCGAAGCGGTCAATTGCAACACCGCCAGGAATTTGGAACATCATGTAGGCCCAGGCAAAAGCGGAGAAGAGCCAGCCCATCTGGGCATGCCCGAGGCCAAGCTCATCGGACAGACTCGCTCCCGCGATCGAAAGCGTTGCGCGATCACCCTGATTGACGATCATCATGATGAAGAGCAGAGCAATTACCTCATAGCGGCGATGCTCAGCAAAAAAGCGACGAAGAGAAGCATTTTTTTTCATTGTCTTTCTCGAGGCCGAATGGCTTCACTGCCGGCAATGCCAGCAGGACGCAGAGGCTTAGCGGGAGGTTTCGCGAACAACAGCGTCGGTGCGCTGTTTGATCTCAGGTCGCAAGGCAGTTCCCAGGCCCGCTCGTTGCGGCGCCAGCGCAAAACCTTTCTCGATTTCTGGCAGGTGCGTAACCAGGTCGCCGTACCAGGTCGAAAGCGATGCGCGCACCACTTCCTGCAAGACGGCAGTTGGAGCGTGCAAAGCGAGTTGAAGCCCGGCGAACAATGCAACCGGCCCGGTACAGTCGTGCGGAGCTAATGGTTTGTTGTACGCCTGGGCTAAAGCCGCGATCTTCCGTCCTTCCGTGAAACCACCGCACCACACAAGATCCAGCATGAGGTAATCAAGGCTGCCGGCGTTGAGAAGATCCCGGTACGCCACGGCGCCGCCCAGCGTCTCGCTGGCGCAGACCGGCACGCGCGTGCGCTGGCGCAGGTCAGCCAATGCTTGGGCATCATCCATCTTGCAGAGCGGGTCTTCTACCCAGTAGACATCGTAAGGCTCAAGCGCCTGACAGATTCGCAGTGCGGCGGTGCTGTCCCACAGGCTGTGCAATTCGCACATCACTTCAATGCGGTTGCCGACCGCCTCGCGAATCCTTTTGAAGGCTTCCACCCCCTGCTCCACCTCTGCCAAGGTGATGCTGTTCGCCCCTTGTTGACGAGCGAATCGATCAAACGGCCAGATCTTCATGGCCGTGTAGCCCTCCTCGACCAAGCTGATAGCCAGGCTGGCCGGGTCACGCTCGAACGCTAACTGGTCATCGTAGGGGCCCTGAGCACAATCGCGGGCGTTGATCTCTCGCCGTGCGCCCTGCTGGGTGTTGAATTCATAACCCGCACAGGTGTTGTACACCCGAATGCGGTCGCGGCATGCCCCGCCCATGGCTTCATAAATAGGAATGCCGTGGCGTTGACCTTTCAAATCCCAGAGCGCGATATCGATGGCGCTGGCGGCGCGGATCTCAGCACTCGCGCTGTGATACCCGACATAGGGCGTCGTGAGCTCCAGGGCGATAGCCTCGATCTGTCGCGAGTCACGACCAATCAGGCCCGGTGCGACCAACTCATGGATAGCGGCTTCAACGGTGGCAGCGCCGCGAAACGTTTCTCCCAGACCGATCAAGCCCTCATTCGTTTCGACCTCAACCCAAATCAGCTTTGGTCGTTCGGGCAGGCGGATGGTTCTCACACAGGTGATTTTTGACATTTTTATAGTCCTTCTTGGAATTCACCAAAATGGTATCGTTACCATTCGTGGTCAAAACCCTACCCGAGAAATCCGCTATCGACAAGGCCGATTCGGATGAAGACTTACTTCTGGGGCTGGCTTTGCGCTGTGGATTCGCGTTGGACAACCGTGAATCCCACGTCCTTGACGGGCTCCTCCACGAGCTCGCCCTGCAGCCGGGCAAGCATCATTCGAGCAGCCAGATCGCCTATCTGCGCACCATCAACCTTCACGGTGCTAAGCGATGGATACGTGTGAGCGGCAAAATTCATGTCGCCAAATCCCATGACGGACAACTGGCTCGGAACGGCTATTCCCCTGGCGATGGCTTCGGTTAATACGCCGTGGGCAATGGTGTCAGAGGTGCACACCACCGCTAGCGGCTCACCTTGGGACAGAGATTGCTCTTGCAGCAACTGGCTAAGCCCTTCACGCCCTACAGCTAGCGAAGGCGCACCTGCCGAGATGTGACGCGAGACTTCGGTCACCCCGTGTTCGGCCAAGGTATTCGTGAAGCTTTCTGCACGACGAAGCCCGCGAGGATCGTCGACCGCCAGCAAGCCGAAGCGCCGATAACCCTGACCAAGCAGGGTGCGCGCCACCTCTCGCCCTGCCTTCTCGTGCGAAAAACCTACCAGCATATCGATGGGTTCTGATGAGAGATCCCAGGTCTCAACCACCGGAATACCTGCGAGCCTCAACCGATCGCGGCAGGCCGGAGTATGCAGCGTACCGGTCAAGATGATGCCGTCCGGGCGGCGGCTGAGAATGAATTCCAGCAGCTCCTGCTCCTGTTCCCGGTGGTGACCTGAAACACCAAGCAGAACCTGGTACCCGGAGCGACTCAACGTCGCGCTGATGGCTTGGAATGTGTCGGAGAACAGCGGGTTTGTGACCATGGGAAGCACAACCGCCACCAGGCGAGTCTTGCTCGAGCGCAATGCCCCCGCCAGCCGGTTATGCACGTAACCCGTTTGGCTGACCGCCTTTTGCACCTTGAGCCGCGTGGACTCCTTCACCGTCTCGGGGGCGTTGAAGTAGCGTGATACGGTCATCGGCGCCACTCCGGCGAGTCGCGCTACGTCGGTAAGCGTCACGGTCGCCGAGTGGTTGGGGTTGGTGTTCGAAGGCATTTCCGACATAGGATTAGCGTATTTAGGCTTTTTTAGGGCCTACGATGCTATCAGCGAAGCCGACTCCCAGGCCAGGAATGCGAGAACTGCAAAAAAAACGTTGCCATTATGAGAGCGCTCTCAATACTCTATCAAGGCATCACCAGCCTGTTGCGTTCTGTGCCCTGTCAGAAGGATGCCATTGCGCAGGGACTGGTTGGTGACCTGCACACCGCAGCACTAACAACAAAAATCAGTGGAGGATGCTATGCGTGGTTTTATCAATTGCAGCAAGGTCGCCCTCGTGGGCCTGTGTCTGAACGGTGCCGTAAATACAGCGGCCTACGCCGAGGAGCCTAGCCCGCTTCATTACCTGAACATCCAGACCATCCATCCGCACACGCGCGATGCGTTCCTCGAGGCGATGCGTCACAACGCGACCCAAAGCCGAACCGAACCCGCGAACATTGTGTTTGATGTGGCGGATCCAGGCGGGAACGATCCTACTGTCGTGCTTTTTGAAAGCTGGCGAGATCGTGCAGGCTATCTACAGCATGAGGCCTCGGCTCATGTAGCGCCCGTCTTGGCGCTGGTTCCTACGTCATTTGCCAAGCCTGAGCGCAAGTATCTCCTTGAAAACGCTCCCGGCCTCCCGGCGCCGGAGCGCAAGGTGATAGCGCAACCCACCACCACACACAACGTGATCGACCTGGCAGAGCTAAAGGCCGCGTCGCACAACGACTTCGTCAAGCAAGCCACCACTGAAATCCTCGAAGCTCGACAGCAGCCGGGTAACCTCGCCTTCAATGTGTACCAGGTGCACGATCAGCCCAACACCTTCGTGGTCTATCAGCGTTGGGTTGACGCTCAGGCCTATGCAGACTTTCGATCCCGCCCTGCCGCCCAGTCATTCGAAGAGAACTTGAGCGCCTCCAGCACTAACGCCAGAGAGACCTTGGTGCTTCGTGACAGGATCTTGGAATGAGTCGTTGCAAGGCTTAATCATTGACAGAAAATGGTAACGTTCCCATTATTCAAGAGAGCGCTCTCTAATCTGCGCGCAACATCGCCGCAACAAGAGTTCATAACAAGGAGATGTAGACGTATGCACCACCGGACGTTTTTCAAGAAAGCCCTGTTCACTGCCGCCCTGTTTCCTGTGCTGAGCTTTGCCGGCACTGATGATCGCCTGCACACCGAAGTGACAGTCTCAACCATTACAAACGCCGTCACGGCCACCGAGAATGGAACGTTGTTTGCCGGACTTCCACGCTGGCACGCCACCAAACAAACCCCTTCACTCGTGCGTGTCGATGGCCCGGAAAAGCTCACCCCCTTCCCGGGCGGTTCCTGGAATGACTGGGCGCAAGGCAAAGCACCGGAAGACGCTTTCGTACAGGTCAATTCGGTGCACGTGTTCGATGACGACAGCGTATGGATCGTTGACCAAGGCGCCCCCGATAACAAGGCGACACTCTCCGGCGCAGCCAAGGTCGTGCAGTTCGACAGTAAAACCGGTAAGGCGCTTCGGGTACTTCGCTTCGACGAGAAGATCCTTCCACCCGGCGCAGTGATGAATGACTTGCGCATTTTTGACCAGAAGCTTTATGTCACAGATGCCGGTGTCGGGGCAGTGATCGTTCATGATCTAAAGACAGGGAAGACGCTGCGTCGCCTGGACAAACACCCGATGATGCGGCAAGCAGCAGATCGGCCTATCAAAGCCACCGGCGGGCGCCTGTATGAAGACGAGCACGGTAACCGCCCACAAGTGCATGGCGACATGCTGGAGGTGACCCCAGATGGGCAGTGGCTGCTGGTCTCCACGCCGAGCAGCCCTATGTACAAACTGCCAACCAAGCTGCTGAACGACCCTGCTGTGACGGATGAAGAGCTGGCCAAGCACATTGAGGTCGCCTTTGACAAAGGAACCATCAACGGCACGGCCATTGACTCCCTGGGCAACGTCTATCTGGGGCTGGTTGAATCACGCAGTATTGAAGTCGTGGCGCCGGACGGGCGCCGAGCAACGCTGATCCAAGACGACAGGTTGATCGGGCCGGATGCGCTGTTTATCGACTCGAAACGGCGCCTACTCATTCCTGCTTCTCAGGGGGAGCTCATGGCCAACTTCAACAAAGGTGTAAACGCGACGTCAGGCTCCTTCCACATCTACTCGCTCGCCTTGCCGGAGTCGGTCGGCGGGATTCGCCTGGGGCAGTCGATGTCGTTCCGCAAGTAAGTCCCTAAGGCGATAGCGTCAAGTGGCATGAGGCGCAAGTGGCCAGGTTCACACCTGGTCACATCTCTTGGCAACGAAGGCTGTACTGTCTGGCGGGTACGTCTTATAGTCGTGCCCGCCTATGAACAAGCCATTCACCACTCTGGACGATGTCGCCCTCGCGGCGGGCATGTCCCGCGCCCAAACCTCTCGAGCCCTTCGAGGGGATCCCGGTGTCCGAGCGGAAACCCGAGAGCGTATTGCCAAAATCGCGTCAGAGTTGGGGTATCGCCCCAACCTGGCAGCCAGAAGCCTCGTCTCCGCACACTCTTCCATGGTCGGCTTGCTGATTGGCGACCCGACTAACCCGTTTCACATTGAATTGGCCCAATCCATCGACCGCGCCCTTATAAAGGCGGGTTTTGAGCCGATGACCACGTTGCGTGCAAGTGATGACGCCTCTGTAGGCAGCGCTGTCGAACGGCTTCTGAGGCTGCGTGCCGCCGGCGTCGTTCTGATTGCGAACTCGATTTCATCCAAGACGGTCAGCAATGTCGCCGACAGCCTCCCTTGTGTGTACCTAGGTAGCCTGTCAGTGAAGCACCCTCGCGTTACCGCCATCACAGTGGATGACAACGCTGGCATCCGGAGTGCGATGCAGCACCTGCTTTCACTTGGCCATCGGCGTATCGCGCACCTTGGCGGTGGCACGGAGGCCTCGGCGCGCGAGCGCACCAAGGCGTATTGCCAGGCCATGGAGGAAGCCGGCCTCGAGCCTTTCTTCCTTCGCGGTACCCACGATGCTGCTTCCGGCCGACGCGGCGTCGATGTTTTATTTTCCGACCCTGAGCCGCCAACTGCCATCGTCGCATCCAATGACTTCCTTGCGCTGGGTATCCTCGATCGGCTTCGGGGTATGGGCATGGCGGTGCCTGAAGACGTGTCGGTGATCGGCTTCGACGACATCCCAAACGCGTCTAACTCGGTCTTCTCGCTGACGACCCTGCGTCAGGATACCGAAGCACAGGCGCAGGTTGTCGTCGATTCGCTGCGTGAAATCCTGGCCAATAAGCCCAAGCGTACCAGGCGCCACATCATGCCAGTCGAGTTGATTGTGCGCGACTCTTCGGGCCCTCCCAAAGCGCAGTAATCCCCCTTCCCTTCGCCGTACTCGTTGACGAGACAAATTGTCGCGCCTATGATTTGCCGCCACCAGCCCTCCTGATCACCCCGCAAGGGTGGCCAACGCAAGCTGGTTTTTTTGGCCATCAAAATGAGAGCGTTCTCATTGCAGGCTGCCACCAAGTCGGTGAGCGGCATTTTTTTGGCCATTAAATGAGAGCGCTCTCTAGATTCATTCCAGAATGAAGTCACCCTCTTCGGCGTGAATGAGCGCGACAGGTAATGCCCCGCTAAGGCTCGAAGGAGTTGAGATGGAACGAAGACATGTACTGAAGGCTGGCCTGGTGCTCATTGCGACCTCTGCAGCGGCCTCAATTTTCCGCCCTGCCGGCGCTGCGTTGCGCGTGCTTTCTGGTGGGAACCGTTGGCATGCGAAAGAAACGCCCCCTCCGAGCCTTGTCGATCCCAGCAAGCGCATGTTCCTTTCCGACAAGGAATACGCTCAGGTCACGGCCATTTTTGATCGACTCATACCGGCAGATGAACTGAGCCCAAGCGCTTCGCAAGCAGGATGCGTCGTCTTCATCGACCATCAACTCGCGGGGCCCTATGGTCGTGGCGATGCTCGTTACCGCAAAGGCCCCGAGCAAAAAGGGTCGGCCACTCAAGGTGATCAATCGCTGCGTAATGCGCAGGAGCTGTATCGCACCGGTCTGGCGGAGCTCGAAGCGTACTGCAGCAAGCAATACGGCAAGAGCTTCGAAACGATGTCCGCAGATCAGCAAGACGCGCTTCTTGAGTTGATGGAAAGCGGCAGCGTTGTGCTGGGCACCATTCCATCGGCGGCGCTCTTCAAGGTGCTTCTGGCGAATGTCCAGGAAGGCTTTTTCGCCGATCCACTCTACGGCGGCAATCGCGACATGGTCGGCTGGAAAATGATTGGCTTCCCCGGCGCCCGCTACGACTACCGCGATGTTCTGCCCCTCAAGGGCCAGAAGATCGATCTGATTCCCGTCAGCCTCATTGGTCGCATCTGACCCTCAAATCCTTAGACGCCGTAAAGGCGCGTGCCTGATCTGGAAGTGAAAAATGGATTACAAACGTCCCAAAGCTGACGCCGTGATCGTCGGTCTTGGCTGGGCTGGTTCTTTGATGGCAGAAGAACTGACCCGAGCAGGCCTCGATGTGGTTTGCATCGAGCGCGGCCCCTACGAGGTGACTCACCGTAATTTCTCGCCCAACGTCGCCGCCGATGAGCTGCGCTACGGCGCCCGTCGTGAAGCCCTTCGCCCGCCAAGCGTCGAAACGCTGACCTTTCGCAACCACCGTTCCCAGACGGCCTTGCCGGGTCGCGACTTCAACAACTGGGTTGTTGGTTACAGCGTTGGTGGCGCAGGCAAGCACTGGTCTGCCAACTCTTGGCGGTTCCTGCCTTCCGATTTCACAATGGCGACCCGGGTCAAGGAGCGCTATCCCAAGATGCAGCTCCCTGAAGGGTTGATTGTCCAAGATTGGGGCGTCACCTATGACGACCTTGAGCCGCATTACGACCGCTGGGAGAAAATCGCTGGCGTATCCGGGAAGGCAGGCGTCCTCAGCGGTGTCATTCAGCCAGGCGGCAATCCCTTCGAGGGCTCGCGCAGTTCGGAATACCCAACGCCGCCGCTTGAGCGTTCGCGCTGGAATGACATCTTCCACGCCACAACCGAGAAGATGGGCTTGCACCCCTTCCCGATCCCTGCTGGAACGATCGGCGCGCCATATACCAACCCGCTCGGGATCAACCTTGCTCCCTGCACCTACTGCGGATTCTGTGGCTTCTATGGTTGCGGCAACTGGTCGAAGTCCTCGCCAAATGCGTGCGTTATCCCGGCACTGATGACACGCAAGAACTTCACCTTGCTGACCGAGTGCACCGTATTGAAGGCGGAGAAAGCACCGGACGGCAAGACCGTAACCGGGGTTACCTTCGTTGACTCGGATCGAAATATCGGCTTCCAACCTGCCGACATCGTGATCTTCGCAGCCTTCCAGTTCGACAACGTACGTCTGATGCTGCTCTCCGAGGTCGGCAAGCCGTACGACCCAGCCACGCGAACGGGCACCGTCGGGCGTGCATATAACTTCCAGACCATGTCATACGGCTTCCTGTACTTCGAGAACGAGTACATGAACCCGTTCATCTCCACGGGTGCTCTGGCGACTCAGGTGGACGACTTCAACGGGGACAACTTCGACCATACCGACCTCGGTTTCATCGGTGGTGCAGGGATCATGGCCCTGTCCGACCAGGCCACACCGATGGGGCTCGCAGACCGTGTTCCAGCGGGAACCAAACTGTGGGGGGCGGAGTGGAAAAAGGCCTTCAAGCACAGCTATCAAAACTACGGAAAGATCCAGGGGCAAGGCACTTCTTACGCACACGCGGAAAGCTATCTTTCGCTCGACCCTAACTACAAGGACGACAACGGTCAGCCCCTGCTGCGCATGACCTACGAGTTCAACGAGAACGATCGGCGCATGGCCCGCTTCGTCCGTGACCGTATTGCTGACATCTGCAAGCAGAGCGGCGCCAAGACCTGGGAAGCTGTTGCGTTCCCGGACGAGCCATTCAGCCCAGGCAGGGCTTATGACTCCGGCCACACCATCGGTGGTACCCCGATGGGTCTGGATCCTGCGACCTCAGCGCTCAATCGCTACCAGCAGAGCTGGGACGCCCACAACCTGTTCGTGATCGGTGCCTCTTCCTTCCCTAACAACGGTGGCTACAACCCCACCGGCACCTTGAGCGCGCTCACGCTGTGGACAGCCAAAGCGATCATCAACGACTACATCCGCCAACCTGGCTTGCTGACTCGCTGAGGAGATGCACTTGAAGAAGATCAAGACCATCGCAGCCACAGTTGTCGGCTGTGGAGTACTCGGCTTCGCGGGGTTCCTTGCGTATGCCAAGTACGGTGAAACGCGGGCTTTTCCAGCCATCCAGGTTGAACAGGCTGGGAGCAGCGAGGCACAGATCGAGCGCGGGAAGTACGTGGCGGCCATGGGCGACTGTGCCGCTTGCCACACCGTGCCTGGCAAAGCTGTTTATGCCGGCGGCTACAAGTTGGAAACGCCCTTCGGCGTGATCAAAGCCTCGAACATCACCCAGGACAAAGAGACCGGCATCGGCTCCTGGACGCTCGAAGAGTTCGATAAGGCTGTCCGTCACGGTATCGGGCGCGATGGCTACCTGTACCCCGCGATGCCCTACCCGGCTTACGCCAAGATGACCGACCAGGACATGGCGGATCTGTGGGCATACATGCGCACCATCGCCCCAGTGAAGCAGGTCGTAGTCGAGAACGAGCTTCCGTTCCCGTTCAACCAACGCTTTCTGCTGGCGGGCTGGAACCTGCTGTTCTTCCAGGACAAGCCGTTCACTGCAATGCCAGGTGTCACTCCTCTGGTCAACCGTGGCGACTACCTGGTCAATGGCCCGGGACACTGCGCGGCCTGCCATACCGGCAAGAACCTTCTCGGCGGCGACGTCTCTGCTGCGCTGCAAGGTGGAACGCTGCAAGGCTGGCATGCGCCCGATATCACACCCAACCAACATGTCGGGCTGGGCAAATGGACAACTGACGCCATCGTAACCTACCTGAAGACCGGAGCTAACCATCAGGCAGTTGCCTCGGGCCCGATGATGGAAGCCGTGGAGAACTCAACTCAGTACCTCACGGAAGATGACCTCCAAGCTATCGCTGCTTACCTCCAGCAAATCCCCGCCAGCAAGGTAGTCCGTGAAGCCGCCATCGCATCAACCGATCCGAGAATGGTGACCGGCAAACGCGTGATGGAGACCCAGTGCGAGGCTTGCCACCGCGCAGATGGCACGGGTGTTCGCAACATGATTCCTGCTTTCGCAAGCAGCGCACAAGTGAACGCCACCGATCCATCAAGCCTTCTGAATGTCGTGCTGATGGGGGCGGAAGGCCCGGTCACCGCAGGCAATCCCACCGGTGCTGGCATGCCCCGCTTTGACTGGAAGATGGCTGACGAAGACATCGCAGCCGTCCTGACCTACATCCGCAACAGTTGGCGCAACAGCGCTCCTGGCGTGTCTGCAGCGGATGTGAAGGCCGCTCGAGCACAGTTGGGCGCTGATCACTGGCTCAATCAATAAGCATCAACTGCCGCACTCACTGCAGTGCGGCAGTCCCTCCCCGTTGGCCGCACACAACAGCAAAAACTGCAGCCAATTTTGTAACCCTTGGAAGAAGCCAATACATGGACATCAAGATCTCTCCCCTTGCCTCACGAATTCGACTGACTGCTCTGGCTATCACGGCCTGCACAGCCTCTGGCTGGGCCGTTTTTTCCCAGGCCGATGATGCCTTCGCCCTGGACTCTCGCTGGATGACAGGCGACTGGGGCGGGTTGCGCACTGAGCTGCTGGAAAAAGGCGTAGACATCAAGATGGGCTACATGGGCGAGTCGGCCTCGAACCTGCGCGGCGGCTACCAACCTCACCGCCATGTGACGCGCTATTCCGATCAGTTCAACCTCGGTGTCGATGTTGACCTTGAGAAATGGGCGGGATGGGAAGACACGAAATTCAGCTTCGCACTGTCAAACCGTAACGGTTCTGAGCTCGACGAAGTCACCGCCGATCCACGCGCAAAGAGCTTCAACTCGACTCAAGAAATCAACGGACGCGGAAGCGTGACCCGCTTAGGCCAGCTGTGGCTGAGCAAAGGCTGGTTTGACGACAAAATCAACCTGAAGGCGGGGCGCTATGCAGTGAGCGACGAGTTCGCCGTTGAGGACTGCGTGTTCCAGAACCTGGCTTTCTGCGGCTCGCAGCCTGGCAACTATGTCGACAGCATTCACAACGGCCCGATCAGCCAATGGGCCGCACGCCTGCGTTACCGCTTCACAGATGAGGTTTATGGGCAGATCGGTGCCTACAACGTCAACCCATCCAATCTGGATAACGACAACGGCCTGAAGGTACATGTGCAGGGCACCACTGGCACCCTGGTACCTGTGGAGCTGGTCTGGACTCCAACCCTCAACAAGCTGCCCGGGGAATACCGAGTCGGCTACTACCACAGCACTGCCGAAGCACCGGATGTCTATAAGGACATCAACAATCAGCCAGCAGCCCTGACGGGTGCCGATTATCGTACCAATTCGAGCCGTCACGGTTCCTGGATCGTTGCCAAGCAGCAACTGACCTCTGTCGGCAGCGATACCTCCCGTGGACTCACCGTGGTGGCCAGTGCCACGTTCATGGATCGCGCCAGTACGCCAGTCGACAGCTACCAGAAAGCGGCGCTGCTCTACACCGGTCTGTTTGATAGCCGACCCGGCGACACACTCGGATTCGGTGTTGCCCGCATCCATGGCAGCTCGCGCTTCCTGCGCAATGCCCAAACCGCGAACGAGCAAAGTGGCGCCACCTTCGAAGACCCCGGGTATGTCCCGGAGCAGCACACCATGTACGTCGCCGAGCTGAACTACCGCGTCGCAGTGACCGGCTGGCTCAGCGTCCTGCCAAACCTTCAATACCTGAAGAACCCTGATGGCCAGCGTGAGGTGGACAACACCTGGGTAGCCGGTCTCCAGGTACAGACTCAATTCTAAAAAACTGAAATAGCGCCTTGCATAGGATCCGTGAATGAACCGAAGAGAAGCCCTCTTTTCGTTGGGCACCATTGCCGCTTCGCTAGCTGTGGCTCCAAGTCTCAGTGCTGCTGAGCTCAAAGGTGTGCCCCATGAAACTCAACTCAGCGATGACCATCTGCCAAAACCTGCCATTCGCACAGGCGGATTTCTCGTGCTCTCCGCTGTCGAGCGCGAAACGCTAGGAGCCGTCTATGACCGCCTCTTGCCTGCTGATGAGTACGGGCCTTCGGCCACCCAAGCGGGTTGCCTGGAGTTCATCGACAGTCAACTCGCCGGCGATTACGGATCCGGCAAAGCACTCTACCTTGACGGGCCTATCAGCCCGGCCAATGAGTTGAAGCTGATGGGCACGCCCCAATTCCTTGCCACGCCACTCGTTCGCTATCGCGTCGGCCTGGAAGCGTTGCTGACCTATGCAAAGCGCCATTTCAGCAAGCCGTTTGCCGAGCTCAGCCCGGCTCAGATCGACGAATTTCTCACGAAGCTGGAGGCAGGCGACGTTGATCTTGGTGCCGAGATCGACAGCAAAGCCTTCTTCGAGCTTCTGTTGCAAAACGTGCGCGAAGGTTACCTCTCCGACCCCATCTACGGCGGCAATCGCAACATGGCAGGCTGGAAAATGATCGGTTTCCCAGGCGCCCGCTACGACTACCGACCTTACATCGACCGTCGTGGCGAGAACCTGAGTTTGATTCCCGTAAGCCTGATCCCTGCCGACTGAACCTGAGGAACAACACAATGAATAATGCACGTCCCAGGGCCGACATCGTCATCTGCGGCCTCGGCTGGGCAGGCTCGGTGATGGCCGAAGAGCTGACCCGGGCGGGGTTGAATGTCGTCGCCATCGAACGTGGCGCATGGCGCGACACCTCTACCGATTTTCCTCCTGCAGTTGACCCGGACGAGTTGCGTTGGACAACACGTCGCGAGCTACTGCAACCCATGAGCGTGGAAACCACCACGTTCCGTAATCGCCTGGATCAGACTGCCGCCCCGGTGCGTAGCTGGTCTGCATTCCAGTATGGATGGAACGTGGGCGGTGCCGGCGCGCACTGGGCTGGCATGTCCTGGCGCTTCTCGCCTTGGGATTTCGAGGTGGCCACAAAGACGCGCGAGCGCTACGGCGCGGCGAAGATGAAGGGGCTTCAGTTGCAGGACTGGGGGGTGACCTACGAGGATATGGCGCCCTACTACGATCGCTTTGAGCGCATTGCGGGCACCTCGGGGATCGCGGGCAACATCAACGGCGTGATCAAGCCAGGCGGCAATCCCTTTGAAGGGCCACGGTCACGTGAGTATCCAACGCCACCGTTGAAAGATACCCACTGGATGCGCACGTTCCGTGAGGCGTCCACTCGCATGGGTTATCACCCGTTCACGATCCCTGCGGGCAATATCTCCCAGGCATTCGTAAACCCCCTGGGGGTGACCATGGGGCCTTGCACCTACTGTGGGTTCTGTGATTTCCACGGCTGCGGCAACTTTTCCAAATCATCACCGCAGGCCTGCATCTTGCCTGCCCTGATGCGCCGCCCCAACTTCACGCTGCTCAGCGAGACTGAAGTGCTGCATGCCGTAAAGCATGACGACGGGAAGACGGTTAAAGGCGTCAAGTTCATCACCAAGGAGGGCGTCGAAGGCTTCCAGCCGGCGGATGTGGTGTGCATCACCGCCTACCAGATGGACAACGTACGCCTGATGCTACTGTCACGTGTAGGTGAGCAGTATGACCCACGTACCGGTCGAGGAACGATTGGTCGCAACTACAACTACCAGACCTGCTCGACGGTCACCGGATTCTTCGACGATAGCTACATGAACCCCTTCATTGGTGGCGGCGCTCTGGCGGTTCAGATCGATGACTTCAACGGTGACAACTTCGATCACTCCAACGTGGACTTCATCGGCGGTGCGGGGATCATGGGTTACTCCACCAATGGCCGTCCTATCCAAAATGCCAACACCGTGCGTCCCGGGACTAAGCGCTGGGGCACCGAGTGGAAAAAGGCCTACTCTCGCGACTACCAGCAGTACGGCGGCATCTTCTGCCAAGGCACCTCGATGCCTGTGCGTGAGGCCTACCTTGACCTCGACCCGACCTACAAGGATCGACACGGACAACCGCTGCTGCGCTTGACCTTCGACTGGAATCGCAACGACACCAAGATGCTCGACTTCGTGACCGAACGAGCCGTACGGATCATGAAAGAAGCCGGTGGCAAGGACATCATTGTCGATAACCAGGGTGAGCAAAGCTGGAACCCTTACATGCAGCACAGCTCGCACACGATCGGTGGCGCAGTGATGGGTGCCGACCCTACGACCTCAGCCGTTAATCCCTACCTGCAGAGCTGGGATGCTCACAACCTGTTCGTCGTTGGCGCTTCGGCGTTCCCGAACAACGGTGGCTACAACCCGACCATAACCGTGGGCGCACTGGCCATCAGGGCTGCACGTGCCATCCACGAGACCTACTTCAAGAACCCGGGCGCGCTGGTCAAGGGCTGATCGAACAATGACAAACTGGAAAACAATCGCTAAAGGCGCTGCACTGGCAGCAGCCGTTTGCGCAGCAGGCGCTGGGTGGATGGCCTGGAAAACCTTCAACACGTCGCGCTCTGATGTCGCCGACGACAAGGTTGCGCTTTCAGACTTTCGCAGCACCGACCAGGCAGCTATCACGCGGGGGGAGTACGTCATGCGCCTGGCAGATTGTGCTGCCTGCCACAAACCCAACTTTGCGGGCGGGTACAAGATCGACACCCCGTTCGGCTCGCTCGTAACGTCCAACATCACGCCGGACATCAAAAACGGCATTGGCACCATGACTGAAAGGGATTTTTTCAATGCGGTCAGACAGGGTATTGGTTCGCATGGACTGCTTTATCCCGCCATGCCCTACCCCGCCTACACCAAGCTCAGTGACAAGGACATGCACGACCTGTGGGCGTACATCTCTACCATCACACCGGTAAGCAAGGAGATCAACGAAAACGCCGGGATGAATTTCCCGTACAACATCCGCCTGGCCATGGCGGGTTGGGACATGCTGTTCTTCGACAACACTCAGTACATTGCTGAGGTGACTCAGAGCGTCGAATGGAACAGAGGTAAGTACCTCACGGATGGGCCGGCCCACTGCGGCACCTGTCATACACCGCGCAACCTGCTAGGCGGCGAGCGAGCCGATGCCTACATGCAAGGTGCTCGATTAGGTACCTGGTACGCACCAGACATCACCCCTAATCCGCACACGGGCATCGGCAACTGGTCGGTCGACAGGTTGACCAACTACCTTCAGACCGGATCAGACGGTTTCGCAGTGGCTTCCGGCCCAATGGCTGAGGCAGTGGAGCACTCCTTCCAGTACTACTCGACGTCTGATCTGCAGGCTATCGGCACGTACCTGAAGTCACTGGCAGCCTCCGACCATCAACCCAGCAAGCCGATGACCATGACCAAGCAGGCTACCGATGATGCTGCGCTGGGGTATGAGGTGAACTGCTCCGCATGCCATGGTCTGGAGGGTGAAGGCATTGAGGGGATGGTCACAGCCTTCGCGGGCAATCACCGCATGCTTTCGGATGACCCGACCAACCTGATTCACGCAATGCTCATGGGAGCGCGAGCACCCCACACCGAGTCAAGGCAGACGGCGGCGGGCATGCCTTCCTTCGCGTGGAAAATGAATGACCAAGAGATCGCGGAGATTCTGAATTATGTCCGCAACTCGTGGAGCAACGGCGCGTCTGCCATGACCGCCAACCAAGTGGCTGAGATGCGTGCAGCGCTGGGGGCGCACGCAAAGCTCAGCGTTCCAGAGGGTCAGTCGCAGCGCTGAGATAGCTGAAAAGTCATCCGTGTGTTGCTCTATGATCCAGGCACCGCCCTCAGCCGGCGGTGCCTCTTGAAATGCCCTCTAGCTAATCCCATACACCTGAGATTGCATCCCCCACTCCCTCGAACGTACACAGACCAAAAGGATGTTGAGATGGCTAATCCTGTAGTGCTCCAAGGCCAAGTCGCAATTGTCACCGGCGCGGCGCGAGGCATCGGGCGCGGCATCGCCAAGAAACTTCATGATGAAGGATGCAAGGTGGTCATCTGGGATCTCTGTCCGACAGCGTTCGACCCAGCTGAGGCTGGATTTGAGCCTGACTTGTTACTTCCCGTCGACGTCTCGGACGACAAGTCGGTTCTGATGGCCTTCAAGACTACGATTGAAGAAATCGGGGCGGTAGATATTCTCGTCAACAATGCGGGCATCAACGGCCCGGTTCACGAGCTTCAGGACTACTCCTACTCGGATTTCGACAAGGTCATCGCCGTGAATCTTCGTGGCGTTTTCAACTGCTGCAAGATCGTGACGCCTAAGCTTCGGGAGCGTGGCTATGGACGCATCGTCAACGTGGCGTCTATTGCAGGGAAAGAAGGCAGTCCGGGCATTGCCCCTTATGCAGCCTCCAAGGCAGGTGTGATCGGGCTAAGCAAATCTCTGGCGCGCGAGCTGGCCACCACAGGAGTTACGGTCAACTGCATTGCACCGGTTATCACCGAGACCGATCTTCTCCAGCAAATGACCCAAGATCATATCGAGGCAGTCAGAGCAAAGATCCCGATGAACCGATTCCTGACGGTTCAGGAAATCGCGGATACCGTCGCCTTCATCGCGAGTCCCCAGTGCAGCTTTACGACAGGTTTTGTCTTTGACCTGTCCGGTGGCCGGGCTGATTACTGATCTGAAGCTTCCACCAGGGTGCAGTGAACGGCTACACACTGGGGGAGGCAATATCTGGCCAGGGGACATACATGCCAAACATCACGATTGACTACACCGCGAACATTGCTGATGCCGTTGAGACGTGCCAGCTGGCCTCGAAGCTGCACCTGGCAGCCCATGCCCTTGGGTGCTTCCCAAGCAATGGGATCCGCACCTTTGCTCGATCGCACGACCAGTATCTTGTCGGGCACTGTCGGGGATCAGAGGCGTTCATCCAGATTCAGGTGCGCATAGCACCAGGACGTTCGAGAGAGCTGATGAGCCAAATCATGAATGCCTTGTATAAGGCCGCCGTGGATGCCATGGCAGAGCAATCGGCCAAACGAGAGCTGGGCATCCAGCTCGAGGTCACTGAATTCTCGTCAGCATTGACCCGCAGCCACAACACGATTTCGTCAGACTGAGAAGCAGCGTTTCGCGCGGGCAACGTGTTCGGTGAGCAGGGATTCAAGCTCTGAATCTCGCATCCACTCCGAACAGCTGTCCACCGCTTCACAGCCTGAGCGCCTAGAGCGAATTGACAGCCGAGGCCAGAAAAGTGGGAGCAGAGGCATTTACCATTTGTTTACGGATTATGGAATGTGGGGACGTAATGTGTGGAATTGGAGCTAATTAATCTGCGTGTAGGACACCAATATACTGACCTCATCAACGCAAACCGATGCGTTCAATGAGGAGAATCACAATGGGTCACCCATACATTCCAGAGGGCTACGTTTTCCCTGAAGCCACTCGCCGCCTGCCATACGCCGACACTGAAAGCCCTGCTGTAAAACCAGTCTGGGACAAGTTGGGCTTTGTTCAGGACAACCTGTTCCGCATGCTTGCTCATGCGCCATCGACCTTCGGCCCACTGGGCTCGCTGGTTCACGCCATGCTCGGCGACCTGGAACTGGATATCCGCCACCGCGAGCTCGCGATCATGCACGTCGACCATGTGCGCAATGCTCACTATGGCTGGGCTTGGCACTTCACCATTGCCCGTGACGATGCCGCGATCAACGAACAGCAACTGGCCGCACTGCAAAAAGGCGACATCCAGGGCGAGCTGTGGAGCGAAGAAGACCGTGCGATCCTGCGCTTCATTGATGAGCAAATTCGCAATGGTGTGGTTGGCGAGGAAACCTTCAAGGCGGCCAAGGCCTACATGAACGATCGTCAGCTGGTAGAACTGCTGATCGTAATTGGTGCTTATGCACTGATTGGTAACGTTATGGAAACCACTGAGCTGCAGCTGGAATGGCAGCCAGAGAATCCCCTGCAACGCAAACCGCGCGCCTGACGCCAAGCATCTCCTTGGGCTAGTTTCGCTCGCCCCCTCCTTTAGGCGAGCAGTTTAGCGGGCCTGCATCATGTCAGGCCTGCTTTTTTTGCCATGTTGCAGCTATTTAATGCTGCGATTATTAATGGAGCCGACACTGAAAAAAATGACCGGCAGCCATTCAATTTATATGTCAACCATCGTGATCACCTAGCCTCCTCTTAATTAGAATTTGGTATCGCATGGACAAACTCGCAGCCTTGTCGAAGCTAGACTTGAACCTGGTGATTGCCTTTCTTGCTATTCACAGGGAAGAAAACCTAACTCGTGCGGCAAAAGTCCTAGGGGTGGGCCAGCCGGCTATGAGCGCAACTCTGAATAGGCTGCGGGGGCTCTTTGATGAACCGCTTTTTATTCGTATCAACAAAGGTATGCGCCCAACTGAAGGGGGCGATAAACTCGCTGCCACCCTTGCCCCGATGGTGGAGTCTTTAACAGACGCCCTTCTGCAACAAATCACAAGGAAGGCGCACACAGTCGACCACTCTTCTGATCATAGCTTCACAAAACAGAGCTAATTACGTCAAGCTCAGACCTAAAAGAGGATTGATTGTGTATTCGGCCTGATGAAGTCTAATGAGGATATAATCATGTCAGAATCTGACGAAGCAAAAGAGTCCACCGCTCGCATAGCAATTTTCCCTAAGGCACAAGGGAGTGTGGCTGTTGCGATAATCGGCGTACAACATCTAATAGTATCTTTGGCTCAACATTCTGCAAGTCATCTGAGCAATCTGCTTTCGAAAGCAGCAGCGGCTCCTGGATCTTTAGAGCGGTTCTCTTATACGGACTCTCAGGGGTATCATAATGAAGTTTTCATGGCCTATTGGCTTCACGAGGCTGACTACCAAACTTGGCTAAAAAGCGAAGCAGTTTCCTCTTGGATCTCCCAACTTGGCTTGCAGGACACTGACGTAGGCATCTGGCTAGAGGTGATGACGCCCCCCATTGATCAGTATCAGTATGGCGCCCCCGTGGTGCAAAAGGACGGCCTTGCCACGCTTGGTGAGCTGGCTAAGTCCGAGAAATTTGGGTATTGGGGAGGTTACCGCGATCGCGTGCCAGCTTCCGCATATGACAAGTTTGAGTCTCCGCTGGACTCGATGCCAGATCGGAAGCTGAAATCTACCAAAGGTAAACGTCTGACTCTTCAAATCCCTGATAACGTTTGCTTCATCCGGGAAGGGCAAGACTGGAGCAGAGCTGGTGACGAGGAGCGCGCCGTCTGGAGAGAGACGATGGATGAGGTTGTAAAATCTTGGACGGGCATTCTCGTGGAACGTTCAGGCGATAGCGGAACCTTCAACCTGCGGAGCATGCAAAATATTGACCCTATCAATAACTCGACGCTGGACAAGCAAACCCAGGTCGCATTTTTGCTCTCGCTGTCTGGCATTGAAAAGGCCGCTCGCACCTGGAAGGAACACCTGCAAGTGCATGCGAGCCTAATCAAAATGTTCCGTGAGGCTAAATTCAAGCCAACCATGAATATTTGGGCAGAAATGTTCATTCTCAAATCACAGGATTTTAGCCCAATTTACATAAACTGCCATTCTGAGACCGGCCTCCTGCCCTACTTCGACGTGACCGAGATTTGAGCGTCAGGAAGTCTTCGATTAACCGCTCTGGCATGGAGCTGTCACCAGTCTTCAAATGGTTGATCCACAGCAACCGGACTCTCCAAGTGCAATCTTCGATTCAGGCGCGGGTAGTTCATAAGCCTGCAGTTCACACGCAGGGCCTTTACTCTCAGTTTTCGACAATCATGTCGACTTTAGGCTGACCAGTGTTACTGCATGGGCTGGCATAGATAGCGATGTGCTCTGGCGCACTTCCAAATAGGAACCCGATCACGACCTACCCGATTCTGTAAAGGCCACAGGCTGACTGTTAAGCGGGGCGATCGAATGCTGGTACAGGATTGTTTAGGTGTTGATCGCGCGCCGCTTGCTCGTGGAACACTCCATGTGTGATTGTCCCAATCGCCGATTGCGGCTAGTCAACATGGAGTGCTCATGCCAAGTCCTAATCGACGCGTCAAGATGTAAAAACTTCACCTTTTTTTCGCATTTCACTCTTTATGTTTACAAGATGGAAAGTGGATAGTCGATGATGATCCTCACTTCATCGTTATCGGGGTAACGGTAGCCTGTGGAGGATCTGTGGGTTGCTTGCCTGAGACGGATGGACAGGTCTTTTGCTGCCCCAGATTGCACGACGTACCTGACCTCGATATCCCGCTCCCAATGCCTGACGCCGGCGCCCTCTGGATAGCGATAACGTGCGGTGTAATACGTGTTGTTACTGTGGCGATTGCTGACCCCATCACCACGCACGTACCGCGTCATGAAGGTAAGGCCTGGCACCCCCAGCGCAGCGGCATTGAGGTCGTAGCGAAGCTGGACTGATCGTTCGTTAGGTTCCGTGAAAGTGGCGTACTGCACTGCGTTGGAGAGGCTTACCGAGCCACCCATGGTGCCAAAGCCGACCCAGTCCATGGGCTCATCGCTATCAACCCGCTGATAGGCGATTGAAACGGTATGGGCCGAGATACGGTAGGACAACATCGTCGACCAGGTGGTGTTGTTGATCACACTCGCGAGCTGCTGCCCGGTGTCCAGGGTTCTGTAAAGGTGTCCGTCGAGACTCAAGGATTGCCCATCTCCCAGGGAAAAAGCGTAATTGATGCCGGCGTAGTATTGGTGCCAAGTGTCCTTTAGCTCGGATGCATACAGCGAAAGCCCGCCTCCAGACGGTAACTGGTACCGACCACCTGCATACGTGATGGCATCAATTGATATCGGCAAACCGTAGTCGAGCGTCAAGGCATCATCGTTATTGCTGGAGTCGACACCGGCTTGTGCGGTGAAATGCCCCGCATCGAATGTTGTATTGCTCAGTTCCTTGGAGTTCAGCATCCAGCCGGTGGCGGAGCTTGGAAAGAGCCGTACTGTATTGACGGCAAACACCGGCGTGGCTGGAAACAGCTGGCCGTAGCTGACGGTCGTCCTGGACACCCTGGCCTTTATGGACGCGCCGCTTTTCGAAAAGTGGTCTTGTGGATTGCCATCAGCCCCGATAGGCATCAGGCGCAGCCCTGTTCGACCTCCTCCACTGTCGAGTTTGATGCCCAGGAACGTGTAGGCATCGACGCCGAAACCAACAGCGCCAGGCGTGTAGCCGGAAGAAAGATTGAGCATGAAGCCCTGAGCCCATTCTTCAGCGTATCCATTGCGCTGATCAGGTGTTTTGAAGGCATTGCTGCCGCTGGCATTACTTGCCCCGTGCCGAAAGTCCCGGTTGAAGTAAAAGTTGCGCAGGGCCAAATTCAGGGTGGCCCCATCAATTAAACCATTATCTTGGTCAGCCCTGACATCAAGGCAAAGCAAGGGCGTCAACGCCATACATGCAAGGCGTAGCTGAGTCATCGTTCTGCTCCGTTCTATTGTTTTTGTTGCGAACGCAGATGCTGTGGACGTGTGAAGCTCTGTCAGCGCGGCCTGATCAACCCCTCCTGCGCTACCGACGCGACCAGGCGTCCAGAGCGATCAAATATTTGACCTCGTGACAGCCCCCTTGCGCCGCCTGACCACGGGCTCTCCATGGAATACAGGAGCCAAGAGTCCATGCGAAATGGCGCATGAATCCAGAGTCCATGATCCAGACTCGCCACCTGCATATCAGGCTGCAAATCTGATACGCCGTGGGGAAGTAATGAGGTAATCAACAGGCCGATATCGCTGGCATAGCCGAGCAGGCTTCGGTGCAACGCCGGGTCGTCAGGCACATCGCCTGCCGCCTTGAACCAGAACCGCTTGACGGGGGGCTGCGGTGTGGGAGAGCTGGGGTCGATCGCGTCGACAGGGCGGATCTCGATAGCCTCGGCGGCGGCTGCGCGCAGGCGCACCTGGGATGCCAGTGACTCACAACCTTTGAGTAAATCGGTTTCAAGCCCCAGCACCTCGGGTTCAGGTACTCCCTCCATTCGAGGCTGGTGACTTCTTCCGTCTTCGGCAATATGAAAGGAAGCCGCGCCGGTGAAAATGACCTTTCCGTCCTGGCTGGCACTGATCTGCCGAGTGCTGAAACTTCTGCCATCGTGCAGGTCGCGGACTTCGTAGAGCACGGGGCGGCAGGCCCTGCCAGGGCGAATGAAGTAGCCATGCACCGAATGGACTGCCTTATCAGGGCTTACCGTCAGGCTGGCGGCCTGGATGGTTTGCCCCAGGACTTGGCCACCAAAGAGCTGCGGTAAATGCAGCTCCTGGCTCTGCCCTCGGAATATGCCCTGCTCGATCACCTCGAGGTCGAGCAGGTCGATGAGTTCCCTGAGTGCTTTGCTCATGCCTTCCTCTACGCTTTGATGAGCGCTGGATAATCTGTGTACCCCAGAGGGCCTTCGCCGTAGTAGGTTTCAGGATTGGAGTCATTCAGAGGCGCTGAGACACGCATGCGCTCTGGAAGGTCGGGGTTGGCAATGAAGGGTCTTCCAAACGCGACGGCGTCGGCCAGTTGATCAGCGATCAGAGCCTCTGCCCGCGCTGCGTCATAGTGACCGCAGTAGAGCAGTGCCCCATCAAAGGCCTCACGTACGCTTTTGCGGAATTCGGGTGTAAGGTGGATATCTTTGCCCTGCCAGTCTGGCTCGTTGATGTGCAGGTAGGCGACCTTTCGACGTGACAGCTGATCAGCCAAGTACAACGCCATCTCGCCCGACTCTTCATCGGTCAACCCGAAGATCTCGCTGAATGGGGCGATCCGGATGCCAATGCGCTCATAGCCGACGGCCTTACCAATAGCGTCGACCACCTCGAGTACGATTCGCGCCCGGTTCACCACAGAACCGCCATACTGATCTGAACGCAAATTTGTGCCCGTGGCCATGAACTGGTGCAGCAGGTAGGCGTTGGCTGCGTGCAGCTCAACCATGTCACAACCTGCCCGAACAGCGCGAATCGCCGCTTTTCGATAGTCAGCGACGATGTCACCGATCTCGGAAGTTTCCAGGGCGCGCGGTGTACTCGCGGGCGTTCGGCCAGCGGTTCCATCCTCGAATTCTACGAAAGCCTGCGCACCCTCACCCCGAATGGCACTCGGGGCTACAGGTTGAGCACCATTTGGCTGAACCAGCTCATGCGAGACACGCCCGACGTGCCAGAGCTGCATGGCAACACGCCCTCCTGCAGCATGAATGGCTTCGCATACACCTTTCCAGCCCGCTTCCTGCTCATCCGAGTAGATGCCCGGGGTGTAGACGTACCCCGTGCCGGTTGGGGAGATATTGGTTGCTTCGGTGATGATCAATCCTGCGCTGGCGCGCTGCTTGTAGTAGAGCTCTTGTAACTTGCCTGGCACGGTACTGGGGGTACGGGCACGTGTTAGCGGCGCCATGATGACTCGATTTGGAAGCGTCAGGCTCCCGCACTTCAAGGGGCTGAAGAGGTTCATGCTTACTCCTTGACGGTCAGCTATCAGAGACCTTGGTACTGAGGTTCGCGCTTCTCGGTGAAGGCCTTGATGCCTTCTGCGAAATCATCGCTCATCAATATTCGGCGGAACGCCGTGCGCTCGAGCTCTAGAGCCGCATCCTGACCGCAGTCAGCGCCACGGCGAATGACTTGGAGTGACGCGCGCACAGCCAGCGGGCCATTGCGCGAGATCTGCTGAGCCAGTTCCATAGCCCTCGGCATCAGCTGTTCAGGAACAACCAGTTCACTGACCAGGCCCTCAGCGAGCGCTCGCTGCGCAGAAATAGGCTCGCCCGTGAGAATCATTTGGGTGGCCAGCGACGCAGGGATTACGCGAGACAGGCGTGTAACTCCGCCGGCGCCGGCGATCACGCCCCAGCGAGGTTCAGGCAATGCAAACCGCGCGTGATCAGCGGCAATCCTGATATCGCACGACAACGCGATCTCCAGGCCCCCGGCGTAGGCCAACCCATTAATCGCGGCGATGATCGGCTTCGTGGTGGGTGGCTTTCGGTTGATCCCGCAAAAGTCACCATCATCCAGCTCACGAAGGGCTCGCTCGCGCAGGTAAGGCAGGAACGTGCCAATATCGGCGCCTGAGCAGAACGCCTTTGGCCCTGCCCCGGTGATCACCGCGACGTGAATATGGTCGTCCGAATTGATCTGAGTCCAGACCTTCTGGAATGCCAGGTGAGACTCCAGGTCAATAGCATTCATCGCCTGAGGTCGGTTGATCGTGATCAGGCCGACGTTGTCAACACGTTGAAAATCAATGGACATGCAATGTCTCCCGGATCACGAAACAGTCTGAAAACGCTGACGAAGCTCGCGCTTGAGGATCTTGCCGTTATGGTTGAACGGCATTTCTTCGTAGGCGATGAACTCGATACGCTTCGGTAGCTGGTAGCTGGCCAGGCGTTCACGTGCGTGAGCCAAGATCGACTCCCGGTCAGGCTCACTGCCTGCTTTGAGCACAATGATCGCCGTCACTTCCTCGCCCCATCGCTCGTTGTTCAGACCAACAACTGCAACCTCACGGACGTTCGAGTGCTTGGCCAGGACGGCTTCAACTTCCTGGGAATAAACATTCAGGCCACCGGTTTTAATCATGTCCTTCAGCCGGTCGTAGAAGTACACGTAACCATTGGCATCCATGTGTGCCAGGTCGCCGGTGTGCAACCAACCGTTGGCATCCAGTACTTCGGCGGTGGCGTCAGGGCGATTGTGATACCCGAGCATGATGGTCGGGCCGCGCAGGACAATTTCTCCAATTTCACCGGGTGGCGCCACGCGCCCCTGGTCATCCAGGATTGCCACTTCGATGTTTATGAACGCGCGACCAATGGAGTCCGGGGCTTTGTGGTAATCCTCTTCCTTCAAAACTGTCGCGATCGGCCCAGCCTCCGTCAGCCCGTACTGATAGAAGATCTCCACGCCCGGGATGCAGTCCTTCATGGACTGACGATCGGCAGCCGTCAAAATGCCGCTACCTACGTACCAACGACGAAATGACGTGAGGTCGAGCGATTTGGACAGTGGATGAATGATGAATTCGCGCGTCAAAGACGGAGGCATGAAGGTGTTGGTAACGCGCTCTCGGGCGATCGTTTGCAGGACATCTTCGGTTGCATACTTCTCGAGAATGGTCGCAGTGGCGCCCAGGTACATGTGTGGTAGAAGCCAGCAATTCAGCGCAGCTGAGTGGTGTAGCGGCGTGGCAATAAGCGTGTTGTCCGACTCGACCATACGGGTATCAATGATCTCATCCAGGCTGTTCCAGAACAGATTGGCGTGACTCAGCAACACACCTTTGGAGCGCCCTGTGGTACCGCCCGTATAGAGAATCACCGCTGGATCGTTCTCGGTCAGCGCCTCTACATCGGGCAAATTAGCGCTGAACTCACCCGCGAACTGCCCGAGGTTTTCAAGCATCACAACTGGGATGGTGAGCGACGTCAGTAGGTCAGCGAAAGCCTCTTCGTGGTGATGAGAAATGAACAGCAGTTTCGCGCCGGAGTCTTCCAGCATCATTGCCAACTGCTCGCCCGTCTCGCGGTAATTCAGAGGTACCGCCACCGCTCCAATCTTCTGGATGCCGAAGAATGCTTGAACCCAGCTTCTGCTTGCGCACGCGACGAACGCCACCTTGTCGCCGTGCCCGATACCTTGGGCCATGAGCGCATTACCGACTTTACCCGACAGGTCGTCGAGTTCGGCATAGGTAGTGCGGCCGTGTACATCAATCAAAGCCACTTTGCCGGGGAAACGGTTCGCGTTGTGGGTGATGTGCCCACCCAGCAGCATACGACCAGACATGAGATCTCCTTTTGTAATTGTTATGACTCGGGAGCGCCCCATCAGACAGGCGCGCCCACGCAATCTTAGCGATCCCAGTCAGAATACCTAACAGGCGTTCGTTTACAAGGGGTGGATTTCAAAAAAAAGGCGGAAATTACGTGGAAATTAGGGGTTGGCCTGAGGTGAAAAGCTTGGATGACTGCACCTAGTCTAGGGTTTTCAGTTGAAAATTCCCCAGCAAAAGCAGAAAATAACGGCCGTTAGTTTCCATAAATACAACAAAGGTAACTGCTATGACCCTCCCCTCTATTGATTTGCAAGGAAAAATCGTTCTGATTACGGGCGCCGGTCGGGGCAATGGTGCAGTACTGGCTGGAGGATTCGTCAAAGCCGGGGCAACCGTCCTGATCGTGGACATCGATTTCGACACCGCAAGAGAGACAGCCGTCCAGCTCGCTGAAAATGGCGGAACGATCCACTCTTACGCACTGAATATCTGCGATGAAGGCGCCTGCAAGAGCCTCGCTGCACAGATTGAGCGCGAGGTCGGCTCAGTTGACGTACTGGTCAATAACGCCGGCCTGCTATTCCGGGGGCCTTTCGAAAGCGAGTCAACACTGGAGCAGTGGCGCCGCACCGTCGACGTCAACGTCACAGGCATGCTGAACATGACACACAGCTTCCTGCCTCAGCTCAAACGCACCAAAGGGTCGGTCTTGAACATCGGCTCGATCTGTGGGCAGGCTGCCGGCGTTGAGTTGTCCTCCTACTGCACCTCCAAAGGGGCGGTCTTACAATTCACCAGGGCACTGGCTTCGGAGCTCGCTGTGCATGGGGTGCGGGTAAATGGCATAGCGCCAGGATCCTTCCCCACCGCAATGTCGCAGGCAACCCGTGAGGATTCCAGCAAGCTGCAAAGCTTCCTCAGTCACGTGCCAATGGGGAGAACCGGAGAGCCGGAAGAACTGGTTGGCCCCGCATTATTTTTGTCCTCGTCGCTGGCAAGCTATATTACGGGCGCAATGCTGCCTGTAGACGGCGGCTACCTTACGCGCTAGGCGAGTAAATTCACCCTTTTTGAGACTCAGTAACCAATGCGACCAGTCGGCGCGAAACGAGAAACCACAGAGCAAGCCATCCATACTGCAGGGGTCGAGCTGATCGCCACCTATGGCTATGAAGCCATGACCTTGAGGATGCTGGCTGAAAAAGTGGGCATGAAAGCAGGCTCACTCTACAACTACTTCAGCACCAAGCAGGAATTCCTGGCAATTGTGCTCAAGGCTGTCATGCGAGACCTGCTCATGGAGTTCACCGAGCGGGTGGATTTTCAGCCTACGCCTTTGGCACGCTTCAAGGCACTGGTGATCGTTCATATCGATTTTCACACTCGCCGCCGTCAGGAAGTCTTCATTGGCAACATGGAGCTTCGAAGTCTGGATGAAGAGAACTACCGCATGGTAAGCAGGCTGCGCGCCGAGTATGAGAGACGTGTGCGTCAGCTGATTGAGGAAGGTGTAGCTGAGGGCTTGTTCACTGTCACAGACTGCAATCTGACCACGAAGGCACTCATATCGATGCTTACCGGCATCTGTTCCTGGTACGACCCAGAGGGCCGCCTGACGATCGAGAGCCTGGAACAACAGCACATCGAACTTGCACTCAGGATGGTTGGCTACAATTCTGCTGCTTGATGCATCACTAAAAAACCCCACCTATTAGGTGGGGTTTTTATTTGAGCGCTGGTTGTCAGGCTTTGTATTTAGCGAGGCTTCCCCCGCGCATCACCTTTCCAGGCAGCTGACGTCCAAAGATGTCTTCTGCCAGCCGGGCAACCTCGATGAGCTTGTCCAGATCTACGCCGGTCTCGATTCCCATCTCTTCGGCCATGTATACCAAGTCTTCAGTACAGATGTTCCCCGCTGCCCCTCCGTGGCCAGCAAATGGGCAGCCCCCCAGGCCCGCACAGGAGCTGTCGTACTTCGCAACGCCCAGCTTGAGCGCCGCATAGACGTTGGCAAGGCCAGTCCCCCGCGTGTCGTGCAGGTGAAGAGCAAGTGGCAGATCTGGCCAACGCTCACGCACAGCACCGATCGTGCGCTCCATCATCAGCGGATTGGCCCACCCGACCGTATCTGCCAGGTAAACCCCCTTTAGGTTCACATCCGCTTGAGCAGCAAGATCCAGCACCTCGCCGACCATGCGAACAACCTGCGGAATCGGCATGTATCCTTCGTAGTTGCAACCGAACGCAGTCATCACATAGCCCCACTCCACGGGCACTTTGTGTTCCGCATACGAGCGGAGCCAAGCGCGCTGCTCTTCAAGCGTCTGTTCAATATTCTTGTTGGTGTTCTTGATCGAGAAAGTTTCTGATGCAGTGACCCTGATCGCACCAATGATATCCAGTGGAGACTGATAGGCTCGCTCCAGTCCCTGCTGATTCAGCCAAAGCCCGGTGTAGCGCACACCAGGCTTCCTGCGAATGGCTGCCGCCAGTTCGTCGGCGTCAGCCATCCCCGGCACACGCTTGGGGTTAACGAAAGAGACGCAATCGATCTGTTTGAGCCCGGTCTCGGCCAGTGCCTCGATGAGCTCCACCTTGCGCGATACGGGGATCGGCGTGCGCTCGATTTGGAACCCTTCTCGCGGCCCTTCTTCGTTGATCAGGATACGCTTGGGAATATCACTCATGTGCATCACTCCAGATTCTGACCCGCAAAATCGCCTTCCAGGAACTTGTTAGGGCGCAAGAAGAAAGACAGCACCAGGGCGCCATTGGGTGAGCGAGCCAGATGCCGGTTACCGCGCGGCCTCCACACGAAATCCCCGGCCTTCACCTCGCCCTCGTCATCGACAATGCTGCCCTCGAGCACATAGGTCTGCTCGATCTCGACGTGCTCATGAAGCGGCAGACTCGTGCCTGGGGCCCAGCGGAAAAGGGCTGTCAACAACCCTGTCTCTTGATCCTGCAGCAGGATTTTCATGTCGATCCCGGGTGTTGGGGTCGGTTTCCAAGGCAGCAGGTCAACGCCGACATAGCGCGACGCCAGCTCTGGCAAGGTGTCAAGGCTAGGGAGGTTTGGGGTTAAAGCGACCATGATTGTTCTCCTTATGCAGGCTGGGTGGCAGGGAAGAGAGAGTCGTTGTGCTCGTCGATGAAGCGCGTGTGAACTGACGTCTCGGCGTATGCCGGATGGTTGAGCACGTTAAGCAGGAAGTCGCGGTTGTTCCGTAAGCCGCTGATCTTCAGCTCCGTCAGTGCGCGCTTCAGTCGCTCCACGGCCTGGTGGCGATCGGCCCCATGTGCGATCACCTTCATGATCATGGGGTCGTAAAACGGTGTGATCCGGTCGCCAGCGACGAACCCGGTATCGATCCGGACACCCTCCACCAGCGGCAACTCCAGCTCCTCGATCAGGCCTGGCGCCGGCATGAATTTTCGCTCAGGGGATTCCGCGTAAATTCTTGCCTCAATCGCATGACCATCGCTCTGGATGTTGTCCTGGGACAGCTCCAGGCGAAGATCCTCGCCCAAGGCATGGCGGATCTGCGCAGCCACCAGGTCAACACCTGTCACCGCTTCGGTCACGGGGTGCTCAACTTGAATGCGCGTGTTCATCTCCAGGAAGAAATACGACTGGGTTGCATCGTCGTAGAGAAACTCGACAGTACCGGCCCCGTCATAGCGGCACGCCTCGGCAAGTCGAACAGCAGCAGCAGCCATCTCATCCAGCACGGCCTTGGGTACACGCGGCGCCGGCGATTCTTCCAGCACTTTCTGATATCGCCGCTGGATAGAACAGTCACGCTCGAACAGGTGAACGGCCTCACCGTTGCCGAAGCCAAAGACCTGGACTTCGATATGGCGAGCGCTGAGGATGAGCTTTTCCAGGAACACTGTGCCATCGCCAAATGCACGCTCTGCCATCCGCTGGGTGCTGGCAACAGCTTCAACCAGTTCATCAGGCTTATGAACTGGCTTGAGGCCAATACCTCCCCCTCCAGCAGATGCCTTGACGAGCAAGGGATAGCCAACAGCTGCGGCAGCTTGCAGCAACTGGTCAGGATTATCCGCTGTAACGTTCTCGGCCGCTGGCTGAACCGGAACGCCTGCTTCAATGGCCAGGTGACGGGAGCGCTGCTTGTCACCCATCGCTTTGATTACGGCGGCAGTCGGCCCGATGAATGCGATACCTGCGGCATGGCAGGCGTCGGAGAAATCAGTGTTTTCAGACAGGAATCCATAACCTGGGTGCACCATGGTCACCCCATGTGCCTTGGCCACGGCCAAGACCTTCTGGGCATCAAGATAACTCTCAGTAGCCTTCGCCGGCCCGAGCAGAAATGCTTCGTCCGCAGCCTTGACGTGCTGCGACTGAGCATCTGCTTCCGAGTAAACCGCTACAGTCGCGATCCCAAGCGCTTTCGCAGAGCGGATCACGCGGCACGCGATTTCACCCCGGTTCGCGACCAATAATTTTTGTTCTGTCACGGCCAACCTCCAAAAACTAACGGTTGTAAGTCATAAAACGCTGCACCCCCTCCTCTTCCTAACCCCTATCTTTAGGGCCCCGAACACATTCCAGTGGAAATATGGCGGTGAGGGTTGTGCTGCAATCGAAGCGTAGCTATATTTTAGAAAACTAACAACCGTTAGTAAAACAAGAAAGGAGAAGAACGTGACCTCCACTCAGCTGCTGGTTGAACATGAAGGGGCCTGCGCAACGGTCATCATCAGTAACCCTGCCAAACGCAATGCGATCGCGACGGCCACTGCGGCAGACCTGGTCGAAACACTGCAGGGCCTGGACAAGAATCCTGACGTTCGCGTGATCGTGATCACTGGCGAGGGTGACTGCTTCTCATCTGGTGGTGACCTGGACGAGTTTCTCAGCACGGTGAGCGCTGGCGCCTCGGTGCTTTGGGATACGGGCGAGCCCTGGCAGAAGCTGTTCGGCCTGATACCCACGTTGAGCAAACCTGTGATTGCTCGCGTGGTGGGCCCAGCCATGGCCGGTGCATGTGGTCTTGTTGCTGCATGCGATTTCGCCTATGCCGCCGAGGATGCAACCTTCGGTTCGCCCGAAATCAAGATCGGTCTCTTCCCGCTGTTCATCCTGCCTGCCCTCCTGAATCGAATGGGCCAAAGGCACGCGCTGGATCTAGCGCTCACGGGTCGAAGCATTGGCTCGGCTGACGCTGCGCGCATGGGGCTGGTCAACGCTGTAGTACCGAAAAACGAACTGGATCAGCTGATCAATGACCAGGTGCAAGCGTTGGCCAAGCTTGAGCCGGCAACGGTGCGCCGAGGCAAGCACGCATTCCACAAAATCTCATCGACCGGCGCCGAGGAAGGCCTGGAGCTCGCGCGCGGCCTGCGCCCTGCCTTCATGTGCTCTGAGGAGCTGCGTCGCGGCATCGAGAAATTCTTCAACAAAAAAGGGGCTAAAGCATGAGCGGCATCGAAAACGTCAAAGAATTGCAGCGTCGCGTAGAGATCGCCATGGCCGGTGGCTCCGACAAGGCCAAAGACAAGCACAAAGCCCAGGGCAAGTTGCTGGTGCGTGAGCGGCTGGAAATGATCTTCGATGATGGCAAATACCTCGAGGACGGCCTTCTGGTCGGCGCGTCACGCGGGATGCCAGGTGATGCAGTGGTAACGGCCGTAGGCAAGATTGATGGTCGTGACGTCGCGGTAATCGCTAACGACATGACAGTCAAAGCGGGCACATGGGGCTACCACACCTTCCGCAAGATCGTCCGGATGCAAGAGATCGCAGTCGCTAGCAAGATGCCGATCATCTATCTCGTTGACAGTGCTGGCGCCCGCATCGACAGCCAGTTTGACTGCTACCTCGGCAGAATCGCATGGGGCAACATCTTCTACACCCAGGTGCAAATCTCCGGTGTGGTACCGCAAATCTGCGTGTTGTTTGGCCCATCCCCTGCAGGTTCCGCGTACGTCCCGGCCCTGTGCGACCTGATTATCATGGTCGACAAGCAAGCTACCGCGTATCTGGGCTCACCACGTCTTGCCGAAATGGCGATCGGCGAGAAAGTCACCGAAGAACAAATGGGCGGCGCCCGCATGCACTGCGCCGTCAGTGGGCTTGGCGACTACCTGGCAGAAACTGAAGAGGAAGCCCTCAAGGCAGCGGTCGACTATCTGCGCTTCTTCCCCTCGCACAACAGCGACATGCCGCCGCTGCGTGAGTCACGCAAACCGCTGTCCGAACGCAAGGTCAGCGAAATTGTACCTCCGGATCAGAACCGCCCCTTCGATGTAAAAGATCTGGTTCAAGCGCTGGTGGATGAAGGCAGCCTGTTTGAAATCAAAGCCCTTTTCGCCAAGGAAATGTTCACCGGCCTTGCCTACTTGGGCGGGCGTCCGGTCGGCATCGTAGCCAACAACTCGAAGAACAAGGGCGGCGTGCTGTTCAACGACAGTGCCGATAAAGCGACCCGTTTCATTTGGGCGTGCAACGCGTTCAACGTCCCTCTGCTGTTCCTGCAGGACATCAGCGGCTACATGATCGGCAGTGCCGTGGAGAAGGCCGGCATCATCCGTCATGGTGCAAAGCTGCTGCACGCCGTGTGCGAAGCCAAGGTTCCGCGCATCTCGGTCATGATCCGTAAAGGCTACGGGGGCGGCTACCTGGCCATGTCCGGTGGCCCAACCTTGCCTGACGCACAGCTCGCACTCCCTGGCGCCATGCCCGCACTGATGGGCCCCGAAGCGGCTATCAACGCCATTCACTACAACGAAATCCAGAAAATGGAGCCGGAAGAGCGCGAGCGCTTCATCACGGAAAAGCGCCAGGAGTACGCGAAGGATATCAATGCGTACGATCCAGCCGATCAGTTCTCCTTCGAAGCCGTCGTGGATCCGGATGCCCTGCGTGAAGAGCTGATCCAGCGCTTCAACCTGTACAGCCGCCGCGTCATCCCTCGCATCGATCGCCGTAACGGCATCTACCCCGTCTAACGCTTAGCCACATAACAAGAATTGGAGAAGTTGAATGAGTCAGATCAAAGCACAGATGGCTGGGAACATCTGGAAGATCACCGTGCAGCCTGGCCAGACCATCGACTATGGCGATGAGGTGATCATCATGGAATCCATGAAGATGGAGATTCCCGTCGAAGCTGATGCCGCCGGCGTGATCAAAGAAATTCGTGTTTCTGAAAACGACACGGTAGACGAAGGCGACGTGCTGATCGTCCTCGAATAATCACCGGAGGAATTTCGATGAAAATCGCAAGCTTCATTCATGAGGGGCGGACGACTTACGGCGTCGTTGACCTGAACTACGCATACGATGTTGGTCGGATACTGGGGCGGAAATACCCAGACCTCAAGGCACTGCTGAGCTCGGAAACCGGGCTCGCCGAGCTGCAGGAACTGCTTCCCGACGCACCGGGTGTGCCGGTACGCGCGGCACAATGGCTGCCGCCGATTCCAAACCCGGACAAGGTGCTGTGTGTCGGGCTGAATTATGCCAAACACATCGAAGAGACTGGGCGCGAGGTACCTAAGTACCCCACGCTCTTCACCCGCTTCGCCAACGCTCAGGTTGGTCACGGCGAGCCCCTGGTAAAACCCACGGCCTCTGATGCGTTCGACTTCGAAGGTGAGCTTGCGATTGTCATCGGCAAGGGGGGACGGCATATCAGCGCCGCGAATGCGCTTGACCATGTACTGGGGTACAGCCTATTCAACGACGGCTCCATCCGTGACTGGCAGCGCCACACCCTTCAGTTCACCGCCGGTAAGAACTTCGTCGCGTCTGGCAGTTTCGGCCCCTGGATTGTCACCAAAGATGAGGTTCCGGATGTGAATCAGCTTCGCCTGATCACCCGGCTCAACGGTGTGGAAGTTCAGAACTCCGGAATTGATGACCTGTTGTTCAAGATCGCAGACCTCATCGCTTACATTTCGACGTTCAGCGAACTCGTGCCGGGCGATGTCATCGCCACGGGTACGCCTGGTGGTGTCGGTGCATTCCGTGAGCCGCCACTGTGGATGAAAGCAGGCGACCTGGTTGAGGTAGAAGTCGAAGGTATCGGGCTGCTCAGCAATCGAGTCATTGAAGAAGCATAAGCAGCCAATCCATTGAGGGGCATCGCCCCTCAATGCAGTCCAAGACAAAAACAACACAGGACGATTGAATGAAACCATCAACGGAAATGTCCGGGTGGATGCTTGATGACGCCCAGGATTCAGTAGCCAGGCGTGCGCTTTTTGCCCGAATAACCTGGCGGGTCATGCCCCTCGTGTTCATCGCCTATGTCTTCGCTTTTCTCGACAGGGTCAACATAGGCTACGCAAAGCTTCAAATGGTGCCAGAGCTGGGACTTTCGGAAAGCCAGTACGGCCTTGCGGCGGGAGTCTTCTTCATCGGGTACGCCCTTTTCGAGATTCCAAGCAATATCCTCCTCGATAAGATCGGCGCGCGACGGACAATGACGCGCATCATGCTCTTGTGGGGCATTGCCTCCGCAATGACCATGTTCGTCACCACTGCCCAACAGCTCTACATTATCCGATTCTTGCTTGGTGTCTTCGAAGCAGGCTTTTTCCCCGGTGTAATTCTCTATCTCAGCTACTGGTACCCGAGCTACATGCGCGGACGTGTCACCGCATCGCTGATGATTGCAACACTCGTAGCACCAATCGCCGGCGGGCCGGTATCAGCATTGATCATGCAAGAAATGAATGGCGCCTGGGGTTGGTCAGGATGGCAATGGCTGTTTCTGCTTGAGGCTCTCCCCATCCTGGTCATAGGGGGTATCTGCTTCTTCATGCTCTGCGATCGGCCATCTGAAGCTAGCTGGCTGCCTCAGGATCAGAAAGCCTTGCACCGACGTATCATGGAGCAGGACTCACAAGGCTCCGCCGATCCACAGGCCTCACATGGCAATTCAGCCATCCTGTCAGCGCTGCTCGACCCCAAGGTCTATGTGCTGGCGTTCCTGTACTTCAGCTCCGCACTCGGCACCTACACCTTCAATTTCTGGCTGCCGACCACCATTCAGAAACTGGGTGTGACCGATCTTACGCACGTCGCCTTTTACGCAATGCTCCCCTTCAGCTGCGCCGCGATCGGAATGATCCTGATCGGTCGCAGCTCCGACCTGAGGCGCGAGCGTCGCTGGCACTACGTGATCAGCATTTTGTTTGGGGCCACGATGCTGTCGCTGTCGACACTATGGAGTGATTCGCTGTGGATGTCGCTTGCGCTGCTGGGCGCCTCTGCCTTCGGCTTCAGTGGAGCAATCATTGTTTGCTGGGCAATCCCCGCGACCTACCTAAAAGGCAAAGCAGCGCCCGCTGGTATTGCTCTGGTCAGCAGCCTAGGCGTGACCTGTGGCTTCGCGGGGCCAGCGTTGATCGGTTTCGTACGCGACTTCACGGGGAAGGATCATGCGGGCTTGTACGCCATAAGCTTGATCATGGTCTTGGCTGCGCTCGCCATGTTGTTCCTGACCCCCAAACAAGCACTCCATGTCGGTAGCGCCGACGCCTAATCCAGTGGAGACCAAGCGATGACTTTCTCGAACGAAGCGCGATCAAACTGGACGCTCGACGAAGTGAGAGGATTGTTCAAACAACCTTTCAATGATCTTCTGTTCCACGCCCAGACGGTTCATCGAGCGAACTTTGACCCCAACCAGGTGCAGGTTTCCACGTTGCTGTCGATCAAGACAGGCGCCTGCCCTGAAGACTGCAAGTACTGCCCGCAATCGGGTCATTACAACACCGGACTCGAAAAGCAGAAGCTCATGGAGGTGCAGAAGGTTCTGGAGGAGGCCGCTCGAGCGAAGGCCATCGGCTCTACTCGCTTCTGTATGGGAGCTGCCTGGAAACACCCGTCGGCCAAGGACATGCCCTACGTGCTGCAGATGGTCAAAGGCGTAAAAGCCTTGGGGCTTGAAACCTGCATGACGCTTGGCCGTCTCGACCAGGAACAAAGCCAGGCCCTGGCCGACGCGGGCCTGGACTATTACAACCACAACCTGGATACCTCGCCAGAGTACTACGGCACTATCATCACGACGCGTACCTACAGTGAGCGCCTACAGACCCTGGCCTATGTTCGCGATGCGGGGATGAAAATTTGCTCAGGGGGAATCTTGGGTATGGGCGAGTCCCTGGATGATCGCGCCGGCTTACTGCTTCAACTGGCCAACCTGCCAGAGCATCCGGAGTCCGTTCCGATCAACATGCTAGTCAAGGTCGCCGGCACCCCTTTGGCTGACGTCGAAGACACTGACCCTTTTGACTTCATCCGGATGTTGGCGGTGGCGCGAATTCTCATGCCCCAATCCCATGTACGCCTGTCTGCAGGGCGCGAACAGATGAACGATCAGATGCAAGCACTTGCCTTCATGGCCGGCGCGAACTCGATCTTTTACGGAGACAGGTTACTCACCACCGGCAACCCGCAAGCTGATAAAGATATGCAGTTGTTTGCTCGCCTCGGCATTCAGCCTGAAGCTCGGGAAGGCCATGCGGACGAGGTATACCAGGCGGCGATCGAGCAAGATCTCGAATCCCAGGCAAATAGCAGCTTGTTCTACAACGCTGTCATTGGCAGCGTCTACAGTCCTGCGTGAAAAAGGGAGGGCTAAGCCCTCCCTTCTCTTCTACCGGTCTTCGGCAATGCTCAAGTAACTTTCCCACAAGTCGACAACGACCGTCGCCCCTTCCTCTGCCTCGCCCCATAGATCGCTGGCTTGGAAACAGACGTGGTAAGTCGGTTGTTCGTGCACCGGCAGTCCATGCCCCGCTTCGCCTGGAAACGCCACTGCTTCGGTGACGCTCAGAACAGTACCGGTTTTGCCCTGGCAGTAGCGAGGGGCTCTCAGATGCCCGGGTGGAGGTGCTGTCAGCACGGTAACCCGATCACCTGCGGAAAACGGCAATGACCGCGTTCGGCTTGCGTGCCCCTTTCCGATAGGCATCGAGAGCGGGAAAGTCCCTGGCCCACCAGCATGGTGCTCCAAGTCCGCGTGCGAAATAAGGCCATTCTCAACCGCCAATGTGGCCATCCCTACCAGGACGCGATCGAAATAGGGTGAGTTGATGTACTCAAGAGTTGGCATGCGTTCAATCGCATGGCGTCCGCCATCGAATGTCCACCAGCCCTTCTGCTTAGCCAGAATGGCTACTACGTAGGGCAATGGTTCCCAAGCACTGTGAAACGGTTGCTGGTCGCGAAGTTGTTCGAGTTTACCAAAACCTTCCATCCCACCCATGTCGTGAATGCCGTCCATCAGAGTCTCCTTGGCTTAGGCAGCCACAGTGTTTGGATTGGGAAGTGCTACGCCGATCAGGACGTCCTTGGTCACTAACTTCGCCAGGTCGCCCTCCGACCAGCCCTCAGTACCTTCAGGCCGACATGGGAGCACAACGTAACGCGTTTCAGCGGTCGTATCCCAAACGCGGATCTTGACGTCTTCCGGCAGATTCAACCCAAGTTCGCTCAACACCTTTCGCGGTTCACGCACGACTCGGGCCCTGTACTCAAAGCTCTTGTACCATTCTGGAGGAAGACCAATGATGGGCCAGGCGGTGCATGAACACAGCGTGCACACGATGACGTTCTGCAGATTTGCCTTGTTCTCCAGCGCGACGATGAAACTCCCCTCGTCGCCTCCGAAGCCGAGTTCAGCGCAGGCGGCAGTACCATTGGCGAGCAGTCTGCTCCGGAACGCCGCATCAACCCAGGCCCGCGCTACCACGCGTGCCCCGTTTTCAGGAATCCACTTGGTGAATACGTCCTCCAAGCTCGCGATGTAGTCATCGCTGATCAGGTTTTTTGCCTTCAGCGCCGCCTTGAGCGCCTCCGCACGCGTTTGTGCTGATGCTTTCATCAGCTGTCCTGCACTGGCCATTCCCGGTCAACCTCTCGATTGTAATAATGAGTCAGAGTCTATGGCTCGATAATGAGAGCTACCTGCTTCAGCTGGACAAAATCGATGTTTCCTCGAGGACAGGCTTGCTCTGGGTCGCGAATGGATCGTCATAGCCAGACCACGCCTCCATCCCTGCCGCCAATTCATCGTCCGTGAGCTGGCACTGATCAAGGCGCTCTTGAAGCTCGCCGTAGTTGATAGCCTGACCGATGAAGACAAGCTCTTGGCGACAATCCCCTGCCGACTCAGTCCAGTGCTGCAGGATGCCGTCCCTGCGGTAGGCATCCGTTGGCCATTGGCGTTGCGAGATGAAGCGCCACCACCTGCCTACAAACTCGAATGTGATGCGCCCGCCCGCTTGCGACATTGCCCCGATCTCGGTGATCTGGCTCGCCAACCAGAACGTCCCTTTAGCGCGTAGCAGCGTGCCGTTCGACCAGCGATCATGAAGGAGTGCGTAAAAGCGGCCAGGGTGAAAGGGAATCCGTGCACGATATACGAAGGAATCGATCCCGAATTCGGCTGCCTCGCTATGCGGCTCATCACGAAGCTGCTTCATCCATCCCGGGGCCTGGGCGGCACGCTCGAGGCTAAAACGACCTGTATTGAGCAGCTCATCGAGTGGAACCTGACCATGGCTCATCGGAAGAATCCGAGCCTCTGGATTCAGCTGGTGCAGAATGGCGGTAAGGCTCTCAAGCTCTTGAGTTTCAACCAGGTCGCTTTTGCTAAGTAGCAGGAGGTCAGCAAACTCGACCTGTTCCACCAAGAGTTCACCGATATGTCGGACGTCGTCCTCACCTCGGGCCAATCCCAGGTCGTCGAGCGACTTCATTGATCGATAGTCAGTGAGAAACCGGCTCGCGTCCACGACCGTGATCAGTGAGTCCAGGCGCGCTACGTCGTTCAAGCATCTGCCTGTGTCGTCCACAAAGGTAAACGTTTCGGCCACCGGGAGAGGCTCTGAGATCCCAGTGGACTCAATCAGCAGGTAGTCGAACCGACCGTGTGCCGCCAGCGCATTGATCTCAACCAGCAAGTCCTCACGCAGGGTGCAACAGATGCACCCGTTGCTCATCTCGACCAGGCGTTCATCTGCGAATGCGAGCTGCCCTGATCTCGCGATCGAGTCAGCATCGACATTAATTTCACCCATGTCATTAACGATGACTGCAACCCGAAGCCCTTGTCGGTTGCTCAGGATTTCATTCAATAGCGTCGTTTTGCCGGCACCGAGGAAGCCCGACAGGACTGTGACAGGGAGGCGTTCGTCAGTGTCGCGCATGGTGCTACTGCCTTTACAAAATGATCAAAGGTCACCGTACCGCAGGGGCAGACCTCCCACCTGACTTAAAGAGACAGCATCGGTTGCCCCTGAGAGTCAGGGACGAGCATCAGGGTCTCTAAGCGGGGGCAACTGTCTTTTGTGAGCAATCAAATCTGGCGCAGCCGGGCCATCTCGGCGTGAAGAAGATAGCTAACGTGGGGGCGCGTCTTGAACGTCTTTCCACCAAGGTACGATCCATGAATTATAAGAACACCAATTGGTCACTCGAAAAGCTAGGGCTTCCTCGCAAACTTGCCTGGGGTTTTCTCGCAATTTTCCTCTTCATGACAGGCGATGGCATAGAAACCAATTACCTGTCTGTTTATCTGACAGACCTCGGTTTGACCCAGCAAAAATCGGCCATCGTCATCGCCTATTACGGCATCACGGCCGCGATTGGTGCGGTTTTGGCCGGTACGATCTCTTCGTGGAAAGGCCCACGTGCAGCAATGATGTGGGGCGCCGGGATCTGGATCATTTTTGAGGTCTTGTTCCTGATCGTGGCCGTGCCCTCAGAAAGTTTTGAGCTGATCGCCCTCACCTACACCCTGCGCGGGTTTGGCTATCCGCTGTTTGCATTTGGATTCCTGGTGTGGATCAACACCACCGTCGAGCTGACCAAGCGGACAACAGCGGCAGGTTGGTTCTGGTTTGCGTTCACTGCGGGCTTTCCCACGGTCGGTTCGTTGGTCGCGAGCGCAGGCGTTGATACCTTGGGCAAATATGCCACCCTATGGCTCTCGCTTGGGGTCGTCGTGCTGGGCACTCTCGTAGCCTACTTTGGCATCACCGAGACCCGAGGTCGAAGTGGTTTTAGCCAAGACGGTGCTGGCCCGCTCAAGCAGTTGGCGCGTAGCCTTTCCGCAGTCGTTACGTTCCCTAAGGTAGGCATGGCGGTGGTGCTGCGGGTGATTGCTACCGCGCCCCAGATCGCATCCTTCGTCTACATGCCATTCTTCTTCGTCGACGTCATCAAGCTATCGATCAGCGAATACCTCACCATGACGTTCGTCATGTACGCGGTATGTACCGTCGCCTGCCTGTTCATCGGTCGTTTCTCTGACGACTTCGGTTGGCGCAAGACCATGGTGTACATAGGCGGGATTGGATGCGCTTTGACGACTTTGGCCATGTACTACGGCGCGCTGCAGGTTGGGCCTAATCTGCTGCTTTGCACCTTGATTTGCTGCTGCTACGGTTTCACGCTGACCGGCTTCATCCCACTCACCACTGTGATGTCCACGTTGCGTGATGCCAAAGGTAACGATGATGGCACCATTTTGGCCCTTTACGCGCTCGGTGCAGGCGTCTCTGCGTTTATGGGGCCGGCAATCGTCGGCGCATTGATGCCAGCCATTGGTGTCGAAGGCCTCGTTTGGACATTCGCAGGCATGTATCTGGCCGGCGCTGTTATCGCCCTGCTCCTCAAAACAGAGGCGGATCCCGGGGAGAAAACGTATCGCGAGGCTCAGTGTGAAACCGTCGCTTCTTAGTCTGAATAGCTGACGCAGACGCCCCAAAAGACAACGCCCCGAGCGATTGGGGCGTTGTCTTTCCCTAGCTGGTTGAGACACCGTTGGGCCTTAACAGTTACCAAGGCCTTGGATTTGAGCAACCACCTTCGCTTTGCATTCGCCGAACCCGATGGACTCATGACCTTCACGGACACACCGCGCGCGCATAATTACTTCGTCGCCATCTTCCAAGAAGTAACGGTGCTCTCCGGAAGGAAGCGCGATAGGCTCTTTCCCCCCCTTCGTGAGCTCCAGCAAGCTGCCGTACTGGCTTGGGTGAGGGCCTGACAACGTTCCCGAACCCAAAAGATCTCCAGGTTGAAGTTGGCAGCCGTTCACAGCGTGGTGCGTAACCATTTGCGCAGGCGTCCAGTACATCACTTGGGTATTACTCAAGCTCAAGCGATGTGGCGGCAATTCAGACTTTCGCATCGCTTCAGTAGTGATCAGCACTTCAAGCTGAATATCGAACAACCCCTGCGCCTGGTCTTGGTTGTCACTTAGGTAATCAAGCGGCGCGGGATCTCCATCTGGCCTCGCAGGCACCCTGCATCGGAATGGCTCCAGCGCCTCGGCAGTGATGATCCAAGGCGAGATGGTGGTATGAAAACTCTTCGACAGAAAAGGCCCTAGTGGCTGATACTCCCAGGCCTGAATGTCACGGGCAGACCAATCGTTCAGCAGGCAGTAGCCAGCGATATGATCACGAGCTGAGGAGATTGGAATTGGCTGGCCCAGCCCATTCCCGGTGCCGATCCAAACCCCAAGCTCAAGCTCAAAATCCAGCCGATCGGTGGGGCCAACTGCGGGAACCGAGCTACCAGGGGCAAGGGTTTGTCCCACGGGGCGGATGACGTCGACTCCGGAAGGTCGAATGGTCGAGGCGCGCCCGTGGTAGCCAATCGGAACATACTTGTAGTTAGGCAGCAGCGGGTTGTCAGGTCGGAACAGCTTACCCACGTTCACCGCGTGCTCAATGCCCACGTAGAAATCGGTGTAGTCGCTGATCTTGCTCGGCAAATGAATCTCGCATTGCTCCATCGGTCTCAAATGGAGCGCTACCACCTCTGCATGTTCACTACCTTCGGTCAGCAGGGCCATCACCTGATTCCGTAATGCGACCCGATGGATACGGCCCAGGTCAAAGTACTTGTGTAACGATCCGCCGCGTGTTGCCAACACTGCGGTCTCAGCCTCGTTGTCGAGTAGGCCGGAATTCAGTACCCCCTCAAGATCGAGCACATATTCGCCAATGGCAATACCAGAGGTGCGAGCACCACCACCTGCGCTAAATATGCCAAGTGGGAGGTTTTGTAGCGGGAACTCAGGGTGACCATTCGCACTTTCAATCCAGCTGTTCTGATTCATTAGCGCGACTCCTGATCGAAGGTTGCCGGGATAGCTGCCCAGCATGCATCGTAGTTCGACTGCAAGGATGGCGACTCGAGCGCAAAGCTCGATGGACGCAGCGGCTTGCTAGTTTCAAACATGAAGGCCATTGTGCCCTCTATTTTGACGGGTTTTAGTGGGCTAGCGATCGCCTTGGTGCACGTCTCGCCATCAGGCCCATGCGCGCTCATACAGGGATGGAGAGACGCCCCGCCCGCCGTAAAACCTTCCGCCTTCGCGTCGTACTCACCATGAATCAAACCCATGAACTCATTCATGAGGTTGCGGTGGAACCATGGTGGCCGGAACGTATTCTCTGCCACCATCCACCTCGGGGGGAAGGCAACGAAATCGAGGTTTGCCAAGCCGGGTGTAGAGGTTGGTGAGGTCAATACGGTGAAAATTGAAGGATCTGGGTGATCGTAGCTCACCGTGCCGATCGTGTTGAACCTGCGCAAATCGTACTTGTAAGGAACGTTGTTACCATGCCAAGCAACAACGTCCAGCGGTGAATGAGAGAGTTCACAAGACCACAATTCGCCCAAGAACTTCTGAACAAGCTCAGCGGGTGCGTCGACATTATCGAACCTCGCCTCAGGGGTCAGGAAATCACGTGGGTTGGCTAGCCCGTTACTGCCGATGGGCCCTAGATCGGGTAAGCGAAGCGGTGCACCATGATTTTCCGCGATATAACCACGTGCTGTCGCATCCAGCAGCTTTACCTGGAACTTCAGGCCGCGTGGTATTACCACTATTTCCTGCGGCTCAACAACCATCTCGCCAAGTTCAGTCAGAACATGAAGTCGACCCAACTGAGGGACAATCAGCATTTCCCCATCAGCGTTAAAGAAGAACCGCTCCATGGATCGGTTCGCTGTGTAAATGTATACCGTCGTACCCGTGATGCTTTCTGAGCTCGCATTCGCGACCATGCATGCGATGCCGTCTACAAAATCAGTTGGGGTCACCGGCAATGGCAAGGGATCCCAGCGCAGACGATTCGGGGTAACCGCACCAAGCTGCTGCCCTTTGATTTGGTGAGGAAGCTTGCTGTAAACCGGGTGTAGCGCGGAGGGCCTGATTCGGTACAACCATGTCCTGCGCATTTCGTTACGGGGCATCGTAAAAGCAGTGCCAGAAAAAAGCTCTGCGTATAGCCCATATGGCGATTTCTGCGGGGAATTTTGGCCCTCGGGAAGCGCTCCAGGGAGCGCCTCACTACTGAATTCGTTCCCAAAACCGCTTTGATATCGGGGCTGCAGCCTAGTCGCGTCGATCATGCCGACTCCTACCGGATTTGTCTTTGAAATCATGTGGTTATTGTTTTCGTCACGATACAAATTACGTTTTGCGTAATCACATTACGATTAGCGTAAATTTTCGTCAACCATCCCTCAGCGCCCTCATCCTCAGTACCCGGGTGCTCTGATAGGGCCAGGCCAGGTGAAGCAAGGCACGTGTACCCATTCCCTTGATTGATGCCTTGCGGGAACGACTGTGCGTATTTCGAGGCCGGTTATCCGTGCCCTTATCGGGCATAGACTGAAATTGCTTACGTGCCCCAAAATCACTTCAACATAAGAACAACGAGGTATTTTCCATGGGAACAGTGCATCCGAAATATAAGGTTGCCGCAGTTCAGGCTGCGCCTGCATGGAATGATCTGGAAGGATCGATCCAAAAGTGCATCCACTACATTGAAGAAGCGGCGCGAGCTGGTTGCGAGCTGGTTGCTTTCCCCGAAACCTTCATTCCGGGATATCCGTGGCACATATGGGTTGAGTCCCCTGCTGGCACAATGGTGCGCGGTTATGTTCAGCGCTATTTCGATAATTCGCTGGATTACAAATCGCCAGAAGCTGAACGCATTCGCCAGGCTGTAAAGAAGGCAGGTATTACTGCGGTTTTAGGACTATCGGAGAGGTCGGGGGGCAGTCTCTACATCGCCCAATGGATTATTGGGCCAGATGGAGAGACCATCAGTACCCGCCGCAAAGTTCGTCCGACCCATGCAGAGCGCACCGTTTATGGCGAAGGCGACGGCAGTGACCTCAAGGTTCACGACACACCGCTTGGTCGCTTAGGCGCCCTCTCCTGCTGGGAAAACTTGCTCTCTCTGAATAAGTTTGCCATGTACGCTCAGCACGAGCAGGTGCATGTGGCAGCCTGGCCAAGCTATTCGATCTATCAGCCGTTCGCCTATGCACTCGGCCCCGAGTGTGCGAACGCGATTAGCCAGGTGTATGCGATTGAGGGCGGCTGCTTCGTAATTGCCCCCTGCGCCGTGATCTCTCCCGAAATGATCGAGGAGCTTTGTGATACGCCCGAGAAGCGAGAGCTTCTCAAAGCAGGCGGTGGCCACACAGTTATCTATGGGCCTGACGGCCGACTCCTGGCTGAAAAGCTGCCTGAGGATGGCGAAGGCCTCGTTATTGCCGAATTGGACTTGGGTTTGATCGGCATCGCTAAGAACGCCATGGATCCTGTTGGGCACTATTCCCGCCCGGACGTTTACCGCCTACTGCACAACAAAACACCCTCGTCTCGCGTAGAACACCTGCGCATGCCCCTTGATCAACAGCAATTCGACAAGATCGAGAGCATCGCGAGTGCCGAGGTCGAAAAAAATGAGCAATGACAGACTCGATCTAGTCGCTCGAAGCACCGGCACAGGCTGGAAAGAAGAGCTTTCCAGTGGTCGCTTCAGCGGAATGAGCATCCTCATCACGGGTGCTGGCTCCGGCATCGGCCTGGCGACAGCACTGCGTATTGCTCGTGAAGGCGGGCATGTAATAGCGGTAGATCGCGTTGCAGAGCGGCTGGCGAGCTTGATCGATCTTGCGCAAGGGCTTTCGATTGTCCCTGTCGCGGCAGACATCACAACAAACGAGGGTATCGCAGCCATCACTGCTGCAACCGGTGGTCATCTGGACGGTCTGGTCAACAACGCTGGCATCGCCGACGGCTTCACGCCTCTTGGCGAGACGTCGGATGAACTGTGGGATCGTGTCATGAGTATCAATGTGACGGCGCCGTTCAAGTTGACTCGAGCATTGCTTCCACAGCTTGAGCAATCCCACGCAGCATCGGTTGTCAACATCGCATCCATCGGTGGGTTGAGAGCCGCTGTGGCCGGGACGGCCTATGTAACCTCCAAGCACGCCATCATCGGTATGACCCGCAGCGCCTCGTTCTTCTACCGAGATACGAGCATTCGTTTCAACGCAGTGGCGCCCGGAGCGGTAATGACCAATTTGGAGCTGAGCTTTGAATCAAAGCTCGGCCAAGAGCGAATTGGTGATTACCTTGCGGCCGTACCCCCGCCACCGGCTGAAGCCGAACAAATCGCGGCGTCAGTTACGTTCCTGCTGAGCCGAGACGCCACTAACATCAATGGCGCCGTCCTAAGCAGCGATAACGGCTGGAGTGCGATGTAGGTTTTTCAAACCGATCAGCTTCAACCATCACTGCGCATCACCACGACTTTTTGCGCAGCAAACGGCAGTCGTTGATCGTCGCGCTCCAAACGTCCCCCGTACTTAGTACGGGGGTTTATGTTTAAACGGGCACATGGAATCCACTGTCCGGCAGTTGAGCGATACGAAGCAATTCATCCACCACCACCCTGAGGCGTGGCTGGAAGTAGTTGCTTCGAACCCACACCACGTGAATCGGCATCTCCCCGCCTGACAGGTCACCCAGGACAGTGATGAGTTCCCCGTTAGCCAGATGATCTTTCACTAGCCAGGTCGGGAGTTGTGCTAAACCACAGCCGGCGAGAGTCGCCGCCAGCATCGCGTCACCATCCCCCATTTCGTGGCGTACGGGGATGTCAAAGCTCTCGGTTGCCCCGTTCTTGTCCCTGAGAATCCAGGTATGGCGCTGTCCGCGACGCCAGCCAATGACGCAGCTGTGACTCGCCAGTTCCTCTTTTGTTTGCGGTACCCCACGCTCCGCCAGATACTCCGGAGAGGCGCAGATGACAAGGCGTTGCTCTCCTAGCCGCCGGGCAACCAAATCGGCGTTATCCTGGAGTTCACCAATACGGACAACCATGTCGACCCCATCATTTATCAAGTCGATGGTGCGCTCGCTGAATGTGACTGTCAGGTCGAGACGACTGTGCCGGGCGGTCAGCTTGAGCAGTTCGGGCAAAACGTGACGCCGACCGAAAGCCGCAGGTAGATCGATCCTAAGCCGGCCGACAGGCGTCTGGTGCCCCGTACTCATGCAATTTTCAGTTTCCTCTAGAACAGCCATGGCCTGCATGCAGCTTTCCAAGTAGGCCTCACCATCGTTGGTCAGGCTGACCCGTCTGGTTGTACGGTGCAGCAGCTTCGTACCCAGTCGAGACTCTAGCCTCATTACGCTTTTACTAAGCGCCGATCCAGTGACACCAAGTGACAGCGCAGCAGCTGTGAAGCTGCCCTCTTGGGCGACTTTTACAAAATCTCTGACGCCAGCAAAAATATCTTCACTCATGCACGATTGATTCCCTGCAGGACTTAGAGAAAAGAAATATACCACCTTAATCAACTGCCCGGCATCAATTACAGTATGTACGGTATGGTGAGTGCCTTTCATGGCGATCAAAGCCGCACGCCGTGCGGCTGACCCTGCTCAGGCATCGCGCCTGAGTTAGCGCACCACCTGATGATCAAGCATTCAGTAAAAGGTGTAGATGATGTCCAAGTTGTTCGAGAACTACGATCTGGCAGGCCTCGAGTTACCTAACCGTTTCGTCATGGCCCCTATGACCCGCTCCCGCGCGCTAGACATGGTCGCTGATGACCTTACCGCTGAGTACTACGCCCAACGCGCCGGTGCCGGTCTGATTGTTTCGGAAGGCTCCCAGATTTCAGAGGAAGGTCGTGGATACCTCTTCACGCCCGGCATCCATACCCAAGAGCAGGTCGAAGGCTGGAAGAAGACCACGCGCGCTGTCCATGAGGCTGGCGGACGTATTTTCATTCAGATGTGGCACGTAGGTCGGGTATCCCATACCTCCTTGCAACCCGACAACCTTGCACCAGTTTCTTCCGTTCCAATCAAAGCTCAAGCCACTTACTCATTTACCTACGATGTAAATGGCGTCCCTGGCCAGGTACCTTCCAGTCAACCTCGTGCCCTGACCATTGCGGAAATACACAGGATCACCAATGACTATGTCGCCGCCGCCCAGAACGCCATGGATGCAGGTTTTGATGGCGTCGAAATCCACGCCGCCAACGGTTATCTTTTCGAACAGTTCATCAATGGTGGCCTGAACCAACGGGCCGATGTATTTGGAGGCTCCATCGAGAACCGACTGCGCTTCCTGCTGGAAACCATCGACGCAATGGTCGACAGGATCGGTAAAGACAAAGTCGGCGTTCGGATTTCCCCGCAAGGGCGACTGTTCGACATGCATACGTTCCCAGGTGAGAAGGAAACCTGGTTGAAGCTTGCCGCTGAGCTGACCAAACGCGACATCGCCTATGTGCACATCAGCGACATGGGCATCACTCAGGAATTCCTCAAGGAGTTTCGTGCAGCCTACAAGGGCACCCTGATCCTGGCGTGCTCGTTCGATCAGATTACCGCTGAAAAAGCGTTGGCGGAGGGGCTTGGAGATCTGATTGCATTCGGACGTCCGTTCATTTCGAACCCTGATCTGGTGGAGCGCATGCGCAACGATTGGCCCCTGGCCGCAGGTGACCGCAATACGTTCTACGGTGGTGGGGTGGAGGGCTACACCGACTACCCTCGCTTTGATCCGGCAGCTTAATCGCTGATAAGGCAGCTGGCCTGAGTAAGACTGGCTGCCTTTGGCTCAGGTGGGTCGTGACACCGAGATTGGCCTGGCAACCACATGAGTGTGCCCATGCCCATGCCCATGATCGTGGTCGTGGTCGTGGTCGTGGTCGTGGTCGTGATGATGCCCATGACTGAGAGGAGCATGACTACGTGAAAATATGACGGGTTGACCATGCACGGTATTGAGGTAGGAGCGCCGCCAATGCTCTTGGGTATCCTCGATCTCACTGAGTTTGGCCAGATCCAACGACACCACCACTGACTCCAAAGCGCTGAGCCACTGGCGATAATAGGCATCGTTGACTGACTCATCCGGCTGCTGAGGTTCTGCAGCGATGTGTTCGCTGAAGACTTTCACCCACGCTTTCCAGTCAAGCTGACCACTTTTCACCAAACTGACGGTGACGGCGAAAGCTTCCGCTTGCCACGGGGCATCAAAACTGGCTTTGAGCTTGTCCGAAAGTACACCATCGGACATGCACGGCGACGACATTTCATAAGCAGCTTGTAAAGTCTCATTCATTGAGCAGGCTCCAGATAGCTCTCAAACAGATCGAGGAAGACGGCATCCTTCCTGCCGGCGTCGACGCCCCACAGTTCACCCCCTTCGAAACGCACCGCATACAGGTGCTGAGCCTGACCTAGAACCCCGTGGGCACGGGTATCTGCAAAGTCGAAGCTTCCACGGTAGCTGATGACCACGCCTCGCTTGCCCCGCGCATAGCGTGGGAGCCGGGTGTGACCGATGGGATTTGCGTTTATGCAGCGAACCAACTCACCCTCACTGAATCTTCGAGGTGCCTCCAGTGGTAACGCTGTCGAGCCTCCCGCTTGGAATCCAGGCCAACATTGCTCGGCTGCGACCTTTGAGATGATAGAGCTGCCGATGCCTGACGATATCAGGTGGCCTGCAGCAAGCTCCTCTGGCGTGACCACGCCCTTTTTCACGAGCAGATCCTCCATGAAATGGAGCCAGTGCTCGTAATAGCTGCTCGTCAGGTAGTGCCCAGGGTTCATCGTCTCCATCGAATGCCGCGTCTCATCGGCATTCCAGGCCCCGCCGAACCAAATTGCCATGTTCAGCGTACAGACTTTACGCTCCCACTCTTCATGGAAGATGGGCTCATTGTCCTCAGGGTTGATCGGCCCATGGCCGCGCAGCCCCCCAAGATCTGCCACGTAACTCATGGTAAGTCCTTACTCACTCTGAGTCGGGCTGGACAGTGCCAGGCCAACGCCGATCATGGAGTCCCGGGAAACCAAATCAGCGAGTTGCTCCTCCGAAAAACCTTCAGTCCCCTCAGGCCGCATGGGGAGCACCAGGTACCGAATCTCTGCGTTGGAATCCCAGACCCTCACCTCCGTCGAAGACGGTAAGACAAGCTCGAACTCTTTAAGCACCTCACGTGGTTCGAGCACAACTCGGCTACGGTAGGCTGCAGATTTATACCAGGTGGGTGGCAAGCCTAAGGTTGGCCAGGGATAGCAGGAACACAGCGTGCACACGGTGACGTTGTGCACGCTGGGCGTGTTTTCCAGCACAACCATATGCTCGCCCTGCCCTCCGCTATACCCCAGTTCGGCAATCGCACTGGTTGCGTTGTGGAGCAGACGCCTTTTGTAGTCTTCGTCCACCCAAGCGCGAGCCACGACTCTTGCCCCATTCCTCGGGCCGATACGGTTTTCGACGATGTCGACCAGCTCGTCCACGGCCTTGGGATCAACGAGCTGCTTTTCAACCAGAAGCGTTTCGAGGGCCTTGACGCGCAGTGCAGGAGATGAGGGTGGCTTCGTTGTTGAGTTGCTCATAGTGCATTTCCATGAATGTGCATCGTAAAGCGTCAACTGCGTCAGTGCGCTCCCTTTCAAGGATAGTAGCGCCTGTCATGCCAGAGCTCTTGACTCAAAGGGACAAGCTGAGTTGAACCAAGCCGACAGCGCGGTTTAACCGTGCCGGCTTGGTTTGAGAGCGGTGAGCACTCGATTGAAGCTCACCTGGAAGGGATCAGAACGACGCGCGAATCATCAGGCCAGCGAGCAACGCGCTATCCACCTGATTTACACCACCTGGGTGCTTGATGTACTGCACGTTCGGGCGAAGGGTCAGCCAGTTCGTCATCTTGAATCCGTAGTAGATTTCTGCACTGTACTCGTCGCCCTGTACAGGCAGATAACGCGGATTGTCGTAATCAGAGACGTTGTTGATCTCATTGATCAAGCGCTGACGCTTGCTCACATCGTCCGCAACGCTCAGGCCGCCTACGGCAATGCCGATTGCATCCTGTGGGCGCGCATCGAAGGGCCCATTGATCGTGACACCCAGGGTGTAGTGGCGAGCGACATAGCCAGTGTCACGATCGTTCCAGAAGCCCTGGCTGAAGACTTCGATGTTGCGCAGCGGATCGTTGTTGATCAACCCTACTGTCTGGCGAGCCACATACCACCAGCCCTTTCGGTTCGAATGCTCCTTGAACTCACCGCTGGGCGTCAGCGGTTGAGGTTGTCCATCTGCGCCTTCGTAGACGTCGGTAGCATCCGCTGTGTTGAAGAATCCACCGATCCGGTACTCGGCAGGCAGTCCGAAAAGCGCTTGCTTGGGCGACCAGATAATCTCTGCGGGGATCAGAACGCCGTCGCCACCACTCGTACTGACTTTGAAGGCGTTCCGGTTCTCCAACAGCGTCGGGTTTTGCTCAAAGATCCCGATTTGGAATGCCCACTCAGGCTGGAACTGGTATTTCGCCGACGCAGCCCACTGACCGATCGGGAAGTTGTACCAGTCATCACCGTGCCAGTTGCCTCCCGAGTTACCGCAGAAATCGAGGTTCTGGAAGTCGCATGTAAACTGTCCGAATGCATCCGGCCCGAACCGGCCCAAGGTGTATTCAAACTTCCCATCATCAAGCTTCTGTCGGAACAGGAACTGGGTCAGCCGCGTTACATTCCCTCGACCAAAGACGTTCTGTGCCGACCCCAACTGGCCCTGGCGTGGGTCGATCAAACGAGTTGCAGAAAGGTCTTTACCGTTCCGGTCGGTGAGCGTGACAACTAAGGTGCTGTCTTTCAGGCCCATAACTTTTTCAAGATCGGTTGTCATCGTAAAGGCGAATTGATCAGCATACTCCCATTTACGATCATGATTGTAACCGCCCTTGGCATTGTAAGCCGAGTCATTTCGGTAGGTCATGCTGAACGAATAACCTTTACGTTCAAGTTCTGTCCTAAGGCCACCCCAGTCGCCAAGCATCCACTGACTTCCGCCTTCCCCTGTGTATGCCGCCGTGGGCGAAGGGTTATCGCTGGACTCCGATGTGGAACTCATGGTGGCACTAGGCGCCGGGCTGGAGCTGGAACTTTCCTGGGCCCAAGTATTGCCTGCACCCAAAGTTGCTATCGCAACTGCCGCCCCACCTACCATCGCAAGTTTGTATTTCATTGTTTTTCTCTTATGCACATTTGTTGGACAGACGAAACCCGCCACTTGCTCTACTAGACGCAAGCGTTAGTTACACGGAAAAGTCTTTGGTACTGCGTACCACCTCGTTAGCTGAATTTAGATTCAGTCAACTTCTCTTCAGGAGCCCAGGTACATTGCGCACAGCTACAGCCGCCAAAATGGCCATCGCTTGAACAATCAACTGAACAGCCGAACTGGCGCCCATCGCAAGCACCATTTGTCCCAACTGCGCCATGAACAAAGCGGCGACGGCGCTTGCGACGACACTCCCCTTGCCACCGGTGAAAGGCGTACCCCCTACTACCACTGCGGCAATTGCAGGAAGCAGGTAGTCATTACCTGCAGTGTGAGATGCGCTACCAATGAACCCGGCGAGCAAGATTCCGGCAACCGCAAAGCAAACGGCGGATACCACATAGGCCCCGATCTGGTACGCGTTGACACGGATCCCGGCTGCCAGGGCGGCCTCAGGGTTGATGCCGACCGCCACAAATCGACGGCCAATCGCAGTCTTGCGAGTGATAACCCAGACAACGACAACAAACAGGAAGGCAAATACCACGCTAAACGGTAGCCCCAAGAACTTGGAGTGCGAAAAGTCCTGCAGGGATTGCGCGGTTGAAACCGGTGCGTTACCCGTCAGTGAGCGGATGGCACCAATCAGCAAGGCATTCACCGCCAATGTCGCTACCAGCGGACTGATGGACAACCTGGAGGTCAAGACACCGTTCACGATTCCGACCGCAACCGCTGACAGAAGCGTGATGAGCGCTGCCAGGATCTGAGAGCCCAGCATGTTGCCCAGCAGCGCAGCCAGCACGCCCGCCAAGCCGACCATGCCTATTGCAGACATATCCAGGCCGCGCTGCTGAATCACGACGGTTTGACCTGTCGCCACTATCGCCAGCATGCCTGCGAAAGGCAGCATCGCCAGCAGCGATCCTTGGGTGACTGTACCTGGTGCGACAATGGCGCTGATCACGAACAGCGCTGCGGTGCCAAACCAGACCCAAGAGAATTCATCAAACTGGAACAGGCGGCGCTTGGTAGCTGCCAGCTTCACTGTTTTGCGGTTTCGTGGAGTGTCGTTTTGCTGGAGATTGATCGCGCTCATACCGCCACCGCCATTTGTCGACTCTTGGAATAAAGGGCAACCGAGATCAGGATCATTGCGCCCAGTAGGTAGGACTGCCAGGCGTCATTCAGATCGAGGAAGGTGGTTACAACGTTCACCTGTGTGATCAAAAGCGCACCCAGTAGCGCCCCCACGAACGAGCCGCGCCCACCAAACAGGCTGGCGCCACCGATGACCACCGCTGCAATGCTCGTGAGCGTGTAGCTGGTACCGGCTGAAGGATCCCCCGATCCAACCTGCGCCATCATCGGGATCGCCGCCACAGCAGCCATCAAGGAACAACCCACATAGGCGCCCAGCAGAATCAGGCGCGGGCGCAGGCCCGAGACACGTGCAGCTTCGGGCTTAGAGCCGTAGCCTCGGAACGCAATGCCCCAGCGGCTTCGGAACAATGCGAACTCCAGGGCGAAAGCGACTGCGATTGCCACGAGGATCGCAAGCGGCAGGTACCCGTACTGGAGGTTGATGGTGTCCATGACCTGTTCAGAAATGAGCCCACCTGGAACCGGCCTAAGCATTAGCGAACAAGCCTGCAGTCCCATGAAGGTCACGAAGGTCGCGACCATGGGGTGCATCTTCATGGGATCAACCAGAATCCAGTTGATAACGCCCACAGCGGCTGCGGCACCGAACATGAGCGCCCATCCCATCATGTCTCCACCACCCGTGCCGCCTTCAATCTGGTAGAACGATTGGATGACCAGCGCAAAGCCCATCAGCGGCCCCACTGATAAGTCGATGCCTCCGACAAGCATCAGTATCTGTTGGCCGAACGCCACAAGCGCTAGCGTTGCGACGAGAGCAAGCATCCCTGAAATGTTGCGTTCGCTCAGGTAAAACTCGTTGGCACTGGCGGCGAACACACCCAAGACGAAGATAACGGCGACCAGAATGGCCAGCGGTGCCCAGTCGCCCGCTGCCCACTTCCAGAACGCAGAGATCCCCTGCCTGGCGTGCGAACGGTGGTTAGTCGCAGTGAGCACAGCGGCGGTAATGTTCTGCTCAACCACCTGCTCTTGAACGAGCTCCTTGACGATCTCTCCTCGAGAGAAAATCATCACGCGGTCACACAGCCCCGCCACTTCCGAGGCGTCGGATGAGACCAGGATAATGCCTACCCCACTGTCGGCGACTGCGCGCAGGGTCTGGTAGATCTCCATGCGTGCGCCGATATCGACACCCTGTGTCGGTTCATCGACGATCAGCACCGAAGGTTTGCTTGCGAGCACGCTCGATAGAACGACTTTTTGCTGGTTGCCACCGGAGAGCTGGCGGATCGGGGTATCCAGGGACGGCGTCTTAACCGCAAACTCGTTGACAGCCGCGATCGATCGCTTTTCTTCAAGGCCAGGCGAGATGAAACCCAGCACACTGGAAAGGCGAAGGCTGCGCAGCGAGAAATTCTCGCGGATATTCAGCTCTGCGAATATGCCCTCGCGATGTCGATCACCCGGTACGTAGCGAATGCCACCCGCGCTTGCGACCGCTGAGCTGGAGGTTTTCACAGGCCGGCCATCCACCACCACCTGGCCCTTGGAACGGTTGATCCCGGCGAGTGCTCTGATGAACTCGCGCTGACCATTGCCGTCGATGCCGGCAAGTCCAACGATCTCACCCCGTTTGACGGTCAGGTTGAGGTTGCTGAAGCCCTTACCGCTGTAGCCGGTTACCTGCAGCGACGGCTTCTCTGCTTGGGCTTGCGCACCTTTGGAGGGGAACTCCCGGTTCAGTTCGCCGCCGACAATCAGCTCGACAATGTTCTGTTCGGAAAGCATCTTCGCATCATGGGTGCCTTGATCCTGGCCGTCTCGCAGTACGGTCAGGCGGTCAGAAATCTGTTGGACTTCGCGGATGCGGTGGGAGATATAGACAACCGCAGCTCCGCCCGACACCAGTCTCTGGATATGGGTGAACAAACGCTGTACGTCATCTTTTCCCAAGTGCTCTGTGGGCTCATCGAGCACCAGAACCTTCGGCTTGGCCGCAAGCGCCTTGACGATTTCAACAATGAATTTTTGCTCGGAGTTGAGACTGGCGACACGCGTCGCTGGATCGATTGCGACGCCTAAACTCCACAACTTCAGGCATTTCAAAGCCCATTCCCGAAGCTGGACGGGTGAAGGCCTGGCGCTTGGGGGCATTGCCATGTACAGATTCTCTGCGACCGAAAGATCCGGCATGAGCGCCGGCTCCTGACGTACGATCGCAAGCCCCATTTCACGGGCGAACTCGGGATCTCCAAGCGCTTTGGAGCCATCGATCAAAACACTACCGGACTCTGGGATCAGCGCCCCGGAAGCCACTGCCATCAAGGTTGACTTGCCGGCCCCATTTTCCCCCACCAGGCCGTGCACTTCACCTGCAAGGACAGTAAACGTCACCTCATCCAGCGCTTTCACGCCAGGAAACACCTTGGTTACCCGGTCGACAACCAGGAGCTTTTTTTGTTCGGGACTCATAACCACCCCTCACCTGCGATCAAAATAATTTTTCGAGTTGTTCTTTTGGCAGCAAACTGGAAAGGTCTGTATCTGGTGGCGCCGACGGATCGCACTGTGGGTCGATCGACGCGAAGCTGTCTGCGTAAGTGAACGGCATCAGCGCCGTTCCTTCGCCATTGTCTGTTCCCTGGAAATCAGCCACCGCCCTGCGCATGGCGAAACGTCCGGTGGAGCTGGTTCCATCAAGCGTCAGGTAAGCAAATGCGTGCGGAGAAGATCGGCTGTTCAGGTACTTGCAGCTCAGCTCGTTATTGCTGGCCATCGTCGCCATCGCCGGAATGGGCTTGCCGGCTTGCTCGAAGGACTTGACCGCTGCCAGAGCAGTGACGCCGTAGTCCGTGGCGATGCCGTCGATGTCCGGGTACTTGGCGATGAGGCCTGCTACCGCCTTCTGAGCGGCTGCAGGATCCCAGTTGGTGACGACGAAGTCGTTGCTCAGCAAGTGCAGATCCGGATACTTCTTCAGCCCGGCCTTGAAGCCTTCCAGGAACAACTGGGAGGACTGCGCGCCAGGCGTCCCACCAAGGAAGATGACGTTGCCGCGCTTGAGGTGCGCGCCATACCAGTCCGCCCAGCGCTCACCAACCTTGGCGGTATCCTGGTAGACGTTTGCGGTGAAGTCTTTACCCATCGTCCCGTCGATCTTCGCCAGATAGGGCACGACAGTGACTCCGGCTTTGACGGCTTTGCGCATGGCAGGAATCTGAGCGGTACCGAAGTCAGGGAACATGACGATGATGTTGGCCCCCTGCGAGACCAGGCCGTTGATGTCTGCATTGGCTTTCTGCAAGTCACCGTTAGCGTTCGTGTAGATGAAGCGCGTAACGTTGGAACAGCCCTGGAGCTCATGCTTGATTTCAGCAAGCTTCACTTTCCGATCAGTGTTGCCGCCAACACCATCCGCGACAGCAATCACCATTGGCTTGTCACCGCACATGAGCTTTATGTCAGCGCCCTTCCCCAATACCGTTTCTTCAACAGCAAACACAGGGGTGGACGACAGTACCGAGACCACCAGAGAGCTGAGCGTTGCATTCTTCCAAACCGAGTTCATTGGGCATCTCCCCTTCGTACGATTGACGCCAAATCAGAAGAGCTCGTTGAGCTTTTCAGGTGGCAGAATTGAGCTCAAATCGGCATCCGGGGGCGCTGCTCGATCGCATTTAGGCTGAAGCCCTTTTGCAGAATCCGCGCTCGGGAATGGAATCACCCCCAGGGACTCTGGATTGGCTGTTCCCTGGAAGTCAGCCACCGCCCTGCGAACGGCAAAGCGTGCCAAGGTGGTCGTACCGTCGAGGGCAAAGTAGGGCCAGCTTTTGCCTGCGGCGACATCATCGATGTAGCGGCAGTTGAGCTCATTGCTGCTGGCGAGAGTGGCCTGAGCCGGAACCGGCAGGCCTGCTTGTTGGAATGCCTTTACGGCAGCAAGGGTGGTAGCACCGTAATCGGAGGCAATTGCATCGATTTTCGGGTATTTGGCGATCAGGCCAGCGACAGCTTTCTGGGCGTCAACGGGTGTCCAGTTGGTCACGATGTAGTTTTCGTCGAGCAACTTCAGGCCCGGGTACTTCTTCACGCCCGCCCTGAAACCGTCCATGAAGCGCATCGAGGAGCTGGCCCCGGGTACGCCGCCCAACAGGAGGACATTACCTGTCTTCAGGGTGCTGCCGATCCAGTCTGCCCACATGCCGCCGACACGCTCCTGATCCTGGTAGACCAGCGCTGTGTAGTCACGCCCTGGCGTGCCAGCAATCTTGGAAAAATAAGGCACCACGGTTACGCCCGCTTTGGTAGCCGAACGCAACGCGGGAAGCATGGCGTCACCAAAGTCGGTGAACGACACCATTACGTTGACGCCTTGAGAGACCAGCGAGTTAATGTCGCTATTGGACTTCTGCTGATTCCCGTTGGCGTTGGCGTAAATGAAGCGCTTTACGTTTGCGCACTTGCTCAGCTCATCCTTCACTTCCGCCAAAACGATCTTGCGCCAGGTATCGCCACCATGACCATCGGTCAACGCTACGGTCATGGGCTTGGTACCGCACATGGGGGTGATATCGGCACCCGCCCCCATCACTGCTACATCGTTAGCCATGGCTGGTTGAACCGCTGCCAGGAGCAAGGCTGCAGCGATACCACTCAGTGGTAATGACCAGCTTCTTTTTGCCAATTTCATACAGTGTCTCCAGGAGTGGCAAGCACACACCGTGTGCCTGATCTGTCTCCACTGTACGAACACTACAAACTGATGACGCGCCCCTGAGCGTCAAAATGAATTGACAATTTCAGCCACCCAAAACCGATCTGGAGCCGGATTTACACTCCACTAGGGGCTCTTCTCAGCGGCACCAACAAGAGCCCAAGCATGGCCGTAATCACGGCGAGCATGCAGGCAGAAGCATTCACGATACCGAACGCATCGACCGCAGCTCCCATCAAGATGATGCACGCGCCACTCCCCAGATAGCCTGCCAGATAGAACAAGGAGCCGAGGGTGGCGCGGTGTTCGGTTGGCGCCAAGGTCGTGAACACACCCATGGATCCGACGAAGCAGGCCCCATAGCCCACGCCGGAAATGATCGTGCAGATCAGAAATGTAATGGGCTGTTGTTCGTACAGCGCGTAAAGACACCCTGCCCATGAGGCCACCAGCAGCAGTCCACCCCACCGCATGACGCGCTCAGGCACTTCCTTACGTGCAAAATACTGGGTCAATCCCGCCACTGCTTGGAACACCGTGACGAGCAACCCAGCTCTGGCGTGACTGGAGTGGGATATGGTTGTGAGCGTGCTCAGCACCATAGAAGGCCCAAGCGCGACGAAGACAGAACCCACAGACCAAGCCACCACGAGCAGGCAGCTGATCCTGGAAAACGGCTTCCATGAGCCCGCCATTTGAGATGAAAGTCCGCGCTTGGCCACTCCGGGGAGGCGGGACACTTTCTTCGGTGCACTCCAAGGAATCAGACACAATCCAACACCGGTACCAATCGCGAGCAATGCGTTCCAGGCAAAGGGTGTGACCAAAGGATAGAAGTCAAAGGCCAACGCCACGGAACTCAATACAGGCCCCAGTGCGGCGCCAAGCGTGAACGAGACGGTCGCAAAAACGGGAGCCAACGATCGGTTGTCACGCGCATCGAAGCCGACCAGCGAGGCGTTTGCACTGCCGGTCAATGCGCCTGTTCCAACGCCGGCTAGGAAGCGGCCCAGGAACAATCCATCCAAGGTGCTGGAAAGCGCGAATACGATCGACCCCAATGCAACGATCACCAACGCAGGCACTATCACGATGCGTCGATCGGCAAGTCGGTCTGAAAGCTTGCCCAGAAGCGCCAGGGAAAGCAGTACGCCGATGGCGTAGATCGCAAACAATGCTGTCAAGGTGGTGGAGGTGAACTGCAGAGAGATTTGATAAACCGCATACAACGGCGAAGGTGCGGTGCTGCCTACCAGCGCACTGAGTATCGCAAGTGATACTAAAACGCGCGCCTTCAATAACGAACCGGACGATGTCACGACAAGGTGCTCTGAGAATGAAGGGGGCAATATTTTAAAGCGGTCAACCACCAACCACCTTGCTTATCCGGCCAAAGTCATTAGCCCCAGGAAGACAGAAAGGGCTGGTTGAAAAGGCTGGATTTTGACGCGTTACGTTTTTTCCAATATCCATGCTAAGCACGGGAACACTTGGCTATTCCAAGCAGTTACCGATCATCACAATCTTTGGCGTGACTCACTGCGCCTCGCGCTCATCACCTCTTCAACCCCAAAATGGTGCAGCGTTGCCTCGAGACTCCCGGAAAAGTGCACGGAGCGCTTCGGTAGATACCGTAACAGACGCACTGAGCTCACCTTGAAAGCCTTGTCATTGCTGAAGACGTTGCCCATTCCTTGGCGTCTGGGACGGGTATCAGCCTTCATCGGTCATAGATTATTGAATTGATGGCCTAAAAATTGCTGTTGTGATGGAAGTGAGCGTCTTTTGGAGTAAGCCATGATCAACCATTACAGCACCCAGCCTGTCGCACCGAGGGAGCGGTTCGACTACTGGAGCGAGGTGATCTCCTCGTTGCACTGCGTGGCAGATAGCCAAGCCCTGAACCCAACACATTTCGATGCCGAGCTTTCCATCCATCAGGTTGGCTGCATCCGAGTCAGTGAGATTGCGAGTTCGGGCTTAGGCTACAAGCGCAACGCACGAAATATGGCCAGTGCGCCTTCGGACAGCTATCTGTTCTCGTTTCTGCAGAGCGGTCGCGCCAATCTGGAGCAGGACGGCCGGAAGGTTGTGCAGTGCGCGGGAGACATGGTGCTGTATGACACGGCCCGAGGCTTCGATTACGACTTTCAAGATGACTACAAAATTGTAGTGCTCAATATTCCGCGAAAGCAGCTGCTCTGCCGGCTGCCTGAAGCAGAACGAATGACAGCCATGAAGTTCAACGCACAAGGCGCCATGGGAAGCTTGCTCTCCTCCATGATCCTGAATGCAGTGAATCTCGAGCTGCCTGAGTTTTCAAACGCCGCCGCCAAGGTCAGCTCGTCATTCATCGACATCCTTGCGGCAGCAATGGAATGCGAATTCGCTGATGCAAAGGGCTTGGGGAGCCGCCACAGTGACCTGTTGGCTAAAACGAAGAAATTCATGCTGGCCAACATCGACAACCCCGACATGGACATGGACAGCATCGCCTCGGTCTTGGGCGCATCGTCTAGAACTCTCAGTCGATTGTTCGCCGCCGAAGGCACCACGGCCATGCAGTGGTTGTGGCAGCAGAGACTCGCCAACAGCTATGACGCGCTCACAGAAGGTCGGGCACGGCTGGTGGCCGAGGTCGCGGTAAGCAACGGCTTCAGCAATTTTTCCCACTTCAGCCGGGCGTTCAAAAAGCAATACGGTGTACCGCCAAGCGCCCTCGTGCGTAAAGCGAGCTAGAGCGCTCAATTGTCCACATCAGAAAAGGCAAACTGGCAGCCTGGGTACATTGCCCTGGCCTCAACCCCTCTACAGTAACAGCAAGATTAGGCTCAGGCCTGGCTAAGCCAGGCCTTGGGTTAAAGCCTTCCTACTGTAGAGCACTTACCAATGCCGTCACTGCCTGACACCCCCCTCTACGAGCTCGAAGCTCTCGAAATTGCCAAACTGATTCGCGACGGCGAGCTCTCAAGCGTTGACATCACTCAACTGATGCTTCACCGCGTTGACACACTCAACCCACATCTTCACAGCTACATCTGCTTCATGACAGAGTCTGCGCTAGCGTGCGCCTCCCAAGCTGATGCCGACCTGGCCCAAGGCATCGTCCACGGCCCACTTCACGGCGTTCCACTTAGCGTCAAGGACATGTTCATGACGCGCGAAGCCCCCACAACGGCGGGCATGCCGATTCATCTGGACAATCGATCCGATGTCGATGCGACACCCGTCAAACGACTGCGCGATGGCGGTACTCCGATTCTTGGGAAGCTCGTACTGACTGAAGGCGTCTATGCCGATCACACCCCGCCGTTCCGCGCACCAGTCAACCCTTGGAGTGCTCAGCACTGGTCGGGCGCTTCCTCAAGCGGTAGCGGCGTGGCCGTTGCCTCCGGCATGTGTTTCGCGGCCCTTGGTTCCGAGACCGGCGGTTCGATCCGGTTACCCTCGGCAGCCAATGGCGTCACAGGGCTCAAGCCAACCTGGGGGCGCGTATCTCGGCATGGCGCGTTCGAACTCGCGGCCTCACTCGATCACGTCGGGGTACTCGCCAAAAGTGTGGCGGATGCCGGCGCCATCTTGGGAACCATCGCTGGCCGAGATGTGCTTGATCCCACCTCCTCCTGCAAGCCTGTTCCTGATTACCTAACTGCCATGCAGGCCCCAATCAATGGGGTGCGCATTGGTGTGGATTGGAAATGGATCGCTGGCCTGGCCAACCTGGAGGTTCAAGCCAGCCTGCGCAAAGCACTGCAGATCCTTTGCACGCTGGGTGCTGACGTCGTCGAGATCAGCATGCCGGATGTACAAGCCATGATCGATGACTGGGTACAAGTCTGTGCTGTACAGACAGCCTATGCACATCGAGAACATTATCCACAACGCAAGCAGGAATACGGCGCAAGCCTTGCGCACCTGATCAATATTGGCCAGAACATGTCCGGCATGGCCTATCAGGAGGTATTGCTGCGGCGCGCCGACTTCACAGGGCGACTGGAGGCAGTATTCCAGGGCATTCACGCTATCGCCATGCCGGTGCTCCCGTTCGCCGTGCCTGATCTGGAGCGTATGAAGAACGTCGATCTGGAGCTCATCGCAGCCCTCCACACGTTCACCTGCCCCTTCAACATGTCTGGAAGCCCTTCATTGACCCTGCCCTGCGGTGTCGACCAGAATGGCTTGCCATTGGTGTACCAGCTCGTGGGCCCGCACTTCAGTGAGGATCAGTTGCTCCAGATAGGCCATCAATATCAACAGTCCACCGATTGGCATCGTAGAAGGCCTGTGATCGCCTGAGATCCTGGTTGAGGAGCATGAGGCAATCGTGCTCCTTAACACTTCTGAACGTCTTCGGATTGCCCTCCCTTCCTTTGACAAACCCCACCTTCACCACATCCTGACTGCGGCATACATTCTCACCCAAACGACTCCAACTCATCGTATTTAGATTGCGCAAATTACCTATTAGAAACCGCAACAAGTGTGTCCAGTCAAGGCATGACCACCTGTCTGTCACAGAACAGTCATCTCCCATCTAAAGGGTTAAGCTTCAGATTAGTCCCCTGAGGAAAGTTCAACGAATAATAATAGCAGTATGGGATACCTCCCTGCCTTCTCAAAACAGGAACTAATTAGATGACTGAGAGCAAATGCCCGTTCAGCAACTTAGCTGAAAACAATCCGCCCAAAGAATCCGATGAGCTGCCGAAGACTTACCCTGGCCGTATCGTCTCATTCCCAGATGACGTAGATCATCTTGTCTTTGGAATGTTCGGCATTCAGCATACTGATGAAAATCTGACCGAGGTTCCCACCTATCTCTCTGAGCTCATTGAGCTTTTGCAGCTCCCCCATGGTGCCATGTCAATCGAGCGAGCACATCATATCGATAAACAGGGGTTCCATAATCAAGTAATCCTGGGGTATTGGCTCGGGCGTGATTCTTATGACCTTTGGGTTGAAAGCCCGACTGTCAAATCGTGGTGGGCTAATCGATCGGTGTCGGGGCACTCTAAAATTGGTTACTGGCGAGAAGTCATGAGCCCGTCACAGGATCACTTCAGTTACGGGGCTGGCAAGGACGAAAAGTCAGGAAGCGCAGCTATACTGCCCTTGATTCCAAGCGACCGTTTTGGCTACTGGGGAAGTTATCGTCACCGAATAAATGCATCAGCAACCGACCAACTAAAAAGCCCACTACCAGCCCTCCCTGCGCCTCAACCAGCTAACTCTCGAGGTTTACGCCTGAAGGTCAAAGGCCCAGACTATATGTGTTTCATTCGCGAGGCCCAATATTGGGAGAAGTGCGGGGAGAAGGAGCGCGCGGTTTGGCACGACAAAATGGTTGCCCCTGTCCAGACCTGGATTGACTTCCTATCCAGCAACCCTGTGCAGACCGGCTGCATGAGCATTCGGTTCTGCCGGGAGCAGGATGTGATGGCCGGCACTCCGTTGGATCGTCAATCGCAGTTCGGTTTACTGCTTTCTCTCGGTCACATTGAGCAAGCTGCACGCACACAAGCCTCTCACCTCTGTGTCCGAAAAGAATTTACAGATCTCTACGTCGAACCTGAATACGTACCGCAACTTCACCCATGGGTTGAAGTGCACATTTTGAAAAGCAACGAGCTTTTGACTGAGTACATCAACTGTCACGAGTTAACTGGCTTGCTACCGTACTTTGCATCTCAGATAGCTGACCCTTCGGAGAAATTTACTTTTTCGACGGAACTTCCCGAAAGCTAGTAGTAGCAGTCAGCGATATCCAGCAATTTTAAAATAATAGCCCCAAGGTCGGGTCACAATATTGCCGATGGATACAATTCAATGAATACATTCACACTTCGCTACGTCAAGCCAATCATTCTTGGGCCCGCTTTCCTAGTGTTTAGCATGCACTCCAACTTCGCCCATGCAATAGGCGCAGACATTGGTGACTGGGTTGCGCCGATGCCTGGTCATGATCTATTAGCTCTGTATGGCGTGCATACCAAGAACAGCAAAATTTATGAGGACGGGCATGTCACTGACAAGCAGGCACAACTGGATGTGGATTTTGGCTTGTTGCGCTACACGCACCCCATGTATTGGGGGTCATGGATAGCCAATCCCCAGATCGCAATCCCATATGTAAACTACGAGCCAAAAGGGGTTAACACACTGAACAAAGCATCCGGCGTAGGGGACGTCTTCATTGTGCTACCGTTTTGGCCGCTAGCAGACCGCGCGTCTCGACACTACTTCAGCGTTTCACCATTTCTGTACATACCTACAGGGGAGTACAAATCTGACAAGGCTTTAAATCCAGGCGAAAATCGCTGGAAAGCTGCCCTCCAGCTAGGATATCAAAAAGGTCTCGGGGAAAACTTCAATGTGGAATTGATTGCTGACGCAACAGTGTTCGGCTCCAACCAAGACTATGGCCCTAACAGACTCAAGCTCACTCAGAAGCCGCTCTACGATATCCGAGCTGCAATCACTTACCAGTTCAACGACAATCGCAACACACTCATGGGCTTCGGTGTCCAACAAGTCTTTGGCGGTGAGAACAAATTAGACGGGGTTGAAGCTGACGATCGCCAGAAAACCACGTCTGTTTATGCTCAAGCGAGTGCATTCGTCACCCCCAAGGATCAGTTGCTTTTTTCAACCACCAAAGACATTGAGACAGAGTCAGGTTTCAAGCTCGACTACCAATTTAAAATACGTTATCTGCATGTCTTCTAGGGATTACTCGAAGGGAGACCCATCGACGAAAGATGGTGCCACTAGAGAGCCTCAGAGCTCCTAGTGGCGTTACAGATTCGCCGGGTACATGCAGACGTCTCACCCAGTCTTCTAGATTGACTTGGCCATTTCAACGATCAAACCTTCGAGCGCTTTTAGACGTGCAGCCTCACCGGGCATCATGATGTTGACCATGACTTCGTCAGTCCCATACAGGTCAGCAAGCGCGTTGAGCTGAGCCACCACATCATGGGCTGTTCCTGAGATGAGCCTACCCTGGTTTCGCTCACGTGTGGCCAGCTCTTCTGACGTCCATCGGTGATCACGCGCGTTAGCGAGCGATGGTACTCGGTCAAGCGGACTGGCGCTCTCGGCATAGGCAAGCCAGAGATGAAATGCAGATGCGTAATCCCGCGCCTCCTCGTCTGTTTCCCCTAAAGCCACAAAGACCGCAACGACCACTGTGGGCGACGCAGAAAAGTCAGTGGGAATGAAGGCGCGTCTGTAGGCGCTTGCCGCGAGACGTCCATCTCCGCGCGGGTTAATGAAATGGGCAAACGTGAACCCAAGGCCAGCCTGAGCTGCGGCTTCAGCAGTGGCGCCTGATGCACCCAGCACAAATGGCTGTGGCATGCCGTGGGTTTCTGGATGCGCGCGCATGCCGGTATAGGGTGAGTTTGGCCCGTGTTTTCCGGTCAGGAAGCCGAGGAGATCCTCAACTTTCCGTCCATATGGAATGCGATCGCCCTTCTCATCGTTCAACGCCATGCTCGTGCGCTGATCAGCCCCAGGTGCCCTCCCGAAGCCCAGGTCGATGCGACCAGGGAAAAGCGCTTCCAGTAGTTGGTAATTCTCAGCGATCTTCAAGCTGCTGTAGTTTGGCAAAAGCACTCCGCCGGAACCCACTCTGATTGAGTTCGTAGCCGAAGCGATTCGAGACATCAGTATTTCCGGAGAGTTGCTCGCCAGCGCACGGATCCCGTGGTGCTCGGACACCCAAAATCTGGTGAAGCCACTCTCCTCGGCACGCTGTGCGAGGCGCACACTCGCGGCCAGTGCGTCGGCAGCGACTAACCCCTCATCGATGGGTGAATAGTCCAGGATGCTTAGTTTCAGCGCAGTCGTCATGATCACGCTCCTGCTGCCTGAGCGGCGCCGTTACCACCTGCGCTCTGGTTAGGCCATACCACCTCTAGCACGGAGCGATGGATCCGCCATTCACCATCGATACGTGAGTACTCATCGGCGTAGACCCCGAGCAGGAACAATGGATGTGGATCATCTTTAGATGCCGTTTCAAACCCTGTGAGATAGCAGCGCCCCACAGCCGTGTCAGGGCCGGTAATCTGGATCCAGTGGTTGGTGATCGCATGCATGAACGGGTAGCTTCCCCGTTGGTCACGATCGAATAGGCTGAATGCAGCGTTCAACCCGTCTCGGATTGCCGCGATGCCTTCCATTTTCCCGACGGTGACTTCCACCACCGCATCCGGTGAAAAGACCTGGTCAAGCGCTTGGACGTTGTTACTGTCCAGGTGATGGGCGTAGAGCGTTCTGAGCGCACGTATGTCTTCACGATCCAACAAATGTTGAAGAGTGCCATTCATAGGTTTGTCCTCTGTAATCAGTATCCAAGAGCGCGAGGATAGGCAGCTTGCTCAGGGTGGCGCTGGTCGGCTCCAGCCAGTCGATAAGCCCATCGGTTGCAGCCCAGATCAATCGCGCGAGGTAGGCCGAAGTGCAGGCCTCGGCCTTGATACCTCTACTGTAATTACCTGGACGGAAAAGATAATCGGCCCTGGATTCCATACATTTGTGAATCACAGGATGTAATCAAAGGGTCTCTTGTATCAGCTCGTGCGCTGAGCCCTTCTCCGGGGTGTCTGGGTTAAGGGGGCACGCTCAGGATCCCCTGCTGACCGTCACCAGGCTGTGGCGAAGGTGATCGGCAAAGTCATTGGACAGGCGGGATAGCATCTCGATGCAGTGCCCCGTACTGGTTTCCGAGGGAGTCGTCGCCTTGCAGTCCGAGCCAAGCGCGGCGGGGCTTGCTGGCGAGATGTCTGCCGTTCACTGACGCCCCACTTGTGAGTGACGTCGTTTCGCAATCTGCAGTCCGCTAACGCGTCCGGTGCAAAAAAGGGCCGCACGCGGCCCTGCTGGGGATCAATCACTGAGGCGTGATTTTGAAGATTGCACTGGGAGTGGTAGTTGCCTTTGGATTGAACCATGGGCTGTCACCGATGAAACTGGCGCTGACATACAACGACCCGTCAGGGCCTTGTGCAAAGCTGTCCGGCCATCGCATCCGCTTGTCCTTGAAGAGGGTTCTCAACGGCCCCCCCACCTTATCCGCGATTTCCACCGCATCTTCACTGGGATTGCTCACGAAGAACTGCCCCGCTGCGTCGATCCACAACCCGTCCGCAGGGTGTGTTTTGGCAACAGCTTTGGGCTGAACCGATTTCGCTCGTTCGGGATCATTTAGGTCAGCAGTGGGCACGCTGTAAACAGTGTCGCCGGTCAACGCTTGCCAATAGAACGTCTTGCCGTCGGGGGATATTTCGATGCCGTCTATGTTGAGCTGTAGCCCTTCTCCTTTGGGCGTCAGCAGCTTTTTGCCGTCAGCCATGAGGTAAAGATCCGCTGCGGTTTGGGTTGACGGGTGACCTGAGAGCGCACGCCACGACTTGCCAGTCTGCAGATCCATGACCACGATCGCTCCTGGGTATCCAGGGTTGGCCACATCGCTCAGGTAGGCATAGCGATCGTCCGGACTAAACCGGACATCATTCAATGAGGCCCCCTCTGGTACGGCCTGCTCATCGAAGTGCAACACCTTGTCGACCTGGTTTTTAACCAGATTGATGCGAACCAGCTTGGCACCGCCTTTAAGAGGGCCGCTGCGATGTGGGGTTGCCGGATCTACCACCCAGAGGTTGTCTGCGTGGTCAAACACGATAGCCTGGGCGGTGACGAACTGATGGGACGCATCGTTGCCCGAAGTTTCCGAGTTTGCGTTGCGGTAGCCATTCCAAGCCTTGTTCGGGTACATGATCAGCTTGCCATCAACCAGTTCTGCAAGACTCGTTTCGACATCCATGCTGATCCGGGGAAAACTGACAAAAATCCGACCCGCTTTTGAAACCGCCACTCCTGTGTTCTGTTGCTCAGGGAAAAATGCTATCCGCTCAACCTTCACAGGCCCCGAACCGAATGCAGGTGCGGTTTTTCCGATCAGGTCTGCCGCGTGCGTGACACCTGCGATGGCACAGCTTGTAGCCAGTGCCAATGAACAAAGCATTAACTTCATGCGATCACTCCGCAAACATGTAGACGATGGCTGACTCAACTCCAGTGTCCCAGTGTGCTGTTAGGCGCCTAGCCCCGACAGTTAAAAACGTTTAAACGTGCAACCGAAGATTGCATTAACGACGGGAACGGCTTACCACCAGCTGATTCGGCGACATCGCCCGTCAGGTATTGATAAAGCCAGTACGGGCACCACCGATCAGGGGAGGAACCGGGTCACCCTGAGCACGAAGCGCCTCGGCCCAGTCATTGATATGGCTCGCCGCGTCCAATACTTGGATGACCCTACGATCACTGTCCAAGATCAGCATGGCGCCGGTGATGATGAAGATGACATCTGTTTCGTCTTCATTGTCGTGCGGAATGGTGAGGGTGTGGATCGAACCAGGTGGCTCAAAAAGATAGGAGCCCGCCACGTTGTGGGGCGAGCTGTCTTTGTACTCTTGGTAGTACCAACGCCCCGCTAATGTGTAGGCGTATACCACGCCGGAATGGTGATGCGGAGGGAGCTGAACCCCGGGAGCCAAGCGGAGCCGCACCGCGAACGTATTGCCTTCGATGTCAGCGTGCAGGAGTTGCAGGCTCACGCCTGGAGCCCCGAAGTTCTTGGCGAATGGACGATTGTGCGTATCAATGTGCAGGGCTTCCGGAATGCCATGGGAGGCAACCTGAGCGACGGGGCGGGAAACGAGTTGGTCAATCAGCATATTCTTGTCCTTATAGGCAAAACAGAAAGCACACCCAGCAGGCATGGGAGCAGTGCTTTTCAATAGCCTAAAGGCGCAGGGTGTCACTGTGAATGATCCCGATCACGCTGGGCGAAATGTTAATTATCTATATATTTCAGTGAGTTATGATTGGTGCGCTGTGTCAGGAATCAAAAAAACGGCACACATCCATCACGTTATCGATTCCCCTTCAGTGCGCGATATTGCCCTGGAGTGACCCCATGACGCCGCCTGAAGGCAACCCCCAGGTGGGAGCCACTTGCAAAGCCGGTGGAATGGGCGACCTGGGCCAGGGTCAAGCTTCGGTCGGTCAGGAGTTGGCTCGCTTTCTCCACTCGCCTGGCAATCAGCATCTGGTGGGGCGTCATGCCAGTGCTGCGCTTGAATGCTCTGATGAAGTGCCCTTCCGACAGGCAGGCTATCGCTGCGAGGTCGGCAAGCACAACGTTCTGGGTCAGATTGGCCTGTAGAAACTCGTCGACCCGACTTAGCACACGCGCAGTCAGGCGAGTGGATGTCCGAGCAGGCTCACTCGGTAGTACCCGGTGACTGTAGAACTGAAGAAGATGCTCCAGAATGAGATCACCCATATGACTGAGCAACCTCGACTCATTGGCAGTTCGATTCAACATGTGGTCTTGAACAATCATCATGAACAGCGCACTCAACCAGGGATCATCCTTAGCGAAGCAAGGCTTTAGCCAGGGCGCTCGAGCAATACCCTGGGTACGCTGCACGTAGTCATCAAGTGCACCTTGAGAAAGGTACAGGTGGACAAAGGACAATTGCCCACCGAGTTCCCAACGGGTGCTCTCATTGCCGAGGAGCGTGATGCTGGCGTGCCTGGCCCCTTGACCTACGCAGCGGCCTGCTTTGAAACCGCTGACGCGGGTGCTGCCCGACAGGTGAAATATCAACGTACAGGCGGAGCTCTCCGGATGCGTGAACTGCACATCCTCGGTGTCCCACTGCGCAAGCGCCATGCGCTGGGTATCAGCACCGAAGCTCCATTGAGGCCCTGCGCCCAACTGCGCCTGAAGCGCTGACATCACGGGAGCATGAAATGGGGTGGAGCTATTCATACCAGCCTCTGATTTTTGTAGTTATCTGATCCAGTATCCCCTGAGGCCCGACACTGAACCATTGCACTTTTGCGGCCTTCACATGCACTTTCCACTGCTCCTCCCAGACCCGCATCAGAGTCGCAAGTCCATGCAGAGGCATCAATAATCTAGCGCCCGCCTCGCTGCTGTTTACGCTCAATCGCATCAGCCAGTAGCCGCCTCAGGAGCTCCAGGCGCAATCGGCTGCGGTTGAAAGTGGGAAGGACTGGAATGAGCCAGGCATGCGTTGCGCGCCATTGTTGCGCGCCATTAGAGTCAGGACAGGTATGGCCTGGACGCTGAGACTGAATGCTGACGGTACTCAGCTAGGCCGCGCTGAACCTTTGCATGTTTGCAGGAGGGACAAAAGGTGTTCGCCATGCTTGCAAGGTCATCGCAGCAGAGTTGGATCAGGCCCTCACCTTGGTGACGATCGGGCGAGCCACACCAACTCCAGTGCGTTTCACCAAACCCAAATCAGGGCTTGAGTACTTCCATCATCGGCTTGTCTTTCTCAACGACGTAGGTCGAGACGATGACGGTTTTGTGCGGGCCATTTTTGAACCAGTGCGGGGTATTGGGACTCACGATCGTAGTCATCCCGGGCTTCATTTCTTTAGCAGCCATACCCTGAATTGTCAGCGTGCCACCCCCCTCAAGAATGTAGCCAGACTCAATCCCAGCATGCTGATGCAAGGGCGCTTGGGCATTGGCCGGAATCTCGGTTCGCAGCACAGTGGTCTTGTAGCCTGGTGGATAGTCGGTTTCGGCCAGCAGTGTTTTGCTCGCCTTCGAGGCATCTGCGGCGTAGGCAGCCACTGGAGACATCAAGGCCCCCAGCAGCAACGTACCGATGAGAAATCGATTTTTTTCTGTCGCTTTCACGCTCAACTCCTTAACACGTCATTCAGAGCGCCGACGCTACCGAGCGCCAGTGGAGCGAGCCAGTTAAAAAACTTTAAACCTCCTCCTCCCCCCGATCCCGGATCATTCAGGATCTTTAAACACTGAATAAATGGGATCGGTACACAGTGAACCGCACAGGCGACACAGCGCCCGCTACCAGTCGGGCGATAGATAAGCCGCTATTCATCGGATACGGCATTTTCATGGTCATCGTGGGCTTCGCATTAGCCTACTTGGGCATCAGGCTCTCAATCGTTGGTGGATCTTGGTACTACCTGCTCGCCGGATTGGCCACCATCCTGGCAGGCGTGCAGATCATCAAGTTACGCGTAACCGGGGCCTACACGATTGGCGCGTTGAGCGTGCTGACGCTTGCATGGTCATGGTGGGAGGTCGGCTACAACGGTTGGGCGATGATTCCACGACTGGATTGGGTCATTGTGCTCGGAGTCATGTTGTTGGTAGCGGTGCGCCCGGCGCGTCGCACACTTCTTGGCTTCCGTGGCCGCGCCTATGTAGCGGCCACGGCGGTGCCCGCTGCAGCAGGCCTACTCACCATTCTGGTTCCATTGCTGGTTCCGCAGAACGTCAAAATAGCCGAGCCTGCGCTCGCGGAGAAACGGCCTGCCGGGCCGTTCAGCCGCCAACAGGTAGACTCCCCTGACGGTAATGTTGCTGGCAACCACGACGAAACCAACTGGACGGCCTACGCCGGCTCCAACCTGTCCAACCACTTCTCCCCTGCGAAACAAATCACCGCGCAGAACGTGGGGCAGTTGGAGAAAGCTTGGGAGTACCACACCGGTGACCTCCCAACCCCAGGATCCAAGATTCCCTACCTGAGTGAGAATACCCCACTCAAAGTCGGGTCGAATGTGTACGTCTGCACGCCATCGCAGCAAGTGATTGCATTGGACGCCGGCACCGGTAAGGAAAAATGGCGTTTTGATCCAAAAGCAGATCCCAAGGCCCTGGAAACTGCCGGCGCTTATTGCCGAGGTGTTGCCTACTTCGAAGTGCCCGAGACCGTTGCGGTGCAAAACTGCCGCAAACGCATCATCTGGGGTGTGACAGGTGGCCGTATGGCTGCGGTTGACGCCGACACCGGTGAATCGTGCAAAGGCTTTGCAGAGAACGGCTTTATCGACCTTTCAAAGGGTATCGGTAATTTCGCGCCGGGCTATTGGGGCAATACCTCCGCGCCAATCGTGATCCGAGGCAACGTGATCATTGGGCACATGGTGCGTGATGGCCAGGATCGCTATGCCCCGTCCGGCGTCGTACGTGCTTACGATGCAGTCACAGGCAAATTTGCCTGGGCGTGGGATCTGGGTAATCCGGGAGTGACTACCGAGCCTGGCCCGAATGAGCACTACACGCCAGGCACGCCTAACGTCTGGGCACCGATTGCGGGTGATGACGAGCTTGGCTTGATCTATGTCGGAACCGGTAATGCCTCGGGCGACTTTTACGGGTCGACCCGAACCAAGGCAGAAGAGGAATACACCTCGGCCATTGTCGCGATCGATGCCAAGACCGGTATCGAAAAATGGCACTTCCGAACCGTCAATCATGACCTGTGGGATTTTGATATTGGGCCGCAGCCCAACCTGGTCGACTGGCCAACCAAGACCGGTATGCGCGCTGCTGTCGTACAGGCGACCAAGTCCGGTCAGATCTTTGTACTTGACCGCGAAACAGGCGAGCCCCTGATGCCTGTCGAACATCTACCGGTGCCTCAAGGTGCCGACGGAGGAAACTGGACTGCCGCTACCCAGCCCTTCTCCACCGGCATGCCCAACACTGTGGGTGCGCCAAGCAAGGAGGCACGCGATCTGACCGAGAGCGACGCGTGGGGTATCAGCCCATTCGATCAGGCAATGTGCCGTATCCAATACCGCAGCTTGCGCTACGACGGTATGTACACTCCACCGATGACCACCGGCACGCTCGCGTATCCAGGTAACCATGGAGGCCTGAACTGGGGCGGCGTGGCCATCGATGTCCATCGCGGCATCATGACCATGAACACGAACAACCTGCCCTACGTTGAGCGCGTCATCAGCCGCGAAGAGATCGATTCCAAGGGCTCGAAATCTCTTAACCAAGGGGGTGGTTCGAAGGGTTTGATGCCTCAGGTCGGCCTTCCAATGGGTGCTGAGAAAGCCCCCTGGCTTTCGGTACTAGGCGTGCCTTGCATCGCCCCGCCTTGGGGCTACCTCAGTGGTGTTGACCTGCGTACCACGGATGTCATCTGGCAAAGGCCATTGGGAAGTGGATACGACACCGGCCCGCTGGGAATTCCATCACGGGTCAAGCTGGATATGGGTACCCCGTCTGACGGCGGCCCATTGATCACTGCCGGTGGTGTGACGTTCGTGGGTGCCACTCTGGACTACTTCATGCGTGCATTCGATAGCGAAACAGGCAAGAAGCTCTGGGAGGCGAGACTTCCAGCAGGCGCGCAAGGCGCTCCAATGACCTACGTCCAGGATGGTAAGCAATACGTTGTCGCTGTAGTGGGTGGCCACCAGCGGTTGGGCACCAAAATCGGTGACAGCGTCATCGCGTGGAAACTACCGGACTGAGCTGAACGTAAAACGCCTGAATAAATTCAGGCGTTTTTTTATTTGTAGCAAGACCCCACGTTTTTAAATATGACGGTACGTAAAGCATTCTCTCCATCGACATATGTCATCGCCATAGCGATGGGCTTGCAGCTTTTCACCTCCTCCGTAAACCCCACCACGTTCTTGATATCCAGGCTTGAACCGTATTTGTATTCGGCTACTACGGGGCGCGTTTGGTGGGTTCTGTCCGCATATGCGTTCATGCTTTGTATATGATCAAGCACGCGAGGATCACTTGCCAGGGTGCTGGCATGCACTGGCCAAGCGAGCGCCGCCAACATGTAGACCAAAGGTAATTTCATTGCCCTCTCCACACCTCCAAGGTTAAGTATTGCGACGCATACATCGCAACTCCTCACACTGTATAACCCCAAGCAATCGCTCAAAATATAAAGTATTTTAACTACCGCCCTCTTTTAACATGCTCTATAATGCGTAGGGGCAAACTCTATGAGAAGGCAACATTGTGAGAAACGCACTGTGCATTGAAGATGATTTAGTTACTGCAAGCGAAATCATCTTGGAGCTCGAGCGGGCGGGTTTCGCTGTCTCACATGCAACCGACGGCGCAGAGGGCCTCGCGCTAGCGCTCGGCAGCGACTTCGATGTCATCACCCTCGACAGAATGCTGCCTAATGTGGATGGTCTGGAAATAATTTCCAAGCTTCGCGCGGCGGGTCGAGACACACCAGTTTTGATGATCAGTGCGCTATCCGCGCTGGATGACCGAATTCAGGGAATCCGGGCAGGTGGCGACGATTACTTGATAAAACCCTTCGCTTCCGAGGAAATGGCCGTCCGTGTAGAGGCCCTGCTCCGGCGGCACAGCCGAATTGAACAAGCCACCCTTCTACAGGTCGGTGACCTGTCACTGCATTTAATACATCGTAAACTCACGTGCTCTGCCAACACCATTGACCTTCAACCCACTGAATTTAAGCTCGTCGAATTTTTTATGCGCAACCCCAACAAAGTAGTAACGAGGGGTTTGATATTTGAGGCGGTCTGGGGTTACAGCTTTGACCCTGGAACAAAGCTGATAGATGTCCATTTGACTCGGCTACGACGCAAACTCGAAGAATTGAACTGCAATGCCTGCATAAAAACCATTCGGGGATCTGGCTTTATTCTTGAGAGTCCGGCCCCATGAAAGCAAGCCCTTGGCGAACTACGGCGTTTCGGCTGACCCTGAGTTATGCGCTGATACTTGCTTTGACGCTGATGGCTTCAATGGGAGCCGTGTATTGGAAGTCGGCAGAATACTTCAGCCGAATTGGCGATATTTTTGTCATCGGCCAGGCCAGCGTCTTGGTACGCGTCCCGCCATCGGAACTCCCTAGAGAGCTAGAACAGCTGCAAACGGGGGATATCAGGGGAATCGCTCGCTATGGTTTGTTCACAAAAAACGGTGTACATCTGGCGGGCAATATTGACTCGCTCCCCGCCGACCTCCCGCTTGACGGAAATCCATACCGCCTGAATTTACCTGGCTATGAGTCAGGGGCAAGAGCCACCGCTCAACAGTTGCGCAGTGGCGAAATACTGGTCACCGGCTATGACGCAAAAACGTTAAGTGGAATTGGCGACATTCTATTGGACATCATCCTGTGGGCTGCCTCCATCTGCTTGTTGGGAGGTCTGGCACTGGGGTTGGTGCTGGCGGCCAGGCCGCTTAAACGGGTACATGAAGTCCAGATCATCAGTAAGCGGATCGCTGATGGGGATCTATCACAACGACTTCCGTTGAGTAAGCGTGGCGATGAGCTTGATGTGCTCTCGAGCCTGATCAACCAAATGATGGGAGAGGTCGAATATCTCCTGTCAGAGGTTCGAAGCATGGGAAATAATCTCGCGCATGATCTACGCACGCCGCTCAATCGCTTACGGGCAAACCTCCACCGCTTGATTGAAGATTACAGGGAAGAGGTTCCGGAGCGGCTGATGCCCCGTCTGTATGACTCACTTGAGGAAACGGAGCATTTGCTCACCCGCTTCCGGGCAATCCAGAGAATTTCCGAAATTGACAGCAGAGCGCGTCGCTCGGAGATGAGGCCCATTTCGCCTGAGGGTCTTCTCGAGCGTCTGGCTTCTGACTTTCAGATTGTCGCTGACGAGGCCAGTTTGCATTTTGAGCACATCGTGCATCCAAGCCATCACATACTGGCTGACGAGGAGCTTCTCGCTGAAGCCATTATCAATCTCCTGGATAACGCCATGAAATTCACGCCAGCAGGAGGAAAAGTACTGCTGGCGCTAAGGCAGGCTGATGCAGGGCCAGTTATCACGGTGTCCGACAACGGCCCAGGTGTTCCAGAGCGTGATAAAGAACGTGTGCTTCTCCGATTTGGGCGGTGCGCGAGAGATACTCAGGTTGAAGGAGGCGGATTAGGCTTGGCAATCGTAGCGGCGATCGTGAAGATGCATGGCTTCACGCTGGATCTCAAAGATGCAAACCCAGGCCTCACGGTAGAAATACATTGCACCGCCGCGCCTGACATCTCTTCTCCTGGCTAACCTTCAGCCCCCTTCCTCAGCAAGGCGTTAGGCCGTGGTGCATCACTGCAAAGGCCTAGGATGCTGTGTACCGCGCCGTTCTGGAGGATACGCCAACTTGGGGCAGCTCCTTGCTTATATAACAAGCCACAAACCCCACAGCTCTCCGAAAGAATGGCACATAGCCACATTTATCCATTAAAATCATCACGGCGTAGGGAGACGCTGCACTGTCCATCAGGCGTCCCCGCCCTGAAATTCTATGTGATGGTGCTGGAGATTTTCCGATGGCTTTCGATGCTTCACCCTCCTGGAGTGGATTCAACTACCAAGGTAAAGTCGCTTTACATCATGCGCTGACGCTGATAAATGCTCAGCCAATAGATCACGATTTTTCCAAAACAGATCTGATGCTTGAAGCCAATGAAGACTTCGAGATTATCATCAATGATGAGTCAGTCTCTTTTCATCAGGTGAAGGCTTATAATACAAGCACGTTCGATGAATACTCGGATGCGTTGTTCGGCCTGACGATTGAGTTATACAAAAGAGACGGCGTAAAAGGTTTCATTCACACCTGGCAAAAAGTCAATGATCGACCCCATTGCAAAGGTCTGATTGCGTCGGTCAAAAATGACTTCGTCAAAGTCCTCAAAGAATATCGGGACACTGAGCCGAAAGCCGGTACCATCTTGGAGACAGCCGCAGCAGGCGGAAAAAATCTTAAAAAGAAAGCTTCAATTCTTAGGGCGGCACTCCCTGGCCTGGACGCCAGCGATCTAGAAAAGATAATTGACGACATCATTGAGGATAAAAGTGACGCATTAAAACGTCTTGCTTGCTATGAATACAAAGAAGATGAGAGTTTTTGCGACCTGGACGATATTAATACCAATATAAAAAAAGAACTATCATTAGCGCTCGGCGCTCGCGGCATTTTGATCACTGACGAGCAGCTCGAGAAAGCATTCAACTACTTTTTGGGTGTCATGGATAGTTACATCATTGACCGGCATAAGGCGAAAACCACAGCCGATGCCAAACCTATCAAGTTTACTGAAATCATCAGCGCAGTAAATTTTGATCATGAAGATGTTGGAAAGAATTACATCGCTTGCCGATTCAAGGATAGATTCTCCCGCCTGATCGACGAGTACCTGGGAGATCAGGAGGATTATCCAACATTGGAATCCTCCGAGCCCTGCAACCTGAGGGCTGCGCAGAAGCTGCTTTTGTCACTGTCGCCCATTGACCTATGGGAGCACTACAGGCACTTTTCGCCACAGCTTCATCTGGCCAGCGGAAACAACACGGACAATGCCTTCAGTGCTAGCGACGAGGGCATCCGCTTTTGTCTGCTCAAAATACTTCACGGAATAAGTTTTTCCCGCATATCTCAGGATGCTGAGCGCTATAGGTTCTCCTATAAATCCTCAACAATGCCATCACAAGGGTATCTTCCTACGACCATCACCCCCATTGGCAGAATCAGCAATACCGTCCGCCAATTAAACTCAAATCCTTGCCTTGGCGATCTGCTCTTCGAGGTTCGAAACTTAATTCACTGTGGAACGGAAGTTCACCCGTTTGTACCGGACGTGGAGAAAAGTACAAAAGCTCCACCGTCGACCGAAGACAACCCCCGGGCCAAGCGTGACGATGTACTACCTTTGATCACCCTCCTCCCTCTCACTAATGCGAAGGACGTGCTTGCAGAATGATTACAATCCTCAACAACATCATGGCAAGCAATCGCTTCAGTGTGGTTGACGTCGACCTGACCGACAACTCAGTTGAATTCATTCTGTACAAGGCTGACAGCAGAAAAAGGCAAGAGTATTTCTTGATTGTTGATCTAAGTACGCTCAGCGGTGAAGAATTGAGGTACTTTTTGGAGCAGACATCCCAAGAGATATTCGAAGACATCCAGAATTCCGGAAAAGTAGAACTATACTTTGAAAAGAATTGCACGATGATCATTTGCCTCAACACCTCAGTAGAAAACCAAGACATGATCCTGGCACTTGAGGAAGACCCATATAATTTCAAAAAAAATGTCGTCAGGTACTCGGCCGGCGAGCTCGCAGCGCTAAACGGCTATCTGACTAGGCACTCTGTGACTGCAATCACTAACGACATCATTAATGACATTTTGAATGCCAATGGCGGCGCAGACTTTTTGGAATTTAAGCTTAATCACAAAACTGGAAGTCAGCTTTACTCCCTGATTACGCGTATCATCATGAAGCTATCGTTTCTGGTGTACAGCCCACGGGAGCAAAAACTAGAAAATCTTGCGGGGCAGATTGAAGCGGCCATACCTGTTGGACTCACTGAGACATTTGATAAGATCCTGACAACAGAATGGACGGACGAGGCAGTTATTGCAAATGTTGAATCGATTTGGGGAGGCCGAGCATGATTACGCTCAACAAGGTGACACTGAAAAATTTTAAAGTATATGGTGGTGACCCCTACACCATTAATTTTGAAAACAATCGACTCATTTTGCTAGATGGCCCTAACGGATATGGCAAGACATCCGTATTCGATGCGATAGAGCTTGCAATTACTGGCACTATTACTCGCCTCATTGTACTCGAGGGTCGTCAGAATCCGGCCGACATCGTGGTGGCCCATAACGGAAACAATGATGTTGAGATAATCATTGAATTCCTGAATGAAGACAACACAAAACGAGTCTTTCGGCGCAAGCTTAAGTCGAATATTTCAAATGCTGCTAGGCGCATTAGTAATTTCTCGGATCTTTGGGATATCCACGAAATTACTGGCACACAGACTATACCAGCCGATAAAACAACTTTTGATGAATTATTCAAAAGCAGAGACTTCGCCCGGGACTACTTACTTTTTCATTACATCGAACAGGAAGACACTTCACGCTTCCTGAAATCAAACTCGGAAACTCAGCGCGCCGAGAAACTTTCCAAGCTATTTGGCGACACCCTGGAGGCTGAGCAAAAGTTACTTAAGTTAAACGATGTAAAAAAGAGATTTCAAGCAGCTCGCCGGGACATAAATACTAAAGCCGAAAATATCAAAAGCCTACACAACCTGGAGGCAATTAAAAGCTTGTCAACAGGCGAAACAGAACAACATGCTTATGCTTTGCCCTGGCTTTCTGGGGACAAGTCTCCATTCTGGGATCGCCCGACAATAACGCAGTTAAACGAAGATCGATTGAATAAGGGGGTGGCTGAACTGGCGAAGATTCGCGCCCTCTTCACCCACAAAGATTTTTTCATTCGATCTAGGTGGTATAAGCGCGCCGTTAATGAACAAGAGCTCATTGAGCTTTACGTTGGTTATGCAAATACGTATCACAAGCATCAGCAGATAGAAGCCGACTATAGTACATATCAGTTCATCAACAGATCTCTAGAGCTGCTGAAAAGTGGTGACCTTAAAGTCATTCAGCAAAACTTGGATGCATCAGAGTTATTTCAGAAACTCAATCTTGAGTTCCCAGATGCCTTCATCAGCGCAATTACGGCATTGATTGATATCCAAGAGGCATCGCGAGGCATCACAACAATTTACACTGAGCTGATGAAGCATCATGTGGCTATGCATGACAGTATCAAATCTCAATCTACAGATACTGACTGTGCGCTGTGCGGCCATCACTACCCTACGCACGACGCTTTGAACACCGCAATCGCCGAGCATGGTCACCTTCTGCGCACTCAGCTTGGCGACCAGGATCGTACCTTGGTGTTAGCACGAGAAACCTTCGAACACACGCAGCTCAAACCGTTGCTCAAAGCATGTATCGAATTCCTCGACCTCCGAGAACCCCCATCACAACTTGATTTGTCTAAGCTAGCAAAAGCCTCCGCCTCTAAAGATAGGTTGGAACGGTTACGCGGTTGGTTGGTCAGAGAAGGAATTTCTGATGAAGACCTGATTGCTATGGCCTTCCCAGTTACTGGTGGGCAAGCTTATATATCAGAGAAGTCTGAATTGCTGTCGGAGCGAATTCGGTCGCGTATCGGGCCGACCCCAGACGGGTACAACGAACTCTTTGATGACGAGGTTTATGAGCGCATTTACCTTGATTACTTCGATCAGGAAAATGAAAAGCTGCGAGTATTTGACGAGTCGTTGCTCGATCGTAAAGAGCGCTATATCAGGTCTCAATACTTCAGCTCACTAACTGAAGTGGCTGAGCGACTACGGAAACTAGAGCTGCAAGGGGGGCTGCTGGATAAGGCTCTTGTTGACACTGGCACTCTGATCGACGTAGTCAGCAATCAAATAGGTCAGTACCGGAAGAAGCTGATTACCGACATTGAAATTCCGTTCTTCATATACTCTGGAAAAATTCTCCAGAGTCATCAGGCTGGAGATTGTCAGGGCGTATTCATTAAGGATCCTCTAGGCAATGATGTATTGAAAAATGTCCGACTGGTATCTGACTGGGCAACAGATCATGACATCATGAACACAATGAGTTCTGGTCAGATTTCTGCAGTGGTCATCGCGCTCACGCTGGCACTTAATCGCGTCTACGCCAAGAACTTTTCAAGCATTCTGATTGATGACCCCGTTCAGACCATGGACGATATCAACATGTCCTCTCTTGTGGAGTTGCTTCGAAACGACTTCAGCGACCGGCAGATCATTATGTCGACCCACGAGGACAAGGTTTCTAGGTACTTCACATACAAGTACATCAAACACAGTGGTAAGGTAAAAATTGTCAATCTCATGCAGCGTAAGGAGTACGAACCTGCCAACAGCTACATCTATCGCTCAGGTCTGAAAGCTGACGCTCCAGCAGGATAAGCCGCGCCTTTCGAGTAGGCGTGTAGCGCAGTCTGTACTTGCTATACGTCTTCTCGGGCGCGACTCACCCTTTGGCATTTCAGCGCGCCAGATATCTCGTCATGACGCGTTGAAGGCTCAAGCGTTGCTGATGCCTGCAACAAACTCACGCAGATCACGTATGCGACCCGCCCCACTACGATCCAAATGGTGGCCTTCGATACCGACTGCCCGGGGGCCATCAGCATCACATCGTCGGGAATCTCCGATCATCAAGACTTGAGGCGCATTCGATCCTGGGAGTTGGCTAGGTGCAACCTCGAGTTGGGTGCAGATGTGCTGATACATGGCCACGTCAGGTTTCATCAGCCCAACCTCAGCGCTGAGCGCATAGCCATCGAGCCCCGGCAGCAAATTTCTGGCTACCGGGCAATAAGGGCCGCCCAAGTTCGAGCAAACACAGATTCTGATTTTTCGGCGTCGCAGCAGTTCGATCGCTGGCAGCGCATCTTCAAAGGGTGTGATCGATTCGATTTCGTCGTCGAGACATCTTTGAAGCTCAGCGAGTTGAATGGAGGACAGCTTGATTCCAAAAAAATCTGCAGCCTCCTGCAACCCACATGCGTTGGTCATGATCCAGCGGATGTCATCCGGTGAAGAGGCGCGTCCCTGCTGGGAGCCCAAGCGGAGAAGCCGCCGATAGGGGTTCTGCCGGTTTCGAATCTCCAAAAGCGTACCGAAGAGATCAAAGATTACGGCTGCTGCCATTTATTGCTCCTCATCAGCAAGCACTCAAACTTCAAACCAGCCCCGCCGCGCTGCAGTCCAGGCTCGCAGCTACTGCACAACCACTCCATGAGCAGCAAGATCGTTTACCAGCGTGCTCCTACGCAACATTCGGGGAATTGTAAAGAGGCTTCTGTATGCATAGAAGAGGCACACAGGCGTAAACAGTAGCCCGACACCAAAAGTCGCTGTTGCGATGATCAGCCCCGCTGGAATTGCCGCCACCGCGAACACGATCCCTCTGAGAAAGCTGGATTTAGCAATCTGCCGCAGGTGATCAAGGTCGTATTCGACCTTTCCATCTGACTTTTGAAACGCTACTAGAACGATGGTTTTCTTGTTCAAATGCTTGTAGTACCAAGTACGGGGCTTGTCAGTGACAATCGCTCCGTGCCTTTTCAGGTAGTCCAGCATGCAAACTTCTTTGAAATAGAAGGTCTTACCTTCACTGTCTTCGCACCGAACCTGGCTATAGAGCGTATCAATGTCAGCAGCGTTTTTAACATTGTAGTTCTTGACGGTAAGCTCAATTCGTTTCAGATCAGGCATGCATTTTCCTTAGTGCATTGAAAAAGGCCACGTGAATACGGACGGGCACGAAGCCGTCCAGCCGGTTGGTCAGCGGATACATAAAGCTTTAAATCCAAGGTGCTTGCCGCGCCTTGCCAGGTACTACAGCTTGAAAGCGGCCTTCATGCTGGGTGAGCCAACCCAAGTGGATGCTCACTGCGACTCGCTGAGCTCGCTAGCGATAACGTAGTAGTCTTTGCCACTTAGGCTGCGCATTAGCTTGAACCCCGCCCTTGTCTCAACCAGCTGAAGTGGAGGGGTAGCAACCGTCATTCCATTCGAGCTCACGTTTGACTGATCGTTGTAAACGAGCGCCGCATAGCTCTGCCCTACCCTTGCTGCGTTGACAAGGTAAGCGTCTACCATCACACCCCAGGTAATGTCCTGTGCCTGAATGACTTCTAAGGGGAGATCGCGCTCGAGCGCTATCGGCTCCACGGCGTGGTCAAAAAAGTGCTTCATCGCCGAAGTGGCCATTAGATTTGGATCTCGAAGTAAGGGTCAAAACTGGTGCTCTCCCCAGGGTAGCCACGGGGGTTTGAAATCACCCGGCAGCCGGCCAGCTCAACATCTGTAGCCTCATGCGTGTGACCGAACACCCACACATGGGCCTTCTCGATCAAACGCGGCCAGTCGTTGGCGTACGCTGCAGTAAGATGCCCTTCATGCTGCTCACCAATAACCACGGAAGATGGTGAGTGATGTGTCACCACTACCGTTTTGCCGTCAAACGGTTGAGCAAGCTCTTGCGTGAGCCAGTCCCTGGCGATGTGGTTCCGGGCAACCAGGTCGTCCGGTCTCAACCGTCGGTAGTTCGAGTCTGTCCTGATGTACTTGAAATCGTTCATGCACTGCCTAGCTGCGCTGCTAGCCGCAATCTGATCCCCTGTGGCGGTGAAGTCAGTCCAAGCAGTTGTGCCTAAGATCCTGACGTTATCCAGAACCAAGGCTTCGTTCTCCAGTACGTGGACATGGCCGGCCGAGGTGTCCTTCATTTTCTGCAAGGTGCGATCGATGTGGCCGTCGTAGTACTCATGATTCCCAGCGATGTACACGACCTGGCAGGCGAAGGTCTCGTTGGCCCACCGGACGCCCCTGGCCTTCTTGTTCACATCGCCGGCGAGGATTACCAGGTCAACCCCAGCATCAAGAGGCGGCGGGTCAAAACGGTGGAACTCGGCGTGGAGGTCTGAGTAGATTCTGATTCGCAAAACGCTGGCCTTGAAGCTTTAGCTATAAATTGACGCAGCTGGATCACAGGGCGCACGCGTGCCGGGACTACCGGCACAATGGAGCGGAAGCATCCCGGTCTTCACATCCTCGATCAGAACAGCGCGCAAGCGTGTCAGCCGGTTCGTTTCACGGCACTATATTGCATGGAGTCGAACCGCGCAATATGGCTTTATCATCGGCTTTGGATATTCCAAATGTCGTTGAGAGAACCGCTGGCCGCAGTCTTGAGGCTGACACGTACCGCCCGAAACCTGTCTCAAGAAGACTTTCATGGCCGGGTCGAAGCTCGACAGATGAACAACATCGAGCGCGCGAAAAGCAGCCCTACCCTGTCCTCGCTCGAAGACATCGCCATTGCATTGGACGTTGATCTTGTAGCGCTCGTGGCCGTGGCCAGCGCTCATGTCCGTAGCCAGACCCCGAAGGAATTTTTGAAAGACTTGGCCGGCGAGATCACTAAGCTTGAGAAGCTAGGTGTCCTGGGCAAGCTCGACGGCGAGTTCACCGACGGCAAGCTTCAGTCAGTGCATGGTCGCATTCGATCAGGCGCTGCCAATCGAGCAGCGGTGCTTCAGTGCAAGGCTGAGGGAAAGACGCAGAAGGAGACTGCGGAGCTGCTAGGGCTTGCCAAATCGACGGTGAGCAAGCTGTGGAAGACGCCGGAGGGTGGTTTGATTCAATAAAGGCGCTTGGCCCGATGCTACGGCGTCAACCATCTTGCGAACCCATTGTAGAGTTTAGCTAGGCCAGCACAGCCTAAAATTAGTCAAGCAAGCTGGTGGGATCCCATGTCGGGACGCTCGGGCTCAGGCGTCAAAAAAGTTGACGACACCGGAGTCAACCGCACTATTGAAGCGACCTACTAGACGATTCAAGATCCGGACAAGCTGGCTCGAATTAATTACCTGGAAACTATCGAGCTCGTTGAGCACTGAATAATCCCAATCATAAAACATATGGGCCACAAGCACACCGGCTTTTGACCAGTCAAACGTATTAGGCCTAGGATACCTGTGTGTTTCAAGAGATAACTGGTACGCATCAGTCTGAACCTCGCGCTTCGCTAAAGATATGTCCCCTGAGGCACTCCTGTACAAATGTTTAGCTGCTGCTGAGCGAATCATTTTTTCCTGAAATGCGAGCTGTGCGAGGACGTGCAATTTGCAACGTGGCAAACCATAGCTGAAGCTGTATGAAATGATCATGCCTGTTGCACTATCAATCAAGAAACAGACTGGCGTGATAGCGTAGTCGTTAGCGGGCACCGTACAGACGCGCAAACCGGAAACCCAGTAAAGGGGTATGAGATATTTATACACGCGCTTACTTCCAGCCTTTCAAAGAAGACACGCCCAAAAAATCAGTACTGTACAGCTGTAACATTGTACGAAGGCCTTGCGACAAGTTAATCCGTCGCCACAAAGAAGATCCCGACGTGCTCAGATAAAGGTCATGATCTGGCCGAGCATTCGAGGCTTGCTCGTCGGTAATCCACCCCAATAGCAGGCCTACCAGATAAAACGCCCGAGCGCGAGCGATCGCCGTGACGCGCAATGGCAACTGATGAAACAGGGCAATCCCGCTTACATTATCAAACTCGCTACTCGACTGAACCCTGAACTTCAGCACTGACGTGTAATCGCCCACGATCTCGGTCGTCAGTGCAAGACGAACAAGCGTCAACAGAAAGTGTTCAGCGTTACGCTGCACTACCTGATCATGAGAACCTTTTATTAGTTTATCTGCGCGCTCAACGACCATTCTGGCAAGTAGCTGCACTTCCCTGTCCTTCTCGAGCCATTTCGTTTCCCGTTCCAACTCATGACCACGCGCGCTGTCGTATTCGAAAACATCCATCGCAAAATCCACTGAGTCATGCAGATAATTCCCAGCACTACGCAGAACACAGCCATGCACCTGACAAAAGGGCTTCAATAAGTATCGCCAGCTTTTGAGATACACTGGAAAGCCAGTTGCCGTCACCGATTCTTCCATACAACTAAGGCAGTAATCTGATCGAAAGTAGATTGGTATGATTTGAGCCTCAGAAGGACGGAACATGGATTCGATCCACTCCATCGAGATCTCATAGCATTCTGCAAACGCCTTGACCCCTGGTAGACTGAAATCAAAGTCATAGTCATTACCTCTGCCTCCTAAAGCTTCGATGTAGGGCGCGAGGAGAGTTGAGCCTTCCCATGCGTCGGAGGGCATGCTCCAAAGCGCTCGCACTTCAGGCTCAGGCATGACCTCACGCACCCTGTACATCCAAGACGAAAGCGTTTCATCGGGATAAGGCTCAGGTATAGATAAACTGGAGGACATAGCTTTCGTACTCATTTAAATCATTCGTCGTGCTGAGTGTCGCCACTGCGCCTCGCTGATAAAGGAATTGCTCTACCAGCTTCAGCCTGAGTGACCTATTGACGTCCTGAATGTCTAAGCCAAATTGTGGCTCAGGGACTCTAAGGCTTTCTGTAGTAAGGCTGAGCGAGTACTCACGATTCAATCCTTCCCCTAGGCGCCTCGCGAAGTCATGGTATTCTTCATCCGTGAGCCGCTGCCTGAAGGTGTAGCGGCGCCAACCAAGCCGCAAGTATCTGGCGAACCTCTTTTGGAGTAGAGCACTGCGCGTTGAGATTACAAATTTGAGATCTCGAATTTCTTCTGTGAGAAGACAGATAACACCGAAAACTGTGTCATAGTCTTCAATATCACTTGCCAATACATCTAGATCATCGACCAGAATCATTTTTTGAGATGAGAGCGACAAAGTCCGTACCAAATTCGGCGCCAATACTCTCTTTTTGGGATGGTACTTACGCCTGACATGGAATGCATCAGACAAATGATCCAAAAATTCAGATCCGCCGATATACATATCACCCTGCAGGAGCTGAATGCTACTAGGATGACGTTGATGCAGCGTTCTGAATAACGTTGTGATGCCGCATCCTGAAATACCATCCAGCAGCATCACGTTTGCCTCTGGACTTGCCTCTGTTTTTGTATGTGCCTCTGACTTTGATTGAGGGATTGGGTCTCTGGGGCAGATGGATTGTTCTAAAGTCTTGATCATGACCCGCTGTTCTGCTGAAAAATACGGGAGGACGAAATCGCCCTCCAATACTTCTCGAGCTAGAGCTTTAGCTTGAGAGTGCGTCATTACGCGCAGTCCTTCTCCATGCTCACGTCGTGCAGGCCCTGCAAACTCGTTCCCAGTTCCATCGACATAATGGCTTCTACGTCACGGACATGCTTCAGGGTAATGCGTTCGGTACCGTCTGCGATCGCAGCCCAAGCCGATGCCTGCAGAATCTTGACGATGTTGTCGGTGATCCCCAGCGACTTCTCGACAATGGCCAAGCAGAGCTCCTGGTCACGAAAATCCGTCGGCTTTTTCAGGGGCAGCCGGTGGATATAGCTGAATACGAAATTCCGAACATCTTGGCCATTCGACCAAGTTTCCAAGTCGTGAACTGCATAACGACGAGCAAGTTGCGGATCCTCCCTTAAGAAACGGGCGGCGTCAGGCACACCAAAGGCGAATACCGAAAGGCCATAAGTGGAACCTGAGAGGTTCTTCAGCAGCGACAGGTTGACCTTTCGCTGGAAAGGCGAGAGCGTAAGCGCATCATGCACCTCATCAATAACAATGGCTTTGATGTTCTGGCTCTTGATGAGATGCTGGAGATCCGGACTGATCCTCCGAGACTGGCGGGCTCTCCGGCTCGTGTCCAACCCCATTTCGGCAAGTATCAGCTCCTTCAGACCCATATTGTCAGCGTTTTGGTGCATCGTTACGGTGACAATTCGGTTCACAGAAGTGATATTCCTGCGTCCAAGCTCCTCGATCATGCTCGTCTTTCCGACGCCCCCCTGACCCAAACACAACAAGCAAGGGGCAACAACCTTCCTTGGCATGGACATAATCATGTCCATCTTTTTGAACAACCGCTCGGCGGAGGGGTGCGGAACGAAAAAATCTTTCAGGCAGGACATAGCCCGATCATGATTGCTCAGCTCAAACAGTTTGTGGCAGCTGCAGTGCACATGAGAAAGATCCATAATTTATCTCCAGATATATGTGTAATAGGTATTGATGATTACAAGACACGCTGAAGCCTCAGTTATATCTTTGAACTGAAGCTTTAGGCTGCGCGAATAAGTTGCCAGGCTTGTTTTTGTAGCGCTCTGTAGCGCCCTACAGATGCGCTGACTAGATACTGACTGATTATTATAGTTATTCTGTATCTAATCAGCAGCATGGGCTGCGCAAGCAGGCCGAATAGGTGATAACCACGATCTTAAGCACCCTGCATGCAGGGTGTAGAAGTTGGAAAGTAACTATTGCGGTTTCTTTACCTCACACTTGTTGATTGGATCGGGTTTTGGAATCTGATTTTGAATTCTGGGACTGGGCTTGGGGTGAGTCTGGGACTGAGTCTTGACTGAATCCCAGTCTGAGGCCTAGTCCCAGTCGTTCATAAGCTCAAGCCAGCTTCAGTAGAGAGTCGGTGGCGCATCAAAGTCGATCTGCTCTGCCACGTTGCTCCTCGAAAAGCCTTGCCAGGAACGCTCTGAGGCCTTTGGCCCTCCCTCAACAGCTCGAAGTGCTGCACGCCCTTTCCGAACTTTGGAACCTTCGGGTTTGGGATTTGTGGTGTTTTTGGGCTTTTTGGGGTTTGCGTTGCTGGCCGGCTTGGCAGTTGCAGCATTGTCAAGAAAGCTATCCAAGTGTTCCGTCTGATCCGTAAGCTCAGGTTCGGCTTGCGTCTTGACTTGAGACTTGGAATCAAGCGACTCGGTATAATTCCGCTGATCGCGTTTGCCCGCCGTTTTGGCAGCTTGGCGTTTGCTTTGAGCAGTCCGCCGATACTCTTCTTGGACGATTGCATTGCCCAAAGCAAGAGACGCGGTCGCGTCAGCAGAGTAGGTGCCATCCCGCTCACCCTTCGCCTGCCGCTCAACCCTGTACAGGGCATAGTCGTGGCTACGCCGCATCTGATTTCTATACTCTGGTATACTTACGTAGTTACCATCTCCTTCAAGGTCTACGAATATCCTCGAAAGATCATTTGGGTCGTACTTAACTACCAGTTCTTCTCGCACTTTGTTCTGCAGGCACGGTGCATAGTAGAACCGTCCGTGCATTTCGATCCCGCCTGCGCGGATGAGCTTTGGCCTTTCTGGGTAAAGTGCGTACCGAAATCCTTCATGCAAAGAATCGTCGATCTGACGAGGCTGTGAATGCTTCCCGAAATACTCATCCCACTTTTGGGAGGGAAACATCTTTATCGCCGGATGCTTGCGATCGTTATAAGCATGAATGGCACAGACGAAGAATTTCCTAAGTGCAGTGATAGAGATGGATGCCCTAGCCACACTGTTCTCATCACCTCGCTGCTGTGTATTGGAATAGGTTGTCCCCCTCAAGAAATGGATATGAGATCGCATCATCGTACCTATCAAGCGCTCGATGTGCCCTCCCTGATGTTTTTTACCGACGTCACGGTGTTCAACTCTCACACCAAAACGTTTTAACCTCGCCTTCAGCACCTCTGAGCGAAACTCAGCCGCATTATCCGCGTGTATGACCTCGGGCACGCCGTGCATAGGCCAGACGCTTGCATCCAGCCCAAGACTGGCGAGCATGGCCGTTTTGGGAAGGACGCAGTTCTCGATCAGCATCGCTACTGTTACAGAATTGGGCGGAAGTAAGCTCAGGTAAAACCCGACAATCGCCCTCGTATGTATGCAGATAGCAAAGCTAACCCAAGGGCGATCAATCACCGTCCGATCATGCTCATCCACGACAATCATGTCGACACGGGTATGGTCGATCTGAACCCATTCAAGCGGGCGGGACGTAACCTTGTACCCGGGGCGAGCCTCGAAGATGTCAGCAGCATCAACCTTCCCTAGCTTCATGTTAGCCAGGAACCGCTTGCCCTTCTTCAAAAGCCGCCGTCGTACAGCATGATAGCTAGGCCGTTTGAGACCACGCTCGTCAGCAAGCATTTGGGCGGTCACCCAAACACGTTCGATGGTTGCTGCCTTCCCTGCATAGGCCTTGATGGAGTCAACGATCAACTCCTCAAGTTCTCCCCCAAGCTCGGACGGCGTCGGACGACGTCCCGGCATGCTGGACGTAACGGCACTTAGATCACCGCCACGTGCCCTCACTCGCCGGATAATTTTATGGAAGCCTGATGGCTTCATACCGATCGCCCTCGCTGCCTCAACAGCGCTGATTTGACCGGAAAGATAAAGCTTGATCGTCGGAATCCGGTCGCTGGCAAGATCGAAGCGAGCAATGGTCTTTTCCGAACTATCCAGGTTTAGCTTTGAGCTCGATTTGGATTCTGCGACCAGCACGGGCGCTATCGTTGGCTCACTGTCTTTTTCAGATTTTTTATTGCGATTTGTCATTCCGCCTACCATTTGACGAGTTGCCATTGGTAAATGGCATCTGCCCGTTGGTTATGGGTAGTGGTTATCACTTGATGGTTTTTAAAGAGCGGCACTGCGAAAGCCGAGCTAGTTTTACTTCCTAGACCGGCAAGGTCAAGCCCCACTCCGAAAAGCGTGAAAGTTAAATTAGTCATATATTGATTGGCAATTTAGGCGGTTTAATTTTACTGCTGTCAACGCCTAAAAAAATACTGGGGGGCCGATGGCGTCAGGCTTTGAGGGGTTGAGCTGGTCTTATGAGAAATTTGCCAAACGAGACGAATAATGGAGTAATATTATATATATTGACAAAAATCGTATCCATACCATCGATATATGCTAAGTAATCTCGCCACATTCGCATCGAAATCACAAATCATTTTTGTGCAAAATTTTTCTTTAGACTCTATCTTCTTGGCCAGGACGGCAGAAAAAGCGCAAGGTAATTCGGACACTTTCCGCAGTTTGTGCGGCTAATGCGGACACTTTCAGCTCGATCTGCCAGTTTAATCGGACACTTTCTAGAAAAACTTTGCAAACAACCTGGACACTTTCCGTCAAAAAGTGTCCTGAGTGCAAATTGGAATGCTGGAGGCCATGGATTTCGGCGCTTGCGGGGAGTGTCCACGATTCGCAAAGGTCACACTATCTGCGTCAACGACCTACGCATCCTTCCTCCCTTGCCTTCGAGCTTCTCGCCGTTCCCCGCTACCAAATTTACAGGCTTAAAAACCAGAATCCCATTCACGTCCCTAGTCCTTTTTACATCAGTAGATGATCTCCTGATCACGCTTTGCCATCAAAGAAGTCGACTAGCTCCTCTTTCATGGGGCTCGCTTCGAAACGAACTCAGCATAGGTCTTTTTTAGCTGCCCCCGGGCAATCGGGCTCGGTTTAGGCTCGCTGACCCCGAATGGGCACTGGCGCATCACAGCGGCCTCCTGCGACCCGGCTTGTAATGAGATACTTTCGCACCTATTATTGTTACGTTATATCACTGCAAATGGAGTTAATGATGAAACCCGCCATCCATCCAGACTATCGTCCCGTCCTGTTTCATGACGTGTCCGCTAACGCATTTTGGCTTATTGGTTCGACCATTGATACCGACAAAACCTATGCTCACACCGATGGGAACACTTACCCATACGTAACGCTGGACGTCTCCAGCGCCTCACATCCTGTGTACACCGGCCAAGAACGCAAAGCTAAAACCGAGGGTCGCGTAGCAGGGTTCAACAAGCGTTTTGGCGCTTTCACTTCGAAGTAATGGCCCACCGAACGGAATAGTCACTCCGCCCCGCTCCACTAAGAGCCTTCATCAGAAGGCTCCTGGTATCTGCCGCGGTACTGATTTCGGGTCAGAAATAGTACCTGACGGACGCCCCCAAGGTAGTCGAAGGCTGCGGGACGATCACGAGACCATCGTAGGTGCCGTAAGCAATTTCAGTCCCGTATCGATGGGGTTGGAAGGTGCCATACACACTGAATTGGTAGTCCTGGTAGTCGTAGCTCGCTCGCAAGTCATAGCGGGTATAGGGAGGCATTTCATGCTTCTCGGTTCGGATGTAATAGGGGATCCCATCCAGGTGGTAGACATCCGCGTTGAGGGTCAACTGGCCGCCCATGAACCCATTTCGATATTGAACACCGGCCTTGTAGGTGTGCTCTGGCACAACCAGTTGTGCCCCGGTACCTGACGGTGGACTGTTGATCACCGCGTCGATGATACGACCGTAGCTCATGTAGGCACTGACCGTGGATGTCGCCTGATAATTGAAGCTGGTTTCTGCTCCTCGCCGAGTGGTGTCGCCCACCTGTTCATAAACCCCGGGCGAGGTCTGCACGGTTTCGCTGTCGTTCTCGATGTAGTAGAGCTCGGTGGTGTTTGACAGTCGCTCAGTTGGCCTCACTGTGAAGCCTACGTCGTACGACTTGACCTTGCTTGGGCGAACGCTGCTGTTGACCTGGCCACCCGTTTGGCTCGGTGGCAACGCACTGCTGCTACCTGAACTGATGTACTCAGCTGCAGGTGAGCGAAATCCCTCAGCAGCGTTGGTGAAGATTTCAAGCTGCTCAATCGGAGTCCATACCAGCCCCAGCTTCGGCGTGGTGACAGAGCTGTGATATCCCGTGTCTGCGTTGCGGAATTTCAGATTGTCGATGTCGTAGTCGAAACGATCATAGCGAATCCCGGCCAACACCTTCAGTGAATCAAACGGCTTGTACTGGCCCTGGGCGAACACGCCATAGGTGATCAAGTCCATGTCAAAGTCGTAGTAAAAATTCGGCGTTGGTTCGAAATTCCGATACTGTTGCCGAAAGGCATCGCCTTTATCTCGGCGTACATCTGCGCCCACCATCAAGGAGGCGATTTCCGGGTAGACGAAATTGTAAGCTACTCGGCCACCATAGATATCGCGATCGTCCTTGCCGTAATTGTGGGTGAAGGTACCGTTGGAAATAGCTCGGACACGTTTAAAATTTTCGTAGTAGCCCGTGTAGTACAGACCGGCTTCGTCATAGGCTGGAGCTCGGTTGAACACGATCGTATTTCGATTGGCGTTGCCAAAGCCATAAAGATTGTCAGTGTCCCGCCGACTGATGGTACCTGCGCGCAGGGCGGGCAGGTTCAGATAGCCATCATTCTTGAAATCCGACTCGTAGTGGCTGAACCGGGCCGAGTACTTTGCATCATCGAAGACCTTGGAAAGCTTCCAGAAATAGTTGTCGCGGTTAGTTTCTGCAGCTTTCCGATACCCATTGGTCTTGTAGACGTCGGCAACGAACAGGGACTCGAAGCCTTCGTGCTCGCCCGCAAGAACCAGGTTGGCTCGGCGACCGTCATAGCTCGCGATATCCAGGCCAATACTCGAAGCAACATCGCTCCCATCCAGAGTCTCGATGTCTACTGCCCCTGCTCGGTTTTGATCGCCAAACAACGCCGACACAGGCCCCTTGATGACATCGACCCGCTTGATCATCTGCGGCGTAAGCCACTCCATGAACACCGGGCCATGACCAGCACCACCTTGGCTGGATGGAATGTTTTGAGGTACCCCGTCCACATACACAGCCACGTCCGCACCGTGAGTACCGTTCGTGGCGAAGCCACGCATGCGCAAGCCATTACCGGTGTCGCCCTGATCGATGTTGTTCGCAACCACGCCTGGCACGCGACGATAGATGTTGGAGATGTCCCGATCCACGTTGAGCGTGCGAATTTCTTCCTGAGTGATAGTCGACACGGCCGCCGGCAAGCTCTCTGGTGCGTTGCTAACCTTGTTGCGTACCAATGGCTCAATTCGAGCAGTGCTTCCTCCCTCCCCCGTAACCTTGATTGCTTCAAGCTCGGTAATCTCCGCGGCTTCCACTTCAACCGCGCCAACCGGTTCAAATGCACTCAACCCTGTCAACGCCGCACCAGTGAGAACCCACACCCTGCTGCGCTTCGCACGTCCATACATACAAAACAACCTTATAGTTATGTTATAACGTTTTTGCCGCACGATACAGGATTGCAGGGCCGAGCGCTACGGAACAGCTTCACGACTGCCCACGACGGCGGGCGACCGCAATTGTTTGAAACAGCGGTCTCAACATCATTGCAGCGCGAGCTAAGGTTGCACTAGATGACGCTCTTGGCGCTCCTGCCGCTCTTTTGCCTCAATGCTCAGCGTCGCTGTAGGCCGCAAGAGCAACCGCCGCAAGCCAATGGGCTCGCCGGTCTCCTTGCACCATCCATATTCCCCGCGCGCGATCCGCTCCAAAGCTTCATCGATCTTGTCCAAAAGCTTTTTCTCACGTTCCAGAAGGCGTAGTTGCCACTGCCTCTGTTCTTCAACCGTACCCAGATCGGAAGGATCGCTGCTGGGCTCAAACTCACGCATCACCTGGAATTCTCCGGAGATGCGTTCCTGAAGCTCCGTCCGCTGAGACAGCAAGAGCTCGCGAAAAAAAGCTTGCTGTGCAGCATCCATATACGCCTCATCGGGCAAAGAAAGCAGTTCTTGTTCAGTCATGGCGGTTACCCCACATCAGTAATTTGTTTGCTCAGGATCGCTGCGCACTGAAGGCAAGCGGCAACCCTTGGCACCCCTCGTTCAGCCGCCCTTCATGCCACGCGAGCTGTCCGGATACGATCGTGGTTCTCACACGATGACGCAGCTGGTGATTCTGGAACGGCGTCCACTGGCAGTGAGCGAGGATGGGATCAAGGCTGACCGGGCGCGGACTCTCAAGCCGCTCAATGAGTGCCAGATCCGCCCAATAACCTTCGCGCAGGTACCCACGCTCGTGAATTGCGAACAAATCGGCGACCGCATGGCTGGTTTTGCGCACCAGTTGAGTAATCGGCAGAACGCCCTCCTCGACCAGTTCGAAAAGAGCCGGAAAAGCATGCTGCACCAGCGGTAGACCTGAAGGTGCCGATGCATATGGCCGCTGCTTCTCCGCCAGGGTGTGAGGCGCATGATCAGTGCCAATCACATCGATACGGTCACAGAGCAGTGCTTGGCGCAAAGCATCTCGATCCTCACGCGTTTTGATGGAAGGATTGCACTTGATGAGATTCCCAAGGCTTGCATAGTCACGGTCATCGAACAGCAGATGGTGCGCGCAAACCTCAGCGGTGATCAGCTTGTTCGCCAGCGGCCCAGGCTCGAACAATCCCAGCTCTTTGGCCGTAGTCAGATGCAGCACATGCAGCCTTGTACCGAACTTGTTAGCCAGCCCCACCGCCAAACGGGAGGAACCGAAGCAGGCCTCCACATCACGAATTTTTGGATGCATCTCCGGCGGTATGAAATCACCGAATTGCTCCCGGTAGCGCGCCTCATTAGCCAGGATTGAAGGCGTGTGTTCGCAGTGCGCCAGCAGGATCGTGGGCACGCAGTCAAAAAGGCGCTCGAGCACCTTGGGATCATCCACGAGCATGTCTCCCGTAGATGCCCCCATAAACACCTTCACCCCAGCCACCTGGCGAGGATCGAGCCCCGCAACGATTTCCAGATTGTCTTTGCTCACGCCAAAATGAAAGCCATAGTTGGCGACTGAAGACGCCGCGGCCCGAGCCTTTTTGTCATCAAGGGCGTCGACAGAAAGTGTCGCAGGATGGGTGTTCGGCATGTCCATGAAACTGGTGATGCCACCTGCGACAGCGGCTCGAGACTCACTTGCCATGGTTGCTTTATGCGAGGCGCCGGGCTCTCGAAAATGCACTTGATCGTCAATCATCCCGGGCACAAGCCAACAACCTTGCGCATCGATTTCGACGGGTACGTTCTGGCCACCGATGCTCGGGGCGATCTTCTCAATCCGCCCGTAGGCAATAAGAACGTCGGCATCGAAGACTTCACCCTCGTTCACCAGCCGAGCATTTCTGAAAAGGATGCGGCTCATGCTAGAGCCTCCCCTTGATTGTCAGTCACCACCACCTCATCAAGCATCAGCACCTCCCCGCTGTCATGCTGCAGCGCAATTGCAGCGACGAGACCTTGAGAGCTCCAGGGCACCTGGCTGAGCACGTCGCTTAAAACGAAGCGGCTTCCCGCCCCCGCCTGTTCGAGCTTGTAAAACATGATCCGAGACCCAAATTACAATAGTTATGTTATAACTTATCATTAATTTACCCTAGCATCAGCATTTCACCTCCCAATTCAGACCCATCAGGTAAGCATTCATGAGCGAAGCCCCTACCCTCTCCGTCAGCACCGAAACGTATGCCGACACCGAGCTGGCCTGCCTCGCGGGAGCCAAAGCTGCCCTCTATCGGTGGGCGGCGACCGTCGCTACTCGCGATGTCGACAAGATTCTTGAGCTCTACGCCGCAGATGCCATTCTGGTTCCTACCTTGTCCAACCAGGTACGCGATTGCGATGACAGTCGCCGGAACTACTTCGAGAACTTCCTGGCCAACGATGGCCTTGTCTGTGACATCCAGGTCTTCAAAAAACGGGTAAGCCGAAAGCTGGGCACAGTCGTTGTCGGAGGGCTCTACACCTTCGTCTACCGTGATGGCGGCGAGCAGCGCATCGTACCAGCGCGATTCCTTTTCACCTTTGAGCGCATCAACGACGAGTGGCTGATCACTGGCCATCACTCTTCTATCGAAGCTTGATCCAAACCGGTACCTAGGCCTCCTGTCACGGGAGGGCCATACACCTGCGGACATACCAAATGAGTGCACAACTACCCGACGTTTCCGTCACCGACATCGCTCCGACGCTTGGCCCCCTGGAATGGGTTGGCATGCAAAGCATCGATATACCGGTGACGATTGACGAAGCGGGCTATCACCGCGAGCTTCATGCCAGAGCGGACGTACAAGTCGATCTACCTGCACCCCAGGTCAAGGGCATCCACATGTCCCGGCTCTATCGACTGCTGGACAGCTGGGGAGAGGTTCATCACCTCTCACCAACGCATGTTCGCGAGTTGCTCACCAGCATGATCGAGAGCCATCACGATTGCGACAGCCGAAGCGCTCGCCTCCAGCTGGACTTTGATCTCCTCGTGCGCCGCCCAGCACTAGTCACCGAGGGCTTGTCTGGCTGGAAATCGTATCCTGTGAACGTGAATGCATCTTTGGTAGAGGGCGCATTTTCCTTGAGTGTTGAAGCCACGATTGGTTATTCGTCTACGTGCCCCTGTTCAGCGGCATTGTCGCGTCAGCTAGTCGAAGAAAGCTTCCTGAAAGCGTTCAAAAATCGGTCCGCAGTTGAACCCGCGATCGTGGCGCAATGGCTGCGTGCAAACGCATCCATAGCAACGCCACACAGCCAGCGGAGCGAGGCGCGCGTGTCTGTCGTGATTGATCAAGAAGCTGCCAATTTGGGCCTCCTCTCGTTGATCAACTCGGTAGAAAATGCGCTGGGTACGCCGGTGCAGACCGCGGTGAAACGAGCCGACGAACAAGCCTTCGCAGCACTGAATGGGCAGAATCTCATGTTCGTAGAAGATGCCGCACGGCGGATTCGTGCAGCCCTTTCGAACTACCGAGCCCCACGAGTCCACGTCAGGCACCTGGAAAGCCTGCATCCTCATGACGCTGCTGCGTGGTCTGCTCCTCACCGACATGAGGCTGATCATGGGGGAAGGTTTGTGTAGCTGATGCCCTGCGCGAGTAACCGTGCTCGCAACTAGACCTTACCGCGGCACTTGCGCAGCAGGTTATTGACGTTCAGCGCCAGGGTTTCAAGTGCGAATGGTTTGGTTACTACCGCCGTGTCTGCCTCTAATTGGGCGTTGTCCAGCACATGCGGTTGCGCGTACCCAGTCATGAACAGGACCGGAAGACCAGGCCTGCTGCGACGTCCGGTATCGGCCATCTGCCTGCCGTCAATTCCTCCTGGAAGGCCAATGTCTGTCACAAGCACATCGATGCGGGTATCTGACCGGAGTAACTGGAGGCCGGCAAGGCTGTCAGCCGCCTCAATCACAATGTACCCGCAACTACCCAAGGCCTCGCTCACAAACATGCGCACGGAGGGCTCGTCATCGACGACCAGTACCGTCTCGCCTGAAGAAGCCACTGCCGATTCAGCCAGCGGCTCACAGCGAGTTACAACCTCGATCTCGGCTTTGTGAGTGGGTAGTTGTAGGTAAACCCGGGCACCACCCCCCTCCTCCGACTTGATCCTGACCTGCCCGCCTGATTGTTTGGCGAAGCCATAGATCATGGACAGGCCAAGTCCGGTGCCTGCCCCGACAGGTTTTGTCGTGAAGAACGGTTCAAATGCCCGAGCAAGCGTCTCAGGGCTCATGCCGACGCCATCGTCGGAAACACAGACGGTGAAGTAGGTTCCGGGTACCAGTTCTGGATCCAGCTCAACTCCCTGCGCCAGGTCCTCGTTGTACGTCTTGATGGAAATCGACCCTCCGCCGTCCAAGGCGTCACGAGCATTGATACACAGGTTCAAGAGTGAGTTCTCCACCTGGGCCGGGTCAACCAGGCACGTACTCGATGTCGCATTCAGCTCCACCTTGAGTTGTATTGTTGGCCCGACTGTCCGGCTAATCAGCTCTTCCATATCTCTGATCAGGGTGTTCACATCGGTGTGAACAGGCATCAAGGTCTGACGTCGAGAGAAGGCCAGGAGTCGATGGGTCAGGGATGCAGCCCTTTGCGCTGCCCCGTGAGCCACAGTCAGGTAGCGTTCAACATCGGCGACACGCCCCTGCTTCAACCGAAGCTTGATCAAATCCAGGCTTCCGGTGATGCCAGCCAGCAAATTGTTGAAGTCGTGGGCGATACCCCCGGTCAGTTGCCCGACCGCCTCCATTTTCTGCGATTGCCGGAGCGCCGCTTGGGCTGCCTCTCGCTCAGCCACAGCTTCTTCGATCCTCGCCTCCAGGGTGCGGTTAAGCTCTAAGAGCTTCGATTCGGCGGTTCTTCGCGCAGTTACGTCAATGGATGAGCCAATGAGTCCCATGACCTCGCCCGCTTCATCGCAAAAAGGTGCTTTGATCGACAGCCAGTAGGTAGCTGTGCCATCAGGCATGTCGACACGCTCTTCGATCTGTACAGCCTTCCCGTCATGCATGATGCGCTGATCGGTTTCCATTATCTGGCGAGCCTGAGCCTTGTCTTCCAGAACCTCCAGGTCAGTTTTGCCTAAATAGAACTCTGGCGGTTTGCCGATTAGTTGGGTGGCACCATCATTTGCAACGAGCAGTCTCCCCTCCAGGTCTTTGGCGTAGACAACACCTGGCACGGCAGCTGTGAATGTCCGAAGCAAAGCTGACACCCTGTCACGCTCAGCCTCCGCCGACCGGCGTGATTCAATGTCCATGAGAATCCCAGGGAAGCGAACAGCCCGTCCCTCTTCGTTGAGCTCAGCTCGTCCATTGGCCTCAATCCACCTGTAACTGCCATCGTGCTGGCGCACCCGGTATTCGCAACGGTATGCACCGCCCCGCTTCATGGCCTCCTGGATGTCGGCGGAGACGCGATCACAGTCATCTGGGTGAATTGACGAGAATGCTTCTTCGATCGGAATGCCTGCCAAGCACCTCTGCGCCGGCAACCCGAATGATCGTGAAAATCGCTCATCGGCGGTGACCCGGTTTTCCGGAATGTCCCACACCCAAGTTCCGATGATAGCGCCAGCATCGAGTGCTAGTTGCAGGCGCTCTGAAGCAGTCGTCGGAAACGCTTGTTCATGATTTGATGATGCTGGCGCATCAGGGGTGCCTGGAGTACCAGGACCTCCGCGATCCATAATTAGATTCCCTGCAAAATTTCTCAAGGTTAAGTCAACTCAACGTTCCCCGTAATGCCCCCGTTTGGGATCATTGGCCCAAAGGGACGAGAGGAATTATGCCTTGATTCTGCCGTTGAAGCGTTTGATCTGAACTTTGCATCGTCAGCTATCCTCCCTGCATAACCCGATCAATCCGGCTGCAGGAGCTGACACGATGAGAGCACTGACTTACCACGGCGCCCACGATGTCCGAGTGGATACCGTTGCCGATCCCATCCTCCAGGATCCCGATGACATTATTCTTCGGGTCACCGCTACCGCTATCTGTGGTTCTGACCTCCATCTTTATCGCGGCAAGATCCCTCAAACCGAAGCCGGCGATATCTTCGGCCATGAATTCATGGGTATCGTCGAGGATGTTGGTCGGGAAGTCACCAACCTGAAAGTGGGCGACCGCGTGGTGATTCCCTTCGTCATTGCCTGTGGCAGTTGCTTTTTCTGTCAGCATGACCTGTTCGCCGCCTGCGAAACGACCAACACCGGGCGCGGCTCGATCATCAACAAGAAAGGCATTCCACCGGGTGCGGCCTTGTTCGGTTACAGCCATTTGTATGGCGGAATTCCCGGAGGCCAGGCCGATTATGTCAGGGTGCCTAAAGGCAATGTCGGCCCCTTCAAGGTTCCAACGACGCTGCCCGACGACAAAGTGCTGTTTCTCTCCGACATTCTGCCCACCGCCTGGCAAGCCGTGACCAATGCTGAAATCGGCCAGGGCTCATCGGTGGCCATCTACGGCGCCGGGCCGGTCGGGTTGCTCAGTGCGGCCTGCGCGAAGATGCTGGGTGCACACACCATCTTCATGGTGGACGATAACGACCACCGGCTGGCCTACGCTCGCGACGCCTACGATGTGATCCCGATCAACTTCGAGAACGACGACGACCCGGCGGACTCGATCATTCGCCAGACGTCCGGAATGCGGGGCGTGGACGCTGTCATCGACGCCGTAGGCTTCGAGGCCAAGGGCAGCACCGCCGAGACAGTCCTGACCGCCTTGAAGATCGAAGGCAGCAGCGGGAAAGCGCTGCGCCAGAGTATCGCCGCTGCTCGGCGCGGTGGCACGGTCAGTGTGCCGGGCGTGTATGCAGGCTTCATTCACGCGTTCATGTTCGGTGATGCTTTCGACAAGGGCCTGACCTTCAAGATGGGACAGACCCACGTTCAGAAATACCTCCCAGAGCTGCTCGAACACATCGAGGCGGGACGGCTGGAACCCGAGCTGATCGTCACCCACCGACTCGCCCTGGAGGAAGCGGCCTTGGGTTACAAGATGTTCGACCAGAAACAGGACAATTGCCGCAAGGTCATTCTGGTACCCGGCGCTGCTGCGGGCACCCTGGGTCAAGAACAGGTGTGATGCACAGGAGCCAGGTCATGACGATCAAGCAACAGGTATGACATAAGGTCAACGAACCCAGGTCAGCAGCGTTGACCACAGCGCTGCTCTTGGGGTCTATATCGACTCTGCGTCGTCCTGGATGTCTTCCTCGGCCTCAGCTGCATCCGTGGCATCGGCATCGTTCAAGGGTGGAGAGCTGGGTTTTTCAGGATCGTTGATGAACGGGACACCGCTAGGGCCTTGCTCTTCAAATCCTTCGGTTTTGGGCTGCATGGCAAATCCTCCGAGTGATGGTACTTGGAGAGTCGCTCTTGCCTCGATGTTCAGTTGCGTTTGGCCCTGTCTTCATCGGATATCAACGCTGCTCGGCGAGTTGGTGGTACCAGCCAGCGTAGGGCGTATTGGTCACCTTATGGCGGTTGTAGTCAGGACTGCCGTCATCCCACCACACCGGCCCCCTCTCCCCTAACGCTACCTTAGCGTCATTTACCGCTGCTCGAGCGGCACGCAGCTGGTCGTCGTCGTTGGATACCTTGGCGTCCTTCACGGCTCGCCGCGCTTTCATCAGATCCTGCACCAGGCGCTGACGCACCTCATCGCAAAGCGCGGGATTGCTGCAGCGCCATAGCTGACCCTTGACCACGAAATAGCGACCGTCAGGTGTCGTTGGACGCATTCGCCGGCCATCGAGTCATCAACGCCCCCCCAATACCGCTGACCGGGTCTTGCTCAGGGCGCGGCACCTTGGAGATGCGGGCTAGGGCGCGCGAGTGCGCTGCTCTGTCTGGCCGCTGGATGTCGTAGTCTTCCTGCCCATGGGGATAGGCGCCGACCACCAGAAAATCGTCACTGCAATCGATGCAGCGATGGCCCGTGCCCGCCGGCAGCACCAGCACATCGCCGCGTTTCACGCTCAGGCTCTGCCCAGCCTCCCCGCCAAGCGTCAATCGGGCCCGCCCACAGGCAACGCCCAGTGCCTCATGGGCGTTAGGGTGAAAGTGGTGATAATGGAAGATCCCGGCGCGCCAGAGCGGTGTCCATTGGTGCGCCGCGAACATCGCTTCGAATGCGCTGGCAGCATCCCCCGCCGGATCGAGCTTCAATCGGTACAGCAGCACGGGAAAACGGCTGTTCGGCGTCGCGCCGTCGTCTTCGAAATACAGGGCCTGCACGCTGGCATCCGTCATGTTCATGAGGCTCATGATGCATCCTGATCGGGTTGTCGTTTCACCTTCGAGCCTGCCAGCTGCTCTCAGGTTCCAGCGGGCAGACCGGGGCGCACACCGTTGAAACTTTCCCGACACGTGCCAAGTCCAGACCCCTATCGATGACAGAACGGGAGCAGGCAATGACCGGCACGGTAGGCGACTTTCTGGTGGAGCGTTTGTATCAATGGGGGGTGCGGCGCATTTTCGGTTACCCCGGCGACGGCATCAACGGGGTGTTCGGCGCGCTGAGCCGAGCCAACGGCAAGATTGAATTCATCCAGGCCCGGCATGAGGAAATGGCCGCCTTCATGGCCAGCGCACATGCCAAGTTCACCGGCGAGCTCGGTGTCTGCATGGCCACCTCCGGTCCGGGCGCCTCGCACCTGCTGACCGGCCTTTACGATGCTCGCATGGACCACCAGCCGGTACTGGCCATCGTGGGTCAACAGGCGCGTGCGGCATTGGGCGGGCATTACCAGCAGGAGCTGGACCTGCTGTCGATGTTCAAGGACGTCGCAGGTGCGTTCGTTCAGCAGGCATCGACACCGGAGCAGGTACGCCACCTGCTCGACCGTGCGGTGCGTACGGCCGTCGGTGAACGCCGCGTCACTGCCGTCATCCTGCCCAACGACCTGCAGGACATGCCCTACCATGAACCACCGAGGGCGCACGGTACGGTGCATTCCGGCATCGGCTACAGCAAGCCCAGGGTGTTGCCGTTCGACGAAGACCTGCAGCGCGCCGCCGCCGTGCTCAACGACGGCCGCAAGGTGGCGATCCTGGTCGGTGCAGGCGCGCTGCAGGCGACTGATCAAGTCATGGCGATCGCCGAAAAACTCGGCGCCGGGGTGGCCAAAGCGTTGCTGGGCAAGGCTGTGCTGCCGGACGACCTGCCATGGGTCACCGGGTCGATCGGCCTGCTCGGCACGGAACCGAGCTATCAGCTGATGACCGAGTGCGACACCTTGCTGATGATCGGCTCCGGCTTTCCCTACGCCGAGTTCCTGCCCAAGGAAGGCCAGGCGCGTGGCGTACAGATCGACCTGCAACCCGACATGCTCAGCCTGCGCTACCCGATGGAGGTCAACCTGGTCGGCGATGCCAGCGAAACCCTGCGCGCCCTGTTGCCGTTGCTCGAGTACAAGACCGACCGTCGCTGGCGCGACAAGGTCGAGACCTGGCGTGCGCAGTGGGACAAGACCGTGGCCAAGCGTGCCCTGGTCAAGGCTGACCCGATCAACCCGCAGCGCGTGGTCCACGAGCTGTCCCCTCGCCTGCCCGACCACGCCATCATCACCAGCGACTCCGGCTCCTGTGCCAACTGGTTCGCCCGCGACCTGCAGATTCGCCAAGGTATGCAGTGTTCGCTGTCCGGTGGCCTGGCATGCATGGGCGCAGCCGTGCCCTATGCGATCGCAGCCAAGTTCGCCCACCCGCAGCGGCCTGTGGTTGCACTGGTGGGCGATGGGGCGATGCAGATGAACAACCTCGCCGAGCTCATCACCGTGGCCAAGTATTGGCAGCAGTGGGACAACCCTCAATGGATCTGTGCGGTGTTCAACAATGAGGATCTCAACCAGGTCACCTGGGAGCAGCGGGTAATGGAGGGAGACCCCAAGTTCGAGGCTTCGCAGTCCATCCCTGACGTGCCCTACCATCTGTTCGCCATCTCCATTGGCCTGCAAGGTATCTACGTGGATCGCGAAGAGGACGTTGCCGCTGCGTGGGAGCGCGCCCTGGCCGCCGAGCGCCCCGTATTGATCGAGTTCAAGACCGACCCGAACGTGCCACCCCTGCCGCCCCACATAAAGCTGGAGCAGGCGAAGAAGTTCGCCAGCACCTTGCTCAAGGGTGACCCCGACCAGGCGGGCATCATCGTTCAAACCGCCAAGCAGGTACTCGGCTCGGTGCTGCCTGGCAAGAAGTGATCGGTAACTGGGCGAGCCGGCTGAACGTTTGTTCGGCCGGCCCGGTCGCACAACTGAGACGCAGCCAACTGCGCGAACCCTGACCGTGAGGACCTACCATGAGCGCGATCACTCCCCATGGGGCTGAAGAGCACCCTCTCTCCCTGACCCTCAACGGTCAGCCCCGAAAACTGGTGGTGCATCCCTGGACCACCTTGCTCGATCTGTTGCGTGAACAGTTGGACCTGGTCGGTACCAAGAAAGGTTGCGACCATGGCCAGTGCGGCGCCTGCACGGTGCTGCGCGATGGCAAACGCGTCAATGCCTGCCTGACCTTGGCCATCATGTGCGACGGAGCCGAGTTGGTGACCATCGAAGGGCTGGCCAGCGGCGACGCCCTGCATCCCATGCAGCGCGCATTCATCACCCACGATGCTTTCCAGTGCGGTTACTGCACTCCGGGGCAGATCTGCTCCGCAATCGGGCTTGCTCACGAAGGGCGGGCCGATAGTCGCGAGGCCATTCGCGAACAGATGAGCGGCAACCTTTGCCGTTGTGGTGCCTATGGCAACATCGTCGCTGCGGTTGAAGAAGCCCTGCCGTTGATGACTGACAGGGCGCAGCCACAACGAGGGCCGAACCCATGACGCCCTTCAGCTACCAAAAGCCCGCATCGGTCAGCGAAGCCGTGAGCCTGGCTGATGCCGGCTCGCGCTTCATTGCCGGTGGCACCAACATCGTCGACCTGATGAAGGAGAACGTCGTTCGCCCCGAGCGTCTGATCGACATCAGCGGCCTAGGGCTGAACGATATTCAACCAACCCCCAGCGGCGGCGTACTGATCGGCGCGCTGGTGAGCAATGCCGACCTGGCCTGGCACCCGCTGATCGAAGCGCATTACCCGCTGCTGTCCGACGCTATTCTGGCTGGAGCATCACCGCAGCTGAGGAACATGGCCAGCACCGGTGGCAACTTGCTGCAACGCACCCGGTGCTACTACTTCTATGACACCGGCACCCCGTGCAACAAACGAGAGCCCGGCAGCGGCTGCCCCGCGCGAAATGGCCAGAACCGGATCCACGCGATCCTTGGCGCCAGCGCTGCCTGCGTCGCGACCCATCCCTCCGACATGTGCGTGGCAATGGCAGCGCTCGAAGCCGTGGTGCATGTACAAGGACCGGACGGCGAACGCCAGATACCTTTTGCGGCTTTCCATCGCCTCCCCGAAGACACCCCGGAGCGCGACAATCAACTGGCAGTCAATGAACTGGTGACCGGCATCGAGCTGCCGCCCCCGGTGTTCGAGCACCATTACCGTTATCTGAAAATACGCGACCGCGCCTCTTATGCATTCGCGCTGGTATCGGTCGCTGCGGCGTTGAGCTTCGATGGCGAGGTGATCCAGCAGGCTCGTCTGGCGCTGGGTGGTGTTGCCCACAAGCCGTGGCGGGACCCGGATGTGGAGCGCCTGCTGGTCGGCCAGGCGCCTTGTGAAGCGCTTTTCACGCGTGCCGCGCAAGCGTTGCTGCAGGGTGCGCAACCGCTGAGCCACAACGGCTTCAAGGTAACGCTTGCCCAGCGTGCAATCGTGCGGGCATTGAATGACGCGGTGCACGGTACCGCTGACAGAGGGGCACGACCATGAGCAACTCCACACCGGTAGTCGGCGCGCCCCTGGACCGCGTGGACGGGGTGGCGAAAGTCACCGGGCAGGCACGCTACGCGGGCGAATACCCCGAGGCGGGGCTGCTCCACGGCAGCGTCGTGTCCAGTACGATAGCGCGCGGTCGGGTACTCGACATCGACAGTACACACGCCCTGAACGTGCCCGGGGTGATCGCCGTGCTCGACCATGTTCATCGTCCGCGCATTTCCAGCTACGACGACGACTACAGCGACGCCGACTCTGCCGAGGGGTCGCCGTTTCGGCCCCTGTTCAATGATCGAGTGCTCTACAGCGGGCAACCGTTGGCGCTGGTGGTGGCCGAAACCCTCGAACTGGCCCGGTACGCAGGTTCGCTGATCAGCATCGACTATGCCGAGGAGGCCCACCAGACGGACCTGGGCGCATGCCAACAGGGGCATGAGGCACCCGCCGAGACACCGGCACCGCGTGGCGAATTCGCCGGGCAGTTCGCCGGATCGCCGGTGCAGGTGGACGCCACCTACCTGACGGCCAACGAGCACCACAACCCGATGGAACCCCATGCGTCCACGGTGCAGTACAAGGCCGACGGCACCCTGGAAATCCACGACAAGACCCAGGGCACGCAAAACTGCCAAGACTACCTGCACAAGGTGTTCGGCCTGCCCAAGGCCAGCATCCGGGTGCGCGCGGCGTTCGTCGGCGGCGCCTTCGGCTCGGGTTTGCGTCCGCAGTACCAGTTGCCGCTGGCCGTGATGGCGGCATTGCACCTGCAGCGTTCGGTACGCGTCACGCTGACGCGCCAGCAGATGTTCACCTTTGGCTACCGGCCCCGAACCGAACAGCGCCTGCGCCTGGGTGCAGACGCCAACGGGCAATTGCTGGCGATCGCTCACGATGCACTTGGCCAGACCTCCCGCTTCGAGGATTTCACCGAGCACCTGGTGGAATGGAGCGGCATGCTCTACCAGTGCGACAACGTTGCGCTCAGCTATCGACTGGCGCCGCTCGATGTGTACACCCCACTCGACATGCGGGCGCCTGGGGCCGGGTCAGGGATGATCGCGTTGGAATGCGCCATGGATGAACTCGCCTGTGCCGCGCAGATCGACCCGGTCGAACTGCGCCGGCGCAACTTTGCTGCCAACAACGGCAATGAGGGCAAGCCTTACTCCAGCAAGGAACTGATGGCCTGCTACCAGCAAGGCGCCGAACGCTTTGGCTGGCATTTGCGCAATCCGCAACCGCGCAGCATGCGCCATGGCAACCAGCTGGTGGGCTGGGGCATGGCCGGCGGCGTCTGGGAAGCCATGCAGATGAAGGCCAGCGCCAAGGCACGCATCGACGCCCGGGGCCATCTCACCGTCAGCAGTGCCACCACCGATATCGGCACCGGCACCTATACCGTCATGACCCAGATCGCAGCCGACGCTGCCGGCATCAGCGTGCAGGATGTCACCTTCGTACTGGGCGACTCTTCACTACCCACCGCTCCGCTTCAGGGCGGATCGTTCACGGTCTCGTCAGTGGGCTCGGCGGTGCGCCAGGCCTGCCAGATACTGCGCACCAAGGTGCTGGAACAAGCGCGCATGATGAACCCTCAGTTGGCCAGCAGCGCTTGGGAGCAGATCGCGTTCGCTGATGGCTATCTGCATGCTGGCAACCATCGCTTCGCCATGGCGGACATCGTCGCCAGCGCCCCCGATGGTGAGTTCGAAGTACAGATCGACGCCGAGCCCGGCGCCAGGCGCCAACAGTTTGCTACGGCGACGCATTCGGCGGTGTTCGTGGAAGTCCACGTCGACGAGGACCTTGGCACGATCAAGGTGGCCCGGGTGGTCAGTGCTGTGGCGGCAGGTCGCGTGGTCAACCCGAAAACCGCTCGCAGCCAGATTCTGGGAGGCGTGGTCTGGGGGGTAGGCATGGCCCTGCACGAATCAGCACTGACCGACCATCGGTTGGGCCGCATCGTCAATCACAACCTGGCGGAGTACCACATTCCGGTCAATGCAGACTGCGGTGATATCGATGTGATCTTCGTTGAGGAACACGACGAGATTGTCAACGAACTGGGGTCCAAGGGCGTAGGCGAAATCGGCGTCGTTGGGGTGGCGGCTGCGGTGGCCAATGCGGTCTACCATGCCACGGGCAAGCGTGTGAGGGAATTTCCGATCACCCTCGACAAGATGTTGTGAGCGGGCGGGGGCAAAGCCCCCACCCCCATGCCATCCGATTCACAGCGCATCTATTTCCGCGATATCCCGCGCAACCTGATCGGCAGAATGATCGAACATCGCTTGCTCCTGTGCATCCAACGTCAGCTCGATCACCCGCTCGATCCCATGCCCGGCCAACACACAGGGAACGCCCATGGCAATCCCTTTGCGCCCATACTCGCCCTCGAGAATCGCAACCGCCGGCAAAATGCGGTTTCGCCGGTTGGCAATAGCGTCCACCATCTGTGCAATGGCTACACCTGGCGCGTCGCAGGCGCTGCCCAGCTTCTTCAAGGCCAGAATCTCGCCGCCACCTTGGCGTGTGCGCTGCACAATCCGCTCTATTTGCTGGTCGGACAAAAAGTGCGACAACGGCACCGAACCGATCGCACAATAGCGCATCAACGGGACCATGCTGTCGCCATGTCCTCCGAGGACCAGCGCCGTGATGTCCCGCGCCGAAAAGTCTGTCTCCTCGGCGATGAAACACTTCATCCGCGCGGTATCCAGTACTCCTGCCTGGCCGAACACCTTGTCGCGCCCCAGTTTACTGAGGCTCCAGGCCCTATAAGTCAGCACGTCGACAGGGTTCGACACCACCAGGACCGTCGCTGACGGCGCATACGTGTTTATGTCCTGCATGATGCCGTCGAGAATGGGCAGATTGATGCTCAGTACATCCTGACGCGATTGACCTGGCTTGCGTGGCACGCCCGCGGTAATCACCACCAGGTCGGAATCCCTCAGCATCTCGGCGTTTGATCCACCGTAAACCCGGGTATCAGATCCCGCCTCGACTGCCGCCTGCCAGACATCCAGCGCCTTGCCCTTGGCCAAGTCACCCTGGACATCGATCAGACTCAACTCACCGCAGAGTTCATCCCGAGCGATCATCTGCGCCGCCGCCTCGCCGACCATGCCGGCACCCACGATAGATAGCTTGTTCATCTCATACCTCCCGCAGCTTGCATTGGCGACGAGCCAGGGATAACCCGAGGCCCCTCACATCAGGCAATAGAACTCGCTGACCTGGGCAACGACCGTGCCGTTGCCATCGAACAAACGCGCCTCCGGCGTCAGCGCCATCGACCGCGCCTCCAGCACATAGCGTTCTCCGGCCTTGAAATGCGCATAGGGGATGGTCAGGTAACATTCGCGTACGGTAGTGCCACCCATCATGCTCATGCCTCCGCCCCCACCGACTTCGTAGTCGAATCGCACCATCAGCTCATGACTGCCGGGGCTCACTTGAAAGAACCGCCCGTCCTTCAGCCGTTGCTGGTCCAGCCGCTCGGCCAGCAGCACTCGGTCATTGGGGAATGGCATCGAGAAATCGACCCAGGCCATCTGTGGATTGGCGGTTGGCATGGGCGCCTGACAACCCGCCGCCAGCGCGATTGCGAGTAACAGCATCGACCTGCACATGATGAATTGTCCCCAGGGATCATCTGTTCAGCATAGCTGCCGCCACGGGCCGTTCTGCCATTTCACAGGCAAACACTGCCACATCGACACATGCGGGCTGCGCGATTGCAATCAGCGCGTTATGGTGAGCGTTCAGGCGCGATACCTATCTGCAGCGGAGGCAGTCATGACAACCCTTTTTCGCATCAGCGTGCTGGTATTGATCGCAGGCATGCTGCTGGGCGATATCGTGCTTGCCAGCTTCGGCCTGGTTGCTGTGTGTGGCTTGGCTGTCTACAGCAATATCCAGGAGGACGAACAGGCAGAATGCCAACAACCGCCTGATTTTCTAGCGTAAAAGCGCCAGCACACGTTCGATCTCAGCAGCCACCTGCACCGTCGCTTCTTCGACCGTTCGCTCATTGCGGCACAGGAACCAGCCGTTGTCGGTGATCGCCCGCTCGAACGCCTCGGTACAAGCAACTTGCTCCTGGAGGTTGAACATCACGGTACTGCGCAGCCCGGCCGAGCGTGCCTCTGCCCTCGCCCATGAAATGTCAGGCTCGGTGACAACCCCCACATGCAGGTCTGGCACCCGCACGTCTCGCTCGATGTTCAACGCCAGTACCTCGGCAAACGGAACGAGCCGGCGAAACGCCGCATCAGACGGATACCAGCGATCGATCAGGATGATGCTGTCCGCAGGTTGCTTTGGCAGCACATGCCGGGAAATCCAGGCGCGGCTATCGGCCAGCCGCTCACACACTTCCAACTCCAGTGTTTGGCTAGGGTTCCTGACGAATGTGTTGACCAGGGCCATCGTGTCAGCGCGGCTTGGGTCGTTGTTTCGCTCGCACAGTCGGATCACCTTGTGCCTTTTTGCCCGCAAGGCTTGGGTCACCGCCTCCAGTAGTGTCGTTTTACCCGTTCCCTTGGGCCCATCGAATGAAATGAACATTCCTTGAGGTGCCTTAGTAAGCCAATACGCCAGGAGCACATTTGTACTCCATCGATAAATTCCGCACTTCACTCTACCCGCCGAGCATCACGGCGTATCGCTTGCGGCGGCACGCCATACCCGCGCATGAACACCTCGCGCATATGTCGCCGGTCCCTGAAGCCCGTTTCCGTGGCCACGGTATCCAGGCTGTGGCGGCTTTGCTCGATCATCAAACGGGCAGCCTCCAGCCGCAGACTTTCCACGGCCTTGGCCGGTGATTGACCGGTTTCTGCAGTGAACACGCGGGTGAATTGCCGAGGGCTCAGATGGGCCACCTCTGCCAACTCTTCCACGCCCAACGGGCGGTTGAGGTGCTGCCGTGCGTAAGCCAGCGTGCTCTGGATACGGTCCGATTTGGGCGCGAGCGCCAGCAGTTCCGAATGCTGCGACTGCCCGCCGGAGCGGCGCTGGTGCATCACCATCTTGTGCGCAATGGAACGGGCAAGCGCGGCCCCCAAGTCCTTCTCCACCATCGCCAGCGCCATGTCCAGGGCGGCGGTCATCCCCGCTGACGTCCACACAGGGCCATCGACGATGAAGATCCGGTCCTCTTCGACCTTGACCTTGGGGTGCGTGCGTTTCATCGCATCGGCGTAGTACCAGTGGGTCGTAGCGCGCCGCCCGTCGAGCACCCCGGACTGGGCCAGCACGAACGACCCGGTGCACAGGCCGGCCGTGCGCCGCGCCGCTTCGACGAATCCGCGCACGCTGTGCAGTACCTCATCGCCAGGTGGGCTCTGCGGCGTGAGCGTGCCGGTCACCATCCAGGTGTCTGCCAACCCAGGCGCCCCCAGCGGCAGGGTATCGACATGCATGCCCAGTGAAGAGCGCACAGTCCCCCCGCTCATGGAGAAGTTCTGAATCCTGTAGACCTCCCTGCCTGCCACCAGATTGGCGAACTCGAACACGGTCTGTGTCGCCAGTGACATGACCTGGAAGCCTTCGGTGAGCAGATAGCCGACGCGGTGCATTGCGTTGTTCCGTTTCTGGATGTCCTGAAACAATACCCTATACGTCATTTAAGTCATTCGCAACGTTCCGCATCATGGCTGCAACCCCAACCCAAGGAGCTCGGCCATGACACAGCAATACAAAGGCACTGCATTGATCACCGGCGCATCCACCGGTATCGGCTCAATCTTCGCAGAGCGCCTGGCGCGCCGCGGTTATGACCTGGTGCTGGTAGCGCGCAACCGTGAGCGCCTCGATGCACTTGCCAGCCGCCTCACCGCGCAAACCCAGCAAAGCGTCGAAGTGTTCCCGGCAGATCTGGGCAACGCCGCCGACCTGGCGCGGGTCGAACGTAAGTTGCGTGAAGACGCCAGCATCAGCCTGCTGGTCAACAACGCTGGCATCGGCACCCACACCAGCCTGCTTGAAAGCGATGTCGAGCGCATGGCCGAGATGATCAGCCTCAACGTCACCGCCCTCACCCGCCTTAGCTACGCCGCCGTACCCGGTTTTGCCGAGCGCAAGCACGGTGCGCTGATCAACATCTCCTCCATCGTCAGCCTGGCGCCGGAGCTGCTCAATGGCGTGTATGGCGCCAGCAAGGCCTATGTCACCGCCTTCACCCAGTCGCTGCACAAGGAGCTGGCCGCCGATGGGATCAAGGTTCAAGCGGTATTGCCCGGCGCCACGGCGACCGACTTCTGGGAAATCGGCGGCCTGCCTGTCGAGAATCTCGACCCGAACATCGTCATGTCGGCGACCGACCTGGTCGAAGGGGCTCTTCAGGACTTCGACAGGAATGTACTGATTTCCATCCCGTCGATGCATGACCTGAAGCCTTACGAAACCTTCGAGGCCAGCCGCCAAGCGCTGCTCGGCCAACTTTCGAACAACCGCCTGGCGCCTCGCTACAACGCCTGACCGCATTTACAACGGCAGGCGCAGGTAATTTCCCGGACTTTCATCGCAGCAGTGAAAGTCTTACCTCGCCTCGCCGGTTTTTGTACGAAACCAACACGGATACCCTGGCTCACTTTCACTTTTTCGAGGTCATGCCAATGAAGGCCGTTGTCTATACCCAAGCCGGTTTGCCTATTCAGGATCCGCAGTCCCTGTTCGAGACAGACCTGCCTTACCCCACGCCTGGCCCCCGCGACCTGCTGGTCGAGGTCAAGGCCATTGCGGTGAACCCGGTCGATACCAAGGTTCGCGCCAGTCGCACTACCGGCCAGCCGCAGGTCCTGGGCTGGGACGCGGTGGGCGTCGTGCGCGAGGTCGGCAGCGAAGTGTCGCTGTTCCAGCCTGGCGACGAGGTGTTTTATGCCGGCGCCATCGACCGCCCCGGCAGCTACTGCGAGTTTCACCTGGTCGACGAGCGCATCGTCGGCCACAAACCGCGCAGCCTGGACAACGCCAGCGCCGCCGCCCTGCCGCTGACGTCCATTACCGCCTGGGAGCTGTTGTTCGACCGGCTGGGCGTCGAGGAGAACGGCGGCAAGGGCCAGCGCCTGCTGATCATTGGCGCTGGCGGTGGCGTGGGCTCGATCCTCGTGCAATTGGCCCGGCAGCTCACGCAGCTGACGGTGATCGGCACCGCCTCGCGCCCTGAAACACAGCAATGGGTCAGCGAACTGGGTGCCCACCACGTGATCGACCATTCGCTTTCGCTCCCGCTGCAACTGGCGGAGCTGAAGCATGACCCGGTGGACTACGTGATCAGCTTGACGCACACCGACACGTACCTCGCGCAACTGGTGGAAGTGCTGCGGCCACAAGGCAAGCTGGCCCTGATCGATGATCCGGCGCAGCTGGACGTCATGCCGCTCAAGCGCAAATCGCTGTCCCTGCACTGGGAGTTGATGTTCACCCGTTCGCTGTACAAGACCGAAGACATGATCAAGCAGCATCAACTGCTGGAGCGGTTATCCGCACTGGTCGACGAGGGCGTGATCAAGACCACGGTCGGCGAGCATTTCGGCGTGATCAACGCAAACAACCTGAAGCGCGCCCATGCCTTGATCGAAAGTGGCAAGGCCCGCGGCAAGATTGTTCTGGAAGGCTTCTGACCCCTTGACCTTCTCCGAGCCCGGCACCTCCGTGTGCCGGGTGACGAATAGCACCATGCCAGCTAGACTCGGAGCTTGAATATGACTGTAACCACTTCGTTTACTTGAAAATATTCGGCAGTCTCGCTGGCCGCCGGTATTCGCGATACCGGCAGGTGCCCATGACTTTGCAACCCCGCGTCGACTTGACCAACTGTGATCGCGAGCCGATCCAGATCCCCGGCAGCATTCAACCGCACGGTTGCCTGTTGGCCTGCAACGCGTCGGCGAGCCTGGTGTTGCGCCATTCAGCCAATGCCCCAGGCATGCTGGGTGCGGCCGGCGAGCTCAACGGGCAAAAGCTGGACACGATCATCGGCAGCGAAGCTGCGCACACCCTGCGCAACTCGCTGGCCCGGGTCAAGGAAGCGTCGCGGCCGGCGCTGTCGTTCGGCGTGAGGCTGATCTCGGGCCAGACCTTCGATGTCTCAGCACACCTCTTCAAAGGCACAGTCATCCTCGAGTTCGAACCTTCGGGCGCGAGCATCGCCGAGCCGATCGAGTTGGTGCGCACAGTGATCGGCCAGCTGCGCGAGATCGACCGCTCCGACAAACTTTTCCCCGACACTGCCAGGCGTGTCCGCGCCCTGCTCGGCTACGACCGGGTGATGATCTATCAACTGGGCGTCGACGGTGCCGGCAAAGTCATTGCCGAAGCCAAGCGCAGCGGCCTGGAAAGCTTTCTGGGCCAGTATTTCCCGGCGTCCGATATTCCCCAGCAGGCGCGCGCGTTGTACCTGCGCAACCCGGTACGGATCATTTCCGACGCCCAGTTCAAGGCTGTGCCCATCGAACCGGTGCTGGACTTGTCGGGTGAACCGCTGGACCTTTCCTACGCCCACCTGCGCAGCGTCTCGCCGATTCACTGTGAATACCTGAGCAACATGGGCGTCGGCGCTTCGATGTCGATTTCGGTGATCGTCGATGGCGCGCTGTGGGGGCTGATTGCTTGCCACCATTACGCGCCGCGTACGTTGTCCATGGGCCAGCGGGTTGCTGCGGAAATGTTCGGCGAATTTTTCTCGCTGCACATCCAGACCCTGCGTGCACGGCAAACCCTGGAAGCCGCCGCGCATGCCCGCCAGGTGCTCGACACCCTGCTGCACGAGGCGCATCGCACTGCAGACATCGAAGCGCTGCTGCGCGCGCACATGGCCGACTTCCAGGCGCTCATCCCCTGCGATGGCATCGGCATGGCGCTGCAGGGGCGATGGACCAGCGACGGGGTGACACCGCCCAAAGCCGCGATACCGGGCCTACTGAGCTTCGCAGAGAGCGTCGCCGAAGGCCGCTCATGGGCATCGAACTGCCTGTCGATGGCGCATCCGGCCGCCCAGGATTATGCCGTCGATGTTGCCGGCGCACTGATCATCCCAATGTCGCAGCACCCGCGGGACTACCTCATGCTGTTTCGCAGGGAGGTAGTCGAAACCCTGGACTGGGCCGGCGACCCCAACAAGACCTACGAAAGCGGCCCGCTGGGCGAGCGCCTGACCCCACGCAAGAGCTTCGCCGTATGGAAGCAGACCGTGCACCAGCATTGCCTGCCCTGGAACGAACAGGACCGCCAGTTCGGTGAAGCCATCCGCGCCGCGATCGTCGAAGTGGCGCTGCACAATAGCGAACTGTTGGCCGATGAGCGTTCACGATCGGATGTGCGCCAACGGATGCTCAACGAAGAGCTCAACCACCGGGTGAAGAACATTCTCTCGCTGATCGGTGCCTTGGTCGCCCACCCGACGTCGGAGAACCAGACCCTCAACGGCTACGTGGCAACCCTGAAGGGCCGGATCCAGGCGCTGTCGCTGGCCCATGACCAGGTCGTGCGCGGTGACGGTGGCGGGCGTTTTTCCGCGCTGCTGGAAGCCGAGCTCTCGCCTTATCGCACCTCGGCCGATGCGCTCGAACTGTGGGGGCCCAACCTGCTCCTCGATGCCCGCGCCTTTTCCGTGCTGGCGTTGGTGCTGCACGAACTGGCCACCAACGCCGCCAAGTACGGCGCGCTGTCGCGAGCCGGTGGCAAGCTGTCGGTCACCTGGGTAGTCGATGCGGGTGGCGCTTGCGAAATCACCTGGTCCGAGAGCGGCGGGCCAACGGTGCGCCCGCCAACACGCAGCGGCTTCGGTTCGGTGCTGATCGAACGCAGCATTCCCTTCGATCTCGGCGGTAGCAGCACGCTTGAATACAGGCCCGAGGGCCTGTTTGGCCTGCTCAGAATCCCCGCCAAGCACCTGACCTTGGTGGAAGACACCGTTGCCGACGCAGCGCAGGTGGCACAAGCGCTGCCGCAGGTGGACTGCACGCGCCTGGTCGATGCTTGTGTGCTGATACTCGAAGACCAACTGGTGATTGCGGTCGGTCTTGAACAGATCCTGGCCGATGCGCAGGTGGAGGATGTCCTGACGGTAAGCTCCGAGGGAGAAACGATGAAGCTGCTGCTTGAGCGGAAACCGGATGTGGCAGTGCTGGACATCAACCTCGGTACCGGCACATCCATCGCCGTGGCTGAAGAACTCACCCGGCTGGACATCCCGTTCCTGTTCGCCACCGGCTATGGCGACAGCATCATCATTCCCGAGCACTTGAAACATATACCCGTGGTGCGCAAGCCCTATGATGCTGCCTCGATCTTGCTCAACCTGGAAAAGCTAATCGCGTAGTGCGCACTGCAACCTATTTCTCAGAGGTTTAGCAGGGACTTGTGGGAGCGGCGGTGCGGCGATCCGACTTGTCCCGCGAAACAAACACTGCGCTGGATGGCACGGGCTTCGCCCGTGTTCGCGGGGCAAGCCCGCTCCCACAGAAATCGCGCAGGCTAATAAGAACTACTGGCCCTGCAAGATCAGATCGGCGCCCTTCTCCGCCACCATCAACACCGCAGCATGGGTATTGCCCGAGGTAACGTTGGGGAAGATCGACGCATCGACGATGCGCAGCCCATCCAACCCATGCACCTTGAGCCGCGTGTCCACCACCGAGGTCTGCTCGTCCGGCCCCATCGCGCACGAGCCGCACAGGTGGTAGATGGACCCGCAGTTCTCGCGGAAATACGCCAGCATCTGCTCTTCGCTCTGCACTGCCGGCCCCGGCAGCACTTCCTCCACGGTAATGCCCTTGAGCGCCGGCGCCTGCATGATCTTGCGCATCAGCTGGCTGCCCTGGATCACCTCGTCGATGTCCTTTTGCGTGGTCAGGTAGTTCGGGTCGATCAGCGCGGCATCGCGCGGATTGGCCGAGGCGATCTCGACATGGCCACGGCTGGTCGGCCGGCACGGGTTGAAGCACAGCAGGAAGCCTGAGTAGGGTTCCGGCTTGAGGCTGGCCTTGTTGTTCTTCGGGATCTGGTACGACAGCGGGTTGAAGTACAGCTGCAGGTTCGGGTTCTGCTCTCCCTCGTCACCCCGGAAAAAACCACCTGCCTGGTTGACGCTCATCGCCAGCGCGCCTTTGCGCGTCAGCATATATTGCAAGCCGAGCTTCAATTGCCCGAACAGCGAGCTGAGCTGGTCGTTCAGGGTCGGGATATTGGCCTTGTAGTAGTAGCTGACGCACAGGTGATCCTGCAGATTACGCCCTACCGCCGGCAGTTGCTTGACCTGGGCAATGCCGTGACGGTCGAGCAATGCCCGGTCGCCAACGCCGGACAGTTGCAGGATCTTCGGTGTGTCCACCGCGCCCGCACAGAGGATCACTTCCCTGCGCGCGGTGAAGGAGCGCGAAACGCCCTTCTGGCTGACCAGCACACCGATGGCTCGCTGTCCCTCGAACAACACGCGATCAACCAGCGCATGATGCTCAACGGTCAGGTTCGGGCGCTGCAACGCCGGGTGCAAGTGGGCAAAGCTGCTGGAGCAGCGCTGGCCATTGCGGGTGTTCACATCATAGATGCCCGCCCCTTCGAAATTCGGCCCGTTGAAGTCGTCGCTCTGCGGGTAGCCCAGCTGTTCGCAGCCCTTGAGGAACACGTCGCAGATCGGGTGCGTCTGGCCCTTCATCGGGGTGATGCTGATCGGGCCGCTGCCGCCGTGGTACTCACTGTCGCCCAGCGGGTGGTTCTCCAGCTTGCGAAAGTACGGCAGCACGTCCTTGAAGCCCCAACCCGGGTTGCCCTTGGCCGCCCAGTCATCGAAGTCGTGGGCCTGGCCGCGCACATAGATCATCGCGTTGATCGACCCCGAGCCGCCCTGCACCTTGCCGCGCGGTGCATACAAGGCGCGCCCGCCAAGCTGCTGCTGCGGCTGGCTGTAGTACATCCAGTTGTAGGTCGGGTTGTAGTACATCTTGGCGAAGCCGACCGGGATCTTGAACCAGAACGAATCGTCCTTGCCGCCTGCTTCCAGCAGCAACACGGAATGCTTGCCCGAAGCGGACAGGCGGTTGGCCAGGATGCAACCGGCAGCACCCGCGCCGGCGATGATGTAATCGTATGTCATGCAGGATACCGCGTAAGTCGGTTTGAACGCCGCCCGTTGCCGGGCGGCATCGGGTCAGCCTTTGGCCGGCGAGATGTCGCGCACGTCGGCTGGCGTCGGGGCCATCTGCAGGTGCAGGCGCTGGCCGGTATACGGCGTGTGCTGGCGCACCACGTCCATGTTCAGCTCAACGCCCAGGCCAGGCTCGCTGGAGGGGATGATGTAGCCGTCTTCCCACCGCAGCGGTTTGTTCAGCACTTGCGCGTGGAAGCCGCCCCAGGTCTCGATGCTTTCCTGGATCAGGAAGTTCGGCGTGCAGGCCGCCAGCTGGAAGCTGGCCGCCGCGCCGATCGGGCCGTTGTACAGGTGCGGAGCGATCTGTGCGTAGTACACCTCGGCCAGGCTGGCGATCTTCTTCGCCTCCAGCAGGCCGCCGCAGCGCGCCACGTTCATCTGCAGAATCGAGGCGCCGCCGGCCTGCAGCAGCTTGAAGAACTCGTATTTGGTGGTCAGCCGCTCGCCCGTGGCGATGGGGATGCTGGTCTTGCCGGCGACCTGGGCCATGGCGTCTTCCTGCCCTGGCGGGATGGGCTCCTCGAACCACAGCGGGTCGTATTTTTCCAGGCGCTTGGCCAGGCGAATGGCCGAGGACGGCACCATCTGGCCATGGGTGCCGAACAGCAGGTCGCACTTGTCGCCGACCGCTTCGCGGATCTTGCGGCAGAAGGTTTCACAACGCTCCAGCACCTCCAGCGAGATCTGGTGCCCGGAATAGGCGGTGTAAGGCCCGGCCGGGTCGAACTTCACGGCGGTAAAGCCCTTGTTCATGTTCTGCACGGCGCATTCGGCGGCCAGGTCCGGGTCATCGTAGTCGTACTCACCCTGGCTGTTGACCGGGTACAGGTAGGTGTAGGAGCGCAGGCGCTCATGGACCTTGCCGCCCAACAGCTCGTACACCGGTTTGTTCGCCGCCTTGCCGATGATGTCCCAGCAGGCCATCTCCAGGCCGCTGACCACACCCATCATGGTCAGGTCCGGGCGCTGGGTGAAACCGCTGGAATAGGCCTGGCGGAAGAAGCGTTCGATGTGGTGCGGGTCCTGGTCGAGCAGGTAGCGCTCGAACACGTCCTCGATGATCGGCAGCATGGCCTTGGGGCCGAAGGTCGCGGCGTAGATCTCGCCGACGCCTTCGATGCCGCAGGCAGTGCGCAGCTTGACGAACAGCCAGTACATGCCGCCGATGTGCGGTGGCGGGACGGCGACGATATGGGTTTCAAGGGCGACGATTTTCATCTCAGGCACCTGTGTTCTGAAGGAGTGCTTTGCGGTTTACCCGGGCGCGCAGTACCACTGCCGCCAGAGTGCCAATCAGCCCCACGCTGCCGACGTAGCCGAAATACAGCTTGTAGCCGAGGGCGCCGGGGAAATGTTCGGTGAGGTAGCCGTTGATCAGCGGTATGAAGGCATCGGGCAGGTAGCCGATCACCGAGACGATTCCGATGGCAAGGCCGGTGATGCGCAGCGGGATGTCGCAGGTATCCAGGATCGCCCAGTACAGGCCCCGGATGGCGTAGGTCATCAGGCCGATGAAGATCACCGTGGCGATCAGCAGGCCCAGGCTGTTCAGCGCCGGGAACAGGATCAGGCCGAATACCCCGAGCGACGCGAGCAGCATGGCGACGATCAACACCGAGACATTGCTGAACTTGTCGCCCAGCCAACCGCCACCGATTCCGCCGATAGGTCGCATCCACAGTTTGATCGTGGTGATGGTGCCGGCCATCACGGCGGTCATGCCGCTGCCTTGCAGGTAGTCGGAGAAGCTGTAGGTGGCCCAGAAGATGTGATAGCCGCAGAACACGATGGCGGTTACCAGCCACAGTTCGGGGATCTTCACCAGGGTCGCCAGGTCGGCCAGTAGGTTGAACCTGCCCTTCTCCACCGCCTCGGTCGCTTCCATGGACTTGGGGTCCTTCAGCAGCACCAGCACGAAACCAATGGCGATACAGGTGAAGGAATACAGATAGACCACATGCCGGAAACCTTCGGCCGCCGATTCGCCACGTGTCTCGGTCGCCAGCGCGAACAGTGCCAGCGCCACGGTCGCCAGCAGCGCCTCGACCAGGCCACGGCCACCGTCGAGGATGCCGAAGAAGCGGCCCTGTTCGGACTGCCGGGCGATCATCTTCACCCGCTTGAGTACCGAGGCCCAAAATGTCAGGCCCGTGGTCAAGCCCCAGCAACCGAAGATGACCAGCAGCGACGACATGCCCGGCGCAGTGGAATACCAAAGCCCCAGGGCACCGGTGGCCACCAGCGAGAAGAAGATCAGAAAGCGTGGCGCAATGCGGTCGGCCAGCCAGCCGCTGGGCAGGTAGCTGAGCAGGAAGATCGTGCCGAGCATGGAATACAGGTAGCCCAGCTCGCTGTGGTTGATCTGGAACACCTCCAGCATGGTGGTCTGGTAGACCTGGCGCAGGTAGAGGATCGGGTAGATCGCGCCAGCGGCAAGCACCAGCAGCAGAAGTTGGAAATAGCGACTTCCCTTGTCGCTGTTGCCCTGGGCAAGGGCGGCAGAACCCTGAACAGCGGCAGCATTGGCAGCATGCTTGGACATGGATGAGGCCTCGGGCAGCCCGCAATACGGGCCTGCCTGTTGATTGTTTTTATTGGGGGTGAAACGGCTGCACGCGTGCGTACAGCTTGCTACGTGCCGCTCAGTACTTCATGACCACCAGTCGGGTCTGGGTGAACTCGAGCATCCCATGCTTGCCGTCGTCGCCGCCCAGGCCCGAGCGCTTCCAGCCGGCATGGAAGCCCTGGTACGGGTCGGCCGGGGTGCGGTTGACGTACAGCTCGCCCGCCTCGATGGCGCCCGCCACTTTCATCGCGGTGCGGTAGTTCTCGCTGTACAGCACCGAGGACAGGCCGAACTGGTGGTCGTTGGCCATCGCCAGGGCATGGTCGATGTCGCGGTAGCTGAGCAGCGCCAGCACCGGGCCGAAGGTTTCTTCCTGGACGATCTCCATGTCCTGGCGGCAGTGGCTGAGCAGGGTTGGCGGGTAGAAGTGACCCGGGCCTTGCGGCACCACGCCGCCGGTTTCCAGCACAGCGCCTTGGGCCACGGCGCGCTCGACCATGGCGTGGATGTTGCGCCGTGCAGCGGCGTTGACCAGCGGCCCCATAAGTTGCGGCTCTTCGGCGCGGTTGCCGAAGCGCACCGCTTCGAACTTGGCCTTGAGCAGTGCCAGCAGGCGGTCGTGCACGCTTTCGTGGGCGTACACCCGTTCGACTGCCGTGCACAGCTGGCCGCAGTGGGTGGTCTTGGAACCGACAATGGCGCTGGCGGCCTGCTCAAGGTCGGCGTCAGCCTCGACGATCACCGGGGTCTTGCCGCCCAGCTCCAGCGACGGCTTGGCGATGTTGGCCTTGCAGTAGTCGAGCACGATGCGCCCGGCATTGACACTGCCGGTGAGGGTGATCAGGCCGACGGCGGGGTGCGTGCACAGGTTGGCGGCGGTGGCGTGGTCCATGGTCAGGATGTTCAGCACGCCCGCCGGCAGGCCAGCCTGTTGCGCGGCGCGGGCAATCTCGAAGGCCGACAGCGGGGTGTTGTTGCTCGGCCGAACCACCACGGTGTTGCCGGCGATCAGGGCCGGGGCGACCTTGCGCAGCAGGGTGTAGACCGGGTAGTTGAACGGGATCAGGCAAGCCACCACACCAATCGGTTCGCGGTGCAGGAAGAGTTTTTCGTCCGGGGTGTCGCTGGGGATGATCTCGCCTTCGATGCGCCGCGCCCATTCGGCGTGGTAGCGGGTGATCTGCGCCGCGTAGCGAGCTTCGTTGCTGGCGTCGCTGAGGCTTTTGCCAGACTCGCATGCCAACGCCTCGCCGACCTGCTCGGCGCGCGCTTCAAGGGCATCGGCAAAGGCGCGCAGGTGCTCGCCACGCTCGATGCTGGTGAGCTTGCCCCAGGTTTTCTGCGCCTTGGCGGCGGCCTCGACAGCGGCGATCGCTTCATCGGCCGTGGCAGCCGAGACCTGGCCGACCAGGTTTTCGGTGGCGGGGTCGTTTACGGCGATCAGGGCCGTGGTGGCAGGCTCGACAAAGGAGCCGTCAACAAAATTTCGCTCGAATCGCATGGCGGTTGCCCATCGTTTTGACGTTGTTATGTCCCGGCAGTGTTGTCATCCGGCCACGGATGGACAAACGATTAATTGCGCGGGCAAACATTCGAAAAACGCACGTTAGGCAACCCAAGGCTTAAACAGCGGGGGTAGAAGGCTCCAGCTGGCGCTGCGATAGCCAGATTTCTGCCTGCAGCCATTGGCTGAACGCCTGCAGCTGCGGCAGGTCGCGCTGCTCCGGCCGGGTCACCAGCCAGTAGGACTGGTGGCCGTCCACGTGCACGTTGAGCACCTGGGTCAGCTGCCCGCCAGCCAGCTCCGGGGCGACCATGTGCCAGTCGGCGATGGTGATGCCCAGGCCATCGACTGCAGCGCGAATGGCCAGGTCGAGCAGGTCGAATTCGTAGCCGCCCTGGGTATCCACGCCGGTGATGCGCGCGGCGTCCAGCCAGTGCTTCCAGGTGAGGTAGCGCTGGTCTTCACGCGCCAGCACGTGCAGCAGGGTCATGTGGTTGAGGTCGATGCCCTGCTCTTGTTGTTCGCGACCATACAACGATGGCGCACACACGGCGACATGCCGCTCCTGGAACAGCAGCGAGCTGTCCAGCCCATCCCATTCGCCATTGCCGAATCGGATCGCACAATCCAGCGTCGCGGCTTCGGCCAGGCTGTCCTGCAGGCGCGTGCCGATGCTCAGTTCAAGTTCCGGATGGGCTTCGCGCAGGCGCCCCAGGCGCGGCATCAGCCAGCGGTTGGTGAAGGTCGGCGGCGCATTGAGGTGCAGGCGGTTGGCGTGGGTCTTCTGCTGGATGCTGCGCACGGTCATCTCGATCTTGTCGAACGACTGGTGCAGTGCGCGCAGCAGCACGCGCCCGGCGTTGGTCAGCTCCAGGTGATGGTGACGGCGTTGCAGCAGGTCTTCGCCCAACTGCTCCTCCAGCTGACGGACCTGGCGGCTGACCGCACTCTGGGTCACGTTGAGCAACTCGGCGGCGCGGGTGAAGCTGCCAGTGCTGCCGGCCACCTCGAAGGCTTTGAGGGCATTGAGGCCGGGCATTTTTCGTTTCATGGAGCGCACTCGGAAAGGCATTCGACAAGGTGCCTAGCTTCCCATGTTTTGTAGGACAATGCCTACACTGCCAAACCGGTAACGTGCATTTAGCGAAGGTTTGCCCCGCCATTTAATCGTTTGTCTCCCCCGCCCCCGCTGGCAACACTGCGCGCATCTCACATAACAATAAACGAGAGCTGCCCCATGCCCTTGCCCGCTTCCCTGCGCCTGCAGTCTGCCTGCCTGGCCACCCTTTCGCTGATTTCCGTGCCCGCCCTCGCCGTTCAGGTCACCGATAACCTAGACCTCGGTGGCGCCGTGCGTGCGCGCTGGGACTACGACCCGGACCGCGACATCCAGAAGTTCAACTTCGACACCGTGTTCCTCACCGCCAAGTACAGCTCCGACACCTGGATCGGTGCCGCGAAGTACCGCTTCTATGGCCGCGCCTACCCGTACAAATACACCAACAACGTGGGCGACGTGGCCTTCGCCGAAACGGCGTGGGTGGGATACAAGTTCAACCCCGAGCAGCAGGTGCAGGTGGGCCTCAACCAGATCCCGTTCGGCCTGCAGCCCTACTTCGGCAGCACCTTCTTCGAGACCCTCGGCAACGTGGTCGGCCTGGAAGATGTCGAGCAGATCGGCGCCAAGTACATCCAGCAGAGCGGCGACTGGAACCTGCAGGCCGGTTACTACCTGCGCCCGGCCTGGCAAGGCAAGGGCACCAGCAATGGTCGGACTTATTCCACTGTGGTGTCGTCGGCCGACAGCTACGTCGAAGATGGCAGCGACAACCGCGAGCGCAACACTGCCGTGGTGCGCGTGGCCAAGGCGCTGGAGCTTGGAGGCTGGAAGTCGGAAGCCGGGGTGTCGGCCATGACCTCCACTTTGAAGAACAACGACACCGGCGACGACGGCCGACGCAATGCTGTGGCCGCGCACTACCTGGGCAAGAACGGCCCATGGGGTGTGCAACTGATGGCGGCGCGCCAACAAATGTCGCCGCGCAACGCGGGCAGCGACGAAGTGGTGACCTTCGGCGGCTACGACGGCACCTTCAACGTCGCCAGCCGCGGCAACTTCTACGTCGCCGACCTGAGCTACGACGTCGACGGCAAGTACCTGTTCAACCAGCTGAGCTGGCATCAAGCTGTACGCCAACTACAGCGCCTTCGACAAGTCGGCCTCGGGCTTCGACACCTCCGAACGGGTGATCCTCGGCTCGTCGTTCTCGCTGAGCAAATTGTGGATAGCCACCGAATGGCTGTTCGGCAAGAACGACCCCTACATCGGTGGCAGCAGCTATACCCAGAGCCTGGGTGCCGGCGGCAGCGATCAATGGGAAAACCAGCTGTACGTAAACATCGGTTACTACTTCTGAAGCGCGTGTCCCATGCGCCAACTCCCTCCCCTCACCATGCTGCGCGTCTTCGAAGAAGTCGCGCGGCACCGCAGTTTCAGCCAGGCCGCCCTCGGGTTGAATGTCACCCAGGGCGCGGTCAGCCGGCAGATCAAGCAGCTTGAAGATTACCTGGGGGTCGCCCTGTTCGTGCGCACGCCCCAGGGCCTTACCCTGACCGAGTTCGGCGTGGCGCTATCGCCACAGCTGGCGGGTGCCTTCGACCAGATCGAGCGCGCCTTGCAGTCGGTCAAAGTGCCCAACCTGCGCCAGCGCCTGCGGGTGCTGGCCCCGCCAACCTGGGCCACGCGTTGGCTATCGCCGCACCTGCGCAGCTTCTGCCAGCAGTATCCCGACATCAGCCTGAGCGTTAGCAACCAGGGCAGCCATCAGAGCCTGGCGGAAGTCGACTGCCGGATTCGTTTTGGCCTGACGCCGGCCGAGCATTGGCACAGTGAATTGCTGGTGATGGAGCGGCATGTCGCCGTGGCCAGTGCCGAGCTGTTCAGCAACGGCGAGCCACCCGACCTGCATCGGCATCCGCTGCTGCACATCCTGCATGACGGCAAGCGGCTGCAGGTATGGGAAAACTGGCTGGCGGCCATGGGGCGGGAGGATGTGGATGCCGGGCTCGGACTGGAATTCAGCACCCTGGACCAGGTGATACACACCGCTGTTGCCGGTGGAGGCTTGGCGGTAATCGACCGGCAGATGATCGAGCGGGAGCTGCGCGAGGGTAGTTTGCTGCCGATTGCGCCGCTGGAGGTGGTCGGGCCGTATGGGTATTGGCTGGATGTGGCGGGTGAAAAGCAGGGGTTGTCCAAGGTTCGGTTGTTTACTGAATGGCTGGATAAAATCACAAAAACTCGCTGACTAGGCCGGCCTCTTCGCGGGACAAGCCCGCTCCCACAAGTTCACCACATTGCTCAATGTGTGTGGTGACCCTGTGGGAGCGGGCTTGCCTCGCGAAGAGGCCATTAGACTAAGCCACCGAAACCACAGCCACTTCACCCTCCTCCTTAGGGACAGAACACGCCTGACTCAAGGTCAGCTCCTTGGTCTCCGGCGCCCAGGCCCAGGAAATCAGCGCGCCAAACGCCAACACCCCGGCCAGAATCCCCATGGTCGGGCTCAAGCCAATCCCCGCCACGCTCACCGGCAACAGGAAGGTACTCACCGCCGACCCCAGCCGGCTCACCGCCGTCGCCAGGCCGATCCCGCTGGCCCGCACCGGGGTCGGGAAGCTCTCGGCCGGGAACACCCCCACCAGGTTGCTCACCGCCGACAGCACCAGGGTGAACACCCCGAATACCAGGACCATCAACCACGCCGCACTGCCCGGCAAAACCGCCAACAGCAGCAACGCTAACGCCAGCACCACGAACGAGCCGATCAGGAACCCGCGCCGCGAGAACTTCACCGTGCACCAGATACCCGCCACCGCACCTAGGATCAGCAGCAGGTTGAGCATCAGCTCGGTACCAAAGCCCTCGGCGACGCCCATCTTCGCCAAGATCGTCGGCAGGAAGGTATAGATGGCGAAGTACGGCATCACGATGCAGACGAAGAACAGGCAATTGAACGCCGTGCGCTTGCGGTACTCACGGCTGAACAACGCCGCATAGCCCGAACCGTGTTCGTTGGCCGGTTCTTCATCCAGCACCACATGCGCACCCAGGTGCTTGCGCACGATGGCCCGCGCCTCTTCGACGCGGCCACGGTTGAGCAGCCAGCGCGGTGATTCCGGGGTGCCGATGCGCGCCAGCAAGATCAACCCGGCCGGGATCGCCGACGAGGCCAGCATGTAACGCCAGGCGTCATCGCCCAGGCTGAGCATCGCCGTGCCGACGAAGGTGGCCGCCACATAGCCGAAGGTCCAGATCACGCTGAACGAGCCCAGCAGCACACCCCGGTGCTTGCGCGGGGCGAATTCGGCGAGCATGGCGTGGCCCACGCTGAAGTCGCCGCCCAGGCCGATGCCGATCAGGATCCTGCAGAACAGCAGCGCCATGGCGCTTTCGACATAGAACTGCATGACCGACGCCAGGGTGATCAGCACGAAGCTGATCAGGAAGATCTTTTGCCGCCCAAGATGATCGGAGATCCAGCCAAAGAACAGGCTGCCGAGAAACAGGCCGATCAGCGCAGAAGCGCCAATCAACCCCTGCCAGAAGGCATCGAGCTGCATTTGCGGGCTCAGCAGGGTAAAAGCAATGCCGATCAGGCCAAGGATGTAGCCGTCGGTGAAGTGCGCGCCAAAGGTCAGGCCGGCGATCTTCAGGTGGAACCGGCCAATCGGCAGGTCGTCGATCTTGACGGGTTTAACAGACATGTTCGTCTCCGTTTATTGTTCTTGAACTAGAGATGAAGCTGATGTGCCGCCAGCACGTGCGCTGGCGGCGTTGCCTGGTGTCAGAGCCCGCCCATCAGCAGGTATTTGATCTCCAGGTATTCGTCGAGGCCGTACTTCGAACCCTCGCGGCCCAGGCCAGACTCCTTGATGCCGCCAAATGGCGCGAGCTCGGTGGAAATCACCCCTTCGTTGATGCCCACCATGCCGGCCTCCAGACCCTCGGCCATGCGCCACACACGACCGATGTCGCGGCTGTAGAAGTAGGCCGACAGGCCATACGGCGTGTCGTTGGCCTGGCGAAGCACTTCGGCTTCGTCCTTGAAGCGGAAGCAGGCGGCCACCGGACCAAAGGTCTCGTCGCTGGCGATCAGCATGTCGCGTCTGGCGTCGGCCAATACCGTCGGCTCGTAGAAGGTGCCTCCCAATACGTGACGACGACCGCCGCACACGAGTTTCGCGCCCTTCTCCAGTGCATCGCCGACATGGGCTTCGACCTTCGCAAGCGCTGCCGCATTGATCAGCGGGCCTTGCTCGGTCTCGCCTTCAAGCGCCACACCTACGCGCATCGCCTTGACCGCCTCGGCCAACTTGGCCACGAAGGCGTCGTAAACACCGTCCTGAATGAAGAAGCGGTTTACGCACACACAAGTTTGCCCGGTGTTGCGGAATTTCGAGGCCATGGCGCCTTTCACGGCGGCGTCCAGGTCGGCGTCATCGAACACAATGAATGGCGCGTTGCCGCCCAGTTCCAGCGACACCTTTTTCAACGTATCCGCAGCCTGGCGCATCAGCAGCTTGCCGGTACGGGTGGACCCGGTGAACGACAGCTTGCGCACCACGCTGGAAGCCTGCAGCGCGCCGCCGATGGCCACCGCATCGCCGGAGACGATGTTGAACACTCCAGCGGAAATCCCGGCCTGCTCGGCCAGCACGGCCAGGGCGAAGGCAGACAGCGGCGTTTCTTCGGAGGGCTTGAGCACCATCGTGCAACCGGCCGCCAGCGCCGGGCCGACCTTGCGCGTGACCATGGCCAGCGGGAAGTTCCACGGTGTGATCGCCGCGACCACACCAATCGCCTCCTTGATCACCACGATCCGCGCATCGGCCTTGTGGCTGGGGATCACATCGCCGTAGGCACGCTTGGCTTCTTCGGCGAACCACTCCAGGAAGCTCGCCGCATACACCACCTCACCCATGGCTTCGGCGAAGGGCTTGCCCTGTTCACGGCACATCAGCGTGGCCAGGTCACGCTGGTTGGCCAGCATCAGCTCGCCCCAACGTTTCAGGCGCTGGCTGCGCTCCTTGGCCGTCAGCGCTCGCCAGGCCGGCAAGGCGCGATCTGCAGCGGCGATGGCCAGCTCGGTTTCTTCAGCGCCGGCCTTCTGCACCTGGGTGATCAGTTCGCCAGTAGCCGGGTCGAGCACCGCATAGGTCGGGCCGCCGCACGACCATTGGCCATCGATGAAGTGGCCGTTGCGCAGCAGCCCACTCATGCCGCCACCCCGTTCAGCGTGAAGCGCTCGATGCCGGGCCGTGCGCTGCGCAGGATGCGTTTACCCGAGGTATAGTCGTTGATCAGGTCGCACGGGGTGTAATTGCGCTCCAGTTCATGCAGCTCTTCGGCATCCAGCCGGGTTTCCAGGGCCGCCAGCGCACTGTCGAACTGCGCCGTGGTGTCGGCGCCCACCAGCATGCAGTCGACACCGGGGTGGTTGAGTACCCACGCCTGGGCCACCTGGGCGTTGGACACGCCACGTGCCCGAGCCACCCGCTGTACCGAATGGGCGATCTCGAACGAGGCATCGTCGCTGTACATCTGCTGGGTGAAGAAGTCGGTCTGGTTGCGCGTCGACTGCACGTCGCCGGTCAACAAACCCCGGGCCAGCGGGCTGAACACCGAGACGCCCAGGCCCTGGTCACGGCAGAACGGGATCATCTCGCGCTCTTCTTCGCGATAGGCGCAGTTGAGCTGCAGCTGCATGTTGATCGGCTTGACCCAGCCATTGCGCTCGCAGCACAGGAGGATCTTCGCCAGCTGCCCGGTGAGCATCGTCGACACGCCGATGTAACGCGCCTTGCCCGCTTTGACGATGTCGTTGAGCGCGCCCATGGTTTCCTCGACCGGGGTGTTCACGTCGAAGAAATGCAGCATGTACAGGTCGACATAGTCCATCCCCAGGCGTTTGAGCGAGGCGTCGATGCTGTCCATGATGTGCTTGCGCGAGTGGCCGCTGGCGTTGATGCCGCCGCCGGTGCCATAGCCGACCTTGGTGGTGATCACCAGGTCTTCGCGGCGGGCCAGGCGCTTGACGATGCGCCCGACCACCTCTTCGCCGACACCGGCCGAATAGAAGTCGGCCAGGTCGATGAAGTTCACCCCGTTGTCCAGGGCATGGGCCACGATAGGCTCGCTCTGCTTCTCATCGAAGATCCACGGTTTCCAGTCCGGGGTACCCATGTTCATGGTGCCCAGGCACAGGCGCGAGACTTCCAGGCCGGAGTTGCCCAAACGAATGTATTGCATGGCGGTGACCTCAGGCTTTTGGGGTGTAGAACGGGTTGCTGATCTGCCCGACCACATCGGCCAGCTGGGCACGCTCTGGCTTGCCGGTGAGCGCGGCGCGAATCGCCGTGCGGCAGGCGTTGTAGTTGTTCAGGTACACCGCATCGAGGTCATCGCAGGCCGGGTTGACCCAGTTGGCGGTGACGATCGCCCACTCATCTTCGGCCTCGGCCGGCAGCGTGCCATCGAGCAGCGCCTCGGTGACCGCCTTGGCGATGCCCGCCTGCGACGCGCCCCAGGTGGCGTTGCCGTGCAGGTCGCCAACGATGGCGGCCTTGTTCACGTACAGGGTCATGGGTTTGACCGGGATGTTGGGCTGGGCGATCACCATGAACGGGCAATGGCCCTGGCTGGGCGACGCCAGGCTGTTGGCGAAGGCCTGGCCGGCCGGGCCATTGCGCGGGCCGATGAGGATATTGATGTGGGCGGCGTTGACGCCTGGGCCTTCGAAGCCTTCGCCAATGTACAGGTCGAGTTCTTTCATCTGTGCAAACACTCGTTGTTGTTAGAGGAACCGTGTTTGCGATTTTTTAACACCGCCGCAGCGCGCAGCTGCAACCACATAAAGTCATGGGGGTATGAGCTGGCCTCATGGCCCTGATTCGCTGATGGTTGACTCCCCCCAAAGGGTGATTTCGGGCGTCCCGCGAGTGTGGGAGCATGGCCCTGTCCCACCTCAGCTCTGCCCCTGATCGAACGCCACCCCCACGATCGAGCCTGCTCGCATCGTGCGGCGTCCTGCATCCCAAACCAGGAGTCAGCAATGCATACAACAACAACTACAGCCCATCCGCCCCACCCTGCGTCGCAAACCACTGGCTCCGGCCGTTTCCGAAAATCCATGGGCATGACCGCGCTGGTGCTGTTCGGCCTCGCCTACATGGTTCCGCTGGCGGTATTCACCACCTACGGGCTGGTCACCCAGATGACCAAGGGGCACCTGCCCACCGCCTACCTGCTGACCCTCGCCGCCATGCTGCTCACCGCCTACAGCTACGGCCGCATGGTCCAGGCCCACCCCTACTCCGGTTCCGTCTACACCTACACGCGCAAGGCCTTTGGCAGCCACTTCGGTTTCATCGCCGGCTGGACCTTGCTGCTCGACTACATTTTCCTGCCGCTGCTCAGCTACCTGCTGATCGGTATCTACATGTCGGAATACTTCCCGGCGGTGCACGCCTGGGTGTGGGTGTTGGGCTCCATCGCCCTGGTCACCTTTCTCAACCTGATCGGCATCGAGTCGATTACGCGGGTCAACTGGATCCTGGTGGTCGCGCAACTGGTGTTCATCGTGGTCTTCGTCGCGTTATCGGTGCGCAACCTGTCCGATCAGGCTGCGCCGATCTCGTTGTTGGCGCCGTTCCACCACGAAGGCTTCAGCGTGCCGCTGATCATGACTGGGGCCGCGGTACTCTGCCTCTCGTTTCTGGGCTTTGACGCGGTGTCTACCATGGCCGAAGAAACTACGAACCCCGAGCGGCGCATCCCCCAAGCGATCATGGCAGTGTCTGTGATTGGTGGGATGCTGTTCCTGCTGGTGTCGTACTTCGCGCAGATGGTCTTCCCGGAGTGGTCGACGTTCGCCGACCCGGATTCCGCTTCGGTGGATGTCATGCGCCGGGTCGGCGGCGAGTTGCTGGTCACCGCCTTTACCGCCACCTACGTCGCCGGTTGCTTCGCTTCGGCGATGGTGTCCCAGGCCAGCGTATCGCGGGTGCTGTTCGCCATGGGCCGAGACGGCGCCCTGCCCCGGGTGTTCGGGCAGCTGGTGACGAAGAAACGGGTACCGGCGACGGCGATCATGCTGGTCAGCATCCTGTCGCTGGTCGCCCTGTTCATCACCCTCGACACCGTCGCCAATATGATCAGCTTTGGCGCATTGTTCGCCTTCTCGGCCGTCAACCTGGCGGTGGTCAAGCATTACCTGGTCGACAACAAGCTCAGCGGCAGCCGCAACTACCTGCTGTATGGCGCCATCCCGGCGCTGGGCTTTCTCAGCACGCTGTGGCTGTGGAGCAGCCTGTCGAGCATGTCGTTCACCATCGGCCTGTGCTGGATGGGCGCCGGCTTCATCTGCCTGCTCGGGCTGACACGTGCCTTCCGGGTGAAGCTACCTGACCTGCAAATGGCAGATTGATCCGCTACACACATCAATCCATGCGAACAATGCAATTCTCATATCAATACCCCTGTCGCACCATGCTCCGCCTATAAGAACCGTGCGCCGTCTCCAGCCGGCGCACGTCATAAAAGCGGTATGGAGTACAGGCAATGACAGCAGCAACTTCCTCCGGCGGTTCCCGTGCCGGCGCGATCTTCCGGGTCACGTCGGGCAACTTTCTCGAACAGTTCGACTTCTTCCTCTTCGGTTTCTACGCCACGCAGATCGCGGCGGTGTTCTTCCCTGCCAGCAGTGAATTCGCGTCCTTGATGATGACCTTCGCCGTGTTCGGCGCGGGCTTCCTGATGCGCCCGCTGGGCGCGGTGGTGCTGGGTGCCTACATCGACGAGGTGGGCCGGCGCAAAGGGCTGATCGTCACGTTGTCGATCATGGCCAGCGGCACGATCCTTATCGTGCTGGTACCCGGCTATGAAAGCATTGGCCTGCTTGCCCCGGCGCTGGTGCTGGTCGGCCGCCTGCTGCAAGGCTTCTCGGCCGGTGCGGAACTGGGCGGTGTGTCGGTGTACCTGGCGGAAATCGCCACGCCCGGCAACAAAGGCTTCTTCACCAGTTGGCAGTCTGCCAGCCAGCAGGTGGCGATCATCGTTGCCGCCGCGTTGGGCTTTGCCCTGAACCAGTGGATGGCCCCGGCGATGATCGCCGATTGGGGCTGGCGCATCCCGTTCTTCGTCGGCTGCCTGATCGTGCCGTTCATCTTCCTGTTGCGCCGCAACCTGGCGGAGTCCGAGGAATACGCTGCGCGTAAGCATCGCCCGTCGATGGCAGAGGTGTTGCGGACCCTGGTGCAACACTGGACCACGGTGGTCGCCGGGATGCTGATGGTCGCGCTGACCACCACGGCGTTCTACCTGATCACCGTATACGCGCCCACCTTCGGCAAGACCGTGCTGCACCTGAGCACGTCCGATGCGCTGCTGGTGACCTTGCTGGTGGGCGTGTCGAACTTCATCTGGTTGCCGCTGGGTGGCGCGCTGTCCGATCGCATCGGCCGCCGCCCGGTGCTGATCGCCATGACGCTGCTGACCTTGGCCACGGCCTACCCGGCGCTGGACTACCTGGTCAACGCGCCTAGCTTCCTGCACATGCTGCTGGTGCTGCTGTGGCTGTCGTTCATCTACGGCCTGTACAACGGCGCGATGATCCCGGCGCTGACCGAGATCATGCCGGTCGAAGTGCGCGTCGCCGGTTTCTCGCTGGCCTACAGCCTGGCCACCGCGGTGTTCGGTGGATTCACCCCGGCGATCTCGACCTTCCTTATCCAGTACACCGCCGACAAGGCCGCACCGGGGTACTGGATGAGCTTCGCGGCGCTCTGCGCACTGTGCGCGACGCTGTTCCTCTACCGTCGCGCCAGCGGCCGCCTGCAACCGGCCATGGGCTGAGGGAGCATGATCATGCGCAAATTACTGCAAAGCGTTGCCCTGCTGGCCAGTGCTGGCCTGGCTACCCTCGCCCAAGCCGAACAGATCAAAGTGATGACCTCAGGCGGCTTCACCGCCGCCTACCAGCTGCTCGGCCCGAAATTCGCCGCGGCCAGCGGCAACACCCTGGACACCACGCTCGGCCCCTCGATGGGCAAGGCCCCCGAAGCCATCCCCAATCGCCTGGCCCGAGGTGAGCAGGCCGATGTGGTGATCATGGTGGGCTACGCGCTCGATGAGTTGATCAAACAGGGCAAGGTCGACCCGGCTTCACGGGTGGAGCTGGCCGATTCGCGGATCGGCCTGGTGGTGCGCGCTGGCGCGCCGAAGCCGGATATCGGCTCGGTGGCGGCACTGAAGCAGACCTTGCTGGCCGCCAAATCGGTGGCCTATTCGGACAGTGCCAGCGGTGTGTATGTCGAGAACCAGCTGTTCAAGCGGCTGGGTATCGAGGATCAGCTCAAGCCCAAGGCGAGGATGGTGCCGAAAATCCCGGTCGCTTCGGTGATTGCCAAGGGTGACTACCAGCTGGGCTTGCAGCAGGTCAGCGAGTTGCTGCCGGAACCGGGCGTGAGTTTTGTCGGCAAGCTACCTGAGGCGGTGCAGTCGGTGACGCGCTTTGCAGCTGGCATTCCGGTGGATGCCCAGCATCCGCGTCAGGCGAAGGCATTGCTTGAGTACCTGGCGGCACCGGGGGCTCAGGGGGATGTGCGGGCCACGGGGTTGGACTCGGTCCGGCGGTGATGGCGGGTTTCCTCGCTTTAGGATGAGGTGCTGCTGAGATCGAGCGCCGCCCGCGCGGCGCTTCGCGGGGCAAGCCCGCTCCCACTGTCTACCTTTGGCCAATTTTTCCAGTGAAATCTCCACTGTTCGCCTTGGTGCTTGGCTCGATATCACGTCGGACAAACAAAGCAGATAGTGAAGATGCAACAGGCATAACTGGCCGGAGGTAGACTTGTGGGAGCGGGCTTGCCCCGCGAAGCGCCGCGCGGGCGGCGCTCGATCTCACTATCGATAAAAATGCCACGGCAAGCCCCTAGCCTCCCCCAACCTTCATCTGCACCACCAACCGCTCCAACGCCAACGCCGCCGGCGTCAACGTACGCCCCCGACGCTTGATCAGGCCAACACTGCGCATCACCTCGGGGTCGGTCAACGGCACCCGCGTAAGAATCGGATGATCCGCCGCCGGCATCGCCATCAACGGCACGGCGGCCACCCCCAGGCCCGCTTCGACCAGGCCGATCATGGTGGTGACGTGACGGGTTTCACAGATGCTCTGGCGCTGCGGCACGATGCCACTGAGTGCCTGGTCGAGCAGGAAGCGGTTACCCGATGTCTTGCCCAGCGAGATGTAGTCTTGCCGGTAGAACTCCTCCCAACTGACGCTACTGCGCCCTGCCAGCGGATGATCACGTCGACACGCCACCACATAACTCTCCTGCACCAACGGCTCGAATTCCACGTCAGCCTCCAGGGTACCCATGAAGCTCAAGCCGAAATCCGCCTCGCCCTCGACTACGGCACTGAGCACATCGTGGGCGCTGGAATCCAGAACCTTGACCTTGATGCGCGGGAATTGCTGGTGGTAATGGGCAATCACCCGCGGCATGAAGTAATACGCCGCTGAAGGAACGCAGGCGACCGTCACCTGTCCGAGCCGGGTCGAGGCGACTTCGCTGATGCCCAGCAAGGCGTTATCCAGATCGTCCAGCAAGCGCTCGACGCTGGGCATGAAGCCTCGCCCAGCCTGGGTCAGGCTGACCTTGCGCGTGGTGCGCTCGAACAGCCGCACGCCCAACGCATCTTCAAGCTTTTCGATGCGCCGGCTCAGGGCTGGCTGGGAGATGCGGACAGCTTCTGCAGCCTTGCTGAAACTGCCCTGGTCGACCACCGCACGGAAAGCTTGCAGATCGTTGAGGTCGAAGTTGATGGCCATGACGCGTACTCAGGAACCGGCAGATTGATACGGGCATTTTATGAGTTCGCACAATTAATGCAAAATGTAACAAGCAACCCACGTTTCAGTTAAGGATTCAGATGTCTGTTCAGGAATTACCGCCGCTCACCCGCTCCAAAGGCGAGATCGGCAGAATGGAAGCCGCGATGGCCTTGGGCAGTTTTGCCATCGGCACCGGCGAGTTCGCAATCATGGGGCTGATGCCGGACATCGCCAGCAACCTGCAGTTGAGCGAACCCCAGGTGGGCCATGCCATCAGCGCCTATGCGCTGGGTGTGGTGGTCGGTGCGCCGGCTTTGGCGATTCTCGGGGCGAAGTTGCTGCGCAAGCACATGCTGTTGCTGTTGATGGCGCTGTATGCCATCGGCAACCTGGCCACCGCGTTCGCCCCGTCTTTCGCCAGCATGGTCGCCTTCCGCTTCATCAGCGGCCTGCCCCACGGTGCGTACTTCGGCATTGCCGCCGTGGTAGCGTCGAGCATGGTGCCGACCAATCAACGTGCCGGCGCCGTGGCCAGGGTGATGATGGGCCTGACCCTGGCCATGCTGCTGGGCAATCCGGTGGCGACATTCCTCGGCCAGTTCTTCGGCTGGCGCTCGGCTTTCATCCTGGTAGGGGCGATTGCCTTGTGCACCATCGCCCTGGTCTGGCGCTATGTGCCCCAGCCGCACGATGAGGTGCGCAGCGACCCGCGCAAGGAGCTGCAAGCCTTCACCCTGCCCCAGGTGTGGATGGCGCTGGCCATCGCTTCGATCGGCTTTGCCGGCATGTTCTGTGTGTTCAGCTACCTGGCACCGACCATGCTGCAGGTGACCCAGGTGTCGCCTGAGTGGATTCCGTTTGGCCTGGCCGCATTCGGTGCCGGCGGCATCATCGGCAACATTGCCGGCGGCAAGCTGTTCGACCGCCTGCAGTTCCGTGCCGTGGGCGTCGTATTGCTGTGGTCGACCGCCGTGCTGGTGTTCTTCACCTTCGCGGCCCATTCACTGTGGACGATCCTGCTGGGTGTAGGCCTGGTCGGCACCATGATCGCCCTGGCCGCGCCGCTGCAGATCCGCTTGATGGACATCGCCCACGAGGCGCCTAGCCTGGCGGCAGCGTCGAACCATGCCGCGTTCAACTTGGCCAATGCCCTTGGGCCTTGGCTGGGCGGCATGGCTATCAGTGGCGGGATGGGCTGGACCAGCACCGGCTACATTGGGGCTGCCACTGCGCTGGTTGGCCTGGGGATCTATTTGGTAGCTCGCAGAATGAAAGGCGGCCACTAGCCTTTTGGAGCGGCAAGCGACACGGGGGGATGGCACCGGCTTCGCCGGTGATCGCGGGTGAAGCCGCTCCCACTGTGTCCGCGGCCAGGTGCATTCATCTGTTGTCTGGTTGCCAGGTAGCCTCATTGACCAGGTTCGCTGGCCGCTGGCCGGCCAGGGCGCTCAGCAGGTTCTCCACCGCGCACCGCGCCATTGCTTCGCGGGTCTCATGGGTGGCCGAGCCGATATGCGGCGTGGCCACCACGTTGTCGAGTCGCAGCAGCGGCGAATCGCTGGGCAATGGCTCTTGCACGAACACATCCAGCCCAGCAGCGCGTATGCGCTTGTCGCGTAGTGCCTCGATCAGCGCTTGCTCATCCACCACCCGCCCACGGGCAATGTTGACCAGAATCGCCTCGGGTTTCATCAGCTTGAGTTCACGTGCGCCGATCAAACCTTCAGTGCTGGCTCTCAACGGCACCGTCAAGCAGACGAAATCCGCCTCACTCAACAGCGCGTCAAGGCTGCAACAGCGGGCGCCGTAGCGGGCATCCACTTCCGGCTTGGCCCGCGAGCTGTGGTAAAGCACGCGCATGCCAAAGCCAGCCGCGCCACGCCGCGCCAAGGCCTCGCCAATGCGCCCCATGCCAACGATGCCCAATGTCTTGCCATGCACATCACTGCCAAAATGCGCCGGCCCCAGGTTGGCCTGCCAGTGGCCATCCCGGACCCAACCGGCCAGTTCCACCACGCGTCGGGCGCTGGCGAGGATCAAGGCGAAGCCGGTGTCGGCGGTGGTTTCGGTCAGCACATCGGGGGTGTTGGTGAGCATCACACCACGGCGGGTCAGGTCGGCGATGTCGTAGTTGTCGACCCCGACAGACACGCTGGAGACCACCTCAAGTTCAGGGGCCAGGTCCAGCAGGCTGCTGTCCAGCCGCAGGCTGGCGCCCAGCAGGCCATGCGCACCAGGCAAGGCATCGCGCAGCCGCGCCAGGCCGTCACTGGCGCGGGTGTCCACCCAGGTCACCTCGACCTGTTGTTGCAACCGCGCAAGCAAGGCATCGGGCAGGCGCTTGTAAAGGACGATTCGCTTTTTCATGCTCGGTTTCCTATTGGCTCATTGCCAGGCGCTGGCCACGGGGCTTGGCCTGGCCAGAGGTCTGTGAAGTTTTCAGCACAGCCGTGAGCGCCACTGCGGTGAGCAGCGCTCCGGACATGAACAGGTACGAGGCGCCTGGGCCTCCGGTTGCGCCATTGAGGTAGCCGACCAGCCACGAGCCACCGAACGAGCCCAGCGCGCCCATGCTGTTGATCAGTGCCATCGCCCCGCCGGCGACATTGCTGGGCAGGATCTCCGGCACGATGGCGAAAAACGGGCCGTAGGGTGCGTACATGCAGGCCCCAGCCACCACCAGCAGCGCGTAGGACACCCAGAAGTGCTCGGTGCCCAGCGCATAGGAGCCATAGAAGGCCAACGCGGCGATCAGCAGTGGCGGCCAAACGAAGCGTTTGCGCTTCTGCAGGCGGTCCGAAGCCCACGACACCCCGACCATCGCCAGCACCGCAGCCATGTAGGGCACCGAAGCCAACCAGCCGGCCTCGACGATATCGACGTTGGCCGCCTGCTTGAGGATCGACGGCAGCCACAGCACGAAGCCGTACACGCCAATGCTCCAACAGAAGTACTGCAGCGACAGCACGATCACCTGCGGCGAGCGGAACGCCTCGCGGTAGTTCTTTACCGGTTTGATGCCTTGCTGCTCAGCGGCCAGGGCCTGCTGCAGCGCGGCCTTTTCCTGCTCGCTCAGCCAGTCGACCTGGGCCGGGCGGTCTGCTACCAGGCGCCACCAGATGAACGCCCAGAGCACCGCCGGCAAGCCTTCGATGATGAACATCCAGCGCCAGTCGAAGTGCTTGATCAGATAGCCCGACACCACCGACATCCACAGAATGGTCACCGGGTTGCCGAGCATCAGGAAGGTATTGGCGCGCGAGCGCTCGGCGCGGGTGAACCAATGGCACAGGTACACCAGCATGGCCGGCATCACCGCCGCCTCGACCACCCCCAGCAGAAAGCGAATGCCGATCAGCAGGTAGACATTGCTGATCATCCCGGTCAGGGTCGCCAGGCCGCCCCAGAGGATCAGGCTGACGAAGATCAGTTTCTTCACGCTGCGTTTTTCGGCGTAGATTGCGCCGGGCACCTGGAAGAAGAAGTACCCGAGGAAGAACAGTGCGCCGAGCAGGGACGACAGTACCGGGGTGATCTTGAGGTCGTCGGCCATGCCGGATGCTGCGGCGAACCCATAGTTGGCGCGGTCCAGGTAGGCCAGGCTGTAAGTGATGAACACGATTGGGATGATGTACCACCAACGGCGTGGGGCGAGGCGGGTCGATTGCATGATGCTTGCTCCTGAGCTTGTTGTTTTTGTCGCAACAGGGCCGGCGTACCGGCGATCAAAGTTTCAGGCACTCTTGGCTAACGCGTAGGCCTCCAGTTCACTGCGCAACGGCAGCCCTTCCATATCGCCGCGCGACTGCACGGCGCGGCTGCCGCACCAGTTGCCACGCGCCACCGCCTCAGCCAGCGGGCGGCCTTCGAGCAATGCACTGACTACGCCGACGGCGAAGGCGTCGCCCGCGCCGACGGTGTCCACCACCTTGGCCACCGGCAGCGGGGCAACGCGCCCCTCGCACTGGGCATTGCGGTAATAGGCGCCCTCGCCGCCCAGCTTGATCACCACCTGCTCGACACCCTGGTCGAGGTAGAACGCGGCGATGTCGGCTGGCGTTTCCAGGCCGGTCAGCAGGCGCCCTTCTTCAAGGCCCGGCAGCAACCAGTGCGCCTTCACCGCCACGGCGTTGACTTCACGCACCATGCTGGCCTGGTCCGGCCACAGCGACGGGCGCAGGTTGGGGTCGAAGGAAATGCTCCTGCCCTCGGCGCGCATGCGTTCCACCAGTTCATGGGCCAGCGCCCTGCAACCGCTCGACAGTGCCAGTGGAATACCCGTGGCGTGCAGGTGCCGGGCCTGCAGTAACCCAGGGGTGAGCTGCGCGGGCGAAAGGTGGCTGGCAGCGGTGTTGCGACGAAAATACTCCACCACCGGGTCACTGCCGTCGTCGCAACGGCCCTTGAGCTGGAAGCCTGTAGGGAACTGTGTGTCCACCTCGACGCGGCTGCAGTCGAGCCCTTCTTTGCGCAGGCTATCGAGCACGAAGCGGCCCAGCGAGTCGTCGCCCACCCGGCTCAGCCAGCACACGCGAAAACCTAACCGGGCCAGGCCGATGGCCACATTGCTGTCGGCGCCGGCAATGCGCTTGGTGAATGCGCCGACGCTGGCCAAGTCGCCGAGCTGCTCGGCAACGAACATCGCCATGGTTTCGCCAAAACACAGCACGTCATGTTCAGGCATGGTTCACCTCCGCGCCCAGGCCAATACGCGCCAGGTTGTGCACCTGGGCGCGGGTCAGTGCCAGCAGGTCGTCACCGGCCAGGGGATATTCCACGGCGCGCACCAGGCCCGGAGTGAACGCATCGAACAACGTCTCCCAGGCCACCAGGTCGGCTGCCTGCGGCACAACGGCGACCAGGCGGCCATCCGCTTCCCTCTGCACAGCCTTGCAGTGCACGTAGCGCACCCAGCGACCGAGCTGCTGCGCAGCTTGCAGCGCGGACTCGCCCTGCCATTGCCAGTTGCCGATATCGAAGGTCATGCCCAGCGGCAACCGCAACGCATCGCTGTGCTGGAAGAATTGCAGCAGCGGCTCTATCCGCCCGCCTTGTGGGGTCTGGTCGTTCTCCACCAGCAATACGGGGTCGCCCGGGTGCAGCAGCGCTTGCAAGGTAGTCAGGTCGCGCTGGGGATGGTAATGCCCCAGGGACACTTTCAGCGCCACAGCACCAAGCGCCCGTGCCAACGCCAGCTTGGCCGGCAGCCGCGGGTCGAGCTGGCCGTCGGGCGTCCACAGTTCGAGCGGCGTGGAATACAGGCATTCCAGGCGCAATGCCTCGATTGCTGCAGCCAACACGGCAGCGTCCGGGGCTTCGTCGAACAGCTCTTCACGCAGTTCGACACGCATCACGCCAGCAGCGGCCAGCAATTCAAGAAAGCTCTCCTGGCCTTGCTGGCGGACCAGGCTGGCACCGTAGCTGGAGAGGCTGATGGAAACGGGGTTCGCGTGCATTGTTCTTGTCCTTATGAAACCGGTTTCATTTTTTGCATGCATTAACGGGCAGCATGCCGCCCGTGGTTTTATTCACGTGGTTGGGTGGAACCTCGGATGATCATGTCAGCCTTGAAGTCGATGCGCCGTGGCGCCGCGCCCTCGCCGCGCAAGCGGTCGAGCAGGCACTCGAAAGCGGCGACGCCGATGCGTTCGGTGGGCTGGGCCAATGCGGTGATGCCGCTGCCAACCAGCGGGTACCAGTCCAGTTCGTCCAGGGCGATCAGGCCGACGTCCTGGAACAGCTTGCAGCCGCTGTCGTGGAGCACACGGGTGACGGCCAGTGTGGCCACGCCGTTGAAAGTGAAGATGGCTTGCGGGCCATGGCCATTGCCGTCGAGGAAGGCGCCGAGCCGGGCCTGCAGGCTGGTGTCGATTTCCAGCAGTTGCTGGCGCATGCCGGCACGGCGGCTGACCGATGCCGTAAATGCCTGTACCCGCTCAAGCCGCGAACTGGTGCCATCCAGCGGCTCGGTGACCGCCAGGATGTCGCGGTAGCCGCGCGCCTGCAGGTGGTCCAGGGCCTGCTCGATGGCCCCGGCGTTGTCCAGGCCGACCAGGTCGACGTTGAGTTCCGGCAGTTGCCGGTCGACCAGCACCATGGGCATGTCGCGCTGCAGGTTGAGCAGTTCGCCTGGGTGACGGCCGAGGGTGTTCACGATCAGGCCCTCGACGTTGTAGGACTGCAGCGCCACCAGATGATGACGCTCCTGTTCATCGTCGCGGTTGGTGTTGCACACCACCAGGCTGTAGCCGTGCTGGCGGCAGGCGGTTTCCACGCCGTGCATCACCGCGACTGAATAAGGGTTGAGGATGTCCGCCACCAGCATGCCGATCAGCCGCGTCTGACCGCGTTTCAGCCCCCGAGCCATCTGGTTGGGCCGGTAGCCCAGGCGCTCGATGACTTCTGCCAGGCGCTTGGCGGTGGCTTCGGCGAGCAACTGCCGGTCGCCACCGATATAGCGCGACACCGTGGCCTTGGACACGCCAGCAATGCGCGCCACCTCGCTGATGGTCACGCGCTCGCGGGGTTGGGCAGGCAGGTCGGTCATTTCGGGTCCCTTGTGATTATTGTCGGTGACGGTGACTGAAACCGGTTTCAATACATCAAAACCAAGGCTTTTCGTCACCTACCGTTCGTCGGGATTTTACCACGTACCCGCCACCACCCCACCCCTGTGGGAGCGGGCTTGCCCCGCGAACCAGGGCGAGGCCCTGGCCATACAACGCGGTGCTGCCTTCGCGGGGCAAGCCCGCTCCCACAGAGTAATCTGCCCTCACTCAGCGCAGGTTTTTCACATCACTCGCCGAAACAGCACTGCCCTGATTCCCCCAACTGCTGCGAATGAAATTCACCACCTCAGCCACCTCCTGATCGCTCAAGCGCCAGCCGAACGCCGGCATGGTGAAGTTCGACGGCGCCGCATGCGTCGCCGGCACCGTACCGCCCGCCAGCACCACGTGAATCAGAGAGGTGGCATCGGCCGTCTGCACCACCGGGTTACCGGCAAGGGCCGGGAACACCCGGGTATAACCCTGGCCATCAGTACGGTGGCAGGCCGCGCAGTTGTCGATGTACACCGCCGCGCCCGGCTTGCTGTCGTCGCCCTTCCACAACGCCTGAGCGACCTGCGGGTCGTAGACATGCGGCTGGTCGTCGGGGCTGCTGGGCGGCAGCGTCTTCAGGTAGCGAGCAATCGCCGTCAGGTCGGCGTCACTCAGGTGCTGCATGCTGTGCTCGACCACATCGCTCATGCCACCGAAGACGGCACTGCGGTCACTGCGCCCGGTCTTGAGGAATTGCACCAGCTGTTCCTCGCTCCAGCTGCCCAGGCCGTCCTTGTGGTCGCCACGCAGGTTCTTGGCGATCCAGCCTTCCAGCGGCGCACTGCCGGCCAGGAACTGTGGACCATCGGCGGGGCTCAGCGCCTGTTCCTGCATGGTCAGCGCACGTGGGGTATGGCATGCGCCGCAGTGGCCAAGGCCTTCGACCAGGTAGGCGCCACGATTCACCACAGGGTCCGTTTCGGCAGGCGCTTGCCAGGCTTTCACTTCAGGCGCGAACAGCCCACGCCAGATCGCCAGCGGCCAGCGCATGCTCAGCGGCCAAGGGATGTCCGTGGCCTTGTTCGGCTGCTCCACCGGCTGCACGCCTTGCATGAAGTAGGCGTACAAGGCGCGCATGTCGTCGTCCTTGACCCGCGCATAGGAGGGGTACGGCATGGCGGGGTACAGTGTGCTGCCGTCCTTGCCGATGCCTTTACGCACCGCCAGGTCGAAGTCTTCAAAGCTGTAGTGGCCGATGCCAGTGGCGTCGGGCGTGATGTTGGTTGAATAGACGGTGCCGATGGGCGTTTCCATTGGCAACCCGCCAGCGAACGGCTTGCCGCCCTTGGCGGTATGGCAGGCCACACAGTCACCGGCACGGGCCAGGTACTCGCCCTGCTTCAGCAACGCATCGGTCGCTTCATCAGCCTGCGCCGCAACGCTTGCGCCAAACATCAGGGACGCGATCAACAGAGTCTTCATGTTCATCGCTCCTCAAGCCTGGACCAGCGGGCCAGGGTTTTTCAGGTACTGCTCACGGATGGCCTTGGCCGACCAGTACGTCAGTGCCGCCACCAGGCCGGTCGGGTTGTAGCCCAGCCCCTGCGGGAACGCCGAAGCGCCCGGGACGAACACGTTGTGCACGTCCCAACTCTGCAGGTAGCGATTCAGCGCGCTGGTTTTCGGGTCGGTGCCCATGATCGCGCCGCCGTTGAGGTGGGTGGTCTGGTAGCTCGCGGTGTTGAAGTGCTCCTTGACCTTCTTCCCGAGCACGGCGATGGTCTTGGGGTTCATCGCCTGGGCGATCTTGCTGAGTTTGTCGACCATGAACTGGTTCATCTTGATGTCGTTTTCCTGCCAGTCGAAGGTCATGCGCAGCAGCGGCTGGCCGTAGGCATCGCGGTAGGTCGGGTCGAGGTCGAGGTAGTTGCCGCGGTACGACTGGTGCGCGCCGTGGGCGTCCATCGAAACCTGGTGGGTGTAGTAATCGGCGGTAGCCTTCTTCCAGGCACTGCCCCAGGCGGGAGTGCCAGGCGGGTTGGCGACGCCGGCAATCGGCCGGCTACCCGCCTGGTTGACCCACATCGGCGAGCCGCCGACGAAGCCGTGCGGCCCATGGTCGAAGTTGTCGGCGTTGAAATCGTCGATCGCCACGCCGTTGCCGCCGGCGCCGATGAAGTTGTTGGTGTAAGTGTCCTTGTCGAAGAAGGCTTTCACCGTGCCCATGTTCTGATAGGCGAAATTGCGCCCCACCACCCCTTCGTTGTTGACCGGGTCGTAGGGTTTGCCGATGCCGGACAGCAGCATCAAGCGCACGTTGTTGAACTGGAAGGCAGCGAGGATGACGATGTCGGCGGGCTGCTCGACTTCACGCCCCTGGGCATCGATATAAGTCACCCCGGTGGCCTTGCGCTTGCTGTCGTCGAGGTTGACCCGCAGCACATGGGCGTTGGCGCGCAGCTCGAAGTTCGGCACCTGGCGCAGCGCCGGCAGGATGTTCACGTTGGGCGAGGCCTTGGAGTACATGTAGCACACGTAACCACTGCAGAAGCCGCAGAAGTTGCACGGCCCCATCTGCGCGCCGTAGGGGTTTGTGTAGGGCCCGGAGGTGTTGGCCGAAGGCAGGTTGTAGGGTTTGTAGCCCAGGCTCGCGGTTGCCTTTTCAAACAGCTTGGCCGACACCACGTTCTTCTGCGACACCAGCGGGAACGGGTTGGAGCGGTCCGGCGCATAAGGGTTGCCGCCCTTCCCTTCGCCGACTACCTGGCCGTTGACGGTCCAGGCCTGGCCGGAAGTGCCGAAGACTTTCTCGGCGAAGTCGAAGTGCGGTTCGAGCTCTTCGTAGCTGACGCCAAAGTCCTGGATGGTCATGTCTTCGGGGATGAAGCGCTTGCCGTAGCGTTCCTCGTAGTGGCTGCGCATGCGCAGTTCCATCGGGTCTACCCGAAAGTGCACACCGGACCAGTGCAGCCCCGCGCCACCGACGCCCTTGCCAGGCAGGAACGCACCGAGCTGACGGTTGGGCAGCGCAACGTCATTGCCGTTGTGGCGAATGGTGACGGTTTCTTTCGAAACGTCGACGAACAGCTTCTTGCGCACGCTGTAGGTCAGCTCATCGATGACCTGCGGGTAACTGCCTTCGGGGTAAGTGTCCTGCATCGGCCCGCGCTCCAGCGCGACCACCTGCAAGCCAGCTTCTGTGAGTTCCTTGGCCATGATGGCGCCCGCCCAGCCGAAACCGACGATCACCGCATCGACCTTCTTCATTGCATTGGCCATGCCTTACGCCCTCTCGCCGCGAATCGAAACTGCCGGGAACGGGTAAGGCTCGTTGCGCTCGACCCAGTCCATGAAATCTGCCCGGGCACCGGGGAAGCCGATTTGCGTCCAGCCGACCATGCCTTTGTTGCCGCCATGGATCGGGTCGCAGAAGAAGCCTTCGCGAGTGTTCTGCACCAGAAGACTGAAGAACACCTTGGCCGGCAGTTCCTCGAAAACGATCTCACCGGCTTCGATCTTGCCGAGAACCTTGTCTCGGGTAGCGCTGTCTTGCTCGGCAAAGGTTTTACCGCTGGCGTTTTTGCACCAAGCGTCCGCAGCGGCAATGCCCAGGCGGTAGATCTGTTGCGGGCTGAGCTGCAACTGGTAGCCAAGTTCCGGTGCGGCGTCGGCCTTGAACGGGCCTTGCATGTACCACTGGGCACCGGTCGCGTAGGGAGTATTCATCTGGCGGTCGATGAATTCAGCGGCGCCGGCCTCCAGCGCCCCAGGGCCGAGTTCGTCGGCGGGGATGATGCGCGACACGGCCGCTTGTACGAATGCCCACTCCTCTTTGGTGAAGAATGTGGGCTGGTAATTGCCGGCAGGGGGTGTGGCTGGCACCTTGGGCTCGCGGGTCGGCTCGGCCAGCAACTGGCTGGCGCCCAGGCCGGTACTGGCCACGGTGACGACCGGGATCAAGGTCAGGGTTTTGCGCAGGAAATCCCGGCGCGGGTTGTCGGGAGAATGCTCAGGCATATTCGAGTCCTCATCAGCATTGGGTGGCCTTGGGTTGCGCCATCTGGGTTTCGATCAGGGAGGGGCCCTGAGAAAGCCGCGTAATCTAGCTGGTTCGGAAATGTTTTGAAACCGGTTTCATCAAAGTATCTAATTGATTCGCCTAGGAGCGGCTTCAGCCGCGATCACCGGCAAGCCGGTGCCATCCACAGCGTCGCTGCTTCGCGGCTGAAGCCGCTCCCACGAGGATTTGTGCATACTTCAACCCCAAGCCACCATTACTGAGGAGAAGCGCATGCAGTACGTCAAGTTGGGCAATACCGGCCTGGACATCTCGAAACTGTGCCTGGGTTGCATGACCTTCGGCGAACCGGACGCCGGCACCCACCCCTGGACCCTCGGCGAGGCCGACAGCCGCCCGATCATCCGCCGCGCCGTCGAGCAAGGCATCAACTTCTTCGACACCGCCAACAGTTACTCGGCCGGCACCTCGGAAATCATCCTCGGCAAACTGCTGAAGGAATTCACCCGCCGCGACGAAACCGTCATCGCCACCAAGGTGTTTTTCCCCGCCAACATGTGGGAAGGCAGCACCCGCCCCAACGAACAAGGCCTGTCGCGCAAGGCGATCATGGCCAACATCGACGCCAGCCTGACCCGCCTGGGCACCGACTACGTCGACCTGTACCAGATTCATCGCTGGGACTACCACACCCCGATCGAAGAGACGATGGAAGCCCTCCACGACGTCGTTAAAGCCGGCAAGGCGCGCTACATCGGCGCCTCGTCGATGTACGCCTGGCAATTCGCCAAGGCCCAGCAGGTGGCCGCGAGCAACGGCTGGAGCCGCTTCGTCTCGATGCAGAACTACCTCAATCTGATCTATCGCGAAGAAGAGCGCGAGATGATCCCGCTGTGCCTCGACCAGGGTGTCGGCCTGATGCCCTGGAGCCCGATGGCCCGCGGCCGGCTGACCCGCCCGCACGGCCAGCAGACCGAGCGCACGCGCACCGATATCTCCGGGCAGTCGTTCTACGCTGGCACCGAAGTGGAAGACGGCCGAGTGATCGACGTGGTCGAGCAACTGGCCGCCGAGCGTGGTGTCCCGATGGCGCAAGTGGCGCTGGCCTGGGTGTTGGGCAAGCGCGGGGTGTCAGCGCCGATCGTGGGGGCATCCAAGGCCGCACAGCTGGACGATGCGATTGCGGCGCTGGAATTGCAGCTCAGCGCCGATGAGATTGGGCGGTTGGAAGCCCCGTATGTTCCCCATGCGGTGACCGGGTTCAAATAGCCGATTCAGTACCCGGTCATCTCCAGATAGCCCCGGCCAGTACCGCCTACCCGCACTGGCCCTTCCCAATACGGAAAGCGCGTGCCCATCCAGGCGTTGGGCACCAGCGCATCGACTTCGACATCCACCTGCGCCAACGGCACCTGCACACGCCAGCGCGTTGGCAGTCGTTTGCCATTGTCCAGCGTGGTCCAAGCCAGCGGGGTCAACTCAATCTGCTCGCCCTGCAGCGCCTGTGATTGGCCGTGTGGATCGACCCACGTCCCCGCCCGGTACGACAAAGCGTCAGCTTCGCGGACCTGAAACAGCATCAATTTCGCCCCACTGTCCAGGTGCAGCGAAAACCAATCCCAGCCAAGCTGCCCAGCCGCCAACGGCTGGCTGCTCCACTCCCGGTCGAGCCACGCCCGGCCTGTCACGGCGATACGCTGCCCATCCCGTTCGACCTCGCCACTGACCGTGTAGAACGGCTGGCTGTAGTAGTAAGACGCCTGGCCCTTGCCGGATTTTTCGCTGTAGCCGTTCACGCCGTGCAGCACCAGAGGGCGGTCAGTCTTCAGCGCCAGGTCATAACGAAACCCTTGCCCACTGGCGCGCATGTTCAGATGGGTGACATCCGGGTCGCCCTGCAACGACCAATCATTGATCCAGGCGCGAAACGGTTGCGCCTCGACACCCGCCTGGCCAACACCGCCACGTGCCAGGGTCTCGCTGACCTGATGGCCACCCGGGCCGGTCAAGGCCGCGTGGCCCATCCACAGGTTGGGGCTGTTCCAGTCCGTGGTCTCAGGCCCAGGGCGCAGCGCCGAGCGGAACAGTGTCCACTGCACGCCCCAATCGCGGCCCTGGGCATCGCGCAGGTTGGCGGTCACGTACCACCACTCGATGCGAAAGCCGTCATGCGCGCCATGGTCGCGGGGAAACTCCAGCGGCACACCCGGCACCACCTGCCTGAATGCAGCCGCATCGGCACCAAGGCCTGCGAAACTTTTGGGCGCAGGCACGGGAGGGTCACACCCGGCTAGCAACAGGCAAGCCATCAGCAGCCAGGCTTCAGTTTTCATCGGCGAACTGCCTCAACAAGGCGCTTGGCTGGCTGCGCGCCAGCTGCCACAGCGGCCAGGCACTGGCCAGCAAACTGGTGAGCAGGCCCAACACTGCGAGCTGTAGCCATTGCCCCGGGAACACATGCCACGGCAGTCGCCAGCCAAACGCCTGCACGTTCACCACCGTCACCAGGCACCAGGCCAGCAACAGGCCCATGGGAATCGCCAGTAATACGGTAAAGCCGCTGATCATCAAGGTCTGCCCCAGGCTCAGCCAGGCCAGCCTGCGGCGCGCCACGCCCAGCGCCCATAACGGTGCCAGTTGCCCCAAACGGCGCTGGCCCAACGTCAGCTGGCTGATGAACAATGCGACCCCGGCCACGCCCAAGGTCAGGCTGTTCAATGCCGCCGTGACGGCGAACGTGCGGCTGAACACGTCGGTCGACCAGGCCTTCAAGCGGGCCTGTTCGACTACCTGGTTATCATCCAGGGCAAAACGTTGCTGCACGTCGTCCTTGAGTCCGCTGATTTCACCTGAGTGTACCAGCAGGCTCAGGCCGGACAGACTGGCGCCCGGCGCGTGCCGACGCAGCCAGTCAGCGTTGACCAGCACATGGCCTTTGGGGTTGCCGTAATCGGCATACAGGCCAACGACTGCCATCGTTTGCGGTGGCTCGCCAGGCAACATCAACCTATCGCCTACGCCCAACTCCAGGCGACGGGCCAGTTGCTCGCTGAGCATCGCCCCGTGGCCGTCAGCCAGCGCTTGCCAGGCACCCGGCGCCTGCCTGAGCAACGGCCAATGCTCGCGGTAGAACGGATGATCGATCACCCCCTGCACCTGCACCGGCCATTGCTGCAAACGCCAGTCGACCCGCCAACTGGGCAGCACAGCGGTGACGGCTGGGTCGGCCAGCAACTGCCCCGCTATCTGCTGAGCCTGGGTGCTGTCGCGAGGTGTGACGTACAGGTCCGCCGAAAGACGCTGATCCAGCCAGCCAATGAACGTGCGGCGAAAACCTTCGGTCATCCCGCCAACGCCGACGCTGGCGGCCAACGCCAGCAGCAGCGCCATCAATGCCAGGCTCAGGGCAGGCAACTGCTGTCGGCTGTCGGCAATGAACCATTGCGTCAGCGGGCGCCGGCTGTAATGGGCCAGGCCGCGCAATGCCGTTGCCAGCAATCCCGGCAACAGCAGCGCCGCCGCCAACAGCAATGCCGCGAGCATGGCGAATGCACTGGCCAGTCCATTGCCGAAGTTAGCGCACCCCATGGCCACCGCGAGCAGCGCCACAGCGGCCACGGCCTGGCGCCGCAACCACGGCACTTGCGCCAGCCGCCAGGCCTGGGGTTGAGCGATCGCCAGCAACGCCAAACGTGCCGCGCGCAGCAGGCTGTCGAGCCCCGCCAACAACGCGCCAAGCAGGCTGACGGCAATGCCCAGCAGCCACCACTGCGCCGGCAGGTGCAAGTGCCCGGCCACTTGGGCCCCATACAGCCCACGCAAGCTGGAGGCAAAATCGGGCAACATCAGCGCCGCCATCAGGTAACCCGCCGCCACGCCAGCCACGCCTCCCAGGACGGCGAACAGCCCCAGTTCCAGTGCAAGCGCCCCTGTCAACACCTGCAAGCTCACGCCGCAAGCGCGCAAGGTACGGATCAGCCCGCGCCGCTGTTCCAGCGCCAGGCCAATGGCTGCATGGGCAATGAATAGCCCGACCACGAAGGCCAGCAGGCCAAGGGCGGTGAGATTAAGGTGGAAGCTTTCGGTGAGGCGTTGCAAGTCGGCGTCCTCAAAGGACGGCTGCAGCTTCAGGCTTGCCGCAATGGCGTCTGGCAGCGGGCGGTCGCTGTCACTGAGCAGCCGCGACAGTTGCCCAGGCGCATTGAGCAACGCCTGGGCCTGACCGATATCGACAATGACCACGCCTGGCGCCAACTGCGCCTGCAGGGTCAATGGCGGCAACACGTGCCCATCCGCCGTGGTGATCTGCTCACCGGGCTGTTTGCCCAACTGACGCAGGGTGTCTGGACCGACCCAGGCCTGCCCTGGCGTACCGATGAATGCTTGCAGGTCGAAGCTTTGCACGTCAGCACCGGCGACCGCCATGCCCGGCAACAGGCTCAGCGGCTCAATACCGATCAGCCGCAACGCTGTCGGTGACTCGCCCGCCAAACGCAAACGACCTTCCAGCACCGGCGTGACCTGCCAGCCTTGCCTGCGCAATTGCACATACAAATCCTGGTCGAAACGCTGCCCTGCCCGCGCCACCAGTTGCGCGCGCGCAGGCCCGGCGAGCACGGCGCTGGCTGCCGCGTAGTCGTTACGCGCCTGGGTATTGAGTGCCTGCACGCCGGTCCACAAGGCCGTGGCCAGCCACAACCCGGTGAAAATGCTGATGCACTGCAGGCGGTGGCGCCACCAATGGCTGCCCAGTGCCTGCAAGGTGATCAGCAGAGTGTTCATCACCCTTGAACCCGGCCCAGCTGCAAAATACAGCGGCGTTGCAGGCGTGCGGCCAGGCGTTGGCTGTGGGTCACCATCAACAGGCTGCTGCCCGCCTCATCCACCAGTTGCAGCAACAGCGCCAGGACCTCGTCGCTGCTGGCTTCGTCGAGGCTGCCGGTCGGCTCGTCGGCGAGCAGCAGCATGGGCCGGCTTGCCAGCGCCCGGCCAATGGCGACGCGCTGTTGCTGGCCGCCGGACAATTGTTCCGGGTAGCGCTGCAGCAGATCAGCCAAGCCTAAACGTGCGGCAAGATGCTTCACCCACACGGGGTCATGGCGGCCCGCCAGGCGCGCCTGGAAGGCCAGGTTGGCGGCGACATCTAGGCTGCTGATCAGGTTGTACTGCTGGAACACCAGGCCAATGCCCTCGCGCCGCCAGCGTGCCAGGGCCGCTTCGCCACGGCTGTCCAGAGGTTCGCCGTCGATCAGGATGCGGCCGCTGTCGGCGCGGTCGAGGCCGGCCAGCAGGTGCAGCAAGGTGCTCTTGCCGCTGCCGGACTCGCCCATCAGGGCCAGGCTGCTGCCGCGGGCCAGGGTCAGGTCGACACCGCGCAGCACCTGCAGCGGGCCTTGGGCGGTGGCGAACGACTTGTGCAGGTGTTCGACGGCTAGCATTGCAGGGGACACCTTCTAAAGGTGGGTCAGATTGTAGGCATAGCTGCAATTGCCGCTTTTGGGCAACTATCCTGTGCTGTTTTCACCGGCCTCTTCGCGGGCAAGCCCGCTCCCACAGGTTCTACTTCGTACTGAAGGTCGATGTTGAACCTGTGGGAGCGGGCTTGCCCGCGAAGAGGCCGGTACAGACAACCTAATTTACCGACACCTGCTGCACTTCCCCCACCGTCGCCGCCAGACTGTTCAAATGCAAACTCAACACCCGCTCCACTGGCGCCTGGTCCAGCGGCCAATGCAACGCGATACTCCCCGCCAGCCGCCCCTCTACCCGCACCGGCAGTGCAATCGCCCGAATCAGGAACGGCAAACGCACCGGATACTCCCAGAACCCCTCAGTACGCTGGCCAAAGCCTTTGAGCCCATCCGCTTCGATATCCCGCAGCAGCGCCTCATCACCCACCCGCTCATGAACCGCCAGGCGCTGCACTTCATCCGCAGCCAGCTCCTTCAAACACGCCCGGCCCATGGCCGAGTGAAACAGGCTGGCATGGTGCCCGACGATCTGGCAGTTGTTCGGGTAGCGCTTGCGCAGCACCTGCGGAATCGCACTTTCCATCACCTCCAGCCGCTCACCGTCGAAACACGACAGGTCCGCCACCAACCCGGTACGCTCGCTCAGTTCCAGCAACAACGGCGCGGCGCTTTCCACCAACTGGCGCTTGAAGCGCTGCTGGCGGTCGCCGAACAGGCGACGGGCGCACAGGCGATAACGTCGGTCGCTCAGGCCGCGGTAGACCCAGCCCTGCTCCTGCAAGGTGGCGAGCATGCGCGAAACGGTGGCCTTGGGCAGCGTCGTCAAGTAATGCAGTTCTTCCAACCCCAAGGCCTGATGCTCGCCGAGCAACTCGACGATGGCCAGCGCACGCTCCACCGAGCGCACACCGCCACTCTCTGCCGTGATACCCATGAGTTCGACCTCCTTGTCTGTGCGTGGATGGTCATCATGCCCAGCAAGATACGGGCCTGCCCAAGGTTATCAGCGCGATTGCAGGCACGCAGGCGGCCGTCGTTCGACCCAACGGGTCAGCTGTTCGTGGGCAAAGGCCAGCTGCAGCACCGCGTGGTCGGCCTGCGCCGGGCCTATGATCTGCAGGCCCATCGGCAACCCGGCGGCGTTGAAGCCCACCGGCACGCTCATGCTCGGCAGGCCGGCCAAGGTCGGGCCGATCACCACCTCCATCCAGCGGTGGTAGGTGTCCATCACCTGCCCGCCGACCACCTTCGGCCACGGCTCGGCTGCGTCGAAAGGGAACACTTGGGCAGAGGGCAGCAGCAGGAAATCGTAACGCTGGAACAATGCGTTCAACGCCTGGTACCAAGCGCTGCGGTCCAGCGAGGCTTGGTAGACATCCGCCGCCGTCAGCTGCAGCCCCCCTTCTACCTCCCACTGCGCCTCCGGTTTGAGCAGTGCGCGCTTGTCGGGGTCGGCATAGGCTGCGCTGAGATTGCCATGCACCAGGAAGTGGCGGTGGGTGAGCCAGCATTGCCACAGACGCGCCATGTCGAAGCCAGGCTGGCAGGCCTCGACGTCGCAGCCCAGTTCGGCGAAGTCCGCCAACGCAGCCTCGCACAGGCTCATGACACCGTCATCCATCGGCAGGTAGCCATCGAAGTTGCCAAGCCAGCCGACCCGCGCGCCCTTGAAATCGCGCTGCAAGCCTGCCGCGAAATCACTCGGCCCATCACTCAGCGATAGCGGCGAACAAGAGTCACGCCCCGCCTGCACCGACAGCAGCCGCGCCACGTCTGTCACCGTGCGCCCCATCGGCCCCTCGGTGGCCAGTTGCTGCATGAACAGTTCCGGCGTCGGCCCATAAGGCACCCGCCCTTGCGAAGGGCGCAGGCCGAACACGTTGTTGAACGCTGCCGGGTTACGCAGCGAACCCATCATGTCGCTGCCATCGGCCACCGGCAGCAGGCGCATGGCCAGCGCCGCTGCCGCGCCCCCACTGCTACCGCCCGCCACACGGCTGTGGTCATAGGCATTGGTGGTGGTGCCGAACAAGGGGTTGTAGCTCTGCGACCCCAGGCCGAACTCCGGCACATTGCTCTTGCCGACGATGATCGCCCCACTCGCCCGCACCCGCGCTACGCTGACCGCATCGTGCGCTGGCACCTGCTCGGCGAACAGCGGCGACCCCAGCGTGGTGCGCAGCCCCGCCGTGGCCGCCAGGTCCTTGATCGCTTGCGGCATGCCATGCATCCAGCCGCGCGATTGGCCACGCGCCAACTCACGATCACGCTCATCGGCCTCGGCCAGCAACGTTGCGCCGTCACGCAGCGACACCAGCGCATTGACCTTGGGGTTGAAGCGCTCGATATGGCCCAGGTAGCCGTTCATCACTTCAAGGCACGACAACTGGCGGGCATGGATCGCCTCGGACAGCGCCTCGGCATCCAGGGCGACGATCGGGTCGATGGCGGACAGGTTCACGGTTTCACTCCAAGGTTGAAGGCGACAGGCTTGCCGGCACGCGGCGCCTCTTTCAGGCAGTAGGTGCCCAGCAGCGTCAGCAGGCAGGCGAACAGCACGTAGAACGACGGCGCCACCGGTGTGTCGAGCACCTTGCTCAGCCAGGTGACGATCAGCGGCGCGAAGCCACCGAACACCATCACCGCCACGTTGTAGGCCACCGACACCCCGGTAGAACGCACCTCGATCGGGAACTGTTCGGCCAGGGCCGTCGGCGCCGGGCCGAAGAAGCCGCCGATGGCGGTGCACAGCAGCAGTTGCATCACCAGCAGGCGCTCGATCGACGGCGCCTCGGCCACCCACACGTACAGCGGGTAGACCATCACGAAGAACGCCAGGGTGAAGGCCATCAGCACTGGCCTGCGGCCCAGTCGATCCGACAACGCGCCGGCCAACGGGATGACCACGGTCATCAGCCCCACCGCCAGCATCTGCACCAACAACACCTGGTCCAGCGGCAGGCCCAGGCTCTTGTGAGCAAAGGTCGGCATGTTCACCAGCACCACGTAGAACGACACCGTCGCCCCACAGGCCAGCCCCATCGACACCAGCAGGCTGCGCCGATGCTCACGCAGCACCTGCCACAAACTCGGCGCCTGGCCTTTGGCCTGCTTGCGGGCTTCGAGAAACTCCTCGGGTTCTTCCATGTGCTTGCGAATCCACAGCCCCACTGGGCCGATCAGCAAGCCGATCACGAACGGAATCCGCCAGCCCCAGCTGTCCAGCGCCTCAGGCGTGCACAGGTGCGTCACCAACGCCACCATCGCCGCCCCGGAGAACACCGCCAGGCACTGCCCCACCAACTGCCACGAACCATACAGCCCCTTGCGATGGGCCGGCGCGCTTTCCACCAGAAACGCCGTAGCGCTGGCATACTCGCCCCCCGTGGCGAAGCCTTGCAGCATCCGCGCAACCACGATCAGCAGCGGCGCGCCCATGCCGATGGCCAGGTAGTTGGGCGCAAAGGCGATCATCGCGATCGACACCGTCATCAACCGGATGATCAGCTGCATGGCCGCCTTGCGGCCCTTGCGGTCCGAGTAGATACCCAACAGCACGCCACCCACCGGGCGCATGAAAAAGCCCACGCCGAAGGTGGCCAGGGCCATCAGCAGCGAGGCGTACTCGTCGTCGGAAGGAAAGAACTGACGGGCGATGATGCTCGCCAGAAAGCCGTACACGATAAAGTCATACCACTCCAGGGCATTGCCGATGACCGCCGCGACCACTTGCCGGGTACGCGACGCGCCTGTGTTTGAAGTCTGCATGCAGGGCACTCCATCAATCTGTTGGCCAGAAACGGTTCAAGTGCGGCAGTTGGGGAAGCGTGCAGCTTTTCAGGCGGGCTTGAGCCAGCTCTCCGTCAGCGCGCCCCAGTAGGCGGCGCCGGTCAGCAGGATGTCGTCGTTGAAATCGTAGGCCGGGTTGTGCACCATCGGCCGCTGCACGCCGTTGCCGATGAACAGATAAGCGCCCGGGCAGCGCTGCAGCATCCAGGCGAAGTCCTCGCTGCCCATCAGCTTGCGGGTGTTGCCATCCACCGCGTCAGCGCCGAGCAGCTCGACCCCGACCTGATGGGCGAAGGCGTTTTCTGCAGCGTGGTTGACCAGCACCGGGTACGCCGGGCGATGCTCGATGCTGGCGGAGCAGCCAAAGCTCTCGGCTTGGGCGGTGATGATCGCCCGCACCCGCTCCAGCGTCTGCGCCCGCACCTCAGCGTTGAGCGCCCGCAAACTCAGGCGCAACAGCGCCTGCTGCGGGATCACATTGGCCGCCTCGCCCGCCTGCAGCGCACCGACCGTCACTACCGCCGCCTCCTGCGCATCGATATTGCGCGCCACTACCGTTTGCAGCGCCATCACCACACTGGCCGCCGCCACCAGCGGGTCGACGGTCAGGTGCGGCATCGACCCATGCCCGCCAACCCCGTCGAGGGTCACCGTCAGCAAGTCCTGCGAAGCCATCATCGGCCCCTCACGAAAGCCCAGATGCCCCGCCGGCAGCCCCGGCATGTTGTGCATGCCGAACAGCGCATCGCAGGGGAAGCGCTCCAGCAACCCATCAGCCAGCATCGCCTCCGCCCCGCCCTGGCCCTCCTCGGCCGGCTGGAAGATCAGCGTCAGCGTGCCATCGAACTGCCGGGTCGCTGCCAGGTAGCGCGCCGCGCCCAGCAGCATGGTGGTGTGACCGTCATGGCCGCAGGCGTGCATGCAACCCTGGTGGCGGCTGCTGTAGGCAGCGCCGGTGGCCTCGTGGATCGGCAGCGCGTCCATGTCGGCGCGCAGGCCCAGCTTGCGCGGGCTGCTGCCGTTGCGCAGCACGCCGACCACGCCGGTCTTGCCGATGCCGGTGTGCACCTCGTAGCCCCACTTTTGCAGCAGCGTGGCGACCAGGGCTGAGGTGCGGCTTTCTTCGAAGCCGAGTTCGGGGTGGGCGTGGATGTCGTGGCGGATGGCGTGCAGGTCGCTGGCCACGTCGTTGAGCCAGGCCAGGATGTGCTGGTGTTGCTGCATGGGGAATCTCCTCGCGCGGGTGGGTCCCGTTTTTGTTGTTCGCTTTGAGATCACGACGGGGAAGGCAGGTCGTGCTTGACGACAGATAAGCGCGAGTGGGGTGGGAGTACAAACGAATGTGGTTCCGTGGGGTGGAACAACGTTTGCGCGGACGTGATATTTCCCAATGTGCTGCGACCAGGCAACCTTCTCCACCCCCTCCGGTGATTGGGTAACGGCGCCAGTGTCGACAACATTAAAGCGCGTGCCCCCCGCGATGTGCTGGGCACGCGCGAACCAAGATCCTGATCCTGCATCATCTGCACCGCCCTCTTCGCGGCTGAAGCCGCTTGTGTCTTGAAGGGGGATTAGAATCTGGAGTGAGAGCGGTGAATGACAAGCTGAGTGCCGCAGGTGCCACGAGCACG